>NZ_CP087198.1:5802500-6472652 GCF_024749325.1 Pseudomonas sp. B21-010 | reverse complement strand
GGATATCCCCTAAGTTGAAAGCCGGTGAGGCAAAAACAAGCGGCCATTGTAGCGAGCAGACGCCCACTTATCCACATGCAGCTTGCTGATCGCCCATGATTTATCAATGCGTTAACCGCAAGAAAGACGACGGGCGGTCAGTGGATAAGCTCTGTGGATAACCGGGCCTGAGGTCGTTGCACAAGTGGGGGCGAAAGTCGGTGGATAACCGCCCTGTGGATAACATGGCATTCCACACACAGCTTATCCGACAGCGCAGCACAGGCTGGCCACTGCTTTCCCGTGTAGTTGTCATTCTCTGTACATGGCGGATTACAAGGCCTGCGCATGGTTATCCACAGACAGGTGGCTGCCTTGCTTTTATAAGCTTTACAGAAAAGCTTTAAATAATTCCCTTCTTTATTTCTATATCTAGCGTCGTGTGATGAATCCGCCCCAGCGTCCGGATATCTATTTAAAGGAAACGCTGGTTGGAAATTGACCTAGAGGCTTGCTTTCTCTAGAATCCCCGGTCTCTTAAAACGGGGGCCATTCCGGCCCGTTGTGGACGAACCAGGTAACACGACATGAAACGTACTTTCCAACCAAGCACTATCAAACGCGCTCGTACCCACGGTTTCCGTGCTCGCATGGCTACCAAGAACGGTCGTGCCGTCCTGTCGCGTCGTCGCGCCAAAGGTCGTGCGCGTCTGGCAGTTTGATAATCCGGCACTGGAGGTGAGTCAGGACTTCAGTCGGGAAAAGCGTCTGCTTACACCCCGGCATTTCAAGGCAGTCTTTGACTCCCCTACCGGCAAGGTTCCGGGGAAAAATCTCCTGCTCCTTGCGCGCAGTAACGATCTCGATCACCCCCGACTAGGGCTGGTTATCGGGAAAAAGAGCGTCAAGCTCTCTGTTCAGCGCAATCGCCTCAAACGTCTGATGCGCGAATCGTTTCGCCTGAACCAGGATTCACTGGTTGGATGGGACATTGTTATCGTCGCGCGCAAAGGTTTGGGTGACGTAGAAAACCCCGAATTGATTCAGCATTTCGGCAAGCTCTGGAAGCGTCTGGCCCGCAACAAGCCAGTACCAGCAGTCAACACCGAAACTGTAGGGGTAGACAGTCCCGATGCGTAAACTGGCACTCGTT
Source organism: Pseudomonas sp. B21-010 (assembly GCF_024749325.1). Classification (NCBI taxonomy): domain Bacteria; kingdom Pseudomonadati; phylum Pseudomonadota; class Gammaproteobacteria; order Pseudomonadales; family Pseudomonadaceae; genus Pseudomonas; species Pseudomonas sp. B21-010. The sequence goes on along the minus strand of NZ_CP087198.1, from coordinate 6,471,520 downwards.
CCGATCCAGTTTTACCGCTATGCCATTAGTCCTTTGATGGCCAGTCACTGTCGTTTCTACCCCAGTTGTTCCTGCTACGCGTACGAAGCCATAGAAAATCATGGCCTACTGCGCGGTGGCTGGCTGACCTTTCGTCGTTTAGGTCGCTGTCATCCGTGGAATCCCGGCGGTTATGACCCGGTTCCGCCTATCCCTACCTCCCGTTCTTCTTCGATGGCCGAGTAATCATGGATATCAAACGCACGATCCTGATCGTCGCCCTGGCAATCGTGTCCTACGTCATGGTCCTTAAATGGAACCAGGACTATGGCCAGGCTGCCCTGCCGACTCAGAATGTTGCAGCCAGCAATACCGCACCGAGCCTGCCGGATGCCCCAGTTGGCAACAATGCTGCCAGCAATGACGACATCCCGCGCGCGGCAAGCGATACCAGCGCTCCCGCCGAAGCCCCCGTGGCCGTAAGCAAAGATCTCATCCAGATCAAGACGGACGTGCTCGAGCTGGCAATCGATCCACAAGGTGGTGACGTCGCCCAGCTGAAGCTGCCGCTGTATCCGCGTCGCCAGGATCATCCGGAAATCCCGTTCCAGTTGTTCGACAACGGTAACGAGCGCACCTATCTGGCCCAAAGTGGCCTGATCGGTACCAACGGCCCGGATTCGAGCCCGGCCGGTCGCCCGGTCTACTCCGCCGAGAAGAAGACTTATCAACTGGCTGACGGTCAGGACCAACTGGTCGTGGACCTGAAGTTCAGCAAGGATGGCGTCAACTACATCAAGCGTTTCACCTTGAAACGTGGCTTGTATGACGTAACCGTCTCTTACCTGATCGACAACCAGAGCGCACAGCCCTGGTCCGGTGCGATGTTCGCGCAATTGAAGCGTGACGCCAGCTCCGATCCGTCTTCGAGCACTGCCACCGGCACCGCGACTTACCTGGGCGCCGCCCTGTGGACAAGTTCGGAGCCGTACAAGAAAGTCTCCATGAAGGACATGGACAAGGGCCCGCTCAAGGAAACCGTCCAAGGTGGCTGGGTTGCCTGGCTGCAGCACTACTTTGTAACAGCCTGGATCCCGCAAAAAGGCGACAGCAACGTCGTCCAGACGCGTAAAGACAGCAAAGGCAACTTCATCATCGGCTACACCGGCCCGACATTGACTGCCGCACCAGGTGCGAAAGCCGAAACCAGCGCCATTCTGTATGCCGGCCCTAAAAGCCAGGCCGTGCTGAAAGAGTTGTCCCCAGGCCTGGAACTGACCGTGGACTACGGTTTCCTGTGGTTCATTGCCCAGCCGATCTTCTGGCTGCTACAACATATCCACAGCATCGTCGGTAACTGGGGCTGGTCGATCATTTTCCTGACCATGCTGATCAAGGGTCTGTTCTTCCCATTGTCGGCCGCCAGCTACAAATCCATGGCTCGCATGCGCGCTGTGGCGCCGAAACTGGCCGCGCTGAAAGAGCAACATGGCGATGACCGGCAGAAAATGTCCCAGGCCATGATGGAGTTGTACAAGAAAGAGAAGATCAACCCGCTGGGTGGATGCTTGCCGATTCTTGTACAGATGCCCGTGTTCCTGTCGCTGTACTGGGTCTTGCTGGAAAGCGTGGAGATGCGTCAGGCACCGTTCATGCTGTGGATTACCGACCTGTCGATCAAGGATCCGTTCTTCATCCTGCCGATCATCATGGGCGCGACCATGTTCATCCAGCAGCAGCTGAACCCAACGCCTCCGGATCCGATGCAGGCGAAGGTCATGAAAATGATGCCAATCATCTTCACCTTCTTCTTCCTGTGGTTCCCGGCTGGTCTTGTGCTGTACTGGGTTGTGAACAACGTGTTGTCCATCACTCAGCAGTGGTACATCACGCGTAAGATCGAAGCGGCTACGAAAAAAGCCGAGGCGTAACTTGCTCTGTGGATAACCACACAAAACGCCCCCTAGTGGGGCGTTTTGCTATCTGTCACTTTTGTCTGGATACCGGTTTATGAGCGCTCCGCGTGAAACCATCGCCGCCGTTGCCACCGCCCAAGGTCGCGGCGGTGTCGGCATCGTCCGTATTTCGGGGCCCTTGGCCAGTGTCGCGGCCAAGGCTATCAGCGGTCGTGAACTCAAACCGCGGTTTGCTCATTACGGCCCGTTTTTCAGTGATGACCAGCAGGTCCTCGACGAGGGGCTGGCGTTATATTTCCCGGGGCCGAATTCGTTCACCGGCGAAGACGTACTGGAACTGCAAGGGCATGGCGGCCCCATCGTGCTGGACATGCTGCTCAAGCGTTGCCTGGAACTGGGCTGTCGCCTGGCCCGGCCGGGTGAGTTCAGTGAACGGGCATTCCTCAACGACAAGCTCGACCTGGCCCAGGCCGAGGCGATCGCCGATTTGATCGAAGCCAGTTCGGCACAAGCGGCACGCAACGCATTGCGGTCCTTGCAGGGTGCGTTTTCCCTGCGTGTGCATAACCTCACCGAACAATTGATTGGCCTGCGGATTTACGTCGAGGCGGCGATTGATTTCCCGGAAGAGGAAATCGACTTCCTGGCCGATGGTCACGTGCTGAGCATGCTGGATAAAGTGCGCGATGAGTTATCCACAGTACTGCGCGAAGCCGGGCAGGGCGCCTTGCTGCGCGATGGGATGACCGTGGTGATCGCTGGGCGGCCGAATGCCGGCAAGTCGAGCCTGTTGAATGCCCTGGCCGGGCGCGAGGCGGCGATTGTCACCGAGATCGCCGGCACCACCCGGGACATATTGCGTGAACATATCCACATCGATGGCATGCCACTGCACGTAGTGGATACCGCAGGTTTGCGCGACACTGATGACCAGGTGGAAAAAATCGGCGTTGAGCGGGCGCTCAAGGCCATCGGTGAAGCCGATCGGGTCCTGCTGGTGGTGGATGCCACCGCACCGGAAGCGGACGATCCATTTGCCTTGTGGCCTGAATTCCTCGAAGTCCGCCCGGATCCAGCGAAAGTCACCTTGATCCGCAACAAGGCCGACCTGACCGGGGAAGCGATTGTCCTTGAGGTCAGCAACGACGGCCATGTGACCATCAGCCTGAGCGCGAAGGCGGCGGGCGAAGGCCTGGAGTTGCTGCGTGAACACCTCAAGGCCTGCATGGGCTATGAGCAGACCTCGGAAAGCAGCTTCAGCGCCCGCCGGCGGCATCTTGAAGCCTTGCGCCATGCCAGCGCCGCCCTGGAACACGGTCGTGCGCAGCTGACCTTGGCGGGGGCGGGTGAGTTGTTGGCCGAAGACCTTCGCCAGGCCCAACATTCCCTTGGGGAAATTACCGGCGCCTTCAGCTCCGATGACCTGTTGGGGCGGATCTTTTCCAGCTTCTGCATCGGTAAATAACCCCGCCTTTCAAACCGGGTTTGTCCTCGAAGCCTCTCGAGTCCAACACAAACCCGGTTCCTCCCCTCTATTTTTGAAACGATTGCCCTTGATGGCGGCTTGCCTGTGGACGCTGCGGCGGTCCATTGCGGCGGTTTTCTGTGGATTAAGCCCTGTGAATAACTGCCATTGAGGTCGGTTGATAAACCCCCTTCAAAACTGAAGATAACCGCCTCTGTGGATAACAGGCCCATTCATCCACAGGCTTACACCGGTTATCCAACCCCCTCATTGCCACCTGATCACAGGGTTTTGAATCTCTGTACACATTGTAAATAAAGGCCTGTGTAACGTTATCCACAGATAAGTGGCTCAGTAAGAATAAACATAAAAACAAAGGTTTTATAAATTTCTTTCTTTTTAATTTCTTTAACCGCGAGTTTTCCACAGCTGGTTAAATTTTGTGCAAAGGGTTCTTTAGGAAAGGGGAAGTCCCTATACTTGCCGACCTGGTTCGAAAAACGCTCTGGCCAGGCTCAAGACCTATTTCCGAATTACCTGAATTAAGCAGGCACGAGGTGCGTGGTGGATTTCCCTTCCCGTTTTGAAGTGATCGTCATCGGCGGCGGTCATGCCGGTACCGAGGCAGCACTTGCATCAGCACGCATGGGGGCAAAAACCCTGTTGCTGACGCATAACGTGGAAACCCTCGGTGCCATGAGTTGCAACCCTGCCATTGGTGGGATCGGCAAAAGCCACCTGGTCAAGGAAATCGATGCCCTGGGCGGCGCGATGGCCATGGCCACCGATAAGGGTGGTATCCAGTTTCGCGTATTGAACAGCCGCAAAGGCCCAGCCGTGCGCGCTACTCGCGCCCAGGCCGACCGAGTCCTGTACAAGGCAGCTGTCCGTGAAATCCTGGAAAACCAGCCGAACCTGTGGATATTTCAACAAGCGGCCGATGACCTGATCGTCGAGCAGGACCAGGTACGCGGAGTCGTCACGCAAATGGGCCTGCGGTTCTTCGCCGATTCCGTGGTGTTGACCACCGGGACCTTCCTTGGCGGACTTATCCACATCGGTTTACAGAATTTTTCCGGCGGTCGCGCCGGTGATCCGCCGTCGATTGCTCTGGCTCGCCGTCTGCGTGAGTTGCCATTGCGTGTCGGGCGCCTGAAAACCGGTACGCCACCTCGCATCGACGGCAAGTCCGTGGATTTCTCGGTGATGACCGAGCAGCCTGGCGATACGCCGATCCCGGTGATGTCGTTCATGGGCAACAAGGAACAGCATCCACGGCAAGTCAGTTGCTGGATCACCCACACCAACGCCCGCACCCACGAAATCATTGCGGCGAACCTCGATCGTTCGCCGATGTATTCCGCTGCCGGTGAAATCGAAGGTGTCGGCCCGCGCTATTGCCCGTCGATTGAAGACAAGATCCATCGCTTTGCCGACAAGGAAAGCCATCAGGTGTTCATCGAACCGGAAGGTTTGACCACCCATGAGTTGTATCCGAACGGGATATCCACAAGTCTGCCGTTCGACGTGCAATTGCAGATCGTGCAATCGATCCGTGGCATGGAGAACGCGCACATCGTGCGTCCGGGTTATGCGATCGAGTACGACTACTTCGATCCGCGTGATCTGAAGTACAGCCTGGAAACCAAAGCTATCGGCGGTCTGTTCTTCGCCGGGCAGATCAACGGCACCACCGGCTACGAAGAAGCGGGTGCCCAGGGTTTGCTCGCCGGAGCCAACGCCGCACTGCTCGCCAAGGGCAAAGAAGCCTGGTGCCCGCGTCGTGACGAGGCGTACATCGGTGTGCTGGTGGATGACCTGATTACCCTGGGCACCCAGGAACCGTATCGGATGTTCACATCCCGCGCCGAATACCGCCTGATCCTGCGTGAAGACAACGCCGACCTGCGCTTGACCGAGAAAGGTCGCGAACTGGGGTTGGTGGACGACGTGCGTTGGGCCGCGTTCTGCAAGAAACGCGAGAGCATCGAGCTGGAAGAGCAGCGCCTGAAAAGCACCTGGGTTCGTCCCGGTACCGAGCAGGGCGATGCCATTGCCGCGAAATTCGGCACGCCACTGACCCACGAATACAACCTGTTGAACCTCTTGAGCCGTCCGGAAATCGACTATGCCGGGCTGGTGGAAGTGACCGGCCAGGGTGCGGAAGATCCGCAAGTGGCCGAACAGGTCGAGATCAAGACCAAATACGCCGGTTACATCGACCGCCAGCAAGACGAAATCGCCCGTCTGCGCGCCAGTGAAGACACCAAGCTGCCTGTGGATATCGATTACACCGGCATTTCCGGGCTGTCGAAAGAAATCCAGAGCAAGCTCGGTGCGACCCGTCCAGAAACCCTGGGCCAGGCCTCGCGTATTCCAGGCGTTACGCCAGCGGCGATTTCCCTGTTGATGATTCATTTGAAAAAACGCGGCGCCGGCCGCCAGTTGGAGCAAAGCGCTTGAGTTCGATGGTCACCTCGCAACACGCTGAAGAGTTATCCACAGGTGCCCGTCAGCTCGGCGTCAACTTGACCGAAGCCCAGCACGCGCAATTGCTGGGTTATCTGGCGTTGTTGATCAAATGGAACAAGGCCTACAACCTGACCGCCGTGCGCGATCCGGATGAAATGGTCTCGCGCCATTTGCTCGACAGCCTCAGCGTCATGTCCTTCATCGAAAACGGTCGCTGGCTGGATGTCGGCAGTGGCGGGGGCATGCCGGGAATCCCGCTGGCGATCCTGTTTCCCGACTCGCAAGTGACCTGCCTGGACAGCAACGGCAAGAAAACCCGCTTCCTGACCCAGGTCAAACTCGAACTCAAACTGGATAACCTGCAAGTTATCCACAGCCGCGTCGAAGCGTTCCAGCCTGCCGAGCCGTTCAACGGGATCATCTCCCGGGCGTTCAGCAGCATGGAGAACTTCAGCAACTGGACTCGCCACCTGGGCGACGCCGATACGCGCTGGCTGGCAATGAAGGGCGTTCATCCAGCCGATGAGCTGGTAGCATTGCCGGCAGACTTCCACCTCGATAGCGAACACGCCTTGGCCGTACCCGGTTGCCAAGGCCAACGCCATCTGCTGATACTGCGCCGCACGGCATGATTGGGAACACAAGCAAGAATGGCTAAGGTATTCGCGATAGCGAACCAGAAGGGTGGTGTGGGCAAGACCACCACCTGTATCAACCTCGCAGCATCCCTGGTCGCGACCAAGCGCCGGGTGCTGTTGATCGATCTCGATCCACAGGGCAACGCCACCATGGGTAGCGGTGTGGATAAGCATGGCCTGGAAAACTCCATCTACGACGTCCTGATCGGCGAATGCGATCTGGGCCAGGCCATGCACTTCTCCGAACACGGCGGTTATCAACTGCTGCCGGCCAACCGTGACCTGACGGCGGCCGAAGTGGTGCTGCTGGAAATGCAGATGAAGGAAAGCCGTCTGCGCAGCGCCTTGGCGCCGATCCGGGAAAACTACGATTACATCCTGATCGACTGCCCGCCGTCGCTGTCGATGCTGACCCTCAACGCCCTGGTGGCGGCCGATGGGGTCATTATCCCCATGCAGTGCGAATACTTCGCATTGGAAGGCTTGAGCGACCTTGTGGATAACATCAAGCGCATCGCCGAACTGCTGAACCCGGACCTGAAGGTCGAAGGCCTGCTGCGGACCATGTACGACCCGCGCCTGAGCCTGATGAACGATGTTTCGGCCCAGCTCAAGGAACACTTCGGCGAGCAGCTCTACGACACGGTCATCCCGCGTAACATCCGTCTGGCCGAAGCGCCGAGCTACGGCATGCCGGCCCTGGCCTACGACAAACAATCCCGTGGTGCGCTGGCTTACCTGGCCCTGGCGGGCGAGATGGTTCGCCGTCAGCGCCGCAATCCACGCACCGCTGCAGCCCAGCCAACTTAAGGAAACCCCATGGCCGTCAAGAAACGAGGTCTCGGACGTGGACTGGATGCACTGCTCAGCGGTCCCACTGTCAGCTCGCTGGAAGAACAGGCCGTCCAGGTCGATCAGCGTGAGTTGCAGCATTTGCCGCTGGACCTGATCCAGCGCGGCAAATATCAGCCGCGTCGGGACATGGATCCGCAGGCGCTGGAAGAATTGGCCCAGTCGATCAAGAGCCAGGGCGTGATGCAGCCGATCGTGGTCCGGCCGATCGCCAATGGGCGCTTCGAGATCATTGCCGGCGAACGTCGCTGGCGCGCCAGCCAGCAGGCCGGCCAGGAAACCATCCCGGCGATGGTCCGCGATGTACCGGATGAAACGGCCATCGCCATGGCGCTGATCGAGAACATCCAGCGTGAAGACCTCAACCCGATCGAGGAAGCCGTGGCCCTGCAGCGTTTGCAGCAGGAATTCCAGCTGACCCAGCAACAAGTTGCCGAGGCGGTGGGCAAGTCCCGCGTGACCGTGGCCAACCTGCTGCGCCTGATTGCGTTGCCGGAAGTCATCAAGACCATGCTGTCCCATGGCGACCTGGAAATGGGTCATGCCCGGGCGTTGCTCGGTTTGCCGGAAAATCAACAGGTTGAAGGGGCGCGACATGTTGTCGCACGCGGTCTGACTGTGCGCCAAACCGAGGCACTGGTTCGCCAGTGGCTGAGCGGCAAACCGGCCCCTGTCGAGGCACCCAAAACCGATCCTGATATCGCTCGCCTGGAACAACGCCTGGCCGAGCGCCTGGGCTCTGCGGTGCAGATCCGCCACGGAAAGAAGGGCAAGGGGCAATTGGTGATTGGTTACAACTCCCTCGATGAGCTGCAAGGTGTCCTTGCACACATTCGCTGAAACAATTGCTCTTGTAGCGCGCAGTCGGAAATCACTACCCGACAGTTGAATAGGGGCAGAACCGCCCCTATACTCTGCGCGCATTTTGTCGGCACAAATTATGCCAAGTTATTGAATTATGGCGGCCGACTATTGGAGAGCAAAAGCGATGGAAACCCGCACGCCAAACCGCTTGCCGTTCCATCGTCTGGCAGTTTTCCCGGTTTTGATGGCCCAATTCACCGTTGTACTGATCGCCGCATTGGCGCTTTGGCAATGGAAAGGAGTCGTCGCCGGATACTCAGGGCTTTGCGGAGGCCTGATAGCCTTGCTTCCCAATATTTACTTCGCTCACAGGGCCTTTCGGTTTTCCGGCGCCCGAGCAGCCCAGGCTATCGTCCGGTCTTTTTATGCCGGCGAGGCGGGGAAACTGATTTTGACGGCAGTGCTGTTTGCATTGACGTTCGCAGGTGTGAAGCCACTGGCGCCGCTGGCTGTATTCAGCGTCTTCGTGCTGACCCAACTGGTTAGCTGGTTCGCTCCCCTGCTAATGAGAACAAGACTTTCGAGACCTTAGGGCGTTTGAGGCAACCATGGCAGAGACAACCGCTTCGGGCTATATCCAGCACCACTTGCAGAACCTGACCTTCGGTCAGCTACCCAACGGCGGCTGGGGCTTTGCCCACTCCGCAGCAGAAGCCAAGGAAATGGGCTTCTGGGCTTTCCACGTCGATACCCTCGGCTGGTCGGTCGCATTGGGCCTGATCTTCGTTCTTCTTTTCCGCATGGCGGCAAAGAAGGCGACTTCCGGTCAGCCTGGTGCACTGCAGAACTTCGTTGAAGTACTGGTCGAATTCGTCGATGGCAGCGTGAAAGACAGCTTCCATGGCCGTAGCCCGGTGATCGCACCGCTGGCACTGACCATCTTCGTCTGGGTGTTCCTGATGAACGCCGTCGACCTGGTACCGGTCGACTGGATTCCTCAGCTGGCCATCCTGATCACCGGCGACCACCACATCCCATTCCGCGCCGTGTCGACCACCGACCCGAACGCAACCCTGGGCATGGCCTTCTCGGTCTTCGCACTGATCATTTTCTATAGCATCAAGGTCAAGGGCATCGGCGGCTTCATCGGCGAACTGACCCTGCACCCGTTCGGCAGCAAGAACATCCTGGTTCAAGCCCTGCTGATCCCGGTGAACTTCCTGCTCGAATTCGTGACCCTGATCGCCAAACCGATTTCTCTGGCACTGCGTCTGTTCGGCAACATGTATGCCGGCGAACTGGTGTTCATCCTGATCGCTGTGATGTTCGGCAGCGGCCTGCTGTGGCTCAGCGGCCTGGGTGTAGTCCTGCAATGGGCGTGGGCTGTGTTCCACATCCTGATCATCACCCTGCAGGCGTTCATCTTCATGATGCTGACCATCGTCTACCTGTCGATGGCGCACGAAGAAAACCATTAAGGCCAGTCTCGACTAGTCTGATGTCCTTCCCGGTCAAACGGGAAGGAGCCCGAACCGGGCTGAGAAACGATTTGTTTTACCGCTTTAATCTAAAAAACCTAAACCATACGACGTAAAAGTCGGGAGGAAAGATGGAAACTGTAGTTGGTCTAACCGCTATCGCTGTTGCACTGTTGATCGGCCTGGGCGCACTGGGTACCGCAATTGGTTTCGGCCTGTTGGGCGGCAAGTTCCTGGAAGGCGCAGCGCGTCAGCCAGAAATGGTTCCAATGCTGCAAGTCAAAATGTTCATCGTGGCCGGTCTGCTCGACGCCGTGACCATGATCGGTGTTGGTATCGCGCTGTTCTTCACCTTTGCGAACCCGTTCGTTGGTCAAATCGCTGGCTAATTACTCGGATGTCTCGAGTAGATTGGTGTGATGGACAACGTAACTGCGAGGTGTTGGCGTGAACATTAATGCGACCCTGATTGGCCAGTCCGTTGCGTTCCTGATTTTTGTACTGTTCTGCATGAAGTTCGTATGGCCTCCGGTCATTGCGGCATTGCACGAACGTCAAAAGAAGATCGCTGATGGTCTGGACGCTGCCAGCCGTGCAGCTCGCGACCTGGAGTTGGCCCATGAGAAAGTGGGTCAGCAACTGCGCGAAGCGAAAGCTCAGGCAGCTGAAATCATCGAGCAAGCCAAGAAACGCGGTACCCAGATTGTCGACGAAGCCCGTGAACAGGCTCGCGTCGAAGCTGACCGTGTGAAGGCTCAGGCTCAAGCCGAGATCGAACAGGAACTCAATAGTGTCAAAGACGCGCTGCGTGCCCAAGTGGGTGCCCTGGCCGTTGGCGGTGCTTCGAAGATCCTGGGTGCCACAATCGATCAAAACGCGCACGCAGAGCTGGTTAACCAACTGGCTGCTGAAATCTAAGCGAGGGCGATCATGGCAGAACTGACCACGTTGGCCCGACCTTACGCTAAGGCGGCCTTCGAGCACGCTCAGGCCCACCAGCAACTGGCCAATTGGTCAGCCATGCTCGGCCTGGCTGCAGCGGTGTCGCAAGACGACACCATGCAGCGCGTGCTCAAGGCCCCGCGACTGACGAGCGCAGAAAAGGCCGCCACGTTCATTGACGTGTGCGGCGACAAGTTCGATGCCAAGGCACAGAATTTCATTCACGTCGTTGCCGAAAACGACCGTCTCCTGCTTCTGCCGGAGATCGCCACTCTTTTCGACCTGTACAAGGCCGAGCAAGAGAAGTCGGTAGACGTGGAAGTGACCAGTGCTTTCGCATTGAACCAAGAACAGCAAGACAAACTCGCCAAGGTTCTCAGTGCACGACTCAACCGGGAAGTGCGCCTGCAAGTCGAGGAAGACAAGTCCCTGATAGGGGGCGTTGTAATCCGCGCCGGCGACCTGGTTATCGATGGCTCGATTCGCGGCAAAATCGCGAAACTTGCCGAAGCATTGAAATCTTGAGTTTGAAGGGGCAGCAGAGCAATGCAGCAACTCAATCCTTCCGAAATAAGTGAAATTATCAAGGGCCGCATCGACAAGCTCGATGTGACCTCCCAAGCCCGTAACGAAGGCACTGTCGTCAGCGTATCTGACGGTATCGTGCGGATTCACGGTCTGGCCGACGTCATGTACGGCGAGATGATCGAGTTTCCGGGCGGCGTCTACGGTATGGCCCTCAACCTGGAGCAAGACTCCGTAGGTGCCGTTGTACTGGGTTCCTACCAGTCGCTGGCCGAAGGCATGAGCGCCAAGTGCACCGGCCGCATCCTCGAAGTTCCGGTTGGTAAGGAACTGCTGGGTCGCGTCGTCGACGCACTGGGCAACCCTGTTGACGGTAAAGGTCCGCTGAACAACACCGAGACCGACGCGGTCGAGAAAGTTGCTCCTGGCGTGATCTGGCGTAAGTCGGTAGACCAGCCTGTACAGACTGGCTACAAGGCTGTCGATGCCATGATCCCTGTCGGCCGTGGCCAGCGTGAGCTGATCATCGGTGACCGTCAGATCGGTAAGACCGCTCTGGCGATCGACGCGATCATCAACCAGAAGAACAGCGGCATTTTCTGCGTCTACGTAGCCATCGGTCAGAAGCAATCGACCATCGCCAACGTGGTTCGCAAGCTGGAAGAAAACGGCGCCCTGGCCAACACGATCATCGTGGCGGCGAGCGCATCGGAATCTCCTGCGCTGCAGTTCCTGGCACCGTACTCCGGTTGCACCATGGGCGAATACTTCCGCGACCGCGGTGAAGACGCGCTGATCGTTTATGACGATCTGTCCAAGCAGGCAGTGGCTTACCGCCAGATCTCCCTGCTGCTGCGCCGTCCACCAGGCCGTGAAGCCTACCCAGGCGACGTGTTCTATCTCCACTCCCGTCTGCTGGAGCGCGCATCCCGCGTTTCGGAAGAGTACGTAGAGAAGTTCACCAACGGCGCAGTGACCGGCAAGACCGGCTCCCTGACCGCTCTGCCGATCATCGAAACCCAGGCTGGCGACGTTTCCGCGTTCGTTCCGACCAACGTGATTTCCATCACCGACGGTCAGATCTTCCTGGAATCGGCCATGTTCAACTCCGGGATCCGTCCTGCTGTGAACGCCGGTGTTTCGGTATCCCGTGTGGGTGGTGCCGCTCAGACCAAGATCATCAAGAAGCTGTCCGGTGGTATCCGTACCGCCCTGGCCCAGTACCGTGAACTGGCGGCATTCGCCCAGTTCGCTTCTGACCTGGACGAAGCGACCCGTAAGCAACTTGAGCATGGTCAGCGCGTTACCGAGCTGATGAAGCAGAAGCAATACGCACCAATGTCGATCGCTGACATGGCGCTGTCGCTGTATGCCGCTGAGCGTGGGTTCCTGACTGACGTTGAAATCGCCAAGGTCGGCAGCTTTGAACAAGCGCTGATTGCTTACTTCAACCGCGATCACGCCGACTTGTTGGCCAAGATCAACGTGAAGGGTGACTTCAATGACGAAATCGACGCTGGCATGAAAGCCGGTATCGAGAAGTTCAAGGCCACCCAAACCTGGTAAGCCGCAGCGGGAGTCGCAAGGCTCCCGCTTGCTAACCTGATAGGTGTTACATGGCAGGCGCAAAAGAGATTCGCAGTAAGATTGCGAGCATCAAAAGCACGCAAAAAATTACCAGCGCCATGGAAAAAGTGGCGGTCAGCAAAATGCGCAAGGCACAAATGCGCATGGCTGCTAGCCGCCCTTATGCGGAGCGCATCCGCCAGGTTATTGGTCATCTGGCCAACGCCAACCCGGAATATCGCCACCCGTTCATGATCGACCGTGCTATCAAGCGCGTCGGTTACGTCGTGGTGAGCAGTGACCGTGGTCTGTGTGGTGGCTTGAACACCAACCTGTTCAAGGCCCTGGTCAAGGACATGGCTGTAAACCGCGAACAAGGCGTCGAGATCGATCTGTGCGTGATTGGTAGCAAGGGTGCGGCTTTCTTCCGCAACTTCGGCGGCAACGTCGTCGCTGCTATCAGCCACCTGGGTGAAGAACCGTCGATCAATGACCTGATCGGCAGCGTCAAGGTGATGCTGGATGCTTACCTGGAAGGCCGGATTGACCGCCTGTCCGTGGTATCCAACAAGTTCATCAACACCATGACGCAACAGCCAACCGTGGAGCAATTGATCCCACTGGTGGCGACCCCGGAACAGGAACTCAAGCACCACTGGGACTATCTCTACGAACCGGATGCCAAGGAGCTGCTTGACGGCTTGATGGTCCGCTACGTGGAGTCGCAGGTCTACCAGGCGGTGGTCGAGAACAACGCAGCTGAACAAGCAGCGCGGATGATCGCGATGAAGAACGCTACCGACAACGCCGGTGATTTGATCAGCGATTTGCAGCTGATCTACAACAAGGCGCGTCAGGCTGCGATCACCCAAGAGATCTCGGAAATCGTCGGCGGCGCTGCCGCGGTTTAACGGTTCAAATATTCAGAGGATCCAGCTATGAGTAGCGGACGTATCGTTCAAATCATCGGCGCCGTTATCGACGTGGAATTTCCACGCGACAGCGTACCGAGCATCTACAACGCGCTGAAAGTACAAGGCGCGGAAACTACCCTGGAAGTTCAGCAGCAGCTGGGCGACGGCATCGTTCGTACCATTGCGATGGGTTCTACCGAAGGCTTGAAGCGCGGTCTGGACGTTATCGACTCTGGCGCTGCCATCTCCGTACCGGTCGGTAAAGCGACCCTGGGCCGGATCATGGACGTACTGGGTAACCCGATCGACGAAGCGGGTCCGATCGACACCGAAGAGCGCTGGGGCATTCACCGTCCTGCGCCATCCTTCGCTGAACAGGCAGGCGGCAACGACCTGCTGGAAACCGGCATCAAGGTTATCGACCTGGTTTGCCCGTTCGCCAAGGGCGGTAAAGTGGGTCTGTTCGGTGGTGCCGGTGTAGGCAAGACCGTAAACATGATGGAACTGATCCGTAACATCGCCATCGAGCACAGCGGTTATTCCGTGTTCGCCGGTGTGGGTGAGCGTACTCGTGAGGGTAACGACTTCTACCACGAGATGAAGGATTCCAACGTTCTGGACAAAGTGGCACTGGTCTATGGCCAGATGAACGAGCCGCCGGGAAACCGTCTGCGCGTAGCCCTGACCGGCCTGACCATGGCCGAGAAGTTCCGTGACGAAGGTAACGACGTTCTGCTGTTCGTCGACAACATCTACCGTTACACCCTGGCCGGTACCGAAGTATCCGCACTGCTGGGCCGTATGCCTTCGGCAGTAGGTTACCAGCCGACCCTGGCTGAAGAGATGGGCGTTCTGCAAGAACGTATCACTTCGACCAAGGAAGGTTCGATCACTTCGATCCAAGCGGTATACGTACCTGCGGATGACTTGACCGACCCGTCGCCAGCGACCACCTTCGCCCACTTGGACGCCACCGTCGTTCTGTCCCGTGACATCGCTTCCCTGGGTATCTACCCAGCGGTTGACCCACTGGACTCGACTTCGCGCCAGCTGGACCCGAACGTGATCGGCCAGGAGCACTACGACACCGCTCGCGGCGTCCAGTACGTGCTGCAGCGCTACAAAGAGCTGAAGGACATCATTGCGATCCTGGGTATGGACGAGCTGTCGGAAGCCGACAAGCAGTTGGTATCCCGCGCTCGTAAGATCCAGCGCTTCTTGTCGCAGCCGTTCTTCGTGGCTGAAGTCTTCACCGGTGCCTCGGGTAAATACGTTTCCCTGAAAGACACCATTGCTGGCTTCAAAGGCATCCTCAACGGTGACTACGACCACCTGCCAGAACAAGCGTTCTACATGGTCGGCGGCATCGAAGAAGCGATCGAGAAAGCCAAGAAACTGTAATCCCGGCGCCCGGCAACGGGCGCTAATTTAGGTTGAGGCAATCAGATGGCTATGACAGTCCATTGCGATATCGTCAGTGCGGAAGGGGAAATCTTCTCCGGTCTGGTCGAGATGGTGATTGCGCATGGTGAGCTGGGTGATCTTGGTATCGCTCTGGGTCACGCACCGCTGATCACTAATCTGAAACCGGGTCCGATCCGCTTGATCAAGCAGGGCGGGGAAGCCGAGGTGTATTACATCTCCGGTGGTTTCCTCGAGGTTCAGCCGAACATGGTCAAGGTCCTTGCCGACACTGTGCAACGTGCTGCCGACCTGGACGAAGCCTCCGCTCAGGAAGCCGTCAAGGCTGCCGAGAAGGCCCTGCACGAGCGAGGCGCGGAGTTCGATTACGGTTCTGCTGCTGCACGTCTGGCCGAGGCCGCAGCCCAGCTGCGCACCGTCCAGCAGATCCGCAAGAAGTTCGGCGGCTAAGCCGTCTGCTTTCTGTGCGATTGATTAAAAAGGGTAGCCTCGGCTACCCTTTTTTCTTTTCCCGACACTCATCATCTGGTCGCAGCCGCTGACCACCCAGGATTGGTAGCCAGTCATGTCTCTCGAAATCGTTATCCTCGCGGCCGGTCAAGGCACCCGCATGCGTTCGGCGCTGCCCAAGGTCTTGCACCCGGTAGCCGGCAATTCCATGCTCGGCCATGTTATCCACAGCGCTCGGCAACTTGATCCACAGCGCATTCACGTGGTGATCGGCCACGGTGCCGATGCAGTGCGCGAACGCCTGGCCGCCGATGACCTGAATTTCGTCCTGCAGGACAAACAACTGGGCACCGGCCATGCGGTGGCCCAGGCTGTGCCGTTCATCACGGCGGATACGGTGCTGATTCTCTACGGCGATGTGCCGCTGATCGAAGTCGACACCTTGCAACGCCTGCTCAAGCATGTCGCGCCACAACAGTTGGGCCTGTTGACCGTCGAGCTGGACGACCCCATCGGTTATGGCCGCATCGTGCGTAACGTCGACGGCCAGGTGACCGCCATCGTCGAGCAGAAGGACGCCAACGAAGCCCAGCGCGCGATCACTGAAGGCAACACCGGGATTCTGGCCGTACCGGCTGAGCGCCTGGGTGACTGGATGAGTCGTCTGTCGAACAACAACGCCCAGGGCGAGTACTACCTGACCGACGTGATCGCCATGGCGGTCAGCGACGGGCTGGTGGTCGCCACCGAGCAGCCGCTGGACGCCATGGAAGTGCAGGGCGCCAATGATCGCCGGCAATTGGCCGAACTGGAGCGCCACTATCAATTGCGCGCCGCCCGCCGCTTGATGGCCCAAGGCGTGACCCTGCGCGATCCGGCCCGTTTCGACGTGCGCGGTGAAGTCAGCGTGGGTCGCGATGTGGTCATCGACATCAACGTCATCCTCGAAGGCAAGGTTGTCATCGAAGACGACGTGGTCATCGGCCCGAACTGCGTGATCAAGGACAGCACCCTGCGCAAAGGCGTGGTGATCAAGGCCAACAGCCATCTCGACGGTGCGGTCATGGGGGAGGGCAGCGATGCTGGCCCGTTTGCCCGCCTGCGCCCAGGCTCTGTGCTGGAAGCCCGTGCCCATGTGGGTAACTTTGTTGAACTGAAGAATGCTCACCTGGGCGAAGGCGCCAAGGCCGGGCACCTGACCTACCTCGGTGACGCCGAAGTCGGCGCCCGCACCAACATTGGCGCGGGGACCATCACCTGCAACTACGATGGCGCCAACAAGTGGAAAACCGTGTTGGGCGAAGATGTGTTCATCGGCTCGAACAACTCCTTGGTAGCACCTGTGGATATCTCCAGCGGTGCGACCACGGCAGCCGGTTCGACCCTTACCCAGAATGTGGATAAAGGCCAATTGGCAGTCGGACGCGCCCGCCAACGCAATATCGACGGCTGGAAGCGGCCGGAGAAAATCAAGAAGCCCTAAAGTTATCCACAACCCCCCCTGTGGGAGCGAGCTTGCTCGCGATAGCGGTATATCAGGTAAAGCAGCATTGCCTGACCCGGCCCCTTCGCGAGCAAGCTCGCTCCCACAGTGATTTAGGGACTTTCTGAATTTTTCTTCTGCTGTCTTGACGATATCGCTTCAATAGGTTTTTATTGCTTACGTTATCTTTCGAATCGAAACTTATACCGCCATGTCGAAACGCAACACACCACAACGCCGTCACAACATCCTTGCCTTGCTCCAGGAGCAGGGTGAGGTCAGTGTGGATGAGTTGGCCAAGCGCTTCGAAACCTCGGAAGTTACGATTCGCAAGGATCTCGCCGCCCTGGAAACCAACGGCCTGCTGCTGCGTCGCTACGGTGGCGCGGTCCCGATGCCGCAGGAGTTGGTGGCCGATAACGGGCAAACCGTCTCCAAGTACAAACTGGCCATTGCCCGGGCCGCCGTGAAGCGGATCCGCGAGCACGCGCGCATCATCATCGACAGCGGCAGCACCACGGCGGCCATGATTCCGCAACTCGGCCAACAGCCGGGCCTGGTGGTGATGACCAATTCCCTGCACGTCGCCAACGCCTTGAGCGAACTGGAGCACGAGCCGGTGCTGTTGATGACCGGCGGTACCTGGGATCCTCACTCCGAGTCGTTCCAGGGCCAGGTGGCCGAGCAGGTCCTGCGTTCCTATGACTTCGACCAGCTGTTCATCGGCGCCGACGGCATCGATCTGGTTCGAGGTACCACCACCTTCAACGAACTGCTGGGCTTGAGCCGTGTGATGGCTGAGGTTGCCCGGGAAGTGATCGTAATGGTGGAGGCCGACAAGATCGGCCGCAAGATCCCTAACCTGGAACTGCCGTGGAGCAGCGTCCATACCCTCATTACCGATGATCGCCTGCCCGTAGAGGCCCGCGATCAGATTCAGGCCCGCGGCATCACCGTGATCTGCGCGCCTGTCAGCCAGGAGAAATAGCATGTGTGGAATTGTCGGCGCCGTTGCTGAACGCAACATCACAGCAATCTTGCTCGAAGGCCTCAAGCGCCTGGAATACCGCGGTTATGACAGCGCCGGTGTGGCGGTGTTTACCAACGACGAGAAGCTCGAACGCATGCGTCGTCCGGGCAAGGTCAGCGAGCTTGCGCAGGCGCTGGAAGCCGAACCGCTGCTCGGTCGCCTGGGCATCGCCCACACGCGTTGGGCCACCCATGGCGCGCCGTGCGAGCGTAACGCTCACCCGCATTTTTCCGGCGACCTGGCGGTGGTGCACAACGGCATCATCGAAAACCACGAAGCCCTGCGTGAACAGCTCAAGGCGCTCGGCTATGTGTTCACCTCGGACACCGACACCGAAGTCATCGCCCATCTGCTCAACCACAAGCTCAAGGACCTGGTGGACCTGACCGTCGCCCTCAAGGCCACCGTCAAGGAACTGCACGGTGCCTATGGCCTGGCGGTCATCAGCGCGAAACAACCTGATCGCCTGGTGGCGGCCCGCAGCGGCAGCCCATTGGTTATCGGCCTGGGCCTGGGGGAAAACTTCCTGGCGTCCGATCAGTTGGCGCTGCGCCAGGTCACCGACCGCTTCATGTACCTGGAAGAAGGCGATATCGCCGAAATTCGCCGCGACAGCGTGCAGATCTGGGACCTCGACGGCAAAGACGTGGTACGTGAAACCGTCCAGTACCGCGACGGTGCCGAAGCCGCCGACAAGGGCGAGTTCCGCCACTTCATGCTCAAGGAAATCCACGAACAACCGGCCGTGGTCCAACGCACCCTGGAAGGCCGCATGAGCCAGAGCCAGGTGCTGGTCCAGGCGTTCGGTCCACAGGCGGCCGAGTTGTTCGCCAAGGTCCGCAACGTACAGATCGTGGCCTGCGGCACCAGTTATCACGCCGGCATGGTCGCCCGTTACTGGCTGGAAGAACTGGCCGGTATTCCGTGCCAGGTCGAAGTGGCCAGCGAGTTCCGCTATCGCAAAGTGGTGGTGCAACCCGATTCGCTGTTCGTCACCATCTCCCAGTCTGGCGAAACCGCCGACACCCTGGCCGCCCTGCGCAACGCCAAGGAACTGGGTTTCCTCGCCAGCCTGGCGATCTGCAACGTCGGCATCAGCTCGCTGGTGCGCGAATCCGACCTGACCCTGCTGACCCAGGCCGGCCGCGAAATCGGCGTGGCGTCGACCAAGGCGTTTACCACGCAGCTGGTGGGCCTGCTGTTGCTGACCCTGTCCCTGGGCCAGGTGCGCGGTACCCTGGGCAAAGGGGTCGAGGCAACATTGGTCGAAGAGCTGCGCCGCCTGCCGGCCCGCCTGGGCGAAGCCCTGGCCATGGACGGTACTGTGGAAAAAATCGCCGAGCTGTTCGCCGAGAAGAACCACACCCTGTTCCTGGGCCGTGGCGCGCAATTCCCGGTGGCGATGGAAGGGGCCTTGAAGCTCAAGGAAATCTCCTACATCCACGCCGAGGCCTACCCGGCTGGCGAGCTCAAGCACGGCCCGCTCGCGCTTGTGGATAACGACATGCCGGTGGTCACCGTCGCGCCGAACAACGAGCTGCTGGAAAAGCTCAAGTCCAACCTGCAGGAAGTGCGCGCCCGTGGCGGCCAGTTGATTGTCTTTGCTGACGAAAAGGCTGGCATGACCAATGGCGAAGGCACCCACGTGGTGCACATGCCGCACATCCACGACATCCTGTCGCCGATCCTCTACACCATCCCGCTGCAGCTGCTGTCGTACTACGTCGCTGTGCTCAAGGGTACCGATGTGGACCAGCCGCGTAACCTGGCAAAATCGGTAACGGTTGAGTAAGGACGTCGCGCGTAGGAACAGCTTCCCAGCTCGACGGTTTGTGGCTAGCTTCCTGGCCAAACTAACCCCCTGAATCCAGGGGGTTTTTTATGGGCGCAGCTAAACGCTCTGGCGATTTGGATCAGCGCGCACGCTGGACCCGGCGGGGCTGATGAATCCTGGCAAGGTCTTTACTGCGGGCTGGAGTGACTGAAGGGATTTCTCGATTATTCCCGCAATTATGAAAAAATACTTTCATATGATGATCTGACCGACATTCACCGAGAGCTGGAAAGCGCTAGAAAACAACAGCATTCATTGCAACTGGTGGCCGATGGCTGGCAGCGTTACGAGGCCTTGCAAGAGCAATTACATGAATGAAGCGACAGCGCTGCAAGTGTCAACAGCTTTAGAATCATAAAAGACTGGCGCTGGGCAGGGATATCGACTTGACCACCGCGCTCGCGGCGCTTTCGGATGAGTCGAAGAAGATCATCGTCCTGATGATCGACGAAGCTCAACATGCGATCACCACGGATGAAGGCGTTGCGGCGCTTTTCGCACTGAAAGCGGCAAGGGACGAGCTAAACAGTTCGAAGCACCACGGTCTTCGCATCGTCTGCACCGGATCTAACCGGGACAAGCTCGCCATGCTCCGCAATAGTAAGGACCAAGCTTTCTTTGGGGCCTCCATGGTTCAATTTCCAACCCTGGATCAGGATTTCATAAACTGGTTCTGCGCGAATATCGATCTCGCCTATCCGCTCGATCCCTCTAATGTGTTCGAGTTGTTCAAGGAGAGTGGTTATCGTCCTGAGTTGCTAGGTGCCGCCGCCGATGAGATCAGGTTCGATTTTGCGCTGGATCCTGCAACCATCCCCGAGCGATTCGCAACGTTGGTTCGGGCGCAAGCTGACGAGCTCAACGCAAACCTCAAGAAAGTTATTCATAGCCTGACCCCTATCCAGTCCGCCGTTATCCGCGTCATGAGTGCCAAAGGCGATAATTATGCGCCTTTCGAGGCACCCACCATGGAGCTCTATGCGAAAGCGATGGAGCAGGCCGGTATCGCAGAGCACGATATAAAGGTCGAAGTGCCGGGTGTTCAGCAAGCGCTCATCGCCCTTCAGGAAAAGAAGCTGGTCTGGAAAGCCTCTCGTGGTGTCTACGCGGTTGACGAGCATGTCATCGTGGACTTGCTGGGCGAAGCCGGATTGCTCGAAGGACTCTCCTAAGCTGTTCTTTGATCTAGCAGAGACCCCATGGCCTTTGATATCGGGGCGAGGAAGGTGTGCTGGCCGTACGCACAAATCACTCCAGAAAACACCGATCAAAAAGATAAACGCTGTCCGGTTTGAGATTCTCCACCGTGCGTTGTGGGCGGCCGCCGTCGCCGCTTTTTTTGCGACCGGTTTCCTGCAAATAACCCGCTTCGGTCATCTTCAGCAAACGCTGGCGCATGCTGGTCTTGAGCACCGGGCGATCGAGCACCACGGAGAAAATGCCCACCGCTTCCGGCGCGCTGAATTCCGGGCCCAGGAACATCAGCGGCAGGCTGCTATAGAGGGCCTTGGACAGCAATCGCTCCTGGACCGCAGCCACCAGGCTGTTGTGGTCGAAAGGGAGTTTGATCGAGGCGTCAGCGACGTCCTTGAGGGGAAAAAATCGCTGGTGTTCGGCGAGCTGGACCGCCTCGCTGACAATCGCCAGGTAGAACGTCGAGGACGACCAGCAGCGCGGATCGCGGAACGCGTCGCCGACGGTGCCGACCTGTTCGATCCAGGCCAGCGGCATGCCCACCTTGTTTGAATTGCGCAGGCGCTCCACGGCGTCGTTCAGCGTGAGATCTTCGACGTCACCATTGACCACGATCCCGGGCAGCGCCCAATGGCCGGCGAACGGCTCGGCTTCCCGTCGGTTCAGGAGGATTTCCAGTGCGTGGGTTTCCCGGCAGAAGCGCAGCACACAGAGGTCGATGGTGTGCAGATAACCGCGCGCGGGGGCTGTGCTAGTGGGCATGTCGATTTCCGTGGGGAGCGTAAAGACCATAGTTTAACGGGTTCATGCCGGGTGCCATCCAGTCGCTGGGAAGCGGCTCGCCCAAAGCCAGCCGGTCGCGAATCACCGTGCTGCGCACGTGGATCTTTTCCTCCACGCAAAGGATGGAAAAACGCTCCAGCAATTCTTGCCCGCGATAGAAGGTCGGCAGCCGATCCGCAACATCCTGGCCCACCACCAACGCAATCCGCTTGCCGTCCAGGGCCAGGCTGTCGGCGAGGTGGGCGAGCAGGGTGTAGCTGTAGATTGCGCCTTCAACGCCACGGGCCACGACCTGTTCCGCCCGGCTTGCACGCACTTCGGCGCAGCACAGTGGCTGCACCTTTTCGACGATCGATTCCAGCCAGTTCAGGCGAACCTCATAGTCGACCATTTGCTTGCCGTAGGGATGCCGCAAGCTGGGGACCACCAGCACGCGTCTGGCCAGGCGTGAGGCCTCGATCATTACCTGGGCGTGACCGGCGTGCGGGGGATTGAAGGCGCCGCCATAAAGGGCAATCTCGAACATGGCACATCCTCTTTTGGTACATGACATGTACTCTACCAGCAAAATCTTTTTAGTGAAAACCTGCTTTGTGCTGATTCATAGCCACTAATTAAAGATGGATCATCAAAAATATTTTCTGCGAGTGGCTTGTTATGAAAGTACACCTTATGTACTCTCGTGACCATGAAGAGGAGAAACCCAGTATGAGCAGCCTGACCCGGAAAACAGCTTCCTTCGATGTCGATGCGCAAAAGAGCTTTACGCCGCTATGCCCCGATGAGCTTCCGGTGCCGGGCGGTGACCAGATTGGCGGTGAGCTGAATTTCATCGCGTCCCTGGCCAGCCTCCGCATCGGCAGCAAGGACGCCCATTCGCCCCTGGCTCCGTGGGTGGTCGCCGATCACGCACAGATGTTCGTGCCGACCGGGCTCGAGCATGCCGACATCACCTGGGTCAGCCACTGCGTTCCCGGCACCGAAGGTTTCGCCCTGCTGGATCAACTGCCGACTCCCTACGACTACGACTATTTCGTCTGGAAGGGCGTCGAGCCGGATTTGCACCCGTACGGCGCCTGCTACCACGATCTGCACGGCAAGCTGTCCACCGGGGTGATCGAGTACCTGAACGGCCTGGGTGTGCAGCAGGTGATTGTTGGCGGGCTGGCGCTGGATTTCTGCGTCAAGACCACCGCTCTGCAACTGGCCGCCGCCGGCTTCAAGGTGATCATTCACCTCCCGGCTTGCCGGGCCATCAGTGAAGAGGGGGCCATTCAAGCCATTCAAGACATGCGGCAAGCGGGCGTCTCGGTTGCCGCGACGCGTGAAGAAACCCTCCAGTTGGCGAACGCATAAGGAAGAGCCATGGACAGTGCATTCGATTCAAACAGCGGCACCATCCAGAGTCTTCTGGATACCGACTACTACACCTTCACCATGATGCAGGCGGTCTTGCACCAGCACCCGAATGTCGAGGTGGAATACCAGTTCATCGTGCGCTCCAAGGAGCGGCTCGGTCACCTGATCCCGGATATTCGTGTGGAGCTGGAGAGGCTCGCGGGGTTGCAGCTGCGCGAAGGGGAGCAGCGGTTTCTGTTCAACAAGCGTTTCCGCGAATACCTGACACCGGACTTCGAACAGTTTCTCGGCCTGTTTCGCTTCAATTTGCGCTACATACACGTTTCGGAAGTCGACGGCCAACTGCACATCCGCGTCCGGGGGCCGATGCTGCACTGCATCATGTTCGAGCAACCGGTATTGGCCATGGTCAGTGAACTGCGCAACCGCGAGAAGTACCCCGAAGTCGAGTTGGCCGACGTCACCCGCAAGCTGTACCAGAAGTTCGAATGGCTGGAGAAAAACGCCAGCCGTGAAGAACTCGCCGAGTTTCGCGTTTCAGACTTCTCCACCCGGCGGCGGCTGTCGTTCAGGGCCCAGCGTGAAGTGGTGAATATCATGCGCAGCGATTTTCCTGGGGTCTTTGTCGGCACCAGTAACGCTCACTTGGCTTACGAGTTCGATCTGCCCCTGATCGGCACCATGGCTCACCAATGGCTGATGGTGCATCAACAACTCGGGCGCTTGCGCGAGAGCCAGAACGCGGCGTTGGAAAACTGGGTGCGCGAGTATCGCGGCCGCCTCGGTATCGCCCTGACGGACTGCATCAGCACCGATTTCTTCCTCAAGGATTTCGACCTGTACTTTGCCAAGCTCTATGACGGCCTGCGCCAGGATTCCGGTGACCCGATCGTCTGGGCCGACAAGGTGCTGGGGCGTTATCAGGAGCTGGGCATCGACCCGCGGACCAAGGACCTGATGTTCTCCGATGGCCTCAATTTCGAAAAATGCCTGCCGATCCTGCGGCATGTTCGCGGCAAGGCCAAATTCGGTTTCGGCATGGGCACCAGCCTGGCCTGCGATGTCGACGGTGTCGAACCACTGAGCATCGTCATGAAGCTGGTGCGGGTCCACGGCGAGCCGGTCGTGAAGTTCTCCGACGACCCGATCAAGAACGTCTGCGAGGATGCCTCGTTTCTGCGGTACGCCGCCCAAGTGTTCAACGTCGCCCTGATCAATCCACAGCTGGGAGCCTGATATGACTTCGCTTGTGCAAGAACGCATTGCCCGGGAACTGGGCATCGATCGTCAACTCACACGGGGTGGCGAAGCCACCGAGATTGCCCGCCGCATCGAATTCATCAAGCAGATCTTGCGCGAGTCCGGTTGCAAGTCCCTGGTCCTGGGGATCAGTGGAGGCGTCGACTCGCTCACCGCCGGCCGCCTATGCCAGTTGGCGGTGGAGCAATTGCGGGAGGCAGACTACGAGGCGCGTTTTATCGCCGTCCGGTTGCCCTATAAGGCTCAGGCAGATGAGCAAGACGCCCAGGCGTCCCTGGACTTCATCCGGCCGGACGTGATCACCACCAGCAACATCGCCGCTTGTGTCGACGGGCTGATGGGCAGTATCGCCATCGACGGCTTGCAGCCTGGCGCCGAGCTCATCGACTTTGCCAAAGGCAACGCCAAGGCCCGGGCACGGATGCTGGCGCAATACGCCATTGCCAATCTGAGCAATGGGTTGGTGGTTGGCACCGATCATGGGGCGGAGGCGGTCATGGGTTTTTTCACCAAGTTCGGCGACGGCGCGTGCGACCTGGCCCCGCTGTCCGGGTTGACGAAGACTCAGGTGAGATTGTTGGCCGATGCGATGGGCGCCCCCGCGTACCTGGTGCGCAAGGCACCGACCGCCGATTTGGAAGACCTGGCACCCGGCAAGCTCGATGAAGTGGCGTATGGCTGCAGCTACGAGCAAATCGATGGGTATCTGATGGGCGAAGCGGTGTCGCCGCAGGCGCGACAGATCATTGAGCGCGCCTACCTCAAGACGGCCCACAAACGAGCACTGCCCCGCGTCCCGCCTACCCGGTCTGAATGACCCTTAGATCTTGAAGGTGTTGACCATTTGTTGCAGGCGGCGTGACTGGTTTTCCAGTTCTGTGCAGGCCTGCAAGGTGGATTGCAAATTGCCGACCATTTCCTGGTTCAGGTCATTGATGTGGCTGATGTCGCGATCCAGATTGTCCACCACTGAGGTTTGTTCTTCGGTGGCGGTGGCTACCGACAGGTTGATCTCGTCGATCTCGCCGATGCCCAGCAGCACACGGTTGAGTCGCTCGCCCGCGAGCCTGGCGGTAGTGACGTTGTCGTCGCTGTGACGCTGGCTTTCGAGCATGGCGCTCACGGCGCTGCCGGCACCTGCTTGCAGTTCCTCGATCATGCTGTGGATTTCCTGAGCGGACTGTTGGGTGCGATGGGCGAGCGTACGGACTTCGTCCGAGACCACAGCAAAACCGCGCCCGGCATCTCCGGCGCGGGCGGCCTCGATGGCAGCGTTAAGGGCCAGCAAGTTGGTCTGGTCGGAGATGCCTTTGATGACGTCGAGAATACGTCCGATTTTCAGCGTTTTCTCATTCAGGCTTTCGATGTCCTGGCGGGTATTGACCACCTGCGACGAGAGTTGCGACATGGCGCTGATGCTGCGCTGCACCACCGCCTGGCCTTCCTGGGTCTGATCCCTGGTATCAGAGGCGCGGCTTGAGGCATGAGCGGCGCTGCGGGCGATTTCCTGGGCTGCGGCCCCAAGCTCGTTGATAGCCGTGGCGACGTTATGGGTCAGCGCCGCTTGAGTGTCAGAGCTTTTCAGGGATGCGTTTGACGCCTGGCTGACCTGTGCCGCCAAGTGGGTGAGTTGGACACTGGACGCCAGGACTTCCCGGATCGACTGCTGGATACGTTCGACGAAGCGGTTGAACCCGCCGGCCATCATGCCGAACTCGTCCCGGGACAGGCTGTGCAGGCGCTGGGTCAGGTCGCCTTCGCCATCGGCGATGGATTGCATGGCCGAGCCCATGCTGCGTAGTGGTCGCATCAGGGCATTGATCAACAGGCCGAGCAAACCGACCGTCACCAGCATGGCGATCAATGTGGCGACCAACGCCGAAGTGCGAAACTCGTGGAGTGCGGCGTAGGCCTTGTCTTTATCCACTGAAAGTCCGATGGACCAGTGCAGCGAGGGTAGGCCGTTGATCGGGGTAAACGTGACGATCCGCGTCCGGCCGTTTTCCTGCACTTCATTCAAGGCGCTGTTGATGCTCGGCGGGCCTTCGGGGAACGCTTGGGCGAGTGTCTTGGTCACTCGTGTGTTGTCCGGGTGCACCAGGATCTTGCCGTCGTCGCTGACCAGGAAGGCGTAGCCTATGCCGTTGAGGTCCACGGCATTGATGATTTTCGCGAGTTGCTCCAGGCTCAGGCTCGCACCCAGCACACCCACGGCCTTGCCATCGACCTTGATCGGCGCCGCCTGGGTCATGATCAGGTAATCAATACCGGCACCGATGTAGGGTTCGGTCAGCACCGGTTCAAGGCTGCGAGCCGCGTCTTTGTACCAGGCGCGCTGGCGAACATCATACCCGTCGGGCATTACCCGTTCGGGATGGATAAAGAAACGACTGTCTTCAAGGCCGACGTAGCTGGCGATGAAGGTCCTTGTAATGATGTCCTGGGAGAGAATTGCGCCGATGTTCTGCGGGGTGGGATTGGCGGCGATGGTTTCGGCGGCACCTTCGATCAATAGGATCCGGCCGGCCAGCCAGCTGTCGAGGTTCGCGCCCAGCAACTGGCCGGTGGCCTGTAGGTTGCGGTGCAGTGCTTCGCGGGTGCTGGCTTGCTGGCGATGGTCGTTGAACAACGAGAAAGACAGGAATACCGCCATCACGATGAGGCAGGCACCCAGAAGAATCTTGTGGCCGAATTTCAGATTGATGCCCATGAGGAATGCTCGTCTGGTTTCTTTTTTATTGATCGAATCCCCGCAGGCTCAGGGCTGGTCGAAGATTTAATGAGCGGGCAGATTTTGTCGAACTAGAAAAAACGATGGGCCATCGTGAGTTTTCTTGTGGGCATGGAAGAGGTGCGAATGGAGTTTTCAAAGGGGACCTCGGGTCCCGAACGGAGTGGGCAAATGACACAGGCAATCGGCATCAAGGATCGCGTACGCATCAAGCACGTCGAAGTCCTCTCGGATGATTGGTACGTGCTGCGCAAGACCACCTACGACTACCTCGGTCGCAACGGCCAATGGCGCGAGCTGACGCGCGAGACCTACGACCGTGGCAACGGTGCCACGATCCTGCTGTACAGCAAGGCCAAGCAGACCGTGGTGTTGACCCGGCAATTCCGCTTCCCGGCCTTCGTCAACGGGCACGACGACTTGTTGATAGAAACCTGCGCTGGCCTGCTGGACAACGACGACCCGCACACCTGCATCCGCAAGGAAACCCAGGAAGAAACCGGCTATATCATCCAGGACGTGCGCAAGGTGTTCGACGCCTTCATGAGCCCGGGCTCGGTGACGGAACGGGTGCATTTTTTCGTCGGCGAGTACTTCGATGAAGACAAGCAGCACGCAGGCGGCGGCCTGGAAGCCGAGGGCGAAGAGATCGAAGTGCTGGAGCTACCCCTCGACCAGGCCTTGGGCATGATCGAGACCGGGGAGATTTGCGACGGCAAGACCATCATGCTGTTGCAGTACGCCAAGCTGCATCGGTTGCTGGATTAGCCGCGTTTTTCGTTCAGCTGGATTGGGCCTCGCTGTCGTCCTGCATATCGTCCAGATATTCCGGCTTGTCGGTCTGGTCCGGCAGTTCGGTCACGACGCTGAAGTCGCTGATCTCGATGGCGCCGACGCCATGACCGAGCAGATGGAAGGAAAACGCCTTGCGCTGCTGCGGGTTGTCGAAACGGAGGTTCATCACCAGCGGCTGGTCGGGTGTCACCGCCACGTCTGTCGGCAGGTCCATCGACACATCCTGTTCGAACTCCTTGGCCTTGAGGGAAATGTAGGCGGCGTGGTCAGCCTCCACGGCGCGGATGGTCAGGCTGACGCGGGTCTGTGAACCCTTGGGCATTTCCAGGTATTGGGCACCGATCAGGTTGTCGGTCCAGTCGTTGGTGACCTGGGCCGGCAGCGGGATTTTATCCGCACTGCCGAATTGATAATGCTGGTTCAAGGGCGTGCGCAACAGGGTCTGGTCCAGGGCCGTGGCCCGGGCGCCGATCAGCCTGGCGCGCTGGCCGCTGTATTGCCCGCCATAGGTGGCGCGGTCGGCGATGAAGCCGTCGCTGGCGTAGTCACGGCAATGCTGGAGGAAGTCGCACTCGGTAAAGGTGCCCTTGCCATCGTGATAGCGAAGCTTGCCGTTGGTGAACGACATGATTTCCCGACCCGTCGGGTAGTCCCTGAACATCGAGCGGCCGGACAATGACGTGGGCACCGCAAAGCCGAAGTAATCGAGGATCGAGGCGGTCAAGTCGACGTGGCCGTAGGTGCCTGACTTGATCCTGGGCAACGGCTCCGGCGCCAGCGTCAGGTTGAACCCCCAGGAGGAGGCCAGTCGCACGTCGTCGATGCCATGGGATTCGTCCGAGGTGATGACCACCAGGGTGTTGTCCAGGATGCCCTGGCGTTCCAGGCCCGCGAGGAAGTTCTCCAGGGCGTCGTCCAGGTAACCCACCGCTGCCTGCTTGGCGGTGTCGTAGCGTTGCAGGTAGTCATCCGGTGCCGAGTAGGGCTGGTGCGTGCCGACGGTCAGCAGGGTCAGCATCCAGGGTTTGTCCGCTTGTTGCAGTTGCCCGACGTAGTCCAGCGCGCCTTCGAAGAAAGTCTTGTCGTCCATGCCCCAAGGGAATTCCAGGTAGGCGGGGCGAGTGAACCACTCCATGCCCAAGGTCGTGTCGAAGCCGATGTGCGGCATGATCCGGTCCTTGGCCATGAACCGCAGGCCCGCACCCTGCAGGAAATGCGTGGAAAAGCCGTTCTGGCGCAGCTGGGCCGGCAGGCAGGCCTGGTTGCGCTGGGTCTGGTTGAGCATTTCGACGCCTTTGGGCGTGCCGTTGTCGAGCTTGTCGTAGTCGCCACACAGCATCGCGTAGAGGCCACGAATGGTCTGGTGGCTGTGCAGGACGTAATCGGGGGTGTTCATGCCGCGCTCGGCCCAGGCACTGAGGTGCGGCATCAGGTTCTCCTGATAGCTGCTTTTCAAGGCCTGGCGGTTGGCGCCCACGTAGGCACCGGGAATGCCCTCCAGGGCGATGACCAGGACGTTGCGCGCACGGCCCGGTTCGGCCAGCAGTCTGTTGCCATCGAGGTCCAGGCGGGTCAGCCCCGCCATCGGCGGGGGCGGGTCCACCGCATCGCCGTCGAGCCATTGTCGGGCCTGGTCCTGCCCGGCGGCGATACTTGCGGTGACGAGTTGGTGAGGCAGGTTGAACACATTCCATTGGTCCGCCTCGCTGGGACGCCAGGCTTGCAGCGCGCCGTGGCCCAACAGGAGCAACACGGGCACGGCCCAGGCGTGGCGCGGCAAGCGTGGCGCCTGGCGTGGGCGGCTGGTCCATTGAGTAACCAGCCAGAACACCAGCGCGGACAACTGGAGCGCGGCCAGCCAGGGATGGGCGAAGCCGCCGCTGGTGGAATTTTCAACGAACTGCGGGTCGGTCAGGTAATGCACGTCCGAAGGATTGGGCATCCGCCCGACCGCGCTGACCAACTCGATGCTGGTCAGCGTCAACGCGCTCCAGGCCAGCAATACCGGGAATGCCAGCCACCCGGGACGGCGATGGAGCAGCACGATCAGCAACCCGCCGATACCCAGGTCCGAGAGATAACCCAGCGGGTCGGACCAGCCCAGGGCGAGACGCAGGCCCATTGGGACGAGTAGTACGCAGCCAATCAGGGCGATGAGGGCGGCGCGCGGATGGGTTGAAGCGCGATAAAGAACGTTCACAAAAGCAGGCCTTTCGGTTGAAACCAATCTACTGAACGGACACGACCCCTGTGGGAGCGAGCTTGCTCGCGATAGCGTCGGATCAGTTGAATTCATATCGACTGACACACCGCCATCGCGAGCAAGCTCGCTTCCACAGACGGTTCTTCCTTCGGTCATGAAATTGTCATTGGGAGGGATGGTACCAAGTGCAATCGCCCCTGGCCGAGCCAATGTCCCGGTGTCTGGCTGCGCTACGCTGTGGTTCACTGGCCCAGGCCTCTACAATGGCCGCGTAGCGCTGCTTTGAGACGCGCAGAAAACTTGTATCAGGATTTCTCATCGGGGGATGGATGGACAGGTTCCAGGAAATGCAGGTTTTCCTCGCCGTGGCCCAGGAGTCGGGTTTTTCGGCGGCAGCGCGGCGCTTGGGGATGTCGGCGGCCAGCGTCACGCGGGCGGTGGCGGCGTTGGAGCAACGCATCGGCACGCCATTGCTGGTGCGCACCACCCGCAACGTGTACTTGAGCGAAGCCGGCCAGCGCTTTCTCGAGGACTGTCGCCGGATCCTGAGCGATTTGCAGGAAGCCGAGGATTCGGCGGCCGGCAGCCACGTCCAGCCCCGAGGGCAGCTGACGATTACCGCGCCGGTGCTGTTCGGTCAGTTATTCGTCACGCCGCTGCTGGTGGATTACTTGCACCGGTTCCCCGAGGTCTGCATCAACGCCTTGTTGTTGGACCGCACGGTCAGCCTGGTGGAGGAGGGCATCGATGTTGCCCTGCGCATTGGCGAGTTGCCGGACAGCAACCTGCACGCCGTGCGAGTCGGTGAAGTGCGGCGGGTGGTGTGCGGCGCCCCTGGTTTCTTCGCGCGCCACGGGCGGCCCCGGCATCCGGAGGATTTGGAGCGAATGCCGGTGGTGGCATCATCGGCCATTGGCCAGGTCAAAAGCTGGACCTTCCTCGATTCAGGCCAACCGTTGGCCGTCCGGCCCGTGCCTCGGCTGGTGGTGACGGCCAACCAGGCCGCGATCACGGCGGCCTGCCAGGGGTTGGGGATGACGCGGGTCCTGTCTTACCAAGTGGCAGGCAACGTGGCGGCCGGGGAACTGGAAATCGTCCTGGCCGATTTCGAATTGCCGCCTCTGCCGATCCATGTGGTGTACCAGGGCGGGCGAAATGCGCCGGCGCGGGTCCGCAGTTTTGTCGATTTCGTCGTCGGTGCACTGCGCGAACATCCGGCCTTGAGCGGTTGAAACATTGTTTCGCAGGCTGAAACAATGGATTGCATTTCTGGGTGATTCTCTTGGTTCTGCCTGGAGCGGAAGATGACCCCATCGACGCCGTTGTGCTGATGGCGTCACTTGCAGCGGAGTCGACCATGAACCCTATCAAGCACTATCATTTCCCGCTTTCCGGCCATTCCCATCGCGTTCAACTGATGCTTTCGTTGCTCGGGCTACCCGTCGAAGAAGTCTTCGTCGACTTGGCCAAGGGCGCGCACAAACAGGCGGACTTCCTGGCGCTCAATGCGTTTGGCCAGGTGCCGGTCATTGACGATGGCGGCGTGGTGCTGGCGGACTCCAACGCGATCCTGGTGTACCTGGCGCACAAATATGGCAAGGGCCGCTGGCTGCCGACCGATCCGATCGGCGCCGCCCGGGTGCAGCGCTGGTTGTCGGCGGCGGCTGGGCCGATCCATGCGGGCCCGGCCACGGCGCGACTGA
The DNA here is from genome assembly GCF_024749325.1 of Pseudomonas sp. B21-010. Classification (NCBI taxonomy): domain Bacteria; kingdom Pseudomonadati; phylum Pseudomonadota; class Gammaproteobacteria; order Pseudomonadales; family Pseudomonadaceae; genus Pseudomonas; species Pseudomonas sp. B21-010. The sequence continues at coordinate 6,439,722 of NZ_CP087198.1, read as the reverse complement.
TCACGGTGTTTGGCGCGGCCTACAACGCTGAGGACGTGATTGCCCGTTCCCACAACGTGCTGAAAGTCATTGATCAGGAATTGAGCAACCGTGCTTATCTGGCGGGTGACGCTGCGACCGTCGCGGACATCGCCGGCTACAGCTACATCGCCCACGCACCGGAAGGCAATGTGTCATTGGAGGACTATGCCAATGTGCGGGCCTGGCTGGCGCGGATCGAAGCCTTGCCCGGATTCGTGGGCATGCCGCGTACGGCTGTCGGGTTGCAAAAGCACGCCTGAAACGGAGCTCGGTGGCGAGGGGATTTATCTTCACTGTGGGAGCAAGGCTTGCCCGCGATGAAGGCACTGCGGTCTTTCAGAGATCGAGGCGCCTGTTTCGCGAGCAAGCTTTGCTCCCACATGGCAGAGATAGGTCCCTTACCACAGCAATTGCATCGTTCCAGTAGACCTAGGCGTAGGAAAGCGCCTTTTCCTCCAGCAGTTCCTCGTATAGCCGCACCCACTTGCGGCCCATCTCTTCAGACGTGAACAACTGTCGGTAGCGAGCTTCGGCCCTGGCGCCCATGGCCTGGGCTTGTGCCGGGTTTTCCCACAGGGTGCGCATCGCCTCGCGAAAAGCTTCGGGATTGCTCGGTGGCACCACCAGGCCGGTTTCTTCGTGGACATTGATGTAGCTGGTGCCGGTGCCGATTTCGCTGGAGATCATCGGCTTGCCGAACATCGCGCCTTCGAGCAGTGAGATGCCAAAGGCTTCGGAGCGCAAGTGCGAAGGGAACACGATGGCATAACTCAATTCCAGCAGCGCGACCTTGTCCTCGTCCCCCAGGCGTCCGAGGAAATGCAGGTTGCGCAGGCCCAGTGCCGCCGCCTGGGCATGCAGTTGTTTTTCCAGCGGGCCGGCACCCACGATGACCACGGGGTAATCCACGCCTTTGAGGGCGTCGAGCAGAATGTGCAGGCCTTTGTAGTAACGCATCACCCCCACGAACAAAAAGAAACGCTCGCCCAGTTTTGCCTTCCACCCCGCCATGCGCTCGGCGTCAGGCTGTGGATAACTGGTCTTGTTCAGGCCGTAGGTGATGATCCGGGTCTTGGCGGGGTATTCCTTGAGCACATCGCTGGTATGAACATAGTTCGGCGACGCCGCGACGATACGCTCGGCGCCGTCGAGAAAGCGCCGCATCAAGGGGCGATAGAGCTTGAGCAGGTGCCGCTGGCGAACGATGTCCGAATGGTAGGTCACGACGTAGGGTTTTTTCACGGAGGTGCAAAAATGCACCAGGTCCATGAACGGCCAGGGGAAGTGGTAGTTGATCACGTCCGCTTCGGCGGCCAGCTCACGGAATTTCTTGAACACGCTGTAGGAGAAGCCGGTGGACGCCAGTTGGAAGTCCATTCGCGCCTGATGAACGACATGCTGTCGGATCTTGATCGGTTCGGACGCCGGCTGCCTGCTCAGGGCCAGCACGGTGTTATCGATACCCAACCGGTCAGTGCTGTCGCACAGCTGGAAGATGACCTGTTCGATGCCACCCATGGAGTCTGGCAAATAGGTTTTGTAAAAGTGCAGGACTCGCATTCAACCTCCCAAGACCTGGCGATACGCTTGGGCGGTGACCTTCGCACAGCGTTCCCAGGAAAAAAGCGCCGCTTGTTGCAGCCCCGCTTCGCGACACGCTTGCCAGTGCTGGGGATCTTCCATCAACCGGCCCATGGCTTCGCGCATGCCTTGCGGATCGTCCGGCTCGCAGTAATTGCCGGCTGGCCCCGCCACCTCGGGCATCGCCGAGCAGCGGGTGGTAATTACCGGTGTGCCACTGGCCATGGCTTCAAGCACCGGCAGGCCAAAGCCTTCGTAATAAGACGGGAAAATCAGCGCCCGTGCCCCCGCCAATAGCTGGGCGACCTGTTCGTCAGGCAGGTAACCCGCCAGACAAACATGACCGCCAGCCAGGGCGCCTTTCAACTCATCATTGAGCTGTGCCTGTTGCCATCCGCTCATTCCTACGATGAACAAAGGAAAGGTCTGACGTACGGATTCAGGAAGCCCGGCATGGGCGCGCAGGGCCAGCGACAGGTTCTTGCGGGGCTCCAGAGTGCCGACACAGAGAAAGTATCGGCCGGGTTCCAGGCCGTGGGCCTTGAGTACGGCGTCGATGGCGGCGGGTTCGCGCGGATGGAAACGCGCCGCTACCCCCAGCGGCGCGACCCGCAGGCGCTCGGCGGGGAGGCCGAAATGCTGTTGGACCTCATCGGCGATGAACTGCGAGTCGGTCAGAATCAGTTGCGCCAGCTCCACCGCACGGTCGAGCCGTCGCTCGATTTCCTTCAGGCGTGCCGGTGGTTGCGTTTCTGGGTAGCGCAGGTGCGTGAGGTCATGGAGGGTGATCACCGTCGGCCCCTCGAAGGCCAGCGGCCAAAGGCTGGGTTCGTGATACAGGTCGATGGCCTTTGAACGGCCTTGATCGAAGCGTTTCTGCTCCAGCCAGCGCCGCGCCTGATAGGCTCCCGGAACCCGCCGAAGCCAGGGGCTTAGCTTTGAATAGCCAGGCGCGGCCGTTTGCGGCAATTGCGAACTCCAACCCCAGCCATGAAACAGCGACAACTGCACGTCCGGCTCCCGGGCCAGGGCAGTGGCCAGCTCCGCTACGTAATGGCCGATGCCAGTGCGAGGGGCCTGGAGGATGCGCGCGTTGAGGGCTATCCGCATGCTGTTTCCCGGTCGACGATGACTTCGTTAACGTGGCCCTCGATCCGCTCCACCAATTGCGCACTGGCCTGGCGCCAGCTCAGCCATTGCCAGTGATCCAGGTTGCGCTTGGCCGGGAATACCCCGGTGTGCTCCATGTCGGTGACCAGGTCCGCCAGGCTTTGGGGTTCGTCGAGATCGAAATAGGCCATGAAATCACCGCCGATTTCCCGAAACACTTCAATGTCGCTGCCCATTGCCGGCAAGCCGCGCTGCATGGCTTCCACCAGCGGCAGGCCGAAACCTTCCACATAGGACGGGAACACCAGCGCAGTGGCGTTTCGATAGGCGTGTTCCAGGCTTTGATCCGCGAGGTTGTTGAACATGAACAGGCGGCTATCGAGTTGCGGATGACGTCGGATACGTTCGATCAACGCCTCGCATTTCCAGCCGATCTTCCCGACGATGCACAGCCGCGCTTGGGAGCCGGCGGCCCAGGCCCGCTCGAATGCGTCGAGCAGGTAAGCGTGGTTTTTGCGCGGCTCGATGGTGCTGACCATCAGGAACACCGGCTCGGGGCGCTTGAACAGCCGCAGCAAATTCGGATCGACAGCCTGGGTGGGATCAATCTGGTCCAGTTCGCTGCCCAGGTAGAAATAGTCGAACCAGCGTTCTCGTACCTGCTGCTCGCCAATGCGCCGAACCATTTCCTGGCGAAGCTGGTCCCGGATGGTGGTGGAGATGGCGATGTAGCCGTCGGCGGTGCGGGCAATCCAATCGAACCAGCGGTTGAACACCTTGACCAGCCCGGCGTCGCAGAATTGTGGATGGGTCAGGGGAATCAGGTCGTAGACCACTGAGATAATCCCGACGCCGTCACGCTTGAGTTGTTCAGCCAAAGGGAAGAAATCCGCATGCCAGGAGGAGTCCAGCAACACCAATTGGTCACCGGCGCGGTGTTCCAGCGGCATGATGCGCGGCGCAACCTGTCGGCGTCTGAGAAGCAGGTTGAGCAGACGAATCGGGATACTCAGACAGCCAAAGACAAACAGCCGACAGCCGATGTACAAGAGGCGGCGAGCCCAGGCCGACTGGCTGAAAGGGCGCCGCGATTCCAGCGTCCGGTGCCTGAGCCAGAACAGATTGGCCGCTTGCTCCAGCCGTGCGCGCAAGCTGACCAGGTCCCATGCTTTCTCGGGTGGTGGAACCAGGCTTTTAACCTCGTAGAGCTTGCCTCGCAGCATCGCCACGGGAATGTATTCGCGCTCCAGGTCCTCGGTCGGCAGCTCGTGGATGACATTGCGCACGACCCTCTGAATCCCGGAGTTTGCCTTTGGGTTTTCATAGACATAGGTGCACTCCACCAGTAGACGGGTCATTGCAACTCCTTTTGCGGCAGCACGTCGAGGGTTGGCTGGCTCGAACGCCGGATGCAGGTCTCGGCCTGGAGCCAGGAACAGCCGACGAAATCTTCCTGGCGATTATTGATCACGTGAAACACCAACCCGTAGTCGCGCCATTCGAAATTACGGTCCAGGTGCGAGTCCAGCCGCGACAGGCTGAGCGCAACGGAGTAATTGCCCTTGCCCAGGCGCATGTCGAAGCTGAAGCGGAAGGTGATCTGTTCGCCGGCCTTGAGGTCGGTCACGGCTTTGTCCTGGCGATGAGTGTTGATGCCGTACATGGGCTGGCCAAGACGGTCCTTGATCAGGAAGCCCAGCACCAGCCGCTCGATGTCCTGGCGGATTTCAACCCGCACTTGCAACACCATCGGCTGGCCGATCTCGGCCACTTCCACCGGCTGTTCCTGACTGTTGAGCAGTTGTACATCGATGATGCCGGCTTCGCCGGTGCCGGAAATCGTGCGCACCTGGCCGTTGGCGAGCATTTCCTGGCGGACCACCTGGCCTTCGCGCTGGGCCAGCATCGCATTGTAATAGTCCATCACTTCTTCGGGCTTGCCGCGCATGGCCATGCGTCCGTGTTCCAGCAGGATGGCGGTGTCGCAGATCGACTGGATCGCCGAGCGATCATGGGACACGATCAGCAGCGTGGTGCCGGCCTTGCGGAAGCTGCGGATGCGCTCGAAGCTCTTGTGTTGGAAGTAGGCGTCGCCCACCGACAGCGCTTCGTCGACGATCAGGATGTCCGGGCGCCGGGCGGTGGCGACGCTGAAGGCCAGGCGCATCTGCATGCCGCTGGAATAGGTACGTACCGGCTGGTCGATGGCCTCGCCGATTTCGGCGAACCCTTCGATCTCGGGCATCAAGGCTTCGATTTCCTCCACCTGCATGCCCAGCAACTGACCGGCCATGAACGCGTTCTGGCGACCGGTGAAGTCCGGATGAAAGCCCATGCCCAATTCCAGCAGCGCGGCGACACGACCTTGCAACTGGATGTGGCCGCAGGTGGGTTGGGTGGTACCGGTGATCATCTTGAGCAATGTGCTTTTGCCGGCACCGTTGACCCCGACGATGCCGACGGCTTCCCCGGGCTGGATCTCGAAATCCACTCCTTGCAGGATCCAATGCAACTGATGACGCTGGCGAGAAAAGGGGATCAACCATTCGAACAGCCGGCTCCAGCGGTTCGGATACTGTTTGTAGGCCTTGCCCAGGCCACTGACGCGCAAATGTCCCATCAGAGTTCGTCCACCATTTCACCGCCGCGCCGACGAAACATGCGCAAGCCCAAGGTGCATAACAGCAGGCCGACCACCAGCAACGGCACCAGCGAGCTCCAGACCGGCCATTGGTTGTAGAGAAACAGGTTCTGGTAGCTCTGCATCAGGGCGGTCATGGGATTGAAGGCGAGCAGTTGCTGGATCGGCGGCGGCAGGATCGTCATCGGGTAAACGATCGGTGTGAGCCAGAACCAGAATTGCAGGCAAATGCCGAACAACTGCCCGACATCACGGAAAAACACATTGAGGATCCCCAGCAGCATGCCCAACCCGGCGGCGAACATCACTTGCAGGGCCAGCAGCGGCACCAATGCCAGCAAGGTAATGCCCGGCCAGCGCCCGGTGATCAACAGGAAACCGAGGAACAGCCCGAGGATGATCGCGAAGTTGATCCCGGCGTTGAACAGCACGATCACCGGCAGGCAGATCCGGGGGAAGCTGATCTTCTTCAGCAGGTTGGCGTTTTCCAGGAACATGCCCTGGCTGCGGGTGGTGATTTCCGCGAACAACCCCCAGGTCAGCAGCCCGGCGCAGAGATAGACGCTGTAGGCCATGCCGTCTTCCACCCCGGGCAGGCGGGCACGCATGATGTGGGAAAAAATTACCGTGTAGACGAGGATCATCGACAGCGGGTTGAGCACCGTCCAAAGCGCGCCGAACAACGAGTTGCGATACCGCGCCTGGAACTCGCGCTTGACGCTGCCAAGGACGAAGCCGCGGTAGCTCCACAGTGTGCGTTGCAAGGCCAGCAGCATCAGACGGCCCTGCCATAGTGATCTTCGAAGCGGACGATGTCGTCTTCCCCCAGGTATTCGCCGCTCTGGACCTCGATGATGACCAGGTCGATGACGCCGGGATTCTCCAGGCGGTGCTTGTGGCCGGCGGGGATAAAAGTCGATTCGTTCTTGGCGACCAGGTGCGAACCCGAGCCGTTGTTGGTGACCTTGGCCATGCCTTCGACCACCACCCAGTGTTCGTTGCGATGATGGTGCATTTGCAGCGACAGAGAAGCGCCAGGCTTGACCACGATGCGCTTGATCTTGAAGCGTGGACCCTCTTCGAGCACGGTATAACTGCCCCATGGGCGGCTGACCGTACGGTGCAGGCGATAGGCTTCGTGATCCTTGTCCTTGAGTTGCCGGGCGACGCGACGAACATCCTGGGCGCGGTCGGCATGGGCCACCAGTACGGCATCGGCGGTGTCGATAATGATCAGGTTTTCCACGCCCAGGGCGGCCACCAGGCGGCCGTCGCTCTGGACGAAGTTGTTCTGGCTGTCGATAAACAGGGCCTCGCCGGTGGCGCGGTTGTTTTGCCCGTCGGCGGGCACCAGGCCGGCGACGGCGGTCCAGGAGCCGATATCGCTCCAGTCGAATGCCGCGGGAATCACCACGACATTGGCGGAGCGCTCCATCAGGGCATAGTCGATGGAGATGTCTGGCATTTCGGCGAAATGTGCCGCGGACAGTTCCTGCTGCACACACCCTGAAGTTTCCACCGCCGTACTGGCCGTGACACAGGCGCGTGCCTGTTCCAGCAGCTCGGGGGCGTGGGCTTGCAGCTCCGCCAGCAGGGTCTTGACCGAGAAGCAGAACATCCCCGAATTCCACAGGAAGCGGCCGCTTTCCAGATATTGCGTGGCGGTCTGCAGGTCGGGTTTTTCGACGAAGCGCACAACCTTGGCCGCACCCTTGGTATCCAGGGGCTTGCCCCGTTCGATATAGCCGAAGCCGGTTTCCGGCGCCGAGGGCAATACGCCGAAGGTCACCAGGTGGCCGTTTTTGGCCAGTTCCACGGCGTGCGCCACGGAGGCCTGGAAGGCGGCCTCGTCCTGGATCAGGTGGTCGGCAGGCATGACCACCAGGATCGCGTCGTCACCGTGCAGGGCCTGCACCGCGAGCGCGGCGCTAGCAATGGCCGGCGCGGTGTTGCGGCCCGTCGGTTCGAGCACGAAGTGACCGCGATGACGCTCCAGGTGGGCGCTTTGATAGTGGTCGCGGCTCTGGAAGTAGTACTCGCGATTGGTGACGGTGACGATGTCGCCCCGGCCGTCGAACAACCCCGCGGCACGCCGATAGGTCTTGCCCAGCAGCGACTGGCCATCGGGCAAGAGCATGAAGGGCTTGGGGTGGTCTTCGCGGGACACCGGCCACAACCTCGTCCCGGCTCCGCCGGAGAGAATCACGGGAATGAGCATGGCCTACTCCTTGGCGACGCGTTTCATGTCCGCATCCATCATCATGCGGATCAGGGTGTCGAGGTCGGTCCTGGGCTTCCAGCCCAGGACGCGTTGTGCCTTGGCCGGGTTGCCGAGTAGCACTTCGACTTCGGCCGGGCGGAAAAACGCCGGGTCGATCTTGACGAAGTCACGGTAGTCCAGGCCCACGTGTTCGAAGGCAATCCTGCACATCTCGCGCACAGTGGTGGTGACGCCGGTAGCCACTACGTAATCGTCGGGGGTGTCCTGTTGCAACATCAGCCACATGGCCTCGACGTAATCGCCGGCAAAGCCCCAGTCGCGCTTGGTGTCGATATTGCCCAGGCGCAACTCCTGCTGCTTGCCCTGCTTGATGCGCGCAGCGGCATCGGTGACCTTGCGGGTGACGAACTCGATGCCACGCAGCGGTGATTCGTGGTTGAACAGGATGCCGCTGTTGGCATGCAGGCCGAAGCTTTCCCGGTAGTTGACGGTGATCCAGTGGCCGTACAGTTTCGCCACGCCATAGGGGCTGCGTGGGTAAAACGGGGTGTGCTCGTCCTGCTGCTCGGCCTGGATCAGGCCGAACATTTCGCTGGTGGAGGCCTGGTAGAAGCGCGTATGCATGCTGAACTGGCGAATGGCTTCGAGCAGGTGGGTGACCCCCAGCCCATCGACGATGCCGGTGGTCACCGGCTGGTCCCAGGAGGCCGCGACGAAACTTTGCGCGGCCAGGTTGTACACCTCGTCCGGCGCCGACTTGATCACGGCCCGTTGCACCGAGCAGGCATCGGCCATGTCACCGTCCAGGTAAACGATGTCCTGTTCGATGCCCATCTCTCGCAGCCGCCAGCGCGAGTCGCTGCTTCGTCGCGCCACCAGGCCGTGGACCTTGTAACCCTTGTCGAGCAGCAACTTGGCCAGATACGCGCCGTCTTGACCGGTGATCCCTGTGATCAATGCACTTTTCATTCTTGTTGTACCCGTATCTCCCAGTCGGACAGGATCGCCCGCAAGGATTGTTGTGTTGTTGTTTCAGGCGTCCATCCGGTGGCCTGTCGTAGCTTGGCTGGGCTACCACAGACGCGACGCTGTTCTGCGCGGCGAAGGCGCGCAGGGTCCTGGATCAGTTGCACGTCGACCTGGGCGATATCGCCCAGTTGTTCGATCAGGCTGCGAATGCTCTGCTCGCGGCCCGAGCAGATGTTGTAGACCTGTCCCGGGGCACCGTTGTCCAGCAGGGCCAGGTAGGCCGAAATCACATCGCCGACATCGAGGAAGTCGCGGGTCACGTCGATATCGCCCACTTGCAGCCGAGCCGGTTGCAGGCCCAGCTTGATCCGGCTGATTTGCCGGGCGGCGCTGGCAATGACGAAGCTGTCCTTCTGCCCGGGACCGACGTGATTGAACGGGCGGGCCACCAGCACCGGCCAGCCTTCGCTCATGCCCCATTGCAGGCTCAGCAGTTCGGCCGACAGCTTGCTCACCGCATACGGGTTGCGCGGGGAGGGCAGTTGCAGTTCGGTAATCGGCAGGTGGTCTTCGCTGACCTGGCCATAGACATCACCGGAGCTGACATACAGGAATGTCCCGGTGAAACCCCGGGCCTTGAGGGCCTGGAGCAGGTTCAAGGTGCCCAGCAGGTTGATGTGCAGGGTGCGTGCCGGATCGCGGAAGGCTTCGGGGACAAAGGTCTGGCCCGCCAGGTGGATCACGGCGTCGGGAATCTCGGGCCAGAGGCCTTCCAGGGTCTTGGCATCCATCAGGTCGTAGCGGGCAGCGACAGGCATCACCTGCCACGCCGAATCATGACCGTTCAGTCGAGATTTGAGGTGACGTCCAACGAAACCGCTGAGGCCCGTAACGAACAGACGTTTTTTCAAGCACCAGCCCCCTTTGACGGTTGCTTCGTCTAGTGCGAACCGAGTGGGAAATTTCCGTAAGATCGGGGAAAAATCACGCAACGATCAGCTTGGAGAAGCATTTGTTGTAGTTGTTTGGTTGCCAATCTGGGCCAATTTCAACGCAATTTCAACAGCGCAAACCGTGACCGGTCAGTTCTCATATTTATAGCTGGTTTATTCACGTCGAGCGGTTCACGAACCCTTGGTGGATGTGTTTAGAATGCCCCTCGTCACACTGTCCCAGGTTTCGATCTTCGAGATGAGCCCAGGGGCGGGACCACAAAAAAACAAGAACGAGACGGGTAGCAAGACGAACGACGCGTGGCGGCCCCGGGCCGGCTCGATGCGTGACTCGACCGTCATGAAGTGGGGCTGCCGGGACGGCGGTGCCATGATGGGATCCCATGAATTTCATTCTTTACTCGGACGTAAACGATCACTCCATCAGCCAGAGCCTCGGTCGCCCTGAGTACAGCTATTACTTCGTGCTCAAGGCCTATCGTCCCGTGCTGGAAAGCCTGGGGCCGGTGCATGTGGTGTCGTCGGTCGCCGAGGTCGATCCGCTTTACCAAACGTTGCAGGCGGCCGGGCAGGACTGCTTGTTTCTTTCGTTCTCACCTCCGCACAAGACGCCGCTGGGCCTGCTTTGTCCGATGGTCTGCGTGGTGGCCTGGGAGTTCGATTCGATCCCGGCCGAGCACTGGGACGACGACCTGCGCCATGACTGGAGCCGCACGCTGGCCCGTCATGGTCGGGTGATTACGCTGTCCAGCCACACGGCCGAGGCGATCCGTCGAACTTTGGGCGAAGACTTCCCGGTGTTGGTATTGCCCACGCCGCTGTGGGAGCGTTTCGCGGCGGTTCGTGAGCAACACCCAAGCTTGCCGGTGAACCCGGGAACGACCTTGCAGATCAAGGGCTGCATCATCGACAGCCGGCCTCTCGGGCTTTCGGCGGACGGCTTGATCGCGCCGATCTTCGAAGAGGCGTCGGAGCCCGAACCGGAGCCCGAACCCGAACCAATCATCGAGCCGCCGCCCCTGACTTGGCGGCGGCGGGCATTCATTTCCCGCCATTACCTGCGTGAAATGATTCGCGCGTTTACCGGCAAGAACGAGCAGGGCCCTGTGTGGCTGTTCAAGCACAACCTGGTGTGCTGGTATCGCGAAGCGGTCCGCGACTTGATACCGGTGCCGATACGCGTTGCGGTCAGCAGGATCCTGAGGGGGCCGGCACCGCCGCCGGTGATCGTAGAGACCACTCCAGAGCCTGTTCCAGAACCCATTCCAGAGCCAGCCTCACCGGAACATCCCCAGGCCGTCCTGCCGGACACCAGCCAGGTGGTGGAGACCGACGTCAGCGGGGTGGTGTACGTCAGCGTGTTCAACCCCGATGACGGTCGCAAGAACTGGCATCACTTGATCACCGCGTTCTGTTGGGCCCTGCGCGACGTCGAGGACGCCACGCTGGTACTGAAAATGACTCAGAACGACCTGTCGACCTACTACGTCGAGCTGCTGACGCTGCTGTCCCAGCTGTCGCCGTTCAGTTGCCGGGTGGTGGTGATGCACGGTTACCTGGAGGACGAACAATTCGCCCGGCTGTATGGCGCGGCGAGTTTCTACGTCAATGCGTCCCGCTGCGAAGGCCTGTGCCTGCCGCTGATGGAGTTCATGTCCTGCGCCCGCCCAGTCATCGCACCGGACCACACGGCGATGCGCGACTACATCGACGCCGAGGTGGCCTTCATCGTCAAGTCCAGCCGCGAACCGACCATCTGGCCGGAAGACTCGCGCATCTTGTACCGCACCCTGCGCCATCGGCCCGACTGGGGCTCATTGAAACTCGCCTACCAGCAGAGCTACGCCACGGCGAAGCACCAGCCGCAGGCCTACCAGGCCATGGCCGTTGCCGCGAACGAGCGGATGCGCCGCTATTGCGCGTTCACCCCGGTGCAGCAGCGCCTGGCGGATTTCCTGGCTGTGCCCGGTTGTGACGAAGGGCTGCCGCTGGTGCTCCAGGCAGGTACCGCCTCATGTTGATCATCATTTATTCGGAAACCAACCAGAGCAACATTCTGGAAAACCTCGGCAAGCCCGAGTACAGCTATTACTTCGTGCTCAAGGAGTTTCGCCCGGTGTTGGAGCGGCTGGGGCGGGTCGTCGAAGTGACTCGGCCTGACGACGAGGTCGATCAGCTGTACGCCGATTGCCTGGGGCGTGGCGAGGATTGCGTATTCCTGTCGTTCTCCCCCCCTCATCGTACTGCTGCCCACTACGCTTGCCCGACAGTTGCGGTGTTCGCCTGGGAGTTCAGCACCATTCCTACCGAAAGCTGGCAGGGCGAGCCGCGGCACGACTGGCGGGTGGTCCTGGGCGCAACCGGCATGGCGATTACCCACTCCAGCTTCACCGTTAAAACCGTTCGTGAAGTGATGGGAGAGGACTTCCCCATCACTGCCATCGCGGCGCCGGTGTGGGACCGCTTTGCGGCGCGCGGCGCGGTGCTGGCCCAGCGGCCGACGGTGGAGCACATGCGCCTGCAATTGCGTGGCCTGTTGATCGACAGCCGCACCACCGACCTGCGGCCTTATGGTCCGCCGGCGCATCAGGCGGGTACGCCGCTGGTGCTGGACGGCCCGGCGCAGGATTGCGAGTTGCTCCTGGACGGTGTGATCTATACCTCCGTGTTCAATCCTTATGACGGCCGCAAGAACTGGAAGGACATGATCAGCGCATTTTGCGCGACGTTCCGCGACGTTTCCGACGCGACTCTAGTGCTCAAGCTGACGCATCACGACGTCACTGCCGCGCTCACCGACATGCTCCATCACGTCTACAAGAACCAGTCGTACCGCTGCCGCATCGTGCTGATACATGGATACCTGGCGGACGCGGATTACGAGCGGCTGGTGGAAGCCACCCGATACGTGGTCAACAGTTCCTATGGCGAAGGGCAGTGCCTGCCGTTGATGGAGTTCATGTCCTGCGGCCGTCCGGCGATTGCGCCGCTGAACACGGCGATGGCCGACTACATCGACCACGACAATGCGTTTGTGGTGGAGTCGACCGAGGAGTTGACCGCCTGGCCCCACGACCCCCGTGCCGCGTACCGGACCCTGCGTTATGTCACCGATTGGGACTCGCTGTGTTCGGCCTACCGCGCCAGTTATGACGTGGCCAAAAACGACCCCGAGCGTTATCGCCGCATGTCGGCCCACGCCGTGCGCAGCCTGGAGAAGTTCTGCAGCCAGGCCAACGCCGAGCAGCGCTTGCGGGTTTTTTTCGAAGCCATACCTGAGCGGCGCCGGAACGCGCAGGAGTCATGATCCGCCGATGGCTGGCCGGGCTCAGGCCTGCGGTGGAGCCTTCGCCACCGCCGGTGGTGGCCGTTTCGCCCCGGGATGCCGGCCTCTACGACGCGCTGCTCGACGGCTGGTTTTGCAGTGAAACCGGTGAATTGCTCAAAGGCTTTGCCATCACGGCCGACGACACCTTGCTGGATGTCGGCTGCGGCGAAGGCGTGGCGACCCTGTTTGCAATGCGCCAGGGTGCCTCCGTGATCTTTACCGACAGCGAACAAGACAAGGTGCGCGACCTGGCCCGCCAGGTCGAGGCCCAGGCCGGTGCGCCTTTCCTGGGCCTGGTCAGCAACAGCCTGCCGCTGCCCCTGGCCGATGGCTGTGCGAACAAGATCGTCTGCATGGAGGTGCTCGAGCATATCCATGAGCCGGAGCCGTTCATGGCTGAACTGGTGCGCATGGGCCGGCCAGGGGCGCAGTATTTGCTCAGCGTGCCGGCATCGGTGGGCGAGCATTTGCAGCAAGGCATCGCGCCGCCGGGCTACTTTCAAGCACCCAACCATGTGCAGATTTTCAGTGCCGAACGATTTGCCGCGCTGGTGGAGGAGGCCGGGCTGGTAATCGAGCATCGCCAGGCCAGCGGATTTTTCTGGGTCATGGGCATGATTTTCTTCTGGGCCAGCGAGCAGGCGGCTGGCCGGGACCTGGAAGGTGCGGTGCGCGACCGCATCCAGGCGCCGTATCCTGCGTTGATGGAGCGTTGGGCGAGCCTCTGGCAGGACCTGCTGACGCAACCTGACGGCCTGGCGATCAAGCAGGTGCTGGACCGGTTCATGCCCAAGAGCCAGGTCATCATCGCGCGTAAACCCGATCCTTTCTCCGGGAGCACTTCATGAGCAGCAAGCGGATCATGGACATCGAGCTGCTGCGCGCCGTTGCGGTGATGGGCGTGTTGTTCCATCACCTGCAAGGCATGCCGTTTCCTGGCGGATGGCCGGGCCTGGCAGCCCTGGCCGACAGCTTCCAACTGTGGTGGGGCGTGGATCTGTTCTTCGCGATATCCGGGTTCGTCATCGGACGCAGCCTGATCCCGCAATTGCGTCGCTGCGACAGCCCTCGGCAATTCTGGATCGTCACCCGGGATTTCTGGATTCGCCGGGCGTTTCGCCTGTTGCCGTCGGCTTGGCTCTGGCTGCTGCTGGTGCTGTTCGCGGTGTTCTTCCTGAACCGCTCCGGGGCGTTCGGCAGCGTGCAGGCCAACCTGCAGGCGACCCTGGCCGGTTTCCTGCAGTTCGCCAACCTGCGTTTTGCCGATGCGTTCATGCACTATGAATACGGCGCAAGCTTCGTGTACTGGACGCTTTCCTTGGAAGAGCAGTTCTATTTGATCCTGCCGCTGCTGGTGTTTGTCTCGCGCCGCTATCTGGTCTGGGTGCTATTGGCGGTGGTGCTGGTGCAGTTTTTCACCTGGCGGGCGCTGTGGCTGTCGGTGATCCGTACCGATGCCTTGGCGCTGGGTGTGTTGTTGTCGATCTGGAGCCTGCGGTCCAGCTACTGGCGGTTCGAGCCCACATGGTTGCGCCGCCCGCCCTTGGGGGTGCTGTTGGTGGTGGGCCTGGGCAGCGTGATGGCCTGGATCGCGACCGAGCATTTCAATTTGTCGTTCTATCGTCTCGGGGTCATTGCAGTGCTCAGTGCCGTGCTGGTCTGGGTGGCCTCGTATGATCGGGATTACCTGTTGCCTCGCAGCCGTTTTAAAACGGCGCTGACCTGGATGGGCAGTCGTTCCTATGGGATCTACCTGATCCACATCCCGGTGTTTTTCCTGTTGCGCGAGTTGTGGTTTCGTTTCGCCCCCTTGGGCTCGCCGGACCCGGCAAGCCATCCCTGGCTGGCCCTGGCCTGTGCCTTGTCGCTGATCGGGCTGTTGAGCGAACTCAACTACCGCTGGGTCGAAATGCCCATGCGCAATCGTGGCGCCCAACTGGTTGAACGCCTGGCCGCCGCCCGAACCGTCCTTCCTGTCTCTGGAGCCCCGTCATGCTGAGCCTTTTGAAGAAACTCACCACGGGCACGCCCGCGCCCGCTGAGCCGGTCGCCGACAAGGTCGACCCGTATATGCTCGGGCTGCACGATGCGATGCTCAGCGGCTGGTTCAACCAGCAAACCGGCGAACTGTTCACCGGGTTCCCGGTGACCCCTGGAGACACGCTGCTGGACGTGGGGTGCGGCGACGGCGGCAACGTGCATTTCTGTGCGATGCGCGGGGCGAAGATCATCATCGCCGACATCGACGCGGCCAAGGTCGAGGCCACTCGCCAGCGCTTGAGCGACACCCCCGCGCGCGAAGTCGAGTGCCACGTGACCGACTGCAACCCGCTGCCCATTGCCGACGCCACGGCCACGCGGGTGGTGTCCACCGAAGTCATCGAGCATGTCGACGACCCGGCGCAGTTCCTTGCCGAACTGGTACGGGTCGGCCAGCCCGGTGCGCTGTACCTGTTGAGCGTGCCGCACCCCAGCTCCGAAGACCTGCAAAAGGACATCGCCGCGCCGGAGTACTTCCGCAAGCCCAACCACATTCGCATCATCAGCGAAGAGCAGTTCAAGGCGATGGTCAGCGAGGCCGGGCTTACGGTGTTGAGCCACAGCCAATACGGTTTCTACTGGTCGATGTGGATGTTGTTGTTCTGGGAGGCCAAGGTCGATTTCAGCAACCCCGACCACCCATTGCTCAATCATTGGGCCGACACCTGGCAAACCGTGCTGAATTCACCGCGCGGTGCGCAAATCAAGCAGGCGCTGGACGCGGTGGTGGCCAAGAGTCAGGTGATTATTGCGCGTAAGCCTTGATGACGTTGGTAGACCTCAACCCTGAGGGAGCGAGCTTGCTCGCGATAGCATTGGTTCAGCCGCCTATAGATTGACTGATACACCGCTATCGCGAGCGAGCTCGCTCCCACAATGACGTGCACGGCGTTAATCTGCACATCTTTTGCGCGCGGTAAGGCTTCATGACTTTTCTTTTCCGGCTCTCCCTGGCCCTCGCCGTGTTGCTTTTGGCGGGCTGCGAACAACCGCCGCCCCCAGCCCTGGATCAACAGTTGTATATCTGGCAGCGTCAATGGACAAAGGCCCACGAGCCGGCGCTGCGCCAGAGCCAGGGCGATTTCTCCAGCCTGCGGGTGCTGGCGTTGCAGGCTTTTCCCGGAGCGGGCTGGAGCCGTGCGCGGATCGATCCGGCTTTGCTCAAGGCTGATGGCCGTCCGCTGATCGCTGTGATTCGCCTGGACGGGCAGCTCAAGGCTTTGGACCAGGACGAGGTGATCGCGCAGATCCAGCAGGTGCTGGGCGATTGGCAAGCCCAAGGCCTGACCCCGGTAGGGGTAGAAATCGACCACGATGCCGGTAACGCACGGTTGCCGGCTTATGAAAAGTTCCTCGGCCAACTGCGGCAAGCCCTGCCGGCCAATGTGCGGCTAAGTATTACCGCGCTACCGGCCTGGCTCGACAGCCCCGCCTTGCCGGGGTTGCTGGAAAGGGTGGACAGCAGCGTGCTGCAGGTCCACGCGGTGAGCGACCCAAGGCAGGGATTGTTCGATCCGAAACAGGCCCGGCACTGGGCGCAACGTTGGAGCGACGTCACCACACGGCCGTTTTATCTGGCCCTGCCGGCGTACGGCGTGGCGCTGCTGACCCAGGAGAGTGGCGTGCCGGTGGTGGAAAGCGAAGTGCCGATCGATCGCGGTGGCGAGCGTCGGGAGTTGCTGGCCGATCCGCAACAAGTGGCCGGGCTTGCGGCAGATTTGCGTGCCGATCCGCCGAAGCATCTCGCTGGGTTGATCTGGTTTCGCCTGCCGCTGGCCGGCGACCGACGGGCGTGGAGCCTGACCACGCTCGGCGCCGTCGCCCGGGGAGACAGCCTGGACAGTCGCCTGGCGTTGCAGTGGGGGGAACAGGGTGGTTTGTACGATATCCGCCTGGTTAACCAAGGCAATCTCGACAGCCCCTGGCCCCAGCGCCTGACGCTGGCTGTCGGCGCGTGTGACGGCGTCGATGCCTTGGCCGGTTATACGTTGCAACAAACCCCCGGACTGCTTACCTTCACCCGCATTCAGGAAGGCCGCTTGGCTGCTGGCAGCCAACGGGCAATCGGCTGGGCGCGCTGTACGAAAATTGACCAAGGAGGTTTCAATGTTTACCCGTAAGTGGCCTCGTCACCTACTGTGTCTGAGCCTTTGCCTGCCGCTGGGCCCAGCGCTGGCCTGCGGGCCGGATTTCCCGATGCGCCTGCTGGATAACCGCGCCCAGTCACTGGCCGAATTACCCGAAGGCAGCTTTCGCTTCGAGGTCAGCCGTCTCGGTCAGGCGATTGCCGGGCTCAAGCCGGCCACCGACGCGACACGCAATCCGGACTACAGCTATGACGACCCGCCGTCCTACGTTGAACAACGCAACCAGGCCGAGCAGATCGGCCTGACCCCGCCGCAGCAAGCGGTGGTGGAGCGCCTGCGGGCCCTGACCGATGTCGACCAGGTGGCAGCCGAAGCGGCCAACCTGCCTGATGAGCTGCGCCTGTATGCGATTGGCGCGGCGGCTTTCAACATCGGTGAGCATCAGCGCGCTGTGGAAGCGTTCCAGCAATTGCTGGCGTTACCGGCCGACCAACGTCGGTTGCGCAGCACATGGGCCGCGTATTCCCTCGGCCGGGCGTTGTTCGCCGTGAGCACCGAGGCCGGCAGCGGCGACCCTGTAGTCTTGCAGGACCAGGCGCGAGCGGCGTTTCGCCAGGCCCGCGAGTTGAGCATTGCCGGCTTCAGCGATCCGCTGGAACTGGGCATCGCCAGCCTTGGCGAAGAAGCCCGGGTGGCCTACACCGCTGACGATTGGGACAGTGCCATCGGCCTGTATGCGATCCAGAACCTGCAAGGCTCCCCGGTGGGCTACAGCTCGTTGCTGCAATTGGCCGGTGATTTGAGTGCCCAACCGGATGAGCGCTTGAGCGAGCTGCTCAAGTCCAAGGCGGTGCAGCGATTGGTCACCGCCTACCTGCTCAGCCGCGTCGGCTGGTGGGACGGTGAAGAACCCTCTGGCGAGAAAAGGCTGTTCGAACTGTTGCAAGCCAACGCCCGGGACAACCTGGACGATGCCGACCGTTTGGCGGCGGTGAGTTACCAGCACGGCGATTACGCCAGTGCCCAGGCTTTTGTGCAAAAGGCTGCCGACACCGGCCTGGCCTGGTGGGTGCGTGCCAAGCTGGCCTTGCGCGACGGCGACAAAGTGGCCGCAGCGGCGGCTTATGCCAAGGCTGCCCAGGCTTTCCCGAACGATGAATCCTGGGGCAGCCGGCGGACACCGGATTGGAACTTCGAGTCGGTGCAGCCCAAGTGCCGGGTCGAAGGTGAAAGCGCGATCCTGGCCTTGCAGCGCGGCGATTACCTGCAAGCCTTCGATCAGCTCTATCGCGGCCAGAGCAATTATTGGTACGACGCCGCCGCAGTCGCCGAGCGTGTGCTGACGGTGGATGAGCTCAAGCAGTACGTCGACGCCCAAGTCCCGGCACCACCGGCGTTGAGCCAGGAGGATCGGGACAACTACGTGCCGCTGCCGGTGGCTGCGAGCCTGCGCAATCTGCTGGGTCGTCGGTTGTTGAGGGAAGGGCGCTTTGATGAGGCACCGGCTTATTTCGATAACGCGGACCTGCAGAACAAGGCCCGCGCCTATGGGCAATTGCGCCAGGACGCGGAGTCCAAATGGTGGCCAACCCGACGGGCCGAGGCCTATTTCAATGCGTCCTGGATGGCGCGCAAATGGGGCATGGAGTTGCTCGGCTATGAGATGGCGCCGGATTACGCCAGCCTGGGCGGCAACTACAGCCTGGAACCGGTTGAGCTGAAGGTCGGGCCGCTGGTGGCCGAAGGCGAAGTGCAACGCCAGCAGGCCAGCGCGGCGCAGCCTGAGGTGCGTTACCACTATCGGTTTGTCGCCACGGTGCTGGCGAGCCAGGCGGCGGATTATTTGCCGCATACCAGCCAGGCGTTTGCGGCGGTGTTGTGCAAAGCGGTGGGCTACAACTCCAGCCTTGAGGAGCAAAGCGCGCTGTATCAACGCTATGTGAAGGAAGGTCCGTATGTGGATTGGGCCGGGGATTTCGGTCATCAATGCCAGGAACCGGACTTCAGCAAGGCGAACAAGCGCTACGTGACCCAGGCCTTGGACCCGATACGCTCGACGCTGCGACCTTACAAGGGTTGGCTGGAAGTTAGCGGGGCCGTGCTGCTGGTAGCGGTGGCGTTGGGGCTGATCAGCCGGCGCCGGCGCAAGGCGCGGATATCGGCCAGCTAAGCTGAATAACCCATTGTGGGAGCGAGCTTGCTCGCGATGAGGCCATTACATACGCCTTTGTAGCGTCTGCAATGCAGCCATCGCGAGCAAGCTCGCTCCCACAGGTGGGGTGTTATCGCCAGTGGGGCGTGTCCCTACATCTGCGTCGCCATCCCCTCCACATTCATCGCCGCCTGGCGCAACGCCTCCGAGCGGGTAGGGTGTGGGTGGCAGGTCAGGGCGATGTCCTCGGCCGAGGCGCTGAACTCCATGGCCACGCAGTATTCACCGATCATCTCACTGACGCTCGGGCCTACCAGGTGCACGCCAAGGATCTCATCGGTGCGTTCATCGGCCAGGACCTTGGCGAACCCTTCGGTCTCATGGTTGATCTTGGCTCGGCTGTTGGCGGTGAAGGGGAACTTGCCGACCTTGTAGGCACGGCCTTCGGCCTTGAGCTGTTCCTCGGTCTTGCCGACGCTGGCCAGTTCCGGACGGGTGTAGATGACGCTGGGAATCAGCGCATAGTTGACCTCGGCGGCCTTGCCGGCGATCTGTTCGATGCAGACCATGGCTTCGTCCTCGGCCTTGTGGGCCAGCATCGGTCCGGACGTCACATCACCGATGACCCAGACGCCGGGCGCTTCGGTCCGGTGATGCTGGTTGGCGAGCATGCCGCGTTTGTCGGTGCTCAGCCCGACGTTCTCCAGCCCCAACCCTTGCGTGTAAGGCCGACGACCGATGGCGACCAGTACGTAATCGGCGTCCAGGGTCTGTGCTTCGCCGCCCGCCGCCGGCTCTATCTGCAGTTGCACGCCGCTGGCCGAGGGAATGGCTCCGGTGACCTTCGAACTCAACTTGAACTGGATGCCCTGTTTACCCAGGGCCCGTTGCAGGGTCTTGCCCGCTTCGCCGTCCACCCCCGGGCAGATGCGATCGAGGTATTCCACCACGGTCACCTGGGCACCCAGGCGCCGCCAGACCGAACCCAATTCGAGGCCGATGACGCCGGCGCCAATCACCACCAGATGCCGGGGCACCTCACTCAGGGACAAGGCGCCGGTGGAATCGAGGATGCGCTGGTTATCGATGGTCACGCCTGGCAGGGGCATGGGTTCCGAGCCGGTGGCGATGACGATGTCCTTGGCGCTGAGTTCGGTCTTGGCGCCATCGTCGCCGGTAACGGTCACCTTGCCGGGCCCGTCGATGTGGCCCCAGCCTTTGATCCAGTCGACCTTGTTCTTGCGAAACAGGAACTCGATGCCCTTGGTCAGGCCGGCCACGCTTTCGTCCTTCTGCTTCATCATTTGCGCAAGGTTGAGGGTGGGGCTGACTTCAATGCCCAGGTTGGCGAATTCCGCTCCCGTGGCGGCTTCGTACAGCTCCGAGGCATGCAGCAAGGCCTTGGAGGGCATGCAGCCGACGTTCAGACAGGTGCCGCCCAGGGTGGCTCGGCCTTCGACACAGGCGGCTTTCAACCCCAACTGCCCGGCCCGAATCGCCGCGTTATACCCGCCGGGCCCGCCGCCCAGAATGATCACGTCGTAGTTGCTCATTGCTGTTCTCCCGCTTGGCCTGATAAAAAATTATGTACGTAATATGAGCGTTTCCAGAGATTTCGGTCAAGGCTTAAGTCAAGAGGCCGGCGCAGGCCTTGGCATGAAGAATTCAAAACGGAAATTTCACAGGAATCGTTATAAGGTAACGGCATATAACGAAGCGTCGGTGGCATCTGTCCACGGGCCCAGATTTTGATCGCCACGAGTGCTGGGGTGGTATGCAAGTCGATCTTGATGTCGAGGGGGCACAGGTGGCCGAATGGCCGCGTTTTCAGCGCGCGTCGTTTCAGGGGCGCCGTTTGAAGCAGATCGCCTTCGGCCTGGGAAGCGCGGCGGGCTTGGGCTTGGTATTGGCGTTTTTTATCGGGGTGTTTTCGCCACACTCGCTATGGCCGGTTTTGCTGGTCAGCCAAGGCGCGGGACTCTTGGTGCTGGTGGCGGGTTTGCAATCGGCCTGGTGGGTCACGCAATGGCGTAGCAGCGCGCTGCTGCCAGCTGTGGATAACCTGCCTGCGGAAAACGAGCCTGTTGATAACCTGGGTTGGTATGAGCGGCTGCTGGAGCGAATTGGCGCTCGCGGAGTCGGCCTGCTGAAACAGATCGGTGCGCCTGCGTTGTGGTTGGCCGGGTGGTCAGTGCTGGTATTGCTGGGCCTGGAGCAAGCCTGGAATTTGCAACTGCCGGCTGCGGCCCTCGGTGTCTCGGCCAGTGTGGGGGCGGTGTTGTCGTTGTTGTTGGCGTTCGGGCTACTGGTATTCGAGCGGCAATTGGCCCAGCAATCTCCCGTGGAATGGCCGGAAGCGCCGTCGCTGGCGCAACTGACGCGGGTGACGATCATCGTGCTGGTGCTCGGCGCCTTGTGCTTGTTGTTCGCCGCAGAAACGTCCATCTGGCCGATGCGCCTGGCCGTGCTGATGGGGCTGTTGCCGGGCGTGGTGGCGGCCGAGTTTTTGCTGCGTGCGGTGCTGTCGTTATTCATCCCGCGCCGGGACGCCCTGGAACCGACGCTGCTGGGCCGCAGTGTCATCGCCGATCTGCTGCGCTGGCCGCCGCAACCGTTGCTGGCCTTGCAACATGAACTGCACAACCGTTTTGGCATCGACCTGCGCCAGATCTGGGCCTTCAGCTACATGCGCCGGGCTTTTTTGCCGGTGTTGGCACTGGTGGTGCTGGTGGGCTGGTTGTTGACGGGCGTGCACGAAGTGCCGCTGCAGGGGCGTGGCATCTATGAGCGCTTTGGCAAACCGGTGGAGGTGTTCGGCCCTGGCTTGCATGTCGCGTTGCCTTGGCCGTGGGGCAGGGTGCTCAACGTCGAGAATGGTGTTGTGCATGAACTGGCGACTAGCGTCGCGGAGAGTCGGGCAGTGGTCGAGGCTGAACCGGCGGAGGGACCGGCGCCGGCAATCGCCAATCGGTTGTGGGACGCCAGCCATGTGAACGACAAGTCCCAGGTCATTGCCAGTCGTCGTGCCGACCAGCAGAGCTTCCAGATCGTCAACATGGACGTGCGCTTTGTCTACCGCATCGGCCTGACCGACGCCGCGGCGTTGGCGGCGACCTACAACAGCGCCGATGTGCCGACGCTGATCCGCAGCACCGCCAGCCGCATCCTGGTGCATGAGTTTGCGTCGCGCACGCTGGATGGTTTGCTGGGCGCGGACCGTGTCAGCCTCGCCGACGAAATCGGTCGCGCCGTCCAGGCTGATTTGCAATCGCTCGATAGCGGTGTGGAAATCCTGGCGACGGTTGTGGAGGCGATTCATCCACCGGCTGGTGCGGCCAATGCCTACCACGGCGTGCAGGCGGCGCAGATCGGCGCGCAGGCATTGATCGCCCGAGAGCGCGGCGCGGCGGCGGAACAGACCAACCAGGCGCAATTGCAAGCCAGCGTCGCCCATGACCAAGCCACGGCCACCGCCCGGGAAATCAACGCGACTGCCCAGGCCGCTGACCTGCGCTTCAGTGCCGACCGCAAAGCCTACGCCACGGCGGGGCACGCTTTTGTGCTGGAGCATTACCTGGGTCAACTCAGCCAGGGCCTCGCCAATGCCCGGTTGCTGATTCTCGATCATCGCCTGGGCGGCAGCGGCAACGCGCCGACCATCGATTTGCGTACCTTCACGCTGCCGGCAGACCCCGCGTCGCCGCGTAACCCTGTCCCGCCAGGAGCTGCCCATTGAGCCAGTCCTCTTCACACGATCACCACGACCACGCCGGTCACGATCACGGCCATGCCGGTCATCACCATGGTCATCATCACCACCATCATGGCGATCCGCAGCAGGCCGGTCCGTTCCCGTGGCGGCGGATGGGTTGGGCGGCGTTGCTGGTGGCGTTTGCCATTGCGGCCGCAAGCCTGGTGCAAGTGCGCTCGGGGGAGGCCACGGTCATCACTCGTTTCGGTAATCCGGCGCGGGTGCTGCTGCAACCTGGCTTGGGTTGGCGCTGGCCGGCGCCGTTCGAGGCGGCGATCCCGGTGGACCTGCGGTTGCGCACCACGTCCAGCGGCTTGCAGGATGTCGGCACCCGTGATGGCCTGCGGATCATCGTCCAGGCCTACGTGGCGTGGCAGGTGCAGGGTGACCCGGAAAACGTGCAGCGTTTCATGCGCGCGGTGCAGAACCAACCGGACGAAGCCGCACGGCAGATTCGCACCTTCGTCGGCTCGGCGCTGGAAACCACCGCCGCCAGTTTTGACCTGGCGAACCTGGTCAACACCGACGCCAGCCAAGTGCGCATCGCCGATTTCGAAGCTCAGCTGCGTCAGCAGATCGATCAACAGTTGCTCACCACTTATGGCGTGCGCGTGTTGCAAGTTGGCGTTGAGCGCCTGACCTTGCCCTCGGTGACGCTGACGGCGACGGTGGATCGCATGCGTGCCGAGCGTGAGACCATCGCCACCGAACGCACCGCCATCGGCAAGCGCGAAGCGGCACAGATTCGTTCCGCCGCAGAACGTGATGCGCGAGTCTTGCAAGCCGATGCCACGGTGAAAGCTGCGGATATCGAAGCACAGTCGCGGGTAGAAGCGGCCGAGATCTATGGCCGGGCATACGCGGGCTCCCCGCAGCTCTACAACCTGCTCCGTTCGTTGGACACCTTGGGCACCATTGTCAGCCCAGGTACGAAGCTGATTTTGCGCACCGATGCGGCGCCATTCCGTGTCCTGGTGGACGGTCCAATTTCCGTGGACGGCAAAGGTGGAACACAGCCATGAGTTTGGTTCCACGTGGAACAAACGAGTTATCCAGTCCGTGGATCCAGGCCGGACGCCTGGCGTTTCTTGCGCTTTACGCCGTCACGGTGCTGGCGGCGTTGGCCTGGGTCTTTTCCAACGTGCGGCAGATCGATCCGCAGAATCGTGCGGTGGTGCTGCACTTTGGCGCCTTGGATCGCATTCAGAATGCCGGCCTCTTGTTGGCGTGGCCTCGTCCTGTGGAACAAGTGGTCTTGCTGCCCGCTGCGGATCGGGTGCTTGAGCGGCGTGTGGAAAATCTGCTGCGCTCGGATGAGGCCCTGCAAGCCGATCGTGTTGCCAGTTTCGCCACGCCGGTCAGCGATGCGTTGGCCGGCTCTGGTTATTTATTGACCGGTGATGCCGGCGTGGTGCAACTGGATGTACGGGTGTTCTACAAAGTCACCGACCCTTATTCCTTCGTCTTGCAAGGTGAACATGTCCTGCCGGCATTGGACCGGTTGGCGACCCGCAGTGCCGTGGCCCTGACTGCAGCCCGGGACCTGGACACCATTCTGGTGGCTCGCCCCGAACTGATGGGCAGCGACAGCCAGGCGGCTGAACGCCGTGAACGCTTGCGTGGCGATCTGGTGCAGGGGCTTAACCGACGCCTGGCTGACCTGGCAGCGACGGGGCAGGGGTTGGGTATCGAAGTGGTGCGGGTCGATGTGCAATCGAGTTTGCCGGGGCCGGCGGTCAGTGCCTTCAACGCGGTGCTGACGGCCAGCCAGCAGGCCGATAAAGCCGTGGCCAACGCGCGCACCGAAGCCGAAAAACTCAGCCAGGCCGCCCGCCAAGACGCCGACCGTGCCGTGCAAGTCGCCCATGCCCAGGCCAGCGAACGACTCGCCAAGGCTTCGGCCGACACGGCCACGGTGCTCGGCTTGGCGAAGACCCAAGGCAGCGATCCGCAAATGTTGCTGCGCCTGTATCGCGAACGCATGCCTGCCATCCTTCGCCAGGCCGGTTCAGTGACCACGGTAGATCCGAAAGACGATTCCCGCCTGATCATCCAGGGAGCCGGACAATGACCGCCCAAACCAGCGCTGCACCGATGTTGTCCTCGACGGAACAACGCATCGCCGCCCGACAACTGACCTTGGCGATGCTCGCCCTCGGCTTGCTCGCATTGGGCCTGGTATGGCGCGGTTGGTCGCCGGAGCAGAGCGGTGTCAGCCAACTGCTGTTGGGGTTCGCCTCGCTGTTGGTGGCGGTGCCGGTGATGCGTTCGGCCTGGTACAGCTTGCGTTACCCAAGCCTGCACGGGATTACCGATCAACTCATCGCCCTGGCGATGCTCGGCGCCTGGGCCACCGGCGATCTGCTGACGGCAGCGTTGTTGCCGATCATCATGATCTTCGGGCATGTGCTGGAAGAGCGCAGCGTCATTGGCTCCCAGGAGGCGATCCATGCCCTTGGCCAACTGACCCGCAGTCAAGGTCGCAAGGTGCAGGCCGACGGTTCGATCATCGATGTCGACAACGCGACGCTCCAGCCCGGCGATGTCGTGGAGGTGCGCGCTGGCGATCGGGTGCCGGCCGATGGTCGGGTGTTATCCGGCCAGGCCAGCCTCGACACCGCGCCCATCACGGGTGAGTCGGTGCCGTTGGAGGCTGTGGTCGGTACTGATGTCTTTGGTGGCGCGATCAACCTGGATGGCCTGCTGCGCCTGGAAGTGACCCGGACCGGCGAAGAATCAACCCTGGGCAAAGTCATCGCCCTGATGCAAAACGCCGAACGCTCCAAGCCACCCATCACTCGCCTGCTGGAACGCTACGCCGGCAGTTACCTGGTACTGGTGTTGTTGCTGGCGGCGGTGACTTGGTTCGTGACCAACGATGCCCAGGCGATGCTGGCGGTATTGGTCGCCGCCTGCCCTTGTGCGTTGGTGCTGTCGGCGCCGGCCACCGCCATTGCCGGGATCGCGGTGGCGGCGCGCCACGGGATCCTGATCCGCAGCTCGGCCTTCCTGGAAGAACTGGCGGACCTGACGTCGTTGGTTGTCGATAAGACCGGTACTCTGACGTACGGCGTCCTGCGTCTGCAATCCATCGAACATGCCCAGGATGCTCATGCATCGTTCCTGCTGCCTTTGGCTGCCAGCCTCGGTTCGGCCAGCAGTCATCCGGTCAGTCGTGCGTTGGCGGGGCTGGTGGAACAGGAAGATTGCCTGGCGCTGACGGACATCCATGAGCGCCAGGGGTTGGGGGTGGTCGCGATGACCGCCCAGGGCGAAGCGGCGCTCGGGCGGCCGGAGTTGTTTGCACAACTGGGCATTCAAACGTCAGCGGTCCCGGAGCACGACGGCCCGATTGCCGGCCTGGCCCTGGACGGGCAGTTCCTCGCCTGGCTGTTGCTGGCCGACAGCGTCAAGCCGGAGGCGCGGGTTGCCATGGCCGAGCTGCGCGAGCTGGGCCTGGGACGTCAGTTGCTGTTGACCGGCGACCGCCAGAGCGTGGCCACGACGCTGGCCCGGGATGTCGGCATCGGCGACTTGCAAGCCCAGGCCCTCCCTGAAGACAAACTCAAACGGGTCATGGCCGAAATCGACCATGGGTTCCGCCCCATGGTGGTGGGCGATGGCATCAACGACTCCCTGGCGCTCAAGGCCGGGGTGGTCGGCGTTGCAATGGGCGCAGGCGGTGCCGACATCGCCCTGGCGTCGGCAGACATCGTGCTGATCGGCAGCGACCTGCGCCGCCTTGGCACCTGCGTGCGCTTGAGCCGCCAATGCAGGCGCACATTGCAGGTCAACGTGATCATTGGCCTGGGCTGGACGCTGGCAATCGTCGCCTTTGCCGCCTTCGGCTGGCTCGGCGCGGCGGGGGCGATGATCGCCGCGCTGCTGCACAATCTCAGTACCCTGCTAGTGTTAGGTAATGCAGGGCGATTGCTGCGGTTCCAGGAGCCAGTCCTGAAAATCCAAGCGAAGGGAACCGTTGGATAACCCTTGGCGAACTGTGCGTCACCCTTGCAGTCTCTGTTGAAGAGGGCGCACCCATACTGGCAGTACCCGGCACAAGGAGTGAATTTGGGACGGTGATAGAGAAAGGCTATAAATTCGATAGCCTGCTATTTTTCTATGATGGTCTACCCTCATTTTCAGACGTCTGAAACAAGGGGGATTTTTCATGCTCGCGCAACTTCCACCGGCCTTACAGAATCTGCATCTACCGCTTCGGCTGCGGCTCTGGGATGGCCATGAATTTTCACTGGGTGACGACCCCAGTGTCACGATCGTGGTCAAGGACCCACAAATGGTCGCGCAATTCACCCATCCCAGCCTGGATGCGCTAGGAGCGGCCTTCGTCGAAGGCAAACTGGAACTCGAAGGTTCGATTCACGAAGTCATTCGTGTCTGCGATGAATGGAGCCAGGCCTTGATCGAGGATGACGCCGACAACCAGCCGGTTCGCTCGCTCCACGACAAGGAAACCGACGCCAAGGCGATTTCCTATCACTACGATCTTTCCAACGCGTTCTATCAGCTGTGGCTCGACAGCGACATGGCCTATTCCTGTGCTTATTTCGAGACGGGCAGTGAAACCCTCGAACAGGCCCAGCAAGCAAAATTCCGCCACTTGTGCCGCAAGCTGCGATTGCAGCCGGGTGACTATTTGCTGGATGTCGGTTGCGGGTGGGGCGGTCTGGCGCGTTACGCCGCGCGGGAGTTTGGTGCCAAAGTCTTCGGGATTACCCTGAGCAAGGCGCAGCTGGCACTGGCTCGGGAACGGGTCAAGGCCGAAGGCCTGGAGGATCTGGTCGAGTTGCAATTGCTGGACTACCGCGACCTGCCCCAGGACGGTCGCTTCGACAAAGTGGTCAGCGTCGGCATGTTCGAGCATGTTGGCCACGCCAACCTCGAGCAGTACTGCAAGACGTTGTTCGGCGCGGTGCGGGAGGGCGGGTTGGTGATGAACCATGGCATCACCGCCAAGCACACCGACGGTCGTCCGGTCGGTCGTGGCGCCGGTGAATTCATCGAGAAGTATGTATTCCCCAACGGCGAGCTGCCGCACCTGTCGATGATCTCTGCCGAGATCAGCGAAGCGGGGCTGGAGATCGTCGACGTGGAAAGCCTGCGCCTGCATTACGCGCGCACGCTCGATCACTGGAGTGAACGCTTGGAGGACAATCTCGAGGCCGCCGCGAAGGAAGTACCGGAACAGGCGTTGCGGATCTGGCGTCTGTACCTGGCCGGCTGTGCCTACGCGTTCGCCAAGGGCTGGATCAATTTGCACCAGATCCTGGCGGTGAAGGCCCACGCCGACGGTAGCCATGAGTTGCCCTGGACCCGCGACGACATCTACACACCTTAGAGAATCGGGGAAATAAGCCGGGCGATTCGCATGCCGATCTTCTGCAGGCGGTGGGTCTCCCGGCTTTCCTGTTTGTCGATTTCCACGGCTTGGGCGAAGTCCTGCTCAAGCATCTGCTCGACCTCGGTGGCAAACGGGATATCCACCGTGAGCAGCATGACTTCGAAATTCAGGCGGAACGAACGGTTGTCCAGGTTCGCACTGCCGATGGCGCTGATTTCCCGGTCGATCAGCACCACTTTCTGATGCAGGAAACCCGGCGCGTAACGGAACATCCGCACACCGGCCCGCACTGCTTCAAACGCATACAGGCTGGACGCGGCGTAGACGATCTTGTGGTCCGGCCGCGAGGGCAGCAGGATGCGCACGTCCACCCCGCGCAGCACCGCCAGGCGCAAGGCCGCGAACACCGCTTCGTCAGGGATGAAGTAAGGCGTTGTGATCCAGACTCGCTCGCTGGCCGCATGGATAGCTTCGACGAAAAACAGCGAACAGGTTTCGTAGGCATCGGCCGGGCCGCTGGTCAGCAACTGGCAGAGCACACCGTCGTCCGGGTAGGTGTCTGGCAGGATCAGCGGTGGCAGCGAACGGGCCGCCCAGAACCAGTCCTCGGCAAACGACTCTTGCATACTCCCCACCACCGGGCCGCAGACTTCGACATGGGTGTCGCGCCACGGCGCCAGGGGCGGCTTTTCGCCCATGTATTCATCGCCCACGTTGTGCCCGCCAACGAAGCCTAGAACGCCATCCACCGCCACGATCTTGCGGTGGTTGCGAAAGTTGACCTGGAACCGATTGAGCCAGCCGCTGCGGGTGGCGAAGGCTTTCACGTGGACACCACCGTCGCGCAGCGCCTGGACGTAGCGGTGGGGCAGGGAGTGGCTGCCAATGCGGTCGTAAAGCAGATACACCGCCACGCCTTCGGCGGCTTTTTTCAGAAGCAGTGTCTGCAGGCGTAGGCCGAGGCGGTCGTCGTGGATGATGAAAAATTGAATCAGCACGGCCTGCCGTGCGTTATCGATGGCCTGGAAGATTGCCTCGAACGTGGCCTGCCCATTGACGAGCAAACGCACCTGATTGTTCGCCAGGCACGGTGTGCGCCCCAGCTTGGGCATGGCCCGTAGCGAGTCGTAGGCCTGGGAGGCACGGGCGGTCAAAGCTTCTTCAACCCACGGCCGCCAGTTCAGCTCGGAGATCGCCTTGCGCATCTCTTCGTTGGCTTGTCGGCGCGCCTTGATGTAGCCATCAAAGGTGCTGCGCCCGAAAACCAGGTAAGGGATCAAGGTCAGGTAGGGAATGAACAGCAGCGACAGGGCCCAGGCAATCGAGCCTTGGGCCGTGCGCACCGTCAATACAGCGTGGACGGCGGCAATGGAACCCAGGGTGTGGAGCAGCGCGATCAGGTAACCGAAAACATGCGGGCCGAAATAATCCATGGGGCATTCTTGCTCCGGAAGTTTCAATGCTTAACAGACCATGTTCCATGGCGAATGTCGCTATTTAATTCACTCGTCCCGGGCCTGAACCGAAGCCTGTGGGCGGCGTCTAACGGCCACTTGTCCTCTGGAGTTTATGCAATGAATGTTCGTCTGCTGGGTGTGACCTTGGCAATGGGGTTATCGGTTCCGATGGCGGCTCAGGCGCAGATGCTCCAGCCGGGTTTATGGGAGCTGACCACCAGCAACATGAAGGTCGATAACCAGAACCTGCCGGACCTGCAACTGATCCTGGGCCAGGTGCAGAACCAGATGACGCCGGAGCAACGGGCGATGCTGGAAAAGCAGGGCATCACCATGGGCGGTAAAGGCATCCGTGTCTGCCTGACCCCGGCTCAGGTGCAAACCAATGACATTCCGCTGCAAGACCCGCAATCGGGTTGCAAGCAGCAGATCACCGAGCGTACCGGCAATCAGTGGAAGTTTCGCTTCAGTTGCCCGAAAGCCCAGGGCAATGGCGTCGCGACGTTCCAGAGCGATCGTGAATTCACCACCAAGGTCAACGGCACGTTCAATGCCACCGGCATCCAGCAGAACGGCAGCCTCGACACGCGCGCGGTATGGCTGGGGCAGGAGTGCGGGACGGTCAAGCCGAGGGCTTGAATCGGGTATGAGGTAATCTCTTGGTGAACCTGTGGGAGCAAAGCTTGCTCGCGATGCGGGCAACTTGGTCAACCGCCAAGCGCGTTATCGTTCATCGCGGGCAAGCCTTGCTCCCACAAGTGCTCGATCAGGGCAAGCCTTGCCACAAGTGCTTGATCAAGGCCGACTCAGCGCCTCATACAACGTATTGAGGTTGTATTCGAAAAGACCAGTAAAAGTGCTGGCCGGTCCGCTAGTGGCGAGTGCATCGGAGTACAGCGTACCGCCGATGTGCGCGCCGCTCTCGTCGGCGATCTGCTTGAGCAGGCGTGCGTCCTTGATGTTTTCCATGAACACCGCTTTGACCTTCGCCTGACGGATCTGGGTAATCAGTGCCGCGACTTCTGCCGCCGACGGTTCACGCTCTGTGGATAAGCCCTGGGGCGCCATGAACTCGATGCCATAGGCTTGGCCCAGGTAACCGAATGCATCGTGGGAGGTCACGATCTTGCGATTGCCGGTAGGCAATGCACCGAGCTTGGCCTTGGCTTCGGCGAGCAGCGCATGGATTTTCTTCAGATATGCCTGGCTGTTGCGTTCGTAGTCGGCCTTGTTGGCCGGGTCGGCAGCTTCCAATGCCTTGGTGATGTTGCTGACATACAGCTCGGCGTTCGCCAGGTTGTGCCAGGCGTGCGGGTCGGGGATGGTCTCGCCATCCTCATCCAGTGAGCGCGGGATGACGCCGCGACTGGCGCTGATCACCGGGGCAGTGGTTTCAGTGCTGGTCACCAGGCGATCCAACCATGGCTCGAAGCCCAGTCCGTTCTTGATGATCAGTTTTGCCTTGAGCAATGCCTTGGCGTCGTCTGGCGTGGGTTCGTAGGTGTGTGCATCGGCGTCCGGCCCGACCATGTTGGTGATGTGGATATGCTCACCGCCGACCTGTCGGGTCATGTCGGCGAGGATGCTGAAGCTCGTCACCACCTGGAGCTTTTCGGCGGCGGACAAGGACATGGACAGCATCAAACTGAATAGCACGAGCAGTACGCGCATCGGGAAACACCTCATTGGGATGTGAGCACAGGCGGGCGGCGCAGCAAGCCGTGCACCGGCCCGAATACCACCGACAGCAGGTACAACGCGCCCGCCACCAGTACGATGGACGGCCCGCTGGGCAGTGAGTAATAGAAGGACAACAACAGGCCAAACCACACCGAGAGGCACCCAAGCAGCGCCGCGATCAGCATCAGCAGTGGCAGGCGACGGCTCCAGAATCGCGACGTGGCGGCTGGCAACATCATCAGGCCGACCACCATCAGCGCACCGATGGCCTGGAAGCCGATCACCAGGTTCAACACCACCAGGGTCAGGAACACACCATGGGCTAACGGGCCGAGACGACTGACGGTTTGCAGGAACAGCGGGTCCAAGGTGTCTAGCAGCAACGGGCGGTAAATCAAGGTCATCGCCAACAGGCTTGCGCCGGACACCCAGAGCATGCCGGTGAGTGTTGGGCCGTCTACCGCCAGCGC
The DNA here is from genome assembly GCF_024749325.1 of Pseudomonas sp. B21-010. Classification (NCBI taxonomy): domain Bacteria; kingdom Pseudomonadati; phylum Pseudomonadota; class Gammaproteobacteria; order Pseudomonadales; family Pseudomonadaceae; genus Pseudomonas; species Pseudomonas sp. B21-010. Next base: position 6,407,899 of record NZ_CP087198.1, on the reverse strand, counting down.
CGAGCCGAACAGCAAGTGAAGCAAGTCCAGGCGTTTACCGGCCATGCCGAGGATCAACACACCGGCCGCCAGGGAAATGGGATAAATCGCCGCTAGGCTGGCGTCCTCCCTTAGACCGGTACGTCGGGTAATCCAGGCGGCGAGCCCGGCCATGCTCAGGCCCGCGCCCAGGCCGCCAATGGTCAGGGCGGGCAGGCTCAGCCCGGCAAACCAGAAACCCAGGGCGGCGCCAGGCAGAATGCCGTGCGCTACGGCGTCACCAATCAGGCTCATGCGCCGAAGAATCAGGAACACGCCCAACGGCGCTGTGCTGCACGCCAGCACCAGGCCGCCAAGCAAGGCCCGGCGCATGAAGACAAACTCTTGAACCGGTTGCCAGAGATGAGTGGCCGCAAGCATCAGGCCACCCACGTGTGGGGTTGTTGAGCGATCAAGTCGACGCTGCGGCCCAGCACGCAGCCGGTGTTGCTGATCAGCAACGTATGGGGGATATGTTGGCGCACCGCTGCCAAATCATGGCATACCACCACGACGGTTCGGCCCTGGGCATGCCAGTGATGGAGGTGTTTCCACAGCAGCGCCTGGCCTGTTCGTCGAGGGCGGCGTGGGGTTCGTCGAGCAACAGCAGCGGCGCTTCGGCCAGGCTCAGGCGAGCGAGCAGGGCGCGTTGCAGCTCGCCTCCAGACAGCGCCATTAGCGGACGATGTTCGAGGCCGGTCAGCGCCCAGTCGGCCAGTACGGTCTGGAGCAACTGCCTGCGCATGGCCGGCGTGTGTCGATTACCCCAGGAACCGGCGGCTACCAACTCTTGCAAACTGATGGGGAATTGCCGATCCAGATGTTGCTGCTGGGGCATGAACGAAACCCCACCACGGCGTGGAACATCCAAGGTGACTTTGCCGGAGAGCGGTTTCTGTAATCCCGCGAGCACTTTCAACAGACTGCTTTTTCCCGAACCGTTGGCACCGATGATGGCGGTGAGACTGCCGGCCGGTCGCTGCATCGCGAGCGGCGGGGTGAGAGGGTGTCCGGGTGCGCCCCAGCGCAGCGCTTGGCAGTTGATCATGATGCCTCCCGGGTCCAGCGGCTCTGCGCCACGGCGTCATGGGCATGCAGGCTTTCGGCGTGAACGACGCGCACATTCAGCGCAACAATGTCGGGTGACCGGCTCAGGGCCGTGCTTAATCGCCGCGCGGCATCTTCGCAGAACATCAGGTTTTGGCCGTTGGCTAGGGCGAAGGCCTGTTCATCGGCGCGCTTGACGGCGGTTTGCACAGCGGTGCCGAGGGCTGCTTCGGCTTCGTTGATGAAAGACTGCAGCGGCAAATCGTCGGCATTGGCATTCAGGCGCAGGGTCAGGATCGCCGTACTGCGTTGGCTATGAGGGGTGGCAACGATGCCGTTTGATGAACCTAGCCAGGCCAGGATCTCGGCGTGCTCAAGTTTCTTGTTAGCAAAGTCGTCGACGAATTGCTGTTGGATCAACTGCCGGGCAAGTGCGGCCGAACAAGGGCAGGTGGATGAATAGGGAATCTGGATGTTCAGTTCCACGTGGAACATTGCGTTTTTCAAGTGGGCTTCGATGCTCACCGGATAGCGTTTCCAACCCATCAGCGGGCTGATAAGTGCCGGACGCTTGAGCAGCAGATCGGTATGCACACTGAGCGATGCTGCGTGGGACAAGCCTTCGTGGCTGTCGAGAAATTGCTGGAGGATTCGGCGCAATAAGGCTGGCGAAAGCGTCGTCTCTTCGAGCAACTCCAGCGCCAGGTATAAACGTGACATGTGAATGCCGCGCGCCTCACCGTCATCAAGGCTGACACCTGCGTCGGCCATTGCACTGAGACGCTGGCCGTCAATCACCACCGGCGTTGCGATACCGCACATGCCCACCCAATCGAGGGGCAAGGGTTGACGTGAAGCCAGCGCTGCGACGTCGGGCAGGGTTAACGCGTTCATGGTCAAGGTCCATCGAAGGTCTAAAATTAGATGTTATAGTATAACAACTGATTTAAAGAAACCTTTTCCATGAAAGGAGTTTCATCTCCCCAAACGTTCACGTTCCACGTGAAACATCAGCGAGATGAATCCTGGCAGCCGTTCATGCGCCCGCATACAAATGCGCCCCCACTACCACCAGAGCTCGAGAAACGATTGAGGGTCGTCCAGCCCACTCGCCGGCTGTATCCGACCCAACTTTCTCCATCCGATGCCAAGCCAGTAAAGAAGGTGAGCTGACCGTAACGGCTGTTTGTTTGCGCCCAATAACGACGACTGGCGGCTTCAAAACCCCGTAAATAAATGGTGTTTCCCGCCGTTGCGACGCTGTAGGCGTTGCCCTGGATGTCCACGCACGCCAGCAGATTTGCACTGCGGGTGCAGTTCGCCAGGAGTGAGGTTTGGGCCGAAGCGCTTAACACCCACAGCAACAACGGGCTCGCCACTACGAATTTCAGATGATTGCGCATGGAGTGATCTCAGGCCAATGAGGGATGGCGGGGGCTGGTTGAATTGCGTTGTTATACTATAACATAAACGCCTTGCCCCTGAATCTAGCCAAACCCTGGAAACGAGCCGTAGTCGAAGCGGCCGCCCGATGAGGATATACCTGATGCCCAATCGTCTTCCCGTAACCGTGCTTTCCGGATTCCTCGGTGCCGGTAAAAGCACACTGCTCAACCACGTTTTGCGTAATCGCGACAATCTGCGAGTGGCGGTGATCGTCAACGATATGAGCGAAATCAACATCGATGGCAGCGAAGTCCAGCGAGATGTCACCCTGAGTCGCTCTGAAGAAAAACTGGTGGAAATGAGCAACGGCTGTATCTGCTGCACGTTGCGCGAGGACTTGCTCGAAGAGGTCGGGCAACTCGCCAGGGAAGGGCGTTTCGATTATCTGTTGATCGAATCCACGGGTATTTCCGAACCGTTGCCAGTGGCAGAAACCTTCACGTTTCGTGATGAAGAAGGCCGAAGCCTGGCCGATGTGGCGCGACTCGACACCATGGTGACAGTGGTCGATGGGGTGAATTTCCTGTTGGATTACCAGGCCGCTGAAAGCCTTGCGTCACGGGGTGAAACCTTGGGTGAGGACGATGAACGCTCGATCACCGACCTGCTGATCGAACAGATCGAGTTTGCCGACGTGATTCTGATCAGCAAGATCGACCTGATCAGCCAGCATGAACGGGAAGAGTTGACCGCGATTCTGCAGCGCCTCAACGCCCAGGCGCAGATCCTCCCCATGGTCATGGGGCAGGTGCCGCTGGGCAGAATCCTCGACACAGGCCTTTTTGACTTCGAGCGCGCCGCCCAGGCCCCTGGTTGGTTGCAGGAGCTGCGTGGCGAGCATGTGCCAGAAACCAAGGAATATGGCATCGCCTCGACCGCCTATCGGGCACGCCGACCGTTTCATCCCGAGCGCTTTTTCAGTTTCATCGACCGTCCATGGCCTAACGGCAAACTCCTGCGCTCCAAGGGGTTCTTCTGGCTGGCCAGCAAACCTGAGGAGGCGGGCAGTTGGTCCCAGGCCGGGGGCTTGATGCGGCATGGCTTCGCCGGGCGCTGGTGGCGGTTCGTGCCGAAAAACCAATGGCCGCAGGATGAGGAAAGTACAGCGGCGATCATGAAGAACTGGCTTGCTGCCACAGGCGATTGCCGTCAGGAGCTGGTATTCATTGGTCAGGACATCGACTTCAGTCAGCTCACCGCCGAACTGGACGCTTGTTTGCTCACCGACGCGGAAATGGCCCTCGGTGTTGAACGTTGGCGGCTGTTCCCGGATCCGTTCGGCCCGTGGCATGACGAGGTCGCGGCGTGATGCTGGCGCCCACTCTGAAAAGGGCTACGCAGGCACGACAGGTCCAAGGTGATACGCCAGGGGTATTCACGCAGATCCTGGACGACGGCACCAACCTGGCGGTCTGGCAGCGTCAGCTTCCTGCGCATATCAGCGATTTTGCGGTCATGGTGCTGGCGATGGACCCGTCGCTGGCCGAATCACGCGTGCTTGAGTTGCCGGAGGAAGACACGCAGCCGGCGTTGCAGGGCCTGGCCGCAGGTTTCAGCGACCTGCAAGGCTATGAAGGCTTTATCGCCGATGTCTCCTGGCTCGTCAGTGCATTTGCCTGCCTATTGGGTGCCCAACGTGTCGGCCTGCGCCTGCGCACGCTGGACAAGGCGATGTGCCCGCGCTTTCACGTTGACCACGTGCCGGTGCGGCTGCTGAGCACCTATGCGGGTGTCGGCAGCCAGTGGCTTGAGGAAGGTGCCATGGACCGTCGAGGACTTGCCGAGCCTGAGGCTGAGCCCAGGGATCCGCGCGTGATCCAGCAGTTTCGTTGCGGTGATGTGGGTTTGCTTAAAGGCGAAAAATGGCACGGCAACGAAGGCCTTGGCCTGATCCATCGATCACCGGAGCCCGCACCGGGAGAGCGTCGATTGATTCTCACGCTGGATTGGCTGGCTTAAGGCTTGAGCCAGGTGCCTTGGCTCTGCCCTTCGCAAAAGGGCTGTAGATAAGCAGCATCGGTCGCCACGCCGTAATAGTGAATATCCTGGCGGTAAGGCATATTGGCGACCTGAGCGTTGCTGCAAACGCCGAACGCGCCGCCAGGGCATTGATCGACGTATTGCACCTCGACCTTCTGGCCGACAAGGTTTGGCTGGCAGAAACCGTCGGCAAACAGCTTCTGCGGGATGTTGCGGTTCTGCTGGCAGACTTTCACATCCAGCCGTTCCGCCTGGCTGTGGACCACACAAGCCTGGGCCAATGCCTGGTTCGAAGCCAGTGCCAGTAACAACCAGCCGATCATTCGCATATTCACCTCCATCGAAAGCCGTCGATTATGTTGCAGCACATTCCCACCCATGTCATCGCCGGTCCCTTGGGCGCCGGCAAGACCAGCCTGATCAGGCATCTGCTGGCGCAGCGCCCGGCCAATGAGCGCTGGGCGGTGTTGATCAATGAGTTCGGTCAGATCGGCCTGGATGCCGCGTTGCTGACCCAGGCGGGCGATGGTATCGCACTGGGCGAAGTGGCCGGTGGCTGCTTGTGCTGCGTCAACGGCGCGCCGTTTCAGATCGGTCTTGGGCGTTTGCTGCGCAAGGCCAGGCCGGATCGGCTGTTCATCGAACCCTCGGGCCTGGGTCATCCGGCGCAGTTGCTGCGCCAGCTGAGCGAAGCGCCATGGCTCGGCGTGCTGGCGGTGCAACCCTGTGTGTTGGTGTTGGATGCCCGGGCGATGGCGGACGGCAAGCCCTTGCCCGACGCACAGCAACAAACCCTGGCGGATGCCGGACTGTTGGTGCTGAACAAGTCCGAGACCCTCACACAAGCCGATCGCCAACGGCTGACGGCGCAACTGCCCGGGCGTGCGTTGTACTGGACGCAACAGGCTGCGCTGCCGATCGATCGATTACCAGGCCTTGCGGCTCGGGGCAGTGGGGCTGTGGATAACTTGAATCTACCGAAGAGCCTGGGCCAGATACCGGCCATTTGGTCCGATCCGACGCTGCCGATCTGCTTGTTTCAGCAGCAGGACGGCGGCTGGAGCATTGGTTGGCGCTGGCACCCCAGCCAGCAATTCGACGCAACGGCATTGACGCGATGGCTACAAGGCCAAGACTGGAAACGGGCGAAGATGGTTATCCACAGCGTCGACGGTTGGGTTTCAGCCAATGCGCTGGAGGGGGCGGTGCTGGGTTGGCAAGCCAGTGAGTGGCGCCAGGATTCCCGGATCGAGCTGATTTTCGATCAGCCGCAAGACGTTGGTAGCCTGCAAGCCGGGTTGGCGAACTGTCGGTGTCGCTGAGTCAGCCCTGTTTCAAGGCTTCCATTTGTTGTGTTCCTGGCGCCACTGGCTCAACTCGATGACTTCAGCCCTGGGCCTGGCATGGACCGGTTCAATAGGCGTTGGCGGTGTTTCTTCGAAGGGCATCGGGTAGGGCGCCAGCTCTATTTGTGCGCTGTGGGCACCAAACTGGGTGATGGTGCCCGAATGGCGGCTTTCGCCGGTGACGGTGAACTCGAAGGTGTAGACGCGAGCCAGCCGTCGTCGTCCGCTGGCGTCTTTCACGAAACCGATCTTTTTCAGCGCCACGTTGCCGTCCAGCAGCTCGATCTTGAGGTTGGCGCAATGCTGCATGACCCTCGCCAACGCCCGTTCGCGCAAGCCATGGTTGTGCCACAGCCAGGCGCCGCCGGTAGCCAGCAACATCAGCACGAAAATGTTTCCAAGGGTCAGCATGAACGAAGTGCTCCAACAAGTTGCTGCCAGCTTAACTGTCTCGCCGGTCTGTCGTACAGGCTGCGTTTAGTCGCATACTGCGCGGCTTGAATTTCAATCGTTTTACGGAAACTTCCCGCATGAAACGTACGCCTCATCTGCTTGCCATTCAGTCCCACGTGGTGTTCGGTCACGCTGGCAATAGCGCCGCGGTGTTTCCGATGCAGCGGGTCGGAGTGAACGTTTGGCCGCTCAATACCGTGCAATTTTCCAATCACACCCAGTATGGCCAATGGGCCGGTGAAGTGCTTGCGCCAGAGCAGATACCGGCATTGGTAGAAGGCATTGCGGCCATCGGTGAGTTGGGTCACTGCGATGCGGTGTTGTCCGGTTACCTGGGTAGCGCGGCTCAGGGACGGGCGATCCTGACGGGCGTGGCGCGGATCAAGGCCGCCAATCCGAAGGCACTGTACCTGTGTGATCCGGTCATGGGGCATCCAGAGAAAGGCTGTATCGTGGCGCCCGAGGTGAGCGAGTTTCTCCTGGAAGAAGCCGCTGCCGTGGCGGACCTCATGTGCCCGAACCAACTGGAGCTGGACAGTTTTTCGGGACGCAAGGCGCAGTCTTTGCTCGACTGCCTGGCCATGGCCCGGGCGTTGCTGGCCCGTGGCCCGAAGGCGGTGCTGGTCAAGCACCTGGCCTACCCTGGCAAGCCGGATGACAGCTTCGAAATGCTGCTGGTGACCGCCGATAGCAGCTGGCACCTGCGCCGTCCGCTGCTGGCTTTCCCGCGCCAGCCGGTGGGCGTGGGTGACCTGACGTCAGGGTTGTTCCTGGCGCGGATACTGTTGGGGGACAGTCTGGTGGCGGCGCTCGAATTCACTGCCGCAGCGGTGCATGAAGTGCTGCTGGAAACCCAGGCCTGCACAAGCTATGAGCTGGAACTGGTCCGCGCCCAGGACCGGATCGCCCATCCACGGGTGCGGTTCGAGGCAGTGCCGATCAGCCTCTGATCAATGCAAGCCCCTTGTGGGAGCGAGCTTGCTCGCGATAGCGATGTCACAGCCAACCTCTAGGTTGAATGTGATGCCCTCATCGCGAGCAAGCTCGCTCCCACATCTCGGTTAAGGCCCGTCCGCCTTGATATCCTGATAACGCTTTTCCAGCTCCTGGCGAATCTGCCGACGTTGCTGGGCTTGTTCGTAGCGGCGTTTTTCTTCGCTGTTTTGCGGCTGCAAGGGCGGCACGGCTGCGGGTTTACGCAGGTCATCCACCGCAACCATGGTGAAGAAGCAACTGTTGGTGTGGCGCACCGAGCGTTCGCGAATATTTTCGGTCACGACTTTGATGCCCACTTCCATCGACGTGTTGCCGGTGTAGTTCACCGATGCCAGGAAGGTCACCAGTTCGCCGACATGAATCGGCTCACGAAAGATGACCTGGTCAACCGACAGGGTCACCACGTAGCGCCCGGCGTAGCGGCTGGCGCAGGCGTAGGCGACTTCGTCGAGGTATTTGAGCAAGGTGCCGCCATGGACATTGCCAGAGAAGTTGGCCATATCGGGGGTCATCAACACCGTCATCGACAGCTGGGCGTTTCCGGGTTCCATAACGTACTCACGGTTCAAGGCAGCAATTCGGGAGTGCACCTCTGCGGGTGCTGGTGGGTGGCCTGCCAACAGGTCACCAGGTTTTAAAAACCACCGATATCGGGACGCTGCGCCTGTGGTTGCCGTCACGCGCCGATGGATCTGTTTCCATATATTGCACCGTCTTTTTGTCGGAAGTCGCGGTGTTACCCTTCAAAAGCCCGTTGTGAGGGCAATTCCTACAGAGGAAATGGATTTCTCCAGCTCTGCGATGAGTCATTTGAACAGGGAGCTCCGACATGCATGCCATCAGTTTCATTCAAGACTTGGCAATCATCATGATGGCAGCGGGGCTGGTGACCGTGCTCTTTCATCGTTTCAAGCAACCGGTGGTATTGGGCTACATCGTAGCCGGCTTCATCATCGGCCCGCATACGCCGCCGTTCGGTTTTATCCACGACGAAGACACGATCAAGACCCTGGCCGAGCTCGGGGTGATCTTCCTGATGTTTTGCCTGGGCCTGGAGTTCAGCCTGCGCAAACTGTTCAAGGTTGGGGCCACGGCCTTCATCGCGGCGTTCCTCGAAATCGTGCTGATGATCTGGATCGGTTATGAAATCGGCCGCTGGTTCGAGTGGAGCACCATGGACTCGCTGTTCCTCGGCGCGATCCTGGCCATTTCCTCCACCACCATCATCGTCAAGGCCCTCAACGACCTGAAGATGAAGAACGAGCGCTTCGCGCAGCTGATTTTCGGGGTGTTGATCGTCGAGGACATCCTGGGCATTGGCATCATCGCCTTGCTATCGAGCATTGCGGTCAGCGGCACCGTGAGCTCCGGCGAGGTATTTTCCACAGTCGGCAAGTTGTCGTTGTTCATGATCGTCGCGTTGGTCATCGGCATTCTGCTGGTGCCGAGGGTGCTGGCCTACGTGGCGAAGTTCGACAGCAACGAAATGCTGCTGATTACCGTGTTGGGTCTGTGTTTCGGCTTCTGCCTGCTGGTGGTGAAGCTGGAATACAGCATGGTGCTTGGGGCGTTCCTGATCGGTGCGATCATGGCTGAGTCCCGGCAACTGCTGAAAATCGAGCGGCTGGTGGAGCCGGTGCGTGATCTGTTCAGCGCGATCTTCTTTGTCGCCATCGGGCTGATGCTCGATCCGGCGATATTGCTGCAGTACGCCTGGCCGATTGCGGTGATCACGGGCGCAGTGGTGCTCGGCAAGATGTTGTCCTGCGGCCTCGGTGCCTTTATCGCCGGCAACGACGGACGCACCTCGCTGCGCGTTGGGATGGGCCTTTCGCAGATCGGCGAATTCTCCTTCATCATCGCGTCGTTGGGGATGACCCTGCAGGTCACCAGCGATTTCCTCTATCCGGTTGCGGTCGCCGTCTCGGTGTTGACCACTCTGCTGACGCCGTACCTGATCCGGGCCGCCGACCCACTGTCCGTCAAGTTGGCGACGGTCATGCCGCAACGGCTGACGCGGGTGCTGGGGATGTATGGCGAATGGCTGCGCAGCATCCAGCCCCATGGTGAAGGGGCGATGGTGGCATCGATGATCCGGCGGATCTTGCTGCAGGTCGGCGTCAACCTGGCGCTGGTCATTGCGATTTTTGTCTCGGGCGGATATTTCGCCGAGCGGATGTCGGCTTACCTGCAAGCGTGGATCAGCGACCCGAGCTGGCAGAAAGCCTTGATTTGGGGCGGGGCGTTGTTGCTGTCGCTACCGTTCCTGATCGCCGCCTATCGCAAGCTCAAGGCGCTGTCGATGCTGTTGGCGGAGATGGGCGTGAAGCCGGAGATGGCTGGCCGCCACACCCAGCGCGTGCGTCGGGTGATCGCCGAAGTGATCCCGATTCTCTCGCTGCTGGTGATTTTCCTGCTATTGGCAGCCTTGTCGGCCAGCATTCTGCCGACCAACAAGTTGCTCGTACTGATCGCCGTAGTGGCGACCGCCGTGGCGGCACTGCTCTGGCGCTGGTTCATCCGCCTGCATACACGGATGCAGGTGGCCTTGCTTGAAACCCTGGACAATCACAAGGACTCGTCCGGGCATTGACCGGCCATGGGGCTCAGCTTTCCAGCCAGACGTCCCGCGCCCAGTGCCAGACCGATTCCCAGGTTTCTTCGGCGACCAGCTCTTCCTCGGCCTGCCACAGCACCACAGTGCCGTCTTCTTCGACGCAATAGTAATCGTCGCCGTCCTGGCAGATCGGGATCAGGCTGCGGTCGACTCCGGCATCCCAGGCATTGGCGGCCACATCCGGCAGGTAGGTGTGGGATTGTGGATCGGTGACGGTCACCGGCTCCAGGCTGCCATAGACGACATCGCTGACGGTCAGCAAAAACTCCCTGAAGACGAATGGGATATCGATGAACAGCTGCTCTTCGATCTCTACCAGCAAGTCTTCGTCGGGCAACTCCAGCGGGACCGGTACGGGCTCGTTGGCTTCACGCAATTGTTCGATGATTTCTTCCACGTCCGGGGATCCTCTTTCTCGATGGCGCGGTTTTATATGGAGCGGTTTATACAGTAGCTCGCTATAGATGCAACTGCGAAATAGAAAACCCCGGCCTGAGCCGGGGTTCTTTTATTTCAACATGCAAAACGGGTAAAGGTTCAACCGTTCTGGCGGATACCGGCTACCAGCCAAGGCTGGTCATCGCCCTGGGCACGTTCCATGTTCCAGCTTTCGCTGAACGCTTCGCCCTTGTCGAAGCGAGAATCCTTCGACACACCGCTGAAGGTCAGGGTGGCGATGGTCTTGTCGGCGCGATCGTCGACGCCGTCCAGTTGCACGTGCAGATTGTCGATGTAGGTGGACTGGAAGCCATCGCCTAGTTCGGCCCGCTCGCGCTTGAGGAACTCCAGCAGTTGCGGGGTCACGAATTCGGCAATCTTGTCCATTTCGTTCGCGTCCCAATGTTGCTGCAGGGACATGAAGTGGCTGCGTGCCGCTTCGATGAAGCGTTGCTCGTTGAACCAGGCCGGCGCATTGATTACCGGACGAGCGGCCACCGGCGCTGCCGAACCACCGAAGATCGAACCGCTGGCGGGCTGCTGGTTGAACACTTCACGCTGCATCGGCGCATGGCCGGCTGGTGCGAATTGCTCCTGCTGCTTGCGACGACGGGCGGCAATGAAGCGGAAGACCAGGAAGGCGATGACCGCCATGATCAGGATGTCGAAGATCTGCATGCCCTGGAAGCCGTCGCCCATGAACATGGAGGCGAGCAGGCCACCGGCGGCGATGCCGGCCAGGGGGCCGAGCCAGCGCGAAGCACCGCTGGCCTTGGTGGCCGCGCCCGCGGCACCGGCAGCACCTGCGGTGGCAGCGGTAGAACCGGCGGCAGAGGACGGTGCCATCTGGCTGGTTTGGTGAGTCGGGGCGGCGCCCGAGCTTTTACCACCGCCAAAGCGCTTGGCGGCATTGGCGTCGATGGCCATCGTCAGGCCAATGCACAGCGCCATGGCGATGCTAAGAAAACGTTTCATATAAAGGCATTCCCATTTGTGGATAGCACGCGCGCCATGTTGCACAGCTGAACTGTTGCTGGCTAGCGACAGAGTGTTTCGGGCTTTTGCGTGACAGCTTAGGTTCAGCTTGGGCTGTGCAAGAAGGCTTGTTCGCTTTGGGCTGTAGGAAAGGGGGATGAGTTCTATCGGAGATACTTCGGCGCCCAACGAACAAATTGTGGGAGCGAGCTTGCTCGCGATAGCGGAGTGTCAGTCAGCATCAACATTGACAGATCCAACGCTATCGCGAGCAAGCTCGCTCCCACAGGGTTCTATGCAAATCTTTAGATTGCTTCCAGCTTGGCATACCCCAGCATCAGCCACTTGCTGCCTTCGCTGAAGTTCACCTGCACCCGCGCCTGGGCGCCAGCGCCCTCGAAGTTGAGGATCACGCCGTCGCCGAATACCGAATGCCGTACGGTCTGGCCGAGGCTGAAGCCGGTTTCCGGGATGTCGCTGCCGCCGAACAGGCTGCTGGTGCTTTGCTGCTGGCCGCCACCGAACGGACGGCTGACACTGTTGGACAGCCGCACTTCCTGAATCAGGCCTTTCGGTACTTCGCGTACGAAGCGCGACACCTTGTTGTAGGTCTCGCTGCCATATAGACGTCGGGTTTCGGCGTAGGTCAGCACCAGATTCTGCATGGCGCGGGTGATACCGACATAGGCCAGGCGCCGTTCCTCCTCCAGGCGGCCCGGTTCCTCCAGGCTCATCTTGTGGGGAAACAGGCCCTCTTCCATACCCACGAGGAACACGTAGGGGAACTCCAGGCCCTTGGCGCTGTGCAGGGTCATCAGCTGGATGCTGTCTTCATGTTCGTCGGCCTGGGTGTCGCCGGCCTCCAGGGAGGCATGACCCAGGAAGGCCGACAGCGGCGTCAGGTCTTCGTCTTCTTCGGTGCTTTCGAAGTTGCGCGCGGCGCTGACCAGTTCCTCAAGGTTTTCCACCCGGGCCTGGCCTTTCTCGCCTTTTTCCGCTTCGTGGTAGGCGATCAGGCCGGACTGCTCGATGACGGTCTGGGTCATCAAGTGCAGAGGCATTTCCCCGCACTTGGCGGCCAGGTCTTCGATCAGGTCCATGAAGGCCTTCAGCGCACCGGCGGCGCGACCGGTCATGCCTTTGTTGGCGACCAGTTGGTGCATGGCTTCCCACATGGACACATGGCTGTGGCGCGCGTGATCGCGAATCGCCTCGACGGTTTTCTCGCCAATGCCCCGCGTCGGCACGTTGATCACCCGTTCCAGGGCCGCGTCGTTGCCGCGTCCTTCGATCAGGCGCAGGTAGGCCATGGCGTTCTTGATTTCAGCACGCTCGAAGAAGCGCTGGCCGCCATAGATGCGGTAGGGGATTCGCTCGCGCAGCAAGGCCTCTTCCAGCACCCGCGACTGGGCGTTGGAACGGTACAGGATGGCGATGTCGCTGCGGGCCAGGCCGGTTTTCAGCGCGCTTTCGATGGTTTCCACCACGTAGCGGGCTTCATCGTGTTCGTTGAAGGCGGCGTAGAGGTTGATCGCTTCGCCTTCGCCGCCGTCGGTCCACAATTCCTTGCCCAGGCGCCCGGTGTTGTTGGCGATCAGGGCGTTGGCGGCCTTGAGGATGCCGGCGGTGGAGCGGTAGTTCTGTTCCAGGCGGATGACTTCGGCGTCCGGGAAGTCCGCCGAGTACTGGTGAATGTTCTCGATCTTGGCGCCGCGCCAGCCGTAGATCGACTGGTCATCGTCACCCACCACCATCAGGCTGTCGCCGCCCTTGGCAAGCAGGCGCAACCAGGCGTATTGCACGGCGTTGGTGTCCTGGAATTCGTCCACCAGTACATGCCGGAAGCGCTTCTGGTAATGGGCCAGCAGGCCTGGGTGGTCGCGCCACAGGTCCAGTGCCCGTAGCAGCAGCTCGGAGAAGTCGATGACTCCGGCACGCTGGCACGCCGCCTCGTAGGCTTCGTAGATGCTGCGCATGGTCGCCAGGAACAGGTCGCCGCTGGCCTGGATGTGTTGCGGGCGCAGGCCTTCGTCTTTCTGGCCGTTGATGAACCATTGCGCCTGGCGGGCCGGCCAGCGCTGCTCGTCCAGGCCCAACTCGCGGATCACCCGCTTGACCAGGCGTTGCTGGTCGTCGCTGTCCAGGATCTGGAAGGTCTGGCTCAGCCCGGCCTCCTGCCAATGCGCCCGCAACAAGCGGTGCGCCAGGCCGTGGAACGTGCCGACCCACATGCCGGCAGGGTTGATGCCCATCAGTTGTTCGATGCGGTGGCGCATCTCGGCCGCGGCCTTGTTGGTGAACGTCACCGACAGGATCGAATGGGGCGAGGCGTTCTCGACCTGGATCAACCAGGCGATACGGTGCACCAGCACTCGGGTTTTACCGGAGCCGGCACCGGCCAGGACCAACTGACGACCCACGGAGGCAGCTACGGCCTGACGTTGGGCATCGTTGAGGGAGTTCAGCAGAAGGGAGAGATCATCGCGCATCGGGGCATTCTAGGGTGCGGCGCCACCCCGGGCAAACCGAGCTTTGCATCAGCCGATAAAAGACCGCTTGGTGATGACCGGTGGGTCATGGGCTACAGGCGTTGGCGGGACTCGCTCGAAAGGGTCGCCACCCAATGAAACAGCGACTTTTTTCCGTATTTTTATGAGCTGGGGCAGTGTGGGATGCCCCGTGGCTTGTGTATGCTCGGTGCTTGTTTCGGGTTCTCCACGCTCCACTGATATAAGAACAAGAACAGTGCCAATGACCCTCAATTCCGATCCGGCGGGCCCCTGTGTGGAGCCGCGGGTCATCTGCAAGCAGTACGCCATGGAGATGGCGGTCGAGCGCACACGTCTGTTGTATCAAGGCTCGCTGCTGCCTACGCTGTTCATGTTGCTCAATGGTCTGGTCTGCGCCGCGCTGTTATGGGAGCCGCAGCGCTATTTCCTGGTCAGCGTCTGGCTCGTCTGGTTGCTGTCACTGGTGGCCTTGCGGGTGATCCAGGTGGCGGCTTTCGATTCGGCGATGCCGAGCCGCCAGGCACACCCGATCTGGTTGCGTATGTTTTTGCTTGGCTCGGCGATGACCGGCCTGACGCTGGCTGGGGCCGGTATCGCGCTGGTCCCGGCTGACAGTTTCCAGCAGCAGGCATGGGTGTTCGGCCTGATTGGCGCGGCCGCCCTATCGGCCAGCGTGGCCTACGCGGTGAGTCTTCCCGCCTTCCTGTCCTTTACCTTGCCCTGCCTGTTACCGGCCATCGGCTATCTCTTCTGGGGCGGCGATGAGCAGCAACGCGGGTGGGGCTGGCTTGGGCTGATCGTGCTGGTCTCGCTGAGCGTGGTCGCCTGGCAAGTCAACCGCTTGATCCAAAGCGGCCTGTTGCGACGCTTCCAGAACCAGGCGCTGATCGAGCATCTGCAGCAAGCACAAACCCGCAGCGCCCAGCTCAACGACGCGCTGGCCCGGGAGGTCGAGCAACGCCGTTCTGCGGAGGAAAAACTGCGGGCGGCCCAGGTTGGCCTGGAGGCGCGGGTCGCGCAGCGCAGTCTTGAACTGGAGGTCGCCAGCCAGGCCTTGAGCAAGAGTGAGGCGCGTCTGGCCCTGGCGCTCAAGGCCAGTGAACTGGGGTTGTGGGACTGGAACCTGCAGACTGACGAAGTCCATCACACTCAGCTCAAGGAACTCTTCGGCCTGGAACCCGAATACATCACGGCGATGCTCACTCACCTCACCCCGCGCCTGCATCCCCAGGACCTGCCGGCGCTCAAGCGGGCCCTGGTCGAACACCTCAAGGGCCGCAGCGAGGATTACCAGATCGAATACCGTGTGCGCCACGGCGATGGCCACTGGGTCTGGATCGAAGACCGCGGCCGGGCCGTGGAGCGCAGCGCGAGCGGACGGGTGCTGCGTATGGTCGGCACCCGGCGAGACATCAGCGCCAGCAAGGAGCTCGAGCAGCAACGGCAACTGGCGGCCACAGTGTTCGAAGCCGCCAGCGAAGGTATCGTGATTTTCGACCCCCACTACGTGCTACTCGCTGCCAATCAGGCGTTCACGCGGGTCACCGGTTTCGACATCGCTGACATGCTCGGGCGCAACGTGGTGGACCTGCCGTGCAGTCGCGACGCGCGCCGGCATTACCCCGTCATTCGCCAAGCGCTCAAGCAGCACGGCACCTGGCAGGGTGAGTTGGTGGAGGCGCGGGCCAACGGCGAGTTGTATCCGCAATGGCTGCAACTGAACGTCGTGCGTGATGCTCGGGGAAATGTCAGCCATATCGTGGGCTTCTTCGCCGATCTTTCGGCACGGCGTGAATCTGAAGAACGGATGCGCTACCTGACCCATTACGACGAATTGACCGGGCTGGCGAATCGTTCGTTGTTCCGCGAGCGCCTGAACGAAGCGCATCAGCGGGTGCGCCAGGGCGGACGGCGCAGCCTGGCGTTGCTGCATATCAACCTGGACCGGTTCAAGTTGCTCAACGACAGCCTCGGCCATGACATCGCCGACCAGTTGTTGCAGAAAATGGCACGACGCCTGATCAATGCGCTGCCCGAGGCGGATACCATCGCCCGGCTATCGGGCGATGAGTTTGCGGTGTTGTTCGATGCCTATGGCAACCTTTCGAGCCTGGCGCGGGTGGCGACTCGGCTGGCCGCCAAACTGCGTGTGCCACTGACCATAGAAGGCCATGAACTGGTGCTCAGTGCCTCGATCGGCATCAGCCTGTTGCCTGACAACACGCGAGAAGTTGCCATGCTGGTCAGCCAGGCGAACATGGCCATGCAACATGCCAAGCATTTGGGGGGCAACAATTTCCAGTTCTACACCGACAGCCTCCAGGCCAGCACGCTGGAGCGCCTGCAACTGGAGAATCAGCTGCGCAAGGCCTTGGAAGAGCAACAACTGAAGGTCTTTTATCAGCCAAAACTGTGCCTGGCGACCGGTCGCCTGAACGCCGCCGAGGCGTTGGTGCGTTGGGATCATCCGGCCATGGGCCGGGTACCACCGGGGGATTTCATTGGCCTGGCCGAAGAGACCGGGTTGATCGGGCCGATTGGCGAATTCGTATTGCGCCAGGCTTGTTGGCAGGCATGCGAATGGCAACGCCAGGGGCTCGCGCCGATCAGGGTGTCCGTCAATCTGTCGGTGCATCAACTGCGCCAGGGCAAGCTGGTCAGCCTGGTGCGGCAGGTGCTGGAGGAAACCGGCCTGGCCCCGCAATACCTGGAACTGGAGCTGACCGAGAGCCAGTTGCTCGACAGCGTTGAACACATCATCGCCACGTTCCAGCAATTGCGTGACCTTGGGGTCAAGCTGGCGATCGACGATTTCGGCACCGGCTACTCATCCCTGAGTTACCTCAAGCGCATCCCGGTGGATTACGTGAAGATCGACCAGGCGTTCATTCGCGGGCTGGGTGAGGGCAGCGTGGATGCGGCAATTACCCGGGCAATCATTGCAATGGCCCATGGGTTGTCGCTCAAGGTCGTGGCTGAAGGTGTTGAGCGGCAGGAG
This sequence comes from Pseudomonas sp. B21-010, assembly GCF_024749325.1. Classification (NCBI taxonomy): domain Bacteria; kingdom Pseudomonadati; phylum Pseudomonadota; class Gammaproteobacteria; order Pseudomonadales; family Pseudomonadaceae; genus Pseudomonas; species Pseudomonas sp. B21-010. The sequence continues at coordinate 6,391,075 of NZ_CP087198.1, read as the reverse complement.
CAGCTCGAATTCCTCAGGAATGAACGTTGCGATGAGGTTCAAGGGTATCTGATCAGCCGGCCGGTGGAGGCTGAAGGGTTGGCTGGGTTGTTGCGGGCGCAACACCTGGCTGAATGAGCCTGAACCACGACGATAACTTCCCGTCAGGCAACGAAGTCGTCTGACGGGAAGTTATGGGGTCTACGCTTAGTTAGTGATTAGCACGTCATCGATGTGGTGCAGTAACTGGCCTTCGAAAAAGATACTGACGCCAGTGACACTGGAGTCGCCCAGCTCTTTGTATTCAACGAACTTGTCTGTCAGTACTTGCAGTGAAACTCCATCGGAATGTTCAAGTTTCAAGTCCAGTCGCAAATCAAATGATTTGTCCTGGAGATCGCTGCGTACCAAGGTCGGGGTAACGCCGCTATTGGCTACAGTGACGGTGCCAAAGGTGCGGAAAGACGCGGCACCTGGCATGCGGTCGATTTGTGCGGTCCAATCTTTAGTGGTGATTTTCATGATAGTAACTCCTGTAGTTAAGTTGATTGCGTCCTGCGGGAGCCAATATATCTACTTTGACTTGAGAGTGTCTGCTCAATTGCGGTTGGGATTGTAAGGAGAAATGAGTTTCCGATGGTTTACTTGGTTCTGTTTTAAGATCTACTGTCTATTGTTACTGGGAGATATTGTTGAGGAGCGCAAGTTGTTTTAGGCGTTGGCTATTGACCGATAGACGATTTTTCCCGCGTTGAAAGCCCAGGACGGGCCTGGAAATCAGCGGATCGGCAGCGTTGAAGGTTTGCGCTACGGCACAAGCTGCTACATCGGCGGATCCTCGGCCAAAACAAAGGGGCAGCGAGGCAATCCAGTTACGTTTTGGACGGGCAAAAAGCCAATTCTTGTAGTATAACTACAAGCTTGCTACATCCCGGCATCTGCCCATAACAAGAGTCCAGCCCCTTGAACCTGTTGCAACACATCGCCCAGTCACGCCACTTGCTACGCAAGTCGGAGCTGAAAGTCGCCGATCACGTACTGCTTGATCCTGCGGCCGTGATGCATAGCTCCATGGCCGATCTTGCCCACAGCGTCGGCATCAGCGAACCGACCATCGTGCGTTTCTGCCGGGCCATCGGTTGCTCGGGTTTCCAGGACCTGAAACTCAAGCTGGCGCAAAGCCTGGCCGCCGGCGCGAGCTTCGGTCAGTTTGCGATCCATGAAGACGATTCAGTGGCGGACTACAGCCTGAAAATCTTCGACACGACCCTGCATACGCTGATGGAGGTTCGCGAGAAGCTCGACCCGGTGGCGTTGCAAAAAGCCGTCACGGCCATGTCCCAGGCCCAGCGGGTCGAGTTTTATGGCTTCGGCGCCTCGGGCGCGGTAGCAGCCGATGCCCAGCACAAGTTCTTCCGGTTGCTGCTGACGGCTGCGGCCTATTCCGACCCGCACATGCAGGCCATGTCAGCGGTGACCTTGAAACCCACCGATGTGGCGATCTGCATTTCCCAGTCGGGGCGTTCCAAGGACTTGCTGATCACCGCGAACCTGGTGCGCGAAAGCGGTGCCTCGCTGATCACCTTGTGTCCGAGCCAGACGCCATTGGCGGAACTGTCCACGGTGAACCTGGCCATCGACGTCCATGAAGACACCGAGATCTACACGCCGCTGACCTCGCGCATCGCCCACCTGGTGGTGATCGACGTATTGGCGATGGGCGTCGCCATGGCCCGTGGTCCAAGCCTGGTCAACCACCTCAAGAGCGTGAAGCGCAGCCTTCGCAGCCTGCGGCTGTCGCCCAAGTCGGTGAAGGCGCTGGACGACTGAACCCCAAGCCCTGAGGTCGAGGGGCTTTTGTGGCGAGGGAGCAAGCTCCCTCGCCACAGGGATCGTTTGCCCGAATTCATCGTTCTGTAACGCACGCGCCGCCAAACCGTCATCCCGCGCCGTCATCGTAAAGCTCCCGTATACGTCTTGGGAGTCTCGACATGACCCAGTCCTACGAAGAACGCAGCGCCGTCAAAACCCGTCGTCAGCAGGAAGACCAACGCCGCATGGCGTTCCGTCGTGCCATCGAAGACCGCTATGAACAGCGCCAGCTCCTGGCCGAAATCAGCGAATTTCCTGACGCAGTAGAGTTCAATTACTGGCAGGCAACGCCGGTGGCTTCCCGTCGAAGCGCTCAACCAGGCCGATGATCTGAGCGCGCTCACCGCGAACGAATGCCAGGAAGGCGTGAGCGACCGGTGACAGGCGTTTGGCCCTGGCCTGCACCAGGCACCAGCTGCGGTACAGCGGCAATTCCTCCACCGGCAACTCGATGAGTGCGCCGGACGACAATTCCCGGCTCACGGCGTGGCGCGTCAACAGCGCCACGCCCAGCCCGGCCACTACGCACTCGCGCTGGGCCTCCGCCGACGCCACCTCCAGTGTCTGGGTGAAATGCACCCGTTTCTCCTTGAAGTACTCCTCGCAGGCCAGTCGCGTGCCGGACCCCGGTTCGCGCAACAGCAGCGTATAGGGCTCCAGATCCTGCAAGCGCAGCGGGCCCATGTGGCACAACGGATGATCGGGCGGCGCCACGGCGACGATGGGGTTGTTGAGAAAGGGCAGGAATTCCAGGCCCATGTCCTGGGGCACCATGGACATGATCACCAAGTCGTCACGGTTGTCCGAGAGCCGACGGATGACCTGGCCGCGATTGACCACCGTGAGGTTCAGGTTGACCTCCGGATGCTGGCGCTTGAACGCGGCGAACAGGTGCGGGACGAAGTACTTGGCGCTGGACTCCACCGCCAGCTTCAATTGGCCTTGCAGCGAACCCTGCATGTCCGAGAGCTGCATATCGAGATTTTCCAGGCGTCCGAAGATGTCCCGGCTGGCACGTTGCAGGGCTTCGGCGGCTTCGGTCATGTAGAGTTTTTTGCCGACATACTCGAATAACGGCTGGCCAATCAGCTCTTCCAGAGAACGAATCTGTAGGCTAACGGCCGGTTGTGTGAGAGACATTTCATCAGCTGCACGGCTGTAGGACCTCAGGTCGCACACCTCGTTGAAAATCTGCAATTGACGCAATGTCATACGCATCAATGACTTACGCATCTTTCAAGCACCCTGGGCCGAGACGGATAGCGCAACTATAAGTCTTTGCTTATGCATGACCCAATAATTATTCATTTTTGTTAATCAACAGCCAGGACTAGTGTGGGGCTGCGACCAATTGTTACATCTGGTCACGCGTCGGCCTGGACCCCAGGCCGTGGTATCACCGGCTCAAGGGAACCTCCAATTGATAACAAAGATCCTGATCGCCAACCGTGGTGAGATTGCCGTCCGCATCGTGCGCGCTTGCGCCGAGATGGGCATTCGCTCGGTCGCGGTCTACTCCGACGCGGACCGCCATGCGCTGCACGTCAAGCGTGCGGACGAGGCCCACAGCATCGGCGCCGATCCGCTGGCCGGCTACCTCAACCCGCGCAAACTGGTGAACCTGGCGGTGGAAACCGGCTGTGATGCCTTGCACCCCGGCTACGGTTTTCTTTCGGAAAACGCCGAGCTGGCAGACATCTGCGCTGAACGCGGAATCAAATTCATTGGCCCTTCGGCAGAAGTCATTCGCCGTATGGGCGACAAGACCGAAGCGCGCCGCAGCATGATCAAGGCCGGTGTGCCGGTCACGCCGGGCACCGAAGGCAACGTGGCGGGCATTGAAGAAGCGCTGACCGAAGGTGATCGCATCGGTTACCCGGTGATGCTCAAGGCCACGTCCGGCGGCGGCGGTCGTGGTATCCGTCGCTGCAACAGCCGCGAAGAACTCGAACAGGCCTTCCCGCGGGTCATTTCCGAAGCCACCAAGGCATTCGGCTCGGCGGAAGTGTTCCTGGAAAAGTGCATCGTCAATCCCAAGCACATCGAAGCGCAGATCCTGGGCGACAGTTTCGGCAACGTGGTGCACCTGTTCGAACGTGACTGCTCGATCCAGCGCCGCAACCAGAAGCTGATCGAAATTGCCCCGAGCCCGCAGCTGACCCCCGAGCAGCGCGCCTACATCGGCGACCTGTCGGTGCGTGCCGCCAAGGCCGTGGGCTACGAGAATGCCGGCACCGTGGAGTTCCTGCTCGCCGAAGGCGAGGTGTACTTCATGGAGATGAACACCCGGGTGCAGGTGGAACACACCATCACCGAAGAAATCACCGGTATCGACATCGTTCGCGAACAGATCCGCATCGCCTCCGGATTGCCGCTGTCGGTCAAGCAAGAAGACATCCAGCACCGTGGCTTTGCGTTGCAGTTCCGTATCAACGCCGAGGACCCGAAAAACAACTTCCTGCCCAGCTTCGGCAAGATCACCCGCTATTACGCCCCTGGCGGCCCGGGTGTGCGCACCGACACGGCGATCTACACCGGCTACACCATTCCGCCGTTCTACGATTCGATGTGCCTGAAACTGGTGGTCTGGGCATTGACCTGGGAAGAAGCGATGGACCGTGGCCTGCGGGCCCTGGATGACATGCGCCTGCAGGGGGTCAAGACCACCGCCGCGTATTACCAGGAGATTCTGCGCAATCCGGAATTCCGCAGCGGCCAGTTCAATACCAGCTTCGTTGAAAGCCACCCTGAACTGACCAACTACTCGATCAAGCGCAAACCCGAAGAGCTGGCCTTGGCCATCGCCGCCGCCATTGCCGCCCACGCAGGCCTGTAAGGAAGTATGACCATGTCCAAGAAGATCTTTGTTACCGACACAATCCTGCGCGACGCCCACCAATCGCTGCTCGCCACCCGCATGCGCACCGAAGACATGCTGCCGATCTGCGACAAGCTCGACAAAGTTGGCTATTGGTCGCTGGAAGTGTGGGGCGGCGCGACATTCGACGCTTGCGTGCGCTTCCTGAAAGAAGACCCGTGGGAACGCCTGCGCCAACTGCGCGCGGCGCTGCCCAACACCCGTCTGCAAATGCTCCTGCGCGGCCAGAACCTGCTGGGCTACCGCCATTACAGCGATGACGTGGTCAAGGCGTTCGTGGCCAAGGCTGCGGTCAACGGCATCGATGTGTTCCGTATTTTCGATGCGATGAACGATGTGCGTAACCTGAAGGTCGCCATCGAAGCGGTGAAGGCCGCCGGTAAGCACGCCCAGGGCACCATCGCCTACACCACCAGCCCGGTGCACACCATCGACGCGTTCGTGGCCCAGGCCAAGCAGATGGAAGCCATGGGTTGCGACTCGGTGGCGATCAAGGACATGGCCGGTCTGCTGACCCCATACGCCACTGGCGAGCTGGTGAAAGCGCTGAAGGCCGAGCAATCGTTGCCGGTGTTCATCCACTCCCACGACACCGCCGGCCTGGCAGCGATGTGTCAGCTCAAGGCGATCGAAAACGGCGCCGATCACATCGACACCGCGATCTCCAGCTTCGCCTGGGGCACCAGCCATCCGGGCACCGAGTCGATGGTCGCGGCCCTCAAGGGCAGTGAGTTCGACACCGGCCTGAGCCTGGAACTGCTCCAGGAAATCGGCCTGTACTTCTACGCCGTGCGCAAGAAGTACCACCAGTTCGAAAGCGAGTTCACCGCGGTGGACACCCGCGTCCAGGTCAACCAGGTGCCGGGCGGGATGATCTCCAACCTCGCCAACCAGTTGAAAGAGCAGGGCGCACTGAACCGCATGAACGAAGTGCTGGCGGAGATTCCGCGCGTGCGCGAAGACCTCGGCTTCCCGCCGCTGGTGACCCCGACTTCGCAGATCGTCGGTACCCAGGCGTTCTTCAACGTGTTGGCCGGTGAGCGCTACAAGACCATCACCAACGAAGTGAAGCTTTATCTGCAGGGCGGTTACGGCAAGGCGCCAGGCTCGGTGAGCGAGAAGCTGCGTCGCCAGGCCATCGGCAGCGAAGAGGTGATCGACGTGCGTCCGGCCGATTTGCTCAAGCCGGAAATGACCAAGCTGCGCGGTGAAATCGGTGCGCTGGCCAAGTCCGAAGAGGACGTACTGACCTACGCCATGTTCCCGGACATCGGTCGCAAGTTCCTCGAAGAACGCGACGCCGGCACCCTGACCCCGGAAGTGTTGCTGCCAATCCCCGAGGCGGGCAGCGTGAGCTCGGCGGGCGGCGAAGGCGTGCCGACCGAGTTCGTCATCGACGTTCACGGCGAAACCTACCGCGTCGACATCACCGGTGTGGGCGTCAAGGCCGAAGGCAAGCGTCACTTCTACCTGTCCATCGATGGCATGCCGGAAGAGGTCGTGTTCGAACCGCTCAATGAATTTGTCAGCGGCGGCAGCAGCAAGCGCAAGCAAGCCACTGCACCGGGCCATGTCAGCACCACCATGCCGGGCAACATCGTTGATGTGCTGGTCAAGGAAGGCGACGTGGTGAAGGCCGGTCAAGCAGTGCTGATTACCGAAGCCATGAAGATGGAAACCGAAGTACAGGCGGCCATCGCCGGCAAGGTCACCGCGATTCATGTAGCCAAGGGCGACCGGGTCAACCCGGGCGAGATCCTGATCGAGATCGAAGGCTGAATAAACAGCCTCGATACAACGCTTTAACCTCGGGGGGGCATGTGCTCCCCTTTTTTTTGCCTGTCAGAACATCATTCTCCACTGGCCCACCAGTGCACCGTTGCGATTGTCCTGGCCCGTTTCGCCGCGATAGTTCAGCCCCAGGGTATGTCGTGGTGAAACGGCCAGGTCCAGCCCGGCCTCCAGGAGCAGGCTGTCACGGTCTAGTTCGACACCTTCGACGGTATAGATGCCACTTCCGCTAGCCATACGCTGATGTGAGGTGCCCCTTACGTCGCCATACAGGTGCTTCCAGCCGAGATCCAGTCGCGGCGTCAACCGTATGCCTCGGTCGAAAATCAAAGGGCGGGCGAGGCGCAGGCCGAGGTCGCTGCTGTAGTGTTCCTGTGCCTGGCCGTTGTACTGCAACGCGGCGTCCCCACCTTTTTCGGTATAGGCATCGCGTTGATAGCGCTGGTAACCCACTTGGACATAGGGTTCGATATCGAAATGTCCAACATCCAGGTTGTAGCCGATCTGTCCAAAGACCTGCTGTGTCGTGGCATCGTAACGACCCTTCAAGCGATCCCTGAATCCGTTGAAGGCAACGTGGCGCTTGGTGCTGCCGTCATGACTGCCATGGACAGCGCCCAGGCGCAGCGCCAGCGGCCCGTCCTGGCGCAAGGCGTAAGCGCCTGCGAGCCAACTGTCCAGGGCACCGTCGAACTGATAACTGTCCATCCGCGTCTGGGTCTTGCTGCCGATGATGCCCAGCCGCCAATCGGGGCTGACAGCCCAATCAGTTCCCAGCATCAAACCTTTTGTCGAATGCTTGAGAGCAAAGTTTCCCAATTGCTTGGCGAGGCTGCCGCTATTGCCGATGGCCTGGACCCAGACTTGGCCGTTGTCGTACCCATCCGCCGGACTTCTCCGGCTCATGGCCGAGAGCATTCCCGTGCTGATCGGCGCGACACTGCTCAGGGTGGCGTTGCCCAGGTCGGCGGTGTCATAACCGCCCAGTTGGTCGATGGCATCGGCGGCGGTGGTCAGGTTGGTGCCAAGCAGGGCGTTGATGGCGGCGTTGGGTTTGGGCACAGGTTGGGTGGCTGACGATTGAGCCGCAGGTGTTGGCGCGGTGCTGGCAATTTTTGGTGGTTCGGTGAGTTTTGACGTTGGGCGAGTGGCTTGCGGCTTGGCGGCTGGGGATGGTACTGGCGCTGAAGTGCCGCTAGGTGCTGGCGGCGATGGTTTGGCTGACTGCGGCGTCGGGATAGCGCTTACAAATTCTTGGCCGTTGGGATTTACCGTGGCTTTCTCAAGGGGCACCTCGTTGCGAGCGAGGACCAGTCCCACTTGTTTCTCCGTGGTGTAGTCCGGTGTAGCCGTCATGAAAGCGAGTTCATTGATGACCTTCCCAAACTTACCATCGATCTTGTCCGCCTTGATCACGACGTGCTTGCCGGCTTCGGTGGGTTCGCCCGATACAGCGATGATTTTCAGCGTCGCATTACCCAAGGTGGCTGTACCGCCAACCTTGATCGCGGCGCTGCCTTTCTCTGCGTCGATCCCATAAACCAGCGTTGCGCTCCTGGAAAACTTGAGATCGTTGATAACCGAAGGGGCACCCAGTTCTGGTCCGACTTCCATCAGGCCCGTGACATCCAGCGTGTCGACCGTCCCGTTACCGACGAACGTACCCTTCTTCCCGACAAGCACAGGTCCGGCCACGGTACCGCGGTTATCGAATACGCCGAGAACGTGCACCGCGCCCGTAATCTGGCCGGTGTTGGTCAGCCTGGCCTTCGAATCGACCAGGCTTCCTCCGTTGAAAGCCCCGCCGTTTGACCATTCACCTTGCTTGAAATACGAATCCTGGAAGTTGCGTGTTTCGCCTAATGCGCCTCCCCCGGCGGTATCCAATAGCAAGACATTGGTACCTCCGCCACCGTCGGTGAGCCCGAAAAGTTTGCCTTGCTTGCTTACGATCACCAGATCATTGCTGTTGTCCTTCAACAAGGGTGTTTCGCGGGCATTGGTGACATTTTCACGTTTCGTATCCGCTGAAGGATCCATGAACGTCTTGAGGCGGGCTTGCATTTGGGCGGTTGTTTCAACGGGGCGGGCTTCCCCGGCAACTGACTGGGCCATCGAAACCTCGGCACAGCCAAGCGCCAAGGCTATTGCCAGCGCGAGATGTTGAGGCAGGAATGAATGTTGGGTTCGCATCGAATGTGACCTCTCATGAAGGAGGTCGCACTTTAAAAATTTCACCCTGGGCGGCGATGCCAGCCATCTCCTCGCCGTGGGAAAGATTCGGTGGATGAAATTTGTAGGCTGCTCGTGCTGCGATCAGCGTGTTGGTTCGTTGGCTTTCATGGTTCGAGGCTTTGCCTTACAGCCCGCACGGACCTTTCTGTTTGACCAGTATTTGACGGGGCAATCACTGCCGGCGGATGCCTTGTTTAAACTGTTGGGATGAAGACTTGAGGTTGTCCGGCAGCGCTCATTCGAAAGCGCAACTGACCAACTGCTCGATACAGATTGGGTTCGCGATGGTAGGCTTCCGGCCGATCAAAATTGAGCTTTGTAAACCCATTCTGTGTTTCGCGTAGGATGGTTCCGAGATACGGAAAATCAGCGTTGTATCGTTAGGGCCTCGCCTATAGTTCTCTCGTCACCGACAAATCGGTGATCGATCTTAGCCGGTCGAACAAGAGTGCACGAGCGCCCCCAATGGCGGCGCTTTTTGCTGCCTGTGTTTTACATTTATGGCGGCTGTGCGGGGGACATCTTCGGGTGTGCCGGATTCTCTTGTCCGGTCGGCTAACCCGCGTACAGCTGCCACCCACATTCGTTTAGCCGCGAGCGGTGGTAGCTCCCAACTCAAGAGAGCAACCCGATGATCAAGTACCATCCCCTTCAAGCCAATACCAGCGTCGGCGCCACACTGTTTATCGACACAGAGGCTGGTGCCTCCGATCTTTTGGAAACTGCTGCACATCGCATCAAAGCCGCTCGAGACTTACTCAACAGCGTCTCCTGTCTATGCCTGAAAAACGCCGAGGGTTATGACCTGGAGCACTTCGCCAACGCCGCGCATCTGTTGTTGCAGGACGGTTGCGATGCGCTGGAAGTGTTGGGGTGGAGCATCGGTGGGTGTGATCTCCAAACTGCACCTGCTAGCGATTCGGCTGCACCTCAGACGGATTTTCCTGTTTAGCCGTTGAGCTGGGTGGGATTTTGGGGGCGGGGTGTATATCCGTTTCTGCGGTAACGGCCACTTAGGGTTCCGCCCTGACGGCGGCTCACTTTTGAGAAGCGCAAAAGTAAGCAAAACGCTTTTGCCCCACCACTCGGCACCTCGCCTAGGCTCGGTGTGCCCTCACTCCGGCATTGCTCCGTGGGCCGCCGCGAAGGGCCATCCATGGCCCAGCGCGGCTAACCCGGCATCCATGCCGGGTTGCCCACTACGCAATGCCTGCGTTCGGCCATCGTGGTTAACGGGGCGCTGAGATCAACGTCCACCGCGAGGCGGCCTGATAGCCGACCTGGTTCTTGATGGGATCGCGTTTCTCCTGTGGGAGCGAGCTTGCTCGCGATGGCGATAGCTCAGTCACATGGATATTGGGCTTGCTGGCCTCATCGCGAGCAAGCTCGCTCCCACAGGAGGTCTGTGTTGGATATGAATTTTGTGTCCGCTGAAGATTGAATGTGGGAGCGAGCTTGCTCGCGATGGCGGTGGTTCAGTCACATGGATGCTGGGCTTGCTGGCCTCATCGCGAGCAAGCTCGCTCCCACAGGGGGTCTGTGTTGGATATGAATTTTGTGTCCGCTGAAGATTGAATGTGGGAGCGAGCCTGCTCGCGATGGCGGTGGTTCAGTCACAGGGATGTTGGGTTTGCCGGCTTCTTCGCGAGCAAGCTTTGCTCCCACAGATCTGATGGGTGTACGACCGGGAGAGCCAGGTCGGCTACCAGGCCGCCTCGCGGTGGACGTTGATCTCGGGTGCCCCGTTAACCACGCTGGCCGAACGCAGGCATTGTGGAGTGGGCATCCCGGCATGGATGCCGGGATAGCCGCGCTGGGCCATGGATGGCCCTTCGCGGCGGGCCCACGGAGCAATGCCGGAGTGAGGGCATGCCGAGCCTAAGCGAGGCACCGAGTGGTGGGGCAGAAGCGCTTTGGTTACTTTCGACTGGGCCGGCTTCCGGGCTTTTCGAAAGTGACTCGCCGTAAGGGCGAAACCGCCAGCCGCCGTTACCGCAGCAACGGATATACACACCAACCTTAAAACCCCACCCCAACTCAACGATTATTCAAATAAGCCTTCCCATAATGCCGCTCCATCCGCGCCTGAATCAGCTCCAACGCAATGGACATCAACCAGTAAATAATCGCCGCCGTAGTCAGCATCTCAATATAGCGATAACTGGAACGCCCATAAGACTGCGCCAGAAACATCACCTCCCAAACCCCCATCACCGAAATCAGCGAAGAGTCCTTGAGCATGGAGATGAATTGGTTGGTGGTCGGCGGGATGATGGTGCGCATCGCCTGGGGCAGGGTGACGCGCCAGAAGATCACGGTTTCGCTCAGGCCCAGAGCAAGGGAGGCTTCGCGTTGGCCGTTGGGAACGCCCAGGATACCGGCGCGGAAGATCTCGCTCAGGTAGGCGCCGTAGTTCAGCGACAAGGCAATGATCCCAGCGGCGATGGCGCCCGGGACCACGCCCAGTTGGGGCAGGCCCAGGTAGATCAGCAGGATCTGGATCAGCAGCGGCGTGCCGCGAAAGAACGACGCGTAGAAACTGGCGATACCGAACGCCACCGCACTGCTGGACAGCCGCGCCAGGGCGGTGATGAAGCCCAGCAATGACGAAGCGACGATCGAGCACAAGCACAGGAACAGTGTCAGCACCGCGCCTTGCAAAAAGCCATTGGGCGCCAGGTGCACACCCAGCAGGTTCGGCAGTTTGTCGAGGATGATGGAGAACTTCAGGTCGAAGCTCAGGAAGAAACTCGCGAACAGCACCAGCATGGCCGCCCAGGTCAGGTACAGCCGGGTGCGAAAACCGAAGATTTTTTGCAAGCGTGACTCAGCCACCGGTGGCGGTGGCTGAGGGGGTGGAAAAGAAGTCATTGGGTAATGTCGGCGCCGATCCATTTCTGCGAGAGTTTGCTCAAGGTGCCGTCCTGTTTCAACTGGGCAAAGACTTCACGCACCTTGTTGTCCCACTGGGCGTCGCCCTTTTCGATGGCCACCGAGTTCGGCTCGGAGTAGAGCGCCTCGCCGGCCAGCTTGAAGCGCTTGTCTTCGGTCAGGCGCGGCTGTGCGGTCACCAGGTTGGTCAGCACCGCGTCCAGGCGCACCCCGGCGCCCAGGCCCAGGTCCTGGAAGGCCACGTTGTCGGTGTCGTACGGGGCGATCTGCACGTCTTCGAATGGATAGCTCAGTTGAGTATCCTCGGCGCCTTCGATCACCAGGTTCTTGTTCAGGTAGCTCTCGTAGCTGGAGGCGCTGGTCAGGCCGACCTTCTTGCCGCTCAAGTCCTTGGCGCCGTGGATACGGTCGTCCTTGGCGTTGACTACAATCACCGCCGGCGAAGCGTAGTACTGGACCGGGAAATTGAACACTTCGGCGCGTGCCTTGCTTGGCGTCATGGAGCAAATGCAGATGTCATAGCGCCCGCTCCAGTGGCCGGCCGCGATCACGTCCCAGGAAGGGGTTTCCAGGCGCAGCTTCACGCCCAGTTTCTGCGCCACGGCCTTGGCGACGTCCACGTCAAAACCGTCGAGCTGGTTCTGATCGTTGAGGAACGAGAAGGGCGGATAGCTTTCCATCAGCACGCCGACCAGTTCTTTTTTCTGTTCGATGCGATCCAGGGTGGCACCGGCGAACGCTTGCGAAGAGGCAGCCAGCAGAGTCAGGCCCAGGGCCAGCAGTGGTTGTAGTTTCATGTGAGGCCCCTGATAGAAAAATAAGTTGTAGTTCACCGAATGGTGCGTATTAAATAGTTATAAGAACAACTCCGGTAGTGAGTATTTTTCATAAGCTTATGAGTGAATCGCATATGGGCTCAGCAACGACAGTCATTCTCGATGGCGGCATGGGCCGCGAACTGCAACGCCGGGGCGCCCCGTTCCGACAGCCCGAGTGGTCGGCGCTGGCCTTGAGCGAAGCGCCCCAGGCGGTAGAGGCCGTGCACGCGGCCTATATTGCCAGCGGCGCCAACGTAATCACCAGCAACAGCTATGCCGTGGTGCCGTTTCATATTGGCGAGGCGCGTTTCGCCGAAGAAGGCCAGGCCCTGGCCGCGCTGGCGGGTGAGTTGGCGCAGCGGGCAGTGCACGCTTCGGGCAAAGCAGTGCGGGTGGCCGGGTCGCTGCCGCCACTGTTCGGTTCCTATCGGCCGGATCTGTTCGACGCTTCCCGCGCCAGTGAATTGCTCGCGCCCCTGGTGAACGGCCTGGCGCCCCACGTCGACGTGTGGCTGGCCGAGACCCAAAGCTCCACGGTCGAAGCGCGGGCGATTCACGCAGGGTTGCCGAAGGACGGCAAGCCGTTCTGGCTGTCGTTCACCCTGAAAGACGAAGACACCGATGAAGTGCCACGCCTGCGTTCCGGTGAACCGGTGGCGGACGCCGCTGCGGTGGCGGCTGAGCTGGGTGTCGAGGTGTTGCTGTTCAACTGCAGCCAGCCGGAAGTGATCGGTGCGGCCATCGATGCCGCGCGGGACACCTTCGCGCGCCTGGGCGTGAAGATCCACATCGGTGCCTACGCCAACGCCTTCCCGCCGCAACCGAAGGAAGCGACGGCCAACGACGGATTGGACCCGCTACGCGAAGACCTCGACCCACCGGGTTATCTGCAATGGGCGGCGGACTGGCAAAAACGCGGTGCCAGCCATCTGGGCGGCTGCTGCGGGATCGGGCCGGAGCATATTGCGGTGTTGGCGCAAAAGCTGGTCTAAGGGTTTGGCGGTCGGAGGGTAATAAATACATTGGCTGTTCGACCGCCATCGCGAGCAAGCTCGCTCCCACAATGATCTTCGGTGAATGCAGAACCTGTGGGAGCGAGCTTGCTCGCGATAGCTAACGCTCAGCCGCCGCATCCTTTCAAGCGTGCAACCCCGCCGCCGCAAACATCGGCTTACGCTTTCCCCGAAGCCCGTAGCCACGCCTATACATATGTACGTCATTCCCGCTGAAACGGCGCGATAGGGTCCCAGTCCTACTCATCACCGGGACACCTGAATGACTGTCTTCCCTGAAAATGCACCTGGCGTGACGCCGCATGCTGCCGGCGTACAGCTCAAACCCATCAGCCTGTTACCCCACGGTATTCGATTTCAACCTCATGAATTCGCCGATCAATGGCTAAATCAATGGGGCCTTATCGGCGATACGCGGGTACAGGTCACCTATCAAGAGGTCGAGACAGTCGATTCGGCCGCTCAAAGAAAAACCTCATCGGTGCCGCTGCGTGACGCTGTGACAAGAGGCTTTTTGATCGCCCATCAAAGCAGGGCGACTGCTGAGCTCTCTCCGCGCGAGGGTTGGGTTTATCCCCACCGAAGTCATATGTCCCTGGACTTCTCGTCACTGCGGGTCAACGGTAAAGGTCTTTCACCAGATGTCTTGCAGCAACTGCAAGTTGGCATTGCGCCCGGCTACCAGGGCATTGGGCAGCCGGTCATTACTGAGGTGAACGCCCAAGGCAATCTGCTCAGCCCCCGTGAAAAAGAACAAATCAGGCAACTGGGGCACTTGGATGCCAATCAGGTGAAGCTGGCGCGTCTGTTCGCCGCTTTGCCAACGTTCGACACCGTGCTCAAGCGTCTGCTGGTCAGCCGCATCGAGGCCAAGATTCCTGGGCGCAAATTCCACACTTCACTGCTCCAGGGCATCGACCCGGATCACTGGTACGTGAACCACTTTAGCGTGGACTCATTCGGTGGCCGTTCATTGACAGCCTCACAGTGCTTTACCGACGTGATGTTGGGCTGTTTAGCTACGGATACACCGCCCACTTACTCGCGCGGTGGCGTGGGCTTCTACACCCGTCCGGATTCGGTGGAAGAGGTCGACAGCGTATTCGTCAGCCCGCTGGACGCGAAAATTCCAGCGATCATGGAGTCCGTGTTCTATATCGCCGAGCCCGCGACCAATGACAGCTTGAAGCAGCAGTTCCGTGACGATCTCAGCGCCTTTCGCCATGACAGAAGCGATGCACAGGCGCTCGACACGTCGACCACTGACGCGGCACTTGCTCATCTGCTGTCCCGACGATTCCTGCATCTTTTCGACTTGTACAAAGTCGACCGGTATCCGTCCACCCCGTTAACCCAAAGTGCGCGAACCCTGCAGGATGAGGAAGATCGCCTGCTGGATCTGATCACCACCCACCCGTCCATGGCGGACAGAAGCCGTTTGCTGCGAGCGCCCATTCCCCATGTCTATGCCGTCATGCTCGACATGGGAGCCGCGAAGCCACAGAAATGGCGTGCCGCGATGGTGATCAAACGAACCGATCAAGCACCACTGTTCCTCTATTCCATGGAACGCGGCATTCAACGGTTCGATTCTTTTCAAGACATGGTCAAAAAAGTACAGGTCGTCCATGCAGGGCATCAGCGCACGATACGGGAGATTTCGACTGAGCTGTCCGGGGATGTGTTCGAAGTGGCGGCATCGGAACTGCTCCAACTGCAAAGCAACGCGCTCGAAGCCGTCCTGAATGCGCCAGAAAACGAAACGGTGGCCCTGAGGACTTTTGCCCAAAGGACCGAAGATGCATTGCGCCTGCCTACGTTATCTCTTGCCGGTGCATTGGCGACTCGCCAGCAAACCTTGATTGAAAACAACCGTCCTCATTTCTATAAAACCGCAACGCTTTCAGAACAGACCCGTTATCGTCGCTTGGAGCAAGATGTCCTCCAAGCTGTTTCAGGTTTGGGTGACGGTATCCGGACGCTGCATCAATTTACCCGCCAGAAGATCCAGCAATACCTGCAGCGAACCCTGCATCACGCGATAAAGCCCGATCCAGACAAAACGATGGTGACGCTTGCTTTCGCAAAGGGTGCCAACCCGAGGCAGTCTCGTATTACCAGCCTGACCCAGCTGATACTCGATAACTTGCGCCCGCGGCAGTACCCCAATGCAATGCGAGAGGTCATGGCTGTTCACCTTGTCGATAAAGATGGCAAGCGGATACGACATCCGGTGAGTGGCTTGCTGATGACATTGAAAGGGCGCGAATTCGCCACGATGGCGACAAGCATCGACGCTGGCGCACGTTATGAAACCCTGCTCAGGGCACAGATGAACAAGCCGGATTACAAAGCTGCCTGGCAAAAAGCGTATACGGCCAGTATGAAATTCAAAGGTTACGAGACCGCGCTCAGGGGGGATGAAATATTCAAGGTCACCCGACTCGATAAAGCCTTCGAGCCACCTAAAGTCAAAAAGCTGGTCACGCTCTGGCTAGACGCTGTGCTGCAATCGCCAGACGCAAAAACGCGTCCACGGGTCATGGGAAAAAACGTGCAGGTACATGGCCTTTTGCTGGGTGGCAGTGTAGGGGCTGGAGGCCGGTACGGGACGATGGGTAACGCAGTCAGCGTTGACGGCGCCTTGATTTTTTCCGATCAGGACGGGCCGGATATTAAGGGAACCGTAGGTGTTTATTTTCCAGACAGTCCCGACGGAGAAGACTTTCACGAATTTGCCAATCTGGCCGATGGGGTTGGGGGGCTTCTACGACAAGAGCCATGGCAGGACTACTTCCGTTCACGCATTTCCACGGTCAATCCCGAAGAAATAAAACGTGTACTGGGGCCGCACCGTGGTCTTCCCTTGATTCGCGCAAGCGTTATCACAGGCGATCTGCTTGAAGCGCTTCACCGAGCGCACGTTGATTTCCATAGCGCTTATGCGGACCACCGCTCCAACAGCAACGCGGATATACGTCGTGAAACAGCAGTAAGGATGGTCATGGTAGCCATGGAAGTGTTCATGGACTTGGCCGGCATGCTGTTGATACCCGGTTTCCAAATACTCAGGCGTGCTGTCAAGACGGGCCTGCTCGTGGCCAGGACCGGCGCTGTTCCGATGGACCTGGACACCCTGGCATTTGTCTACAGAGTGGCTAACCATGGCGGACGGGAACTTGCCGCAGGGGCCACGGTTCCGGTCCGAGGCCAGTCGTCTTTCCTGGCGGTTACGGCGCGCCAGAGCCAGAGTGATGCACTGGCCGGGTTGCCCCTGGAAGCGGCACTCTATAACCGTTATGCGGTGACCGACACTTCACTGTTGCGAGGGTTGGCTGCAGATGCCCAGGGCTTCTATCGCCCCACGCTCAATTCTGCTGCTGGGGGCAGTTCCCGACCCGTCTACATACAGCAACCCGACGGGACCGTATTCCGGGTTCATGACCATACGAGATTGAATGCAACCGAAGCCACCCTTGTCGACCCTGGCACCGGGTCGAGTATCCGCTCCAGTGGCGTGATGCGAAGTACCGTTGCCCGGATGCCCGACGGAGAGTGGCGTGCGGTTGGATTTGGTCAGGGCGGCGGGAAACGCCCGGCAGGTAGCTCTACACAACCAGGCCCTTGCGAACCCAAAGTGCCTGCTCTGTCGCCTCGTGCCTCCGAATGGGTACGGACTGCTGGTCATTGGGACAACGACATCATGGATCTGGTCCCCTCTGTCATGACTCGTCTTCCGAGCTGGCCGCAGAACCGGAGCTTGCTGATCATGGACGAAATAACCGCAGGGAGTAGTTGGTCAGTACGCTTCACGCCGGGGCAATACGAGCGTTTCTATCCGATGAGTCAGCACCCCGATAGATCACCCACGGATATCGTCTTGAGGCGAACGGCTGAAAATCACTACAGCTTGATCTTGGGTAGGCGGGTCGTTGGGATTCCCGCCGATGGCGATTGTTTTTTCAATGCCGTCGCCCGTGGGCTCAATGAAGGGCAGGCGCAGGAAGCCTTCACGATGCAAGGGCTGCGTAATGCAGCTGCCGATTACATCGATGGGCATCCGCAAATCAGCCACTTCATGATGCCGCCGGCCTCCGGCTTGCAATTGGCGCTCTCCGACATCGCGCCTTGGTTACAAGAGCTCTTGGAGGAGGCAGCGCTCTCTGATCTCACTCGGATTGTCTACAACGCCACCAACCCACATCGCTTGTTCCAGCCGGTTCTGGATTACCTTGACCGTCACGCCAACAGCTTGGGCCGAAGGACGCTGGACGCAGCGCGGGACGCCATCCTGCCGCCGGAGGTGTTGCAGGAGATCGGGCATCATCTATCGGTTCGGTCTCCGGAGCGCCTGATGCCAAGTAGCGCTCCCTTTTACACTCAGGAAACGGAGTCATTGCGCAGGTTCTTCGAAGACGTGCTGCTGGGTCCCATCGATGATTTGCATCTGACCGAACTGCTCAATAACGAATACCTTCAACTTTCGCAGGATGTGATCCATATCATGCTTGAGTATGGTGTCAGGGCTCGACAGTTGACCGACCATCATCCAAGGAATGAGCTGGCCTACGTAAAATACAATGAGACCCTGCACGGCCATTTGGACGATGATCAACAGGATGATTTACTGGATGATTTACTGGATGATTTACTGGAAGGTGCTGAGCTGGTGGATCAGGCCGATCTGAATGAAGTAAAGCAAAGGTATCAACGTGAGTCGGGCGTCACCATTAATGACGATGCCAAGTTAATGAATCAGTTCATGTATTACGATCGCGTAGAAGACACCATCGATCTGCTCAGCGTTGCCCTCGAACGGTTTCCCGATTTGCAGCGACGGGCTAATCTGCTGCTTCGCTCAACGGTGATTTCCTCGAACCTCGGTGGCGCGCTACCGGTCAATGTCCTTGCCAGGTGGCTACGTGATCCGAAGCTGTCTGAGGCGCGGCTTGGGATCATTGCGGAATATGCCAATACCCGCTACACCGAAGTGATTGACGACGGCACGATAAGTATTGACTGGATGCAGTCGTTCGATGATCAGAATCTGAACAGTATTGTCCAGCAGCAAGACAGCCTGACGAGATTTGTAGAGTTTCTGGGGTGGGTACAATCGAACGCCGAAACGCCAGCAGTGGTAGGTTTGTTTAGCAGTTCGGGACAAACTGTTTCTAATACCAGGGTTTCGATTTTATTAAATACGCCGAATATTTTTAATTTGCTCCAACGCTTCCCGAGGAATCACGCTATACAAATATGGGAGGACCTCGTTGGGCCGTATTTCAGCGATGCCACTGTTCGAGCCGCGCTCAGGCAACCTGGCTCGCTTCGTTCAGAGTTGGATATTGCAAGGGCGTTAAGAGTTGGGCTTGGCGTGGACGGGGCGCGCGCGAACCAAATCGTTAGAGATACATTCGGTCTTGGCCAGCGGCAGGCTCAACAATATCTCTACAATTTCGAGTTCCCAGCCAATCGTTTGGGCCACAGGCTTTTGGACTTTGCATTGTATTTGGAAAGCCAAATGGCGGTGCCCGATTGGGCCTGGCGATACCTGAGGCAGGGCGTCACGCGCGAAACGCTCAAGCCATTTGGAGCCAAAAAGAAACCTTGATCGCTTAGTCGCGGGCTACTTACAGCTCTGATGCAAGTCGCCCCATCGCCATTCCCCGCAAGGATTGGCGGTGGGGTCGTCAACTACGTGATGGACGCCGAGCCTGCTCGCCGAAACGGGCCGTCAGCCACCGACAGCGGATGTCCGACACTCTACTAGCCCTCGCACTTGCCCACTTTCGCTCTGATTCTCCTCACTCAACCACTGCTCGAATCCTGCCGCGATCTCCGGCCATTCCGAATCCAGTATTGAGTACCACGCCGTATCTCGGTTCTGGCCCTTGACCACCATGTGCTGGCGGAACACCCCTTCAAACGTGAACCCCAGCCGTTCGGCCGCGTATTTGGAGCGGGCATTGCCGTTGTTGCACTTCCATTCCAGCCGGCGATAACCCAGGGCGAAAGACTCCTTGGCCAGCAGATAAACCGCCTCGGTGCTTTTCGGCGAACGCTGCATCGGCGCGCCGAAGGTCACGTGGCCAATCTCGATGCGGCCCTGGGCCGGGACGATGGACATCAGGCTGAGAATGCCCTGCACCTCGCCACTGGCGCGGTCGATCACGCTGAAGAAATACGGGTCGGTGTTGGCCGCATGGTTGTTCAGCCAGGCATCGAAAGCTCCGCGGTCCGTGAACGGACCATAGGGCAAGTAATCCCAGAGCTTCGGGTCGGCGCCGGGGCCTTCAAGGGCTTGCCAGAGGCCATCGGCATGCCGCGCCGGGTCGAGCTTTTCCAGGCGGATGAAACGCCCTTCGAGCACCTGTGCAGAGGGCGCCGGGACACCTTTCCAATCGGCGAGTGAAGTCGACATGCTGCGCTCCTTAAAGGGCTTTGCGAAATTGAATGAAGCCTGGGCGCTCGGCGATGCGCTCGTACAGCTGGATCGCCGTGGCGTTGGTTTCGTGGGTCAACCAGTGCACCTTGCAGCAACCATCGGCCTTGGCGGTGGCGTAGACGAATTCGATGAGCTGGCGACCCACCCCGGTGCCACGACTCTGTTCCGTTACCAGCAGGTCTTGCAGGTAGCAGGAATTCTCGATGCTCCAGTTCGAACGGTGATAGATAAAGTGCACCAGGCCCACCGCCGTGTCGCCATCCCAGGCGAGGGCAGCATGGGTCGGTTCATGCTCATCGAGCAAGCGTTGCCAGGTGCTTTGGCTGACGGCGTCCGGCAATTCGGTTTTATAGAACCGCAGGTAGGCTTGCCACAGCGGCAGCCAGGCGGCGTGATCGTCGGCGCTGACGAGGCGGATTTCAGGTTGGCTCATGTTCACTCCTTGGACAATTGTTCAGGCATCAGGTGGGCGAGCGCCCGGTCCTGCGGGTCGTGGCTGGCGGCGAGGCCGTTGCGTACGCCAGCGACATCCGCGGGGCTACGGTTCTGGCTGAGCTTGCGCTTGCCCTCCAGGCGCTGGATGGGCAGGGCGAAGCCGACGATCGCCTTGAGCATGCTGTCGATGTACTCGGGCGGAGCATCATCGATCTTCCACGGCTGCTCGCGACCGGTTTCGTGGCGGTCGGTGAGGGCGCCCACCAGGTTGCGCAGGCGATGGGCGTCGCTGAACACCTCGGCGCTGCCGTAGGCGTGGACGGCCACGAAGTTCCAGGTCGGCACGACTTTGCCGTGTTCGGCCTTGCTGGCGTACAACCCTGGGCTGACGTAGGCATCGGCCCCGGCGAATATCACCAGGGCCTCGGCGCCGGCTTCCAGGTCGCGCCATTGTGGATTGGCCCGGGCCATGTGGCCGTAGAGGCTGCCGTTCGGCCCTTGTTGGGTGTCCAGCAACAGCGGCAAATGGCTGGCCTGCAAACCGTGTTCACCCTGGGTGACCAATACGGCCAGGCGGCAATCGCCGATCATCTGGTGCAGTTCGGGCAGGTCTTCGACGGCAAAGGCTTTTGGGTTGTACATGATGATTTTCCTTGGCGAATGCGAACATCCTAGGCAGGCTATTGGTCTGTTGTAAGAGCCACTTTCGACCAATTCGATAGGTCCATTCGCGAGGGCTGTCATGCACAACGCCGCGCCGCCATTGTCGTTCAACCCCGCTGGCATCGAGCTGGACCGCCGCCAGGGGCTCAGCCGCCAGCTCTACCAGGCGTTGCGTACCCGGGTGCTCGATGGACGCCTGGCCAGCGGCACGCGCCTGCCGGCCAGCCGTGACCTGGCGGCGGCCTTGTCGATTTCGCGCAACAGCGTGGTGCGGGCCTATGACCAGCTCTACGCCGAGGGTTTCATCGAAGGGCGGGTCGGTGACGGCACTTATGTGGCAAAACTGTCCTCCACGACGTTGCCGCTGAAAAACATATCCACAAAAGTATCCACAGGGTTTTCAACAGGCTTACCCACAGCCTTATCCACAGATTGGCTCGATTTACCTGTGGGTCCATCCAGTAAAGTTATCCACAGCGATGCGCTAAACCGCGTCGAAAAACACCATTTGGCCCAACCGCCCAGCGGCCCGCCGCGAGCGTTTCGGGTCGGTGTACCGGCTTTCGATCTGTTCCCTTTCGACGTCTGGGCCAAGCTGAATGCGGCTTTCTGGCGCAAGCCGGACTTGCAGCAGCTGTGTTATGGCGATTCCCAGGGCGATGCGCGCTTGCGCGGGTTGATCGCGGCGTACTTGCGCAGCTCCCGGGGGCTGCACTGCACGGCTGAACAAATTGTGATCACCAGTGGCGCACAGCAGGGCATCAGCCTTTGTGCACAGCTGTTGGTCGACCCGGGCGACGTCGTGGCGGTGGAAAATCCCGGCTATCGCGCGGCCGGGCATGCGTTCGCCGTTGCCGGGGCCGATGTCAGGGGCGTGCCGGTGGATGGCGACGGCTTGGATTGCGCCGCGCTGGGCGCGTTGAGCCACTGTCGGCTGGCCTACGTCACCCCGTCCCATCAATACCCGACCGGGGTGGTCATGAGCCTGCCACGGCGGCTGGAGTTGCTGGCCTGGGCCGAGCGCAACGACGGCTGGATCGTCGAGGATGACTACGATGGCGAGTACCGCTACAGCGGCGCGCCGCTGGCGCCCTTGGCTGCTCTGGATCGCCAGGGGCGGGTGCTTTACGTCGGCACGTTCGGCAAAGTGGCGTTCCCGGCCCTGCGTCTGGGCTACCTGGTGCTGCCGCCAGGCCTGGTCAACGCCTTTGCCCGACGGCGCGCCGTGGACGTGCGCCACTCCGAAGTCAGCACCCAGGCGGTGATGGCCGAGTTCATGGCTGCGGGGCATTTCCAACGGCATATCCGGCGTATGCGCAGGGCCGCCCTGGCTCGGCGTGATGCGTTGCTGGCGGGCTGGCCCAAGGCTGTTGCGGGTGTCGGTGCCCTGCCTACTGTCGTGGCCGGGCTGCATCTCACGGTTCCTGTGGAGAGCATCGAGCGCGAGCGCGAACTGATCGCCCAAGCGACGAATGTGGGTGTGGAGATCAATGGCCTGAGCAGTTATTGGTTACCCACCACGCCGTCGCAGGTGCGCGCCGGCTTGGTGCTGGGGTTCGCGGCGGTCCCGCCAGCGGCGATAGCCATCGCACTGGCGAACCTGGCAACCGCCTGGAAAATCTGAAAAGTGCAGTGCCAGGGCATCAGTGGATGCCCTGGTTGCTTGCCGTCATGACACTTGTTTTGGAAAAAACACTTCCTTGGCCTGATCCACGGCAATTTCGCTGCGGTAGTGCTCGATCAGTTGCCGTTGATTAAGCGTCTGGGTGGACTCGACGGCTGCCCCTTGACTGACCTGCTCAGGTGTCCGCAGGCGTGCAGACAGGAATGCATGAGGCGGCACCCAGTTCCTCGAGTAATGGAAATCGGCAAACCAGAGAGTCTTATTGGTTGACAGGTCCTTGATCTCATACCGGTCCAGATAGCCATGGAGAGGCGCCTTGATGCGTTGCCGATTTTTTTGCTTGGTAATGGAAATCTGGTTTCGGCTCTTAAGCCAGAGGACGTCGCTCATGGTCGGTGGGCGTTGCTTGATGACGTTCAGTACGGTTTCGAAGCTTTCGTCATGAAGGGTTTTCGAAGCCTTCTTGAGAGCCGTGCGCGTGGATTGCGCCAGACGTTGTTGCTCGGCCGAAATGCCCACCGTTTCGTTTGACGCATTGTCCAGGCCCTTGGTGATCGCGATAGCGACTTTCTCCATTCGGTTGGCGTGTGCGTTCAGAAGCAGGCCGATACCGGTGGGCGACCGCTCTGGCTTCTTCGTGTATTGCTCGATCTGCGCCTTGAATGCCGCCAATCCGTCGAGCAGCGCCTTGCCCTTGGTGAGGCTGGTTGCCAGCACCGGGACGGCCAGCGGCGTGTTGGTATTCACATGGGGCAGCCACTCGCCGGTTTCCTTGCGATGGAAGGTGGCGATGACTCGATCCGTGAGCGGATGCTTGACATCGACCCAATCGGTTTCTTCCAGGGTCTTGGTTAAACGCGGTTCCCCGCTGACCAGGCCCCAAAAACGCGCCCGGATGAATTTCTTCTTGGGCCTTGGGCGTTCCCGATAAGGGCCGGCTTCGCTTCGCTGGTTGCTTCGTTCATCAAGGGCGCGCGCCAGATGATGCAACGCCCGTTTTTTAAGATTGCCGACCTGCTTGCCCAGTCGATTGAGTTCTGTCGTGCGAACGCTGTCCTTGTATTCGTCGCCCAGGTATTGGATGTGTTCTTCAATGGCCGTGAACTGCTCCGTCAGGCTGCCGAATGCGTCGATCTGCTCGTCCAGGCGGATCACGCTGCGCTCATCGATAGCGTCGTGCAGGCTTTGAAACGCGACCGTGGTGTTATCGACAAGCTGGTTCATGTCGGCCCAGCCTTCGGGGATGTCGTTGACGCTTTCCAGTGACAGACAGAGGTGGCGATACATGTCCAACTGGATAAGTCGAATCGCATCGCTCTTGTAGGCCGGCATCTTCCCCCGGTGTTGCCGCAGCAGTTCAATGCCTTCGCGCCCAACCTTTCTCAGCCTGGAGAAGCGCGTCTCCATGTAATCCAGGCGCTCGATCATGTCGTCTCCGATCCTGATCATGCGGTCGGCTGCGTCAACGTGCTCTTGCTCCACGCTCTCGATGTTCGAGGTGGTCATGTCCACGGCTGTTCTCAGGGCCGGGGCGAATCGCTCCTGCAAGGTGTCTATCTCTTCGAACGTGAAGTTGATTTGCGCATTCAGGTAACCGAGCCTGGCTTGAGGCGCGTCGGGCCTCGATTGGAAGACGGGCCACTGGATCAAAATCTCCAACGCTTCTTCGTAGCTTTCCCGCTGCGTTCTCAAGGTGCTCAAATAGACGTTGTGCCTGGCCTCCCTGGACGAGCCTGACGCCTGGTTCATCTCCTTGGCGTTCATGGTCAGCAGCTTCTGGTTTTGTGTTTTCCTTTCCTCGAACCGGTTCAGTTCGGCGAGCAGTTGGGTGCTGAGGCGTTTCGCATCCGCGATGATTTTCTGCCTGACACCTTTTGACCCGCTGCCGCGCAAACGCAGGCGAGGGTCGACACGCCATTCGCCTGCTGCGTCATTGATCAGGGGCGGGCCGGTGCGTGCGGGGTCGTTCTCATCGACGATGGACACATGCTCGCCCTCCGCCGTCACGTTGAACCACTGGTTGGCGATTTTTGCGTACCAGTTCCCGCCCTGCTGGTAGAGCCCTTTGAGCGCGCCTTCGATCATGGGCTGTTCGGCGTTTTCAGGTTCGTTCACGCTGAAGGATTCAAGCAGCTTGGCGCGCTTTGCGGGTTGGCCTGTCAAGGCACCGCTGGCGCGGATAGCGTCATAGTGCTCGGGTGAGGGTTTTTTGTGCGTCAACGGGGCGAGCCTCTCGATCACGAGCTCAGGTTTTGTCGGGCTTTCCAATTCATGCACGACCGCTGGCGCCTCGGGTCGACGGCTGTTCGCGCTTTCCCTGGCGCGGTCGATGGCGTGAGTCGTAATCGCCATGGACATGTTCAACAGCAGGTCGACGAAGGTTTCCCAGGTGGCTTGGCGGTTGGAGGTTTCGTCGCTCTGGGTCAACGTTTCAAGGTCGTCCAGAATTTGCCAGAGCCAGGCCGCGGTGCCCACGGCGGTGCCCAGGTAAGGCAGCGCCAGGTTGAAAATCAACCAGCCGGCTTGTTTGAAAGTGGCCCAGCGATTTTCGCTGTTGGACACCGATTGCCGATCGGCCAGCTCGACCAGGGCATCGGCGTTGGCTTTGAACAGCTGCGGCAGGAAATCAGCCCCCAGGGTTTTCTCGCTCAAGCCGATGGGCGTGCTATTGAGCCAAGACGACACAGGGTCGACCGCAAACTCCACCATGGTCCAGGGTGACGGCAGCGGGCCCGGAAAAACGAACCGGCTGTAAGTGGCGCGTACCCCATCGGGCAGCCACGCCAGTACCGATTGGCGCAAGGAGGCGGTTTGCCGGATGGCGTAGATCAAGTTGCTGAGCGACGGATACTGACACAGCTGCGGCTCAAGCAACGGTTGATACAGCAGGCAGGGGCCGGCATCGGGATCTTTCGGGCCGATCACGAACATGTTGGTGACCACGTCTGCCGAGGTGCTCAGCGCGTGCTTGGATTCGAACGCCAATGGGCGCAAGACGATGGTTTGCCCATCGACCTGGCGCTCGGACGCCTTGGGCTCCATCAGCGCGGCGACATAGCGGTAACCCCGTTCATCGATGTTCCCCAGGCCACGGATTTTGCTCTCCAACGCGAGCAGCGGTAACTGGATGCGTAACTGAGCGGCGTAGAGGTTTTCGCGGCGGCTGGATTCGGCCGGATCGTCGAGAAGTTTGTTCTTGATCAGGTTGGGATAAACGCGACCGATGTCGATTTGGGTGACCAGGTTTTCGACGTAATCGGCGGTCATCCATTTGGGCAATGCATGGCCGTCGGCCGACCTGACTATTTTGTCCCCCAAGGGCAGCGCAATCAGGTTTTGCAAGGCCAGTTCAACGAGGCTGAACCGCGTGGTCTGGATTTTTCCGGGGACCACGAACGTCCCCCAGACCACCGGGCTGCGTATCTGGACCTCGATGCTTTCTAGGTGAAGGGTCGAGGCGTCGGCATGGTCCGACAACATTTTCTGCTTGAGGCTGTTCAACGTGTACTGCTTGATGGAAGGAATACCCTCCATGTAGGTCTTGCCGGCATGGGCGCTGCCCAGCGCCGAAAGATTCTTCAGGTGTTGGGCGAACAGGAACTGGTCGGATGTCGGCGCGTCCTGCAACCAACCGGGAATCTGCTTCTGAAACCAGTCCTCGGCAGGTTCGTTATCCCGGCCCGCTCCCTCGTTATCCGCCTGTTCGCGATCGTCGGCGATCAGGCCTTCCAGGAACCCGGGATCGCCGATGACTTTGACCTGCATGGCGATCAGCCCGCAGGCCTTGTGATCGAACACATTGCCGTCGGGCTCATACAGCCGCCACTGGATTCGTGTGCGCTTGGCGCTGTTCAGATGAGTCGGCAGCGATTGACCCAACGCGTCTTGTGAAGCGAACTTCTCATACCCGTTGCGCAGCGAGTACGTCAGGATGACTTCCTTGCGGTCGATCGTTGCGCTCAAGGCCACGATCGAGTTTTCGTTCACACGATTGACCGTATCGCCGTCCACTTCATCGATATCGATCAAATAGGCATGGCTGTCATAGCGGTCATGGCGCTTGCGGTCCTGCAGGTCCGGGTAAAGGAACAACTGCCTGGCCATGTCGCATTCAGTCGCTGTCCAGCCCGGGACCTGGCTGACGTTCCAGATCTTGCGCAGGTTGCTGGAGAGCTCATGCCAGCGAGGGCCGGCCGTGCCGAGTGGCGTGTTCCAGTACACCAGTTGTTGTTCCTGGAAAGCGGACGCCATGGCGGGGGCCAGTTCGTTGATCAGCAGTCCGATCAGGCTGATACGCACCGGCAGATGCACCGGTGGAAAAGTGAGGGGCAGTTTGGTCAAGAAATGCAGCCCTTCGATCAGCAAGGTCGACTCGCTCTCGCCCACGCGCTCGGCCAACAGATCGCTGAGGGATGTATAGCGGGTGGGAAGCTCCACGATGTTGCCGTCGACGACGTCCCAATTCGGTTCGCCGACTACCGTGTTGTGTGGATCGAGGTCCAGCGTCGAGTACATTTTCTTGAGCGCTTTGCGCAGGAGCAGGCTGGCAACCTCCGGGGAGGTGGGCCCTGCGAGCATTTGATTGAGCAGCGCCTCTCTGAGGCTGACTTCGGAGGTAGGCGTCGTGGTGGCTGTGACGGTTTCTGTCATCTGGCTTTCCCTGTCTGGTGATACGTGGAGTCCCCGAAACCGAGTGCTTCGGGGGTTCCATGCTAGGCAGGGGCATGACAGCGAAGGTGGTAACTATGTATACGCAGCCGTACGGCGTCCTGGTCACCCGTATTTTTTTTGGAAGAACACCTCCCTGGCTTGGTCCGTGGCAATTTCGCTGCGGTAGTGGTCGATCAATTGCCGCTGGTTGAACGCCTTGGTGGGGACGAGCGAGGAGGTCTTCTGGTCGATTTGCTCAAGGGTTTTCAAGCGCCCGGAAAGAAATGCGTAGGCGGGCACCCAGTTGGTCGAGTAACGGAAATCGGCGAACCACAGCGTCTTATTGGTTTTCAGGTCCTTGATCTCATACCGGTCGAGGTAGCCATAGGGTGGGGTCTTGATGCGTTGCCGGGCCTTTTGTTTGGTGATGGAGATCTGATTGCGGCTTTTCAGCCAGATGACACCACTCATGGTCGGTGGGCGGCGCTTGATGACGTTCAATACGGTTTCAAACCCCAGCACATACAGGCTGCTCGCCTCCTTCTCCAATTGCTGGCGCAAGGCCTCGGCCGAGCGTCGTTGTACGGCGGGAAGCTCCGCGGTCTCGTTTGACTCGACGCCTTGTGCCTGGTCGAGGGCTTTTTTTATGGCCGCGCTGACTTTTTCCATCCTGCCGGCATGGGCGTTGAGGATCATCCCGATGCCGGCGGGCGTTTGGTGCGTCTGCTCTACGGTATCCTCGATCTGTGCCTTGAACGCCGCCAGGCCGTTGATCAGGTCGGTGCCCTTATTGATGCTGGTGGCCAATGCCGGGACGGCGACCGGCGGGGCGTCGGGCTTGACGTGAGGAATCCATTCGCCGGTTTCCTTGCGGTGGAATGTGACGATGATCTCTCCCGAAAACGGGTTCTTCACGTCGACCCAATCGGTTTCCTCCAGGTTTTTCGATAAGCGCGGTTCACCACTGACGAGCCCCCAGAAGCGCGCCCGGATGAATTTTTTCCGGGGTCTGGGGCGCAGCTCGTAAGACCTGCTTTCGACGCGCCGGTTGCTTCGTTCATCGAGGGCCGCCGCCAAATGACTCAACGTGCGTTTCTTGGCGAGGCCGATCCCGGTCCGCAATCGAGTGAGTTGTATCGGGTGGATGCTGGTCTTGTATTCATTGGCCAGGTACTGGAGATGTTCATCGATGGCCGTGAACTGTTCGATCAGGCTGCCGAAGGCGTCGATCTGCTCGTCCAGGCGGATCACACTGCGCTCATCGATCGCGTCGCGCAGGCTTTGGTACGCCACCGTGGCGTTATCGACGATCAGGTTGATGGCCTCCCAGCCTTCGGGCATCGACTCGACGCTTTCAAGGGACAGGCAGAGGTGGCGAAACATGTCGATCTTGATCAGTTGCAGGTCGTCACTCGTGTACAGCGGCATCTTCCGGCGGTGTTGCCGGACAAACTCGAAGCCTTCGTGGCCCACCTCCTTCAGTTCGGTGAAGCGGGTCTGCATGTAGTCCAGGCGCTCGATCACGTCGTCACCGACGCGAACCATGTTTTCGGCGGTGTCTATATGCGCTTGCTCCAGCACCTTGACCCCGGAGGTGATCATGGCCTTGGCCTTGCTCATGACCGGGGTGAAACGTTCGTTCAGCGCCTCCATCTCCACGAAGGTGAAATTGACCTGCGCGTTCAAGTAGCCAAGCCGGGTGCGAGGGTAGTCGGGCCGTGACTGGAACACCGGCCATTCCAAGAGGGTCTTCAAGGCTTGTTCGTAGTTTTCCCGCTGCGCTTTCAAGGTACTGACGTAGGTGTCGCGCTTGGTCTCCTTGGCGGCGCCCGTCGCCTCGTTCATTTCCTGGGCCTGCATGGTCAACAGCTTCTGGTGCTGCGGCTTCTTGGCTTCGAACTGGTTCAGTTCGAGCAACAGTTCGACTCGGCGGCGTGTCGCCTGGGCGATGACTTTCTGCCTGACCCCTTGCGACCCGCTGCCGCGCAGGCGCAGACGCGTATCCACGTGCCACTTGCCCTGTGCATCGCCCATCAGGGGAGGGCCTGTTCGCGCAGGGTCTTTCTCATCGATGATCGACACCTGTTCGCCTTCCACCAGCACCTTGAACCATTTGCCGGCCAGGTTGGCGTACCAGTCGCCGGCCTGCTCATAGAGCCCTTTGAGCGCGCCCTCGGTCTGGCGTTGGCCTGGGTCTTGCGGCGCGTCGAGGCTGAAGCTGTCGAGCAGCTTGGCGCTCTCCCTCGACTGGCCCATCAAGGCGCCGCTGGAACGAATGGTCTCGTAGTGCTCGGTCGGCAACGCCGTGCTGGCAAGCGGCGCCCGTTGCTCTATCACGAGCTCAGGTTTTGGCTTGGGCAGATTTTCCAGTTCGCGCACCACTTCCGGTGCCTCTGGCCGGCGCGGACGCCGGGCGGCCCTGGCGCGGTCGATGGTGTGGGTAATGATCGCCAAGGCGATGTTCAACAACAGGTCGGTGAGGGTCTCCCACTTGGCCTGGCTGTCGGCCCCTTCGCGGTTCTGTGTCAGCTGTTCCATATCGTCGAGAATTTGCCAGAGCCACGTTGCGGTGCCGACAGCCGTTCCCAGGTAAGGCAAGGCCAGGTTCAGGATCAGCCAGCCGGCACGCTTAAACGTTTGCCAGCGACTCTCGTGGTTGGAGATCGATTCGCGGTCGGCCAATTCGACCAAGGCATCGGCGTTGGCTTTGAACAATCGCGGCAGGAAATCCGCACCCAGGGTCTTGTCGGTCAAGCCGATGGGGCCGCTATTGGCCAGGGACGTCAACGGCGCGGCGACGAATGCCACGATGCTCCAAGGAGAGGGCAGCAGGTCCGGGAACACGTATCGGCCGTAATCGTCACGCACCCCATCGGGCAACCAGGCCAGCACCGATTGGCGCAAGGCAGGCGTTTGCCTGATCGCATACAGCAGGTTGCTGAACGACGGGTATTGGCACAACGGTGGTTCGAGCATCGGTCGATACAACAGGCAGGGCCCAGCGTTCGAATCCTGCGGGCCGATGACGAACATATTGGTGACCACGTCCTCCGAGCTGCCCAGTTGCAGTTCAGGGACGAAGGCCAGTTGGCGCAGGACGATGAGGTTGCCGTCCACCTTGCGATCGGCTTCTTCAGGCTCCATCAGGGCGACGACGTACCGGTAGCCCTTTTCGTCCAGGTCACCCTGGCCACGGATCTTGCTTTCCAGGGCCAGCATCGGCAACTGAATACGTAACTGGTCGGTGTAGAGTTTTTCGCGGCGGGCCGACTCCGTTGGATCGTCGAGCAACTTGCTCTTGACCCGTTCAGGATAAACGCGACCGATATCGATTTGGGTGATGAGGTTTTCGAGATAGTCGATGGTCATCCATTCGGGCAGCTCACTGTCGTCCAGCGACCTGACGGTTTTGTTGCCCAGGGGCAGCGCGATCAGGTTTTGCAAGGCCAGCTCCACCAGGCTGAACCGGGCCGTGTCGACCCTGCCGGGCACCACGAAGCTCCCCCAGATGACCGGGCTGCGCACCTCGATCTCGATGGCTTCCAGATCGAGCTTCGCGGCCTCGGCATGGTCGGCGGTCATCTGGGTTTTCAGCGCGTTCAATGCAAAGGCCTTGATGGCGGGAATATCGTCCAGATAGGTTTTGCCAGCGTGGGTGTGGCTCAAGATCGACAGGTTCTTCAT
Source organism: Pseudomonas sp. B21-010 (assembly GCF_024749325.1). Taxonomy (NCBI): domain Bacteria; kingdom Pseudomonadati; phylum Pseudomonadota; class Gammaproteobacteria; order Pseudomonadales; family Pseudomonadaceae; genus Pseudomonas; species Pseudomonas sp. B21-010. The sequence continues at coordinate 6,360,096 of NZ_CP087198.1, read as the reverse complement.
GTGCTGGGCAAACAGCACCTGATCGGACGGCGACGCCGCCTGCAACCAGTAGGGCATCTGTTTTTGAAACCAGCCCTCCATCAGGTCGTCAGTCGTATCCTGGCTTGAGGCCTGGCTGTTTTCATGGAACGTCAACATGTCCGGGGCGTTGGAGATGCCGATGATCTTGACCTGCTCGGCAATCATCCCGCAGGCCTTGTAATCGAAGATATTGCCGTCGGGCTCATACAGCCGCCATTGGATTTTCCGGTAGCTGTCCGGGCCCAAATGGGCGCGGAGCGATTGCCCGAGTGCCAGTTGGGAATCGAACCGTTCATAGCCGTTGAAGACCGAGTACTTGAGGACGACCTCCTGGTTGTCGATCTTGCCGATCAGCACCACGATGGTGTTGTCACTCATGCGTTGCACTTGATCGCCCTCGATGCCGTCGATGTCGATCAGATAGGCGTGGGCGTCATAGAGGTTATTGTCCTGGCGGCCTTGCCGGTCGGGATAACGGAACAGATGCCTGGCCATGGCGCATTCAGCCTCGCTCCAACCCTTGACCCGTGTGACGTCCCAGGCCGAGCGCAGCGCACTGGAGAGTTCATGCCAGCGCGGGCCGGCGTCGCCGATGGAGGCATTCCAATAGGCCAATTGCTGCTCCTGGCAGGCCGTCAGCATGGCCGGTTGCAGCTCGTTGATCAGCCGCCCGATCTGGTCGATGCGCACCGGCAAGTGCACATCAGGCGTGGTGAGGGGGAGCTGGGTCAAAAAGTGCAACCCTTCGATCAGCAGCATCGGGCTACTGTCGTTCAACAGCCCGGCGAGCATGTCACTGAGGGTTTCATAACGCGTCGGGCGCTCGACGATTTCGTCGTCGACGATGCCCCAGTGCGGCTCGCCGACCACGGTGGTGTGGGGGTCGAGGTTGAGCGTGGGGTAGAGCTTCTTGAGGCCGTCCCGCAGGAGGATGGCGGCCACCTCGGGGTAGGTGGGGCCGGCGAGCAACCGGTTGAGCACGGCATCCTTGGGGTCGGTTGCGGGGGTGAGGCGTGTGCTTGTAGAGCTTGGTGTCATCGGAGTCTCCCTGACTTGTGCGACGTGGAGTCCCGGAGCGAAACGCTGGGGGAATCCATGCTAGGGCGGCACAAGACAGGGAAGGTGGTAACTATGTATAGCGCACTTGGTGCATGCAAAACCCGTGGCGAGGGAGCTTGCTCGCGCTTGAGCGCGAAGCGCTCACAAAGCAGTCAACCTCACTGCCCAGATTTGATCCGCGTCCAGGCCCGCGTCCGCGCGCGCTCGGCATCCCTGGGCAACGGTTGCAAAGTGTAGAGCGTGGTCATGGCCGCAGCGGTCGGGTACAGGTTGGGATTGCCGCGGATCGCCGGGTCGACCATCTCGGTGGCGTCCTTGTTCGGGTTCGGGTAGCCGACAAAATCGCTGACCGGCGCGATCACCTGCGGTTGCAGCAAGTAGTTGATGAAGGTGTAGGCGTCGTCCGGGTTTTTCGCGCCTTTGGGGATGGCGAGCATGTCGAACCAGATCGGCGCGCCTTCCTTGGGCAGGCGCATGTCCACGGTCACGCCGTTCTTGGCTTCCTTGGCCCGGTTGGCGGCCTGGGAGAAGCTGCCGGAGTAACCCACCGCCACGCAGATCTCACCGTTGGCGATGTCGGCCATGTACTTGGACGAGTGGAAATAGGTGATGTACGGGCGCACCTTCATCATCAGCGCTTCAGCCTTGGCATAGTCCTCCGGCTTCTTGCTGTTGGGGTCCAGGCCCAGGTGCTGCAAGGCCAGGGGCAGGATCTCCGACGGCGAATCGAGCAGCGCCACGCCGCACTGCTTGAGCTTGCTGATGTTCTCTTCCTTGAAGATCAGGTCCCAGCTGTCCACGGGTGCGTTGTCGCCCAGGGCGGCCTTGACCTTGTCCGGGTTGAAGCCGATCAGGATGGTGCCGTACATGTACGGCACGGCGAACTTGTTGCCCGGGTCGTTGGCTTCGATCAGCTTCATCAGCTTGGGGTCGAGGTGGTTCCAGTTCGGCAGCTTGCTGCGGTCCAGGGGCTGGAACACCCCGGCTTCGATCTGCTTGGCCAGGAACACGTTGGACGGCACCACCACGTCATAGCCGGAGTTGCCCGTCAGCAGCTTGGCCTCCAGGGCCTCGTTGGTGTCGAAGATGTCGTAGACCAGCTTGACCTGGCTGTTCTGCGCCTTGAAATCCTCCAGGGCCTTGGGCGTGATGTAGTCGAACCAGTTGTAGACGCGCAAGGTGCGCTCCTCGGCCTGGACAGCGCCGCAAAGCAGCGCGGCGCACACGGCTGGAGCCATTAAACGCTTGAGTCTGTTCATGCTGTTATTCCTCATGGGGCGCTTTGGAAACCTTCAAGAACGTTCACGGCATTGATGCCGATTTCTGCCACCGCGTAGCCGCCTTCCATCACGAACAGGGTTGGCTTGCCGAGCGCCGCGATGCGCTTGCCCATCGCCAGGTAATCCGGGCTGTCGAGCTTGAATTGCGAGATCGGGTCGTCCTTGAACGTGTCCACGCCCAGGGACACGACAATGACATCGGCGTCGTAACCGCGGATTTGCCCGCAGGCCTGCTCCAGCGCCGCGCTCCAGGTGTCCCAGCCTGAGCCGGCCGGCAAAGGGTAGTTGAAGTTGAAGCCCTCGCCGTCGCCCTCGCCACGCTCGTCGGCATAACCCAGGAAGAACGGAAACTCCGCCTCCGGATGGCCGTGGATCGACGCGAACAACACGTCGCTGCGCTCATAGAAAATCGATTGGGTGCCGTTGCCGTGGTGGTAATCCACATCGAGGATCGCGACCTTCTTATGGCCTTGGTCGAGAAAGGCCTGGGCGGCGATGGCAGCGTTGTTGAGGTAGCAATAACCGCCCATCAAATCGCCAGCGGCGTGGTGCCCCGGTGGGCGGCACAACGCAAAGGCACTGCGCGCACCGCGCTGGATATCCGCCTGGGCGGTGAGGGCCACTTGCGCGGCGCTGTAGGCCGCCTGCCAAGTGCCGGCGGTAATCGGCGCACCCGCGTCGAAACTGTAATAACCCAGTTGGCCGTGCAGGCTGGTGGGGATGACCGTGCGAAAGGTCCGCGCCGGCCAGGTGAAGGGCAGCAAATCGCCGTCGCGGTTGTACTTGGCCCAACGGTCCCAGGCGCCTTTGAAAAATTCCAGGTACGCCGCGCTGTGGATACGCTGGATCGGCCCCAAGCCAAAATCCTGCGGCGCCTCCACCGGCCCCAGCCCCTGCGCCTTGACCCGCTCCAACACATGATCAGCCCGGGACGGCATCTCGAAACAGGGCATCAACTGCCCGTCCATCAACTCGCAGCGCCCGTGGTGCAGGTGGTGATCGTCCGAATAGATCGTCAGCATTTTTGTTCTCCGCAAGGCTGATCGGTGTGAACACAGTCTTGCGGCGCGCGGCGTTTCAGAGAACGGCAGGAGAGGCCAAAAGGGGATCGAAATGGCCAATAACTTTGACCGTAAATCGCCCCTTGTTGGCGCGGGTGTGCGCGGAGGTGGGGCATGGAAGCCCTTGTGGGAGCGAGCTTGCTCGCGATGGCGGCAGCACGTTACACACCAGATCTCAAAATACACTCGGTCCCCGTGGCGAGGGAGCTTGCTCCCGCTCGGCGGCGCAGCCGTCGTAAACCGGCCGACGTGGTATCTCCGAAGAAATGCGTCAGCCTGTTTTGGGGCGGCTTCGCCACCCAGCGGGAGCAAGCTCCCTCGCCACGGGGTGGGTGGTGCTGCGGTTAGCGTGGATCGACGTTATCCAACACACGGCTGGCCAGCATTGAACTCAGTTCTATCAATTGCTGGATGCCGAGGGCGATGTGGCGGCGGGGGCCTTCGAGGTCGAAGGCGAGGTTGCTGATCATCGCGTCGGCGGATGCCAGGTTTTCGCTGAGGTTGGCGAGCAGGCATTCGTTGTCGGCGTTTTTTTTCACGGTGAAGAGCTGGTCTGGTTTGGATGCTTCTTCGGACTTTTCTGGTTTGGGTTGCAGGTAATAATCCAAGGCGCGCCTTTCTGCTTCGTCTTGTTTCTTCGTTTTGGATTTGGTGGACGCAGAGGTGCGATCTGCTTCGGGGGGATTCGGTGTTGGCTTGAACATGTGCTGATACTCCATGGTTAAGCCGCAACCTCTTCCCTACTAAAAGAAGGGTGGCGGCTGTACGCAGGTTAGTAGACCGGGGAGATCAGCATTGCCGGCGCGCCGAAGCGCCCTGCGCACAGCCACCATCAAGGACAGGTAGGAACCTGCTTGGACGGAGAGCTCATGCATCCTACTGACACAACCCCGGGCTACTAAACCCGACCACTGAAGGGCAGTGGCAGGGAAACGATAGAACCCATGGGCAAGGCGCACAAGCGGGCGGATTCTGGCGTAGTTGTAGGCAATGGCGCAAGGATGTGTAGCTGGGTGGAAGCTTTGCGGAGGGAGAATAAACAAGGCTCAGAATTGTCCTGGAATTCATGGCCAGAGCCTGCCCCGGTCGGCTCTGTAGGAGCTGGCGAAGCCTGCGATCTTTCGCTTGAGACTCAAGTGCTTGGGGAAAGATCGCAGCCTCGCTTCGCTCGACAGCTCCTACAGGCGCAACTCAGGAATGAGCGCCCACCACCACCCCCTGTGGGAGCGAGCCTGCTCGCGATGGCGGCACCACGGTGCATACCTGATCTGAAGGCACAGCCTGGCGGCTATGCCGGTCAGATGATGGAATCAAGATCCAGCGTGTATGGCTTACCAATGGCATACCCATGAGCACCACGGATCAACTCACTATCGTCATCCAAGGCCGGCGCCATCGCCAGTTGCTCAGCCACCCTGTTCTCCGGGTGTGCCTGCCAACGGGCCAGGTTGTGTGCCAGTTGCTCGGGTTGTTCCGCCAAGCTTCCGTAAACGTCTTTTTCACTGACCGACGCGGTGCGCAGCGTAGCCAGGCGCGCGCGTGTGTTGTGCATCTTGTCGACCTCACGGATGAGCGCAATGTTGATGGAGCTTTCGCTACGCCCATTGGGCGCGCCCCGTCCCGCCAGGTAGCGCTCTTCATCGCGCAACTGTTGGGTAATCCGTGTCAGCGCATTGTCGATCCATTCATATTCGCGTTTTGTCGCCAGCGTGCTTCCGTCGATCTGCGCTTCCTGCCAGCGCCGCAAAGTCGCCCAGCATGCGGGAATGTAGCTGGGGACCATGAAGTGATCACCGGTCTGGATGAGTTGGGCCAGCAATGCCGGGCGGTCCGGCAGGCCATATCTATGCTCGAGGGCCACCTCGCAGGCGGCGTGTTGGGTGATGGTGTCGCAAAGGGGCATCCACAGGATCGACGAGCGCTCCTTGCGATCGAACTCCACCGGCAGGAAGTGCCGCAAGATGCCGTGGTGTTCGTAGGGCTCGCCCGTCAAGTTAGTGATACCCGCCACGAACACGGAAAGACCGACCGGTACGTTGGCGAACGTAAGGGCCAACCCTGTGCCATAAACACCACTCTTGGTATTCATCCAACTGCCGGGCACGCTGGGTATCGGGTCGTTGTGGTTGACCATTCGGTAGTGCACCAGGGCTTCGGCGTTTTTTGTGAAGGTGGCATCGGCGGCGCGGGGGGCGCCGTAGGTGTAGAGCTGGAGGGTGTAGCCTTCCGGTCTGCGCCGCAGCATCTCTGTTCTAGTAATGCTATGGCGCTCCTCAAGTCATACGCGCTCCATAATATTCCGTCGCTAAGCAGAAAACGGCGAATATTCGCCAAGGTCTGCTTTCGGGGAAATGTATGGTTTTTAAAGTTTTTTGATCAAAAAACATACAGAGTTAAGCATCCTAAGGCGATCTCAGATTAACTAATAAAATAATAGATAAATCTTTTTATATCAGATGGTTAGAGAATTTGTGCTGGACGCCTATATCTAGATAGCAGTCGCGCTTGGCGATAACGTTTCTCCTGTAGCCATTTTTCTGAGGTTCCAGGCAATGAATCCTGTCCTGTTTGTAATTGATAAGGCGCTTTCGGCTGATCCGTTGACGCTGGCGTTGTGCTGTATCTTGCTTCTGAGCGCTGGTTTGCTAGTGCACGCCTGGAGGTCGAAATGAGCAAAATTGAAGTACGTCGCCCCGTCTCGGATTGGGCCAAGCTGCCTATTGACTGGATACGTGAAGGCGGACTTGCCAACTTTGCAGATGAGTCCTACTCGCTAAAGACCCTGTGGATGAAGGAAGACAAGTCAGCAAGAAACGTATGCATTTCTTCGCTCAAGCTTTACTTGGCGCTGTGTTGTCGAGCAGATTTCACCACTGGGAATGCGAGCGTGACTTATGAGGAGCTGATTCGGCTCACAGGGTTGTCTCGCCCAACTGTTGCGAAAGCGTTGAAACGACTGGAGACGGAGGAGCTCATTCAGCGAAAAGCACAGGCTCTCAGGAAGGGATCGAGCATCCTGATTTGCGGCTGGGTTGAAAGTAAAAGCTGGGCAAAGATCCCGAAACGCTGGCTTTACGATGGGTCGTTTGGCGCCAAGATTCTCATGCTCACTGAGTTCAACTTCAGCAGAGCGTCGTTGTCGGCATTGAAGATTTACATCGCCCTGCTTGCGTATAGAGATTCAAATCGTGGTGGTATCGCTATGCTTTCCTACGACAGGTTAGCGCTGGTTACCGGGGTTAAAAGACATCACATTGCCGACGCAATCACCCGACTTTACGATCTACGAATGATCTCGTTCAGGCAGGGTGATTTTTCGGAAGGGTCTGATTTTTCCCGAACGAACCGCTACCTAGTTCGCGGCCTGGGAATTCACTGGCCTAAGGCAGACGAACTTGAGATGCCTCAAGTTTCACCTCATAAAAGTCGTCCCAGTGCTGCCGGTATTGCAGCAGCTAATAGCTTTGTCTCCACCTCACCAAAGGGCACGTAGTGGTGAGGCCCCGCCCTCGTTTAAGCTAACTCCCTTCGAGCGGCGAATGGAGGAGATGTAATTGCTCTCGGCACTTGTACCAGTACGATGCATTGGTATTTTGCTCTGGTGACGGCATTGTAAAGTAGCCGCCTCTTTTGCTCGTCATTTCCACGAATTGCTGCGGGCCAAAGCACAATGACCAAATCAAATTCTCTGTTTTTTGCTCCATGAACGGTTAGCGCTCGAATACCAGGCCCGTCCCGCGAGTTTAAGCGTCGTTGGTTTGAAAACGAGTGCCTTATCATGTCCTCCATTTCCTCGCGATGGACATGAGTCTTTCCCTTAGCCCGACGCTGCTTCTCTAGCCAACGTACAAAGTCTTGAGCAATCGCGGGAGGTTTTCCTTCCATCAACGTGAATGCTTCTGCCAGTGTGGCTTGGTCCGGCAAAGCCAGGCCGTCAATGAATGCGTCAGCGAGCGTAGTCTCCGATTCTTCCAGGATGATGTTGTAGGGGCCGTTTCCTTTCCCTGTCGTCTTGGTAGTGACCCAAGTGAGGATATCGAGAGCGAATTGCCCCATTGTTGGAGTAATAATCGCGACTCGATTTCCCCCTCTATTCCAAGCAATGCCATTTGAAACAAAAGATGCGGCGAGGGCTGTCTTGGGAGTCGGGTAAATCTTGAAGAGTCCGTTTGACTCTGGAGCCTGTGCCGATCGGATAGCGCCGGCGGCGGCAAGGAGGTTTTGATCTGAGGTACGCCTAGGCTGCTGCAAAAGTGCGTCTTGGCCAACAGCAGTTAACCATTCGCAGGCTGGGTTAGGACGGAGCTCTTCAATCAGACATTGAAACTCATCTGCAGCAATCAATAGGTCAACATGGGTAGCCATTGACTGCACTATTCGCAGTCGGTTTGGCGTGAGATCTTGAGCTTCATCCACGACCACGATGGGATACGTCGCGGCTATCCAGCGGACAACCATATCGTGAGACAGAAGATCCGCCGCGACTTGGCACACCGCTTCATAATCATTAACTCTTGGATGTCCCATTTCCAATTTGGTGATGAGTGCTTGCCATCTACTGACGATTCGCCAAGCGAATCCATCGATTGTTGTGCACTCGTACTGTCTGCGCAGAAGGGCAACACCGCCCAGCCGATCGTCTAAGCGACGGCGCGACCCATGCATAAAAGTTAACGCCAAAACTTTCTGAAACGCCTGTAGAGGATGTCTTTCTAATCTCACGGCTAGGTTTGCCATCAACTGATGAGTTTTTCCACAGCCTGCCGCGCCTGAAAAAGATTGAATTGTCATGGTTGGAACACCCAGACACCCTCTGGGTCGGCGATGAAATGCGCACTAGCAGTTCCGGCGCATGCCATAGCCAAACAGCTGAACAGCTCTGCTGCTCTGGCACGGCAGAGAGGTGAGTTAACTATCGCGTCTGCCACTGATTCGTAGCAGATCACGTCCACCTTTTTATTTTTTAAGTGAGTGACGATGTCGGACACAGTCGAGGGGGCAACCTCCGTCAACTCTGTAAGCCTTCCAACAACGTCGTCTTCATCCGCAGCCAAAATCCAGCCTATGGCGTCTTCGATCATTTCGTCGTCAGCCCACCGTATTACTGATGAGGGAGCAGTGGGCACTGCCAGAAGGCTTGTGATATAGCGTTTACCGTCTCTATCGCCGTCCAGCAGGCAGCAGACCTTGTTATGAGTGGCTGACAGTAACTGGAACGTCTCGACCACTTTGGCATCCTCAGTGGGTACGACGCCGACCTCCAGTCCAAACATAGATGGCATGCTCGTGGACCAACCCTCGGTCAACATCAAAGGCCGTAGCACCGTTTTCAGTAACAGGAAATCAGCACGACCTTCAGGTACCAATACACAAGGGTGCATTAAAGCCGACAGGACATCCACGCGACTTTGCTGAAAAAACTTTCTCTTCCAATTCTGAGCATTTGGTAGCAACGGCTCTGATAAAAAAGGAAGGGCCGAAAGATGACCGTCGACATTTCGCAGAATCAATACAGAGGTTGGATCTGATACCGCAGCGATCAATGGGGAATGCGTAGTAATGAAGGTTTGGGTCGAAAGTGCTTGCACTCGTTGTACCAGCTGCTGCTGACCTGCTGGGGGCAGATGAAGCTCAGGCTCCTCCAAGGCCATCAGAAATCCTTCACCTTCTGCTGCACGACCTCGACCTAGTTCCAGAAGTAGTAACAAACCTTGTAGAGACACCAAACCGCTGCCTTGTCTTGCGGCGGGTACGCCCAATCCTCCGACGACAGCAAAATGTGCTGCGACAGAGTCAAGGAGTGATCGGCTATCAGTACTCGTCACCCGCAGTTGAACATGGGGTGCATTCGGTATGCATCTTGCTAACTCAGCGTTGACGTTCTGGATCAATGGTGAAATTCGATCATCGTTCTCGATTGGGGCCTCCGGACGCCTAAGCCGATCACGCTCAGCTAAAATGGCCTCGGACGGTTGGGCAGCGGCTGCTTGTAGCGTGCGCCGGAACAGCTCACTCCCCCATGAAAAAACTTTGTCCCAGGTTCGGCTCGCTCGTACGAGATAAAACCCGATTTCTTTTATCAATCGTGGAGGAACGCCCACAGGCGTGTCTTCTGCGAAGGGATCCATCGGGCTATCGTGGTCGTGGAAGTAACGAACCATCTCGACCGATAGAGAATCGCGGTCAAAATAAGCTTGAGCACCAATTTGGCAGCAAAGCCTCGAGGCTTGTTCTGTTCGAGTAGCGCTAATAGTACCGTTGGTATCGTCGAGCCATTTAGGCACGCCCCTACCGTCTCTAAACCAATCGGTATTTTGATAAGGGTCTTCGGAAGGAAAATCTGTGATTGTTGCAACCAGCTTTATTCGGTCGGCGGGCTGGGGGTCTGATCCGTAAAAGTCATGTTCGGTAAGCTCTCTGATCATGCGCTCCCTTCCAAGAAGAAGTGTCAACGCCTCTATGACCGTTGTTTTTCCAGTATTATTGGCCCCGATCAGCACTGGATGGTCTTTGAAATGAACACTTCCTTCGCGGATTCCTCGGAAATTACGGATATCCAAGATCGCTACTCTCATCACATTTCCTTTGGATTCAACAAGCGACTAGAGAAACTTCCTTTCCGGCTGCCGAGCCTTGTCGACCTCCGAGATAGTCAATATAGAAGATTTTTTGCTGACTCGACTTGTCCGTGATTTGGTAGCCGTGGATGGCTGCTTTTGGCCGATAGCGCTGAGGAGCCCATTCACTACATAGGTATTCCTAGATTTCGCACATATCAAGTGGGGCTTCTGCGAATGCCTGGACACAAGAATAAAAAAGGCATATCGATTGAACTGATATGCCTTTTTGCTTTGGTCGCTAGCGTGGATCGACGTTATCCAGCACACGGCTGGCCAGCATTGAACTCAGCTCGATCAGTTGCTGGATGCCGAGGGCAATGTGGCGGCGGGGGCCTTCCAGGTCGAAGGCCAGGTTGCTGATCATCGCGTCGGCTGAGGCGAGGTTTTCGCTGAGGTTGGCGAGCAGGCATTCGTTGTCGGCGTTTTTTGCCACGGTGAAGAGCTGGCCCGGTTTGGATGCATCTTCGGGTTTTTCCGGTTTGGGTAACAGGTAGTGATCCAAGACGCGTTTGGTGGTTTCGTCGTGCTTTTTGTTTTTGCGACCGGAATGGGTAGACGTTGAGTCAGTTTCTGGAGGGTTCGGAGTTATCTTGAACATTCTTACGTCCTTTGTTAGTAGGCCGCGACCATCTCGCTACTAAACGAAGGGGTGGCAGCTGTGCGCAAGTTAGTAGACCGGTAAAGGACAACGGAAACCCGGCGCGCCCGAAGGCGCCATGCGCACAGCCGCCATCAAGTGCAGGCTATGCCTGACTGATGAGACTCATGCACCGTTGTCATTACCGGGCTACTAAACCCGACCACTGATGGGCAGTGGCAGGGAAACGATAGAACCCATGGGCAAGGCGCACAAGCGGGCGGATTCTGGCGTAGTTGTAGGCAATGGCGCAAGGATGCGTAGCTTGGTGGAAGCGTTGCGGAGGGAGAATAAACAAGCCTTCGTAATGCCCAGGATTCGGGGCGAGGAAGCTTGCTCTTGCTCGGTGGCGCAGCGGTTTTTCTGTAGGAATACGCTGGCATTTTTGGGCTGCTGCGCAGCCCAGCGGGGCGGTGCGACCTTTCGCTAAATCCCCTCGCCACAAATGGGTGCCCACCGCCAATCCCCTGTGGGAGTGAGCGAGCTTGCTCGCGATGGCGGCAGCACGTTACATACCCATCTGAAGGGTAAGTGTCCGAACCACCCCCGTTTCAACTCAGAGCTTGATCTGTTTAAACCACTGATTCACGCGTTCGCAATCAAAGATCGTCGGGTCGAAGGTCTCCCCGTACCATTCCACCATAGCGTGGTGTTCGGGATGTCCGGGGTCGGCCATGGCCTCTAAAAACACTTCGTAACCCGGTCCTCCACCCACGTCTTCCGGTGGGCAAGCATTGGCGCCCCCGATGCAGTACGGCACTTGAGGATAGGCAATAGCGGGTAATGTTTTTTCGACCTTGATGCGGTGATGCCAGCTATCACCGAAGTCATAGAGATAATTGAATGTCCGTTTTCCGTTCAGTGCCTTGATCAGTGTTTTACGAGCTTCCGGATTCACCGGCGGCCCCCAGCCATCAGGATCGGGCACGCCATAATTCTCACCGGCAATTTCAAATTCATGCAGATGGTAATCGCTCCAACCCATCACGATCTGGATCACGTGATGCAACCTGCCCAAGGTAATGTTTTCAGGCACTGCGAACCGACGCCAAATCGTTGGAGTCGTCCACTTCAGCTCGATATGCAGTAGCAACAAGTCACGCTCGGGCTTTGGCAAGCGAACAGTTTTAGCCATGGCTCAGGCAGCCTCGCAGTGTTAGTGAGTGTGAGAGACACGCTCCAGGGCCGCAGTTCGTTAGCCCGACTGAGCGCTTGGCGATGCGTTCCATTACGTAGGTCACGGTGATGAACAATCTGAGTCATCAATGCTGCTCCGGGGCTCATGCCAGAGTTTCAAGGTAATTGAATAACCTGGTTCAGGCCATTTGAGTTTCGATTTTTGCCAGAAAGCTCCCTCGCCACGGGGGTTTGCGCTTAACCCGCGCCTAGTCATTTGTTCGCAAGCGCCAGATCGAACTGCTTGTTCCCAAATATTGATTGAGTCGTCAGGGCTTTCTTAAGCACATCCGAATGCATCGTTAAGTTTCTACTGGCTGTACAAGATGTTGTAGAACGAGGCTTGCCCATCCTCGATCAAAGACAGATCGTGACCCGTGGGGATTTTTTCGAACAGCGCTTTGTTGACCGCCATCCGACGCATGATGATCACCTCCAGCAATTGGCCGAACAGCGCTTCATCACGGACGTATTTTTTCAGCTTTAGAATTTCGCGAGGCTTGTCTTTCAGGACGTGAAAGGCGTAATTCATCACAACCATGTTGGAGACGAACAGGTTCTCCGTAGACTGAAGCGGATTGACCGCATCGATCAAAGCATCAAATATTTTTTGCCTGTCCTGAGCATAGGTGGTCAAAAAAATGTCGGGGTACACAAGCTCGCTGTGCCGATCATTGATCACGAAGCGGTAATGGGTATCGTCGGGCTCGGTGAGTAATCTGACTGTGCTTGTTTGAAACGTTTTCAGCGTACTGAGCAGTTCATGCTCTTTCCTGCTGTCGGCCTTGATCGCTTTGTAGACCAGATCAATCACATCCAGAAAAGCCACCGGCCCCAGCCCATCGGTCGCCATCATCAGCTGATTGCCCTCGATGCTGAACCGACGATACGCCTCGTCATCAATGCTCAATTCGAAGAGGAGGAACCTGAGCATGTAGTTCCGAAGGCGCGCATCCGCATCCAGGGCGCTGTTCTTCAAGCTGATCAGCTGGATCAGGTAGAAGAAAATAAAGTAATCCTTGTTGGTTCGTTGCCGGTTGTCGATTTCAAGCAGGTAGCCAAAGCGCGACAAGACCAGGAGCAGGGCGTAGCAGTCGGGTTCCGTGAAGCCGTTTTTCAACATGGCTTTTTCGAAAGCGCTGGCGGAAAACAAATCATGCCAGCGGCTAACACTGAAGGGGGAGCCATTGTGTTTTCTCGCGACGACGGACAGCAGTGCAGGCTCGTCTTCTTCGTAAAAAACAGCACCCAACGCCTTCGGATACGGCCGGACGTTCAGGAAATTTTCAAGCTTGTATGAGAGCAGATCGAATATGTCCATCTGGCTTTATCCGCAGGTCTTCCATTTTCCGTTCGGGCCTTTCTTCTCGACACGAAATGACGTAATGGTTTTATTGAATTTATCCAATAATCGGAAACCGATGCCTCTGGCCTTGGGCTCATTCGTCTTGGACAGCACGCCATCTTTCAGGCCCGTCTCTTTATAGTCAACGGTAGAGATGTCCTTATGGTTATTGAGGATGCTGACCCCTTCGTTATTGACGGTGGCCACTACTCGATACTTTTCATTGCCTGGGTTGAATCCAGGGTTACTGTCCTGGTTGACCCAGACTGCTTTTTCTCCCCTGATATTCGGAACCAAGCCGCCTTTGCCTCCGTTGGCGGCCTTGGACGAGACGGTTTCGCTTTCGCCCATGTACCGAATAACCTCATTCTCTTTGAGCCCCAGCGGGTCGATCCAGGTAAATGGATTCGGTGCGTAGCGATAAAGATTCAGGCTTGCGGCCAGGCCCAACGGGTCGGGCGTGGTGAAGCGGCCTATGTCGGGATCATAGAAGCGGAAGGTGTTGTAGTGCAGGCCCGTTTCCCGGTCCAGGTATTGCCCCTGAAACCGCAGGTTCTGTTCTTCGATGTAGTACGGCTCACGGACTTCATCAGCGGTGTTGCCCCACACCTGGTAGTGAGCGTGCCATAGCGGATGGCCGTCACTTTCCGTCAAGGCTTGTGGCAGGCCATTGGGGTCGTTGTGGTAATAGCGGATGCGTTGATGCGCACCGATGCCGTCGACCCGGGCCAAAGGCTCGTGACTGTCGCCGATGTAGAGGTACAGGCTGGTCAGGCTGTTTTTATGTTCCTTGAGTAATTGCAGGCCATCCCAGTCGAAACGCGTGCAGGCGATGAGCCGACCGTTGTTGTCGTGTTGGGTTTTCTCGATTCTTCGGCCCAACGGGTCGTAGCGCATCCTGACGACGTTTTCACCGTCGGATTTCTGGGTCCGAACTTCAACCAGCCGGTGATCCGAGTCATAACTGAAACGCTGCAGGCCGTGCCGCCTGCTGCGCTTTTCAATCATTCGGCCAAAACCATCGTAGCGATAGTGCTTATCCTGATAGCTCTTCAGCTGGTTGTGCGTAACCCCCCCACTTGTACCGGGTGAAGGGTCGAGGAGATTGGCGGCTGCATCAAAGGAAAATGTTTCATTTTGGCTTTGTCGAGTTCCCTGGCTTGCCAGGATCCGGCCTGTCACATCGTAGTGCAGTAGTTGGCGTTGTTGACCCTGTGGCGGCCGTTCAAGGCGCCCCACCAGGTGGTCGCCAGGATCAAACTCAAAATGGGTTTGATCTGCGCCAGGGATCAACGCCGGCTGGTGGGTGTGCCGGCGTTGGCGGCTGCGTAAGCGCCCGCTACGGTCATACTCACTGCGTGTGCTGATTTGACCTTGGGTGCGCAGCACCTCTCGATGCAACCGGTCGTGTTCGAAGTCGCTGATGACGTGGCCGTCGAGGTTGATTTGGTGCAGATGACCACTGCCGTAGTACAGGCGGTTGACCCAACGGCCATCGGGCAGTTGGGTCTGGATCAGGTTGCCGAGTTCGTCGTAGTGATGCTTCAGAACGCCTGCTGAACTCTGCTCCTCAATCAGATAACCCAGCGCGTCATAAGCAAAGCCCAGTCGTTGTTCGTTGCCGTCGTTATCGATGACGATGGCTTCGATTAACTGATTCAACGGGCTATAGCTGTACCGGGACTGTCCATCAGGTGTGATTCGGGTGGTCAGCCGGCCAATGGCATCACGTTCCAGATGATGAACAATGGTCTTTTCACCGGGCTGATGATCATCTCGCGGCGCTGCGATAGTTTCGACTCGGTTTACGTTGTTGAGGGCGTCGTATGTATAGCCTTTGGCGCTGCCATCAAGGTTGCGCTGCTCGATCAACCGATCCCCGATATCCCAAGCAAACCGGTAGCTCTCACCATTCTCGTTGGTCAGCGCTTGCAGCCGGCCGAAGCTGTCGTAGGCAAATTGCACCTGCCGGCCCTGGGCGTCGGTGCGTTGGCGGACCTGGCCGCGGCGGTTGTGTTGGTAGCGCGTGGTGTGCCCGGCCGGGTCGGTGTAGCCGGTGAGGTGGCCGGCGGTGTCGCGCTGGTAGTGTTCGGTGCGGCCGTCCGGCAATTGGCTGCTGAGCAGGCGCCCTTGGGCGTCGTAGCTGAATTGGGTGCGCTCGCCGAGGGCGTCGGTGATGGTTTGCAGGTAGCCCCGCTGGTCATAGCTGAAGCGCGTCGGGTAACCCGAGCAATCAACGTGTTCCACCAGTTGCCCAAACGGGTTCCAGCGCAGCTTCTTGCTTTTGCCGGTGGCGTCGATGATCTCCACGACTTGGCCATGGGTGTCGTAGCGGTAGCGGGTGATGTGGCCCAGCGGGTCGGTTTCCGCCGCGCAGTTGCCGCGTTGATCGTAGCGGTATTTCCAGCTGTGGCCGGCGGCGTCGGTGTCCACCAGCGGCAGGGCCCAGTGTTCGAGCCAAAGGGTGGATTCGCTGCGGCCCAACGGGTCGGTTTCGCTGAGCAGGTTGCCGGCTTCGTCGTAGCTGAATGTGTACTGGCCGCCCTGTGGATCGGTGGCGCTGAGCAACTGGCGTTCATCGTTCCATTCGAACAGCCACGTCTGGCCGAGGTTGTCAGTGAACTGGGTGATCTGGTGCTGGCTGTTCCAGTGCCGGGTGCTGACGCGCTGCAAACTGTCGCTGATGCGGGTGATGCCAGCCTTGAGGTCATAGTCGAACTGGTAGGCGTCGCCTTCGTCGGTCCAGTGGCGGACCACGCGCCATTCCTGGTCGTCGATCAGGGCCCATTCGTAGAAGCAGTGCAGGCCGCTGGGCAACTGGTGCTCGACCATTCGTTGCCCGGCGTCGTAGCTGAAGCGCCGTTGCACCTGGCCGGTGGCGTCGCGCACTTCGGCGAGGGTGTTGGCCGCGTCGTAGGCGTAGCTGACCAGCACCTCCCGCGTTTGGTCGGGGTAGAGGCGTTCGATGTGGGTGACGCGTTCGCCTGCGCGGATCAGCTCGACCTGCACCAGGTCGAAGGTGTCGCGCAGCCGCACCAGGCGTCCGGCGTCGTCGTAGTCGAGGTGGATGCGGTTGTCGTTGCGGTCACCCAGTTGGCTCAGGCGCAGGTGTGATGAGTTGGCGGGCGAAGGTTCGAACAAACGGTACAGGCCGTCGTCGCTTTCGATCAGCAATTGCCCGTTCACATGGCGGCGCACGGCCAAGCCTTCGCCGGCACTGAACACCGCGCCGCCCAACGGGATGGAGCCCATGTCGATGGGCCGGCCTTGTTCGTCGGTGTAGACCAGGGTTTCGCCGCCGTCGGGGTGGGGCTGGATTTGCACTTGGACTTCGTAGGCCACGCTCCAGCCGGCACCGAACAGGCTGTCGCGGCGTTCGTCGCGGCTGTTGTAGACGCGTTGCCAGTCAATCGGCAGGATGCCGGGCAAGACGAAATCCAGTTCCTCGTCACCGCCCAATACTTTGGCGCCTGTGGCGGCATGCACCGGGTTCGACGAACCCAGGGCGGCGTTGGCGGCCGCGTTCGCCGCGCTGCTGGCGGCCATGGACACCGCGCCGCCCACCAGCATGCACGGCAGTTTGCTGAAGAATTTGCCCTTGCTGCCCTTGAGCATCAGCAGCGCGGTGACCGCCAGGCCTACGCCCGGGGTCTTGCCGCTGCGGATCTCGCGCACCACCACCGAACCGCCGCCAATGGTCACGTTGGGCGAAATCAACCCGGCCGACACCACCGTTGCATCACAGGTGCTGCGATCGCCGCTGCGCACGGCGGGCTGGCCGTTGATGGTGACCTTGTCCGAACCTTCGGCCATGAACTGCGGTGGCATCGGCGGATGCTTCATGCAGATGACCAGGTCTTCCGGCTTGGGCACGGCGCCGGGGGCGGGCGTTGCGACGGTGGGGCGCCACATTTGCGAGAAGAAATTCCCGGCCATGTCCAGGTAGCTGGGGTCTTCTTCAGGCTCCGGCGCTTCAAGCTCGGTGCCGGCCGGGGCGACATGGGATTCAATCGCTCCGGCGGCGCGGGCCGCGGGGATATTGTTGGTGAGGGTGTCGGTGGAGCCGGTGAGGATGTTGGCCTGCACCGTGGGCGGAAAGAGGGCGTTGCCGATGCCCTCGCATATATTGCTCAGGCCTTTGTCGGCCCCGGTCTTGCTCATGGCCAGGCCGACGATGGTGCCCACCACCAGGCCCAGGACGAAGCAACCCAGGCCGCCGGTGACCACGGTGATGCCCGTGGCCGCGACCACGGCGGCGGTCGCCAGCGCGGTGATCGCGATGTTGGCCGCCACCTCCAATACGCCGCCCAGGATGTCGGCCATCATCGAGGTGTGGTTGAGTGCATCGCCCAGGCGGGCGGCCCAGAGCGCGTCAGACATGCAGGTCGCTCAGGTGGCTGATGAGAGTGTGTTCAAGCAATTTGATGCCTTCCATTGCGCCTGTTGTCCTTGTGGGTTAGGGCATGCTCATTGATGCCATTTCTGGCGCTTGATCCGCTTCGGTTTGTCCCTGTGGGAGCGAGCTTGCTCGCGATGGGGTCCTTTCAGTCAACCTCATCAGTGGCTGATCCTCCGCTATCGCGAGCAAGCTCGCTCCCACATTTTGATCGGTGATGCCTTCCACTTCCCGGTCACCACCAACCCCCTGTGGGAGCGAGCTTGCTCGCGATGAGGCCTTTTCAGTCAACACTCATCAGTGGCTGGGCCACCGCTATCGCGAGCAAGCTCGCTCCCACAAGGGTCAGGGTTGGGTGTCGAACAGCAGCGAACCCTTGATCGTCGCCCAATGCGCCGCTTCGGCATCGCCCAGTTTCTCGGCTTTCACATAGCTCAGGGCAAGCATCTTGCGGGTGCCGGGCAGTACCAGTGCGAGCTGATACTGGAAGACTTTTTCGTTGCCCTTGTTGAACTGGCTGCGCAATTCGATGGCTTCGACTTCCTGGTTGGCGCCCACGCGCACGGTGGCGCCCGGTTGGCAGCGCAGTTGCTGGACCTGTTTTTCCAGGCGCTTGAGCTGGTCGTCGAGGTTGCTTTGCAGGGTTTCGCCGTCAGCCAGCAGGCTGCGGCTGACGATCAAGGAGGTGCCCAACTCAGGGAACTTGAGGATGTTGATCGTCGCGTCCAGCAACTCGCTTGGCGGCAGTTGGAGCTGGAATTCATTGAGGCGGTAAGTCATGGCGCATAAATCTCGAAGTTAGCCCTTGGGGAACGCGGCGCTGATGTTGGCATCGATGCTGCCCTTGACGCCCTGGCCGTCCGGCGTGGCTCCGGGGCCGCCACCGTTGTTCAGGTGCAGCACGCCGCCGGTGTTGAACTCGGCATCGCCGCTGGCGTAGAAGCTGATCTGTACGCCGGTCAGGTTGATCTGGCCGCTGGCGTTGAGCTCCAGGATGCTTTCGCCGCACACCAGACGCAGGTTTTCGCCCACTTCAATCACGTAGCTCTGGCTGATGCTGTCGGTCTTGCGCTGGCCGACGGAGAGGATGTCCTCCTGCTTGACGATGCGCAGGCGGTTGTTGCCGATGGTCACCGTCTCGTTGTGGCCGATGCTCTTGTTGCGGTCGTGACCCACCGAATGGCTCTCGTCCACTTCAACCACGATGTCCTGGTTGCGCTCGGCGTGGATGTACAGCTGCTCGGCGCCTTTTTTGTCTTCCATGCGGATTTCGTTGAAGTTCGCCGGCGTGCCGCCCTTGCTCGAACGGCTTTTCATGCCGCTCTGGGTCGCGTTATCTGGCAGGTCGTAGGGCACGGTCTGTTCGGCGTTGTAGACGCGGCCAGTGATGATCGGCCTGTCGGGATCCCCTTCAAGGAAACTGACGATCACTTCTTGACCGATGCGCGGGATCTGCATCGAACCCCAGTTTTTCCCGGCCCAGGATTGCGACACCCGAATCCAGCACGAGCTGTTTTCGTTGGATTGGTCGTGCCGGTCCCAGTAGAAATGCACCTTCACCCGGCCGAATTGATCGGTCCAGATTTCCTCACCTTTGGGGCCGACCACCAACGCGGTTTGCGGGCCTTTGACGATGGGGCGGTGGGTAGTCGCCAGCGGACGATAACTCTGCTGGGCGTCGATGCAGGTCAGGCTGCTTTCGAACTGCGCGGTCGGCGCGCCACCGCCGGTTTCGCCGCTTTCCTGGGAAATGTAGTAGCGGGCGCCGACGATCAGGTATTCGCGGTTCTGGTCCTGGCGGCTGAAGCCGGTGAGGCTGAACAGATGCCCCGACCCCAGGCCCCGGGCGTTGCCCGCCAATTCCACCTGTTCATGCAGGCTCTGCAAGGCCTCGATGCGGGTGCGGGCGTAGTGTTCGCCGTCCTGGCTCTGCACGTAAGTGCCGGGGTAGTCATACAGCGGATAGTCGCCGGCCGTGTGTGGACGCGGCATGGCCGAACGTACATCGATGCGCGCGCTAGGGCGCTGGAAATCGTAGTCGTTGAGCTCAAGCGAACCCGGCTGGACTTCCTGGGCCAGGTGCCAGTCGTGGATGTGGTCGCGCTCGCGCTGCTGCTCGTTCTTCGGGTAGTAGGGCACCGAGCCGTAGCCGGGGGCCGTGGTGTGGGCGCCATAGGCATCGGCCAGCACCAGCACATGGCGACCCTGCTCATGGCGGAAGAAATAGTAAATTCCTTCCTGTTCCATCAAGCGGCTGACGAAATCGAAACTGGTCTCGCGATACTGCACGCAGTATTCCCACTCGCGATAAGGCCGGCTCAGGGCGTCTTCGAAATCGGAAAAACCCAGGTCGCGGAACACCTGCTTGATGATCTGCGGAATGGTGAGGTTCTGGAAAATCCGGCAATCGGAGGTGCGGCTCAGCAGCCACAACCACGGGCGCAAAGTGGCCTGGTAGCTGGCGAACTGGCCCTGGTCGACGTTCTGGCTGCAACGGGCGACGATGCCATGGAAGTAGCGCTCGCCGCCGCCATCGAGCTGCAGGCTCACGCACATGGGCTTGCCGAGCAACTGGTTGAGGTCGATGGCGTTGTCCAGCGAGTGCAACTGCAACTCGTAGTTGAACAGCCGCCCCAGCTCTTCGCCACCGCCCATGTCTTTGAGTAACAGCACCTCAGGTCCCAGGGGGCTGGTGACCTTGGCCAGGCGTGAGGCTTGGTTGAATAACATCAATTATCCCTTGTTGATGCCTTGCATTCCCGTAGGAGCTGTCGAGCAACGCGAGGCTGCGATCTTTGCCCAGACCCTTGAGTCTAAAGCGAAAGATCAAAAGATCGCAGCCTTCGGCAGCTCCTACGGGGCGCTTGATCGCTAGAGTAGTGACGCTGATCGCATAATGTAGTGCCTTACGTGAGGCAGAGGAACCCGGTTCTTGATTGTTACCAGGCATTACTTGAATATCTGCTCCTTCGCGCGTCACCTCACGTCCATGGAAAGCGATTACTGTGACCTCTTACCGCATTCAAGAAGCCGATCTCGAAATCCCCGATACCTGGCAGGACCAGAGCATCAATATTTTCAAGCTGCCGGCAGTCGGTCCTGCTAAAGAAGCCAGTTTCGTCATCAGCCGCGATGCCAGCCAGGGCGACGCTCCTTTTGCCGAGTACGTGGACCGCCAACTCAAAAGCGCGGAGCAGCAACTGCCGGGCTTCAAGCTGGTGCAGCGCTGGGACACGGTGCTGCAAGGGCATACCGCCACATTGCTGGATTACACCTGGCAACGCGAAGGGCGCGACTTGATGCTGCGCCAGGTGTTCATCGAGCGTAAGCCCTCGGTGCTGATCACCACCTTGACCACGACACCCAATGACTTCGCCTACCATGAGCCGGCCTGGAAGGTGGCGATGCATTCGTTCAAGCCACAGCCTCCGATCATCTGAGCATCGACACGTCCCACTGAGCAGTCATACGAATCAGTAAGGTAGATGCGCGTAATGGATGCACAGGCCGCGGCACGTCTGGGTGACGAAATAGCCCACGGGTTCGGATTGGCCGCGATGGTCGCCGGAGCCGTGGCCGGCGCCTTGATCGGCGCCGCGGTCGTTGCCGCGACTGTCGCCACGGGCGGCGTGGCCCTGGCGATCATGGCCGGCTCGATTGCGGCTGGCGGCTTGTCGATGTTCCAGATCGTCAAGGGCCTCTCCACCATCTTCAACCTGCCCGAGCCCACCACGGGGGCGTTGATAATGGGCAGCTTCAACGTCTACATCAACGACCGCAATGCCATGCGGGCGGGCGAAGACACGTCATCTTCCTGCACCGGACTGCCGATCAACCACCCAATCTGGCCTTTCCCAGTGCTGATCGCCGAAGGCAGTGCCACGGTCTTCATCAACGGCAAACCGGCGGCGCGCTTGCACAGCAAAATGGTCTGCGGTGCCCACATCAAGAGCGGCAGCCCGAATACGTTCATCGGTGGGCCGACGGTGTCGGTGGCGTTTGTGCTCGACCTCGAAGGCTGGATGCATACCGGGTTGGAAGTGTTGGGGTTGTTGGCGGCAGGTGCGGCATTGGTCATGGCCGCCATGGCGGGTATCGCCGTGCTCGTCGAATTCGTGGTGGTGGGCGGATTGATCCTGGGGGGCATGGAGCTGCTAGGCGATTTAGGTGATCGCCTGGGGCCAGGCTATCGGGACTTGCTGCAAGGTGTCGCCGGCATGGCAATGCTGGGGCTGAGCCCGAAAATGGCGAAGGCGGCCAAACCTGCCGAGTTGCCGCCGCCCAAGTACAAGCCTGGCGTGACCGAGGCGGATATCCTGGCCATGCCGAAAGGCTCGCGCCCCGATGCCGACACGTATTTGTCACCCCAGTATGTGAAGGAGCACTTGGCCCAGTTCGAAAATGGCGCCTCACGCTTCACCACGAAGGAGAAGCTGGGTAAGTACGGCATCGCGCAGACCGATGGCACGACGTTCCTTATGCCCAAGCAGGAAGCCGATCAATTGCTCGCCAGTGCCAAGGGTGACAAGCGGGCGTTGGAGAAGGCGCTGGGGCTGCCAGAAAATACTCTGGAAAGTAGTACCCTGGTGCGGGTCGATATCCCCGCGCCGAAAGACATGAACCTGCGGATTCCTTCAGGTAACGAGGCCGGCGCGAACGAATTCTGGATTCCTGGCGGCAAGCTGCCGACCGGTGCCAGCGAGGCGGTTATCGATGCCGGGGGCATTTTGCCCAAAGACTTCAGTTGGACGCCATTATGACGGTAGAGGTAGGCAAGTCATGAAATTTCAAGATGTTCTGGTCAGTCGCGAACACATGTTCTCCGTGGGTATCGAACAGGATTCGGGTCGATTCTATGTCTCCATACCGGTCAGCAACGGCATGGCCGACTACGAGGAATATTATGAAATCAATCAGGCGACCTTCGAGCTGTTCAAGCGTGACCCGGATGCGGCGCTGCCGTTTGTGGCGCGTTGCAGGAAGCGTGAACTGGACGAGCTATTGATTGTCCAGCCGGGAACGAACCGCGGCACGGCCATCTGATCGCCAATGAGCATTCTGGACGCTGCAATCGCCCTGGCTTCAAGGGTCCACGCGGGCCAGGTGGATAAGGCCGGCAAGCCCTACATCCTCCACCCGTTGCGCCTGATGATGAAGTTCGACGGGCTTGAAGAGCAACTGGTCAGCCTGTTGCATGATGTGGTCGAAGACGGCGATGTCACGCTGGATGAGCTGCGTGGGCTTGGCATTCCCGAGGTTGCGGTGACGGCGATCGACTGCCTGACCAAGCGCCAGGGCGAGTCCTATGAGCAATTCATCGCCCGGATTCGTCCCAATCCACTGGCGACCAAAGTGAAAATAGCGGACATCCACGACAATCTTGATCTCACCCGGCTGCCCGTCGTGCGAGACAAGGACCTGGAACGCGCCGCGAAATATCATCGGGCATTGCGTTACCTGCAAGAGCAATGAATCATGTCGCCGCCGTCTGTTCGTTGAAGGACAACGCGGCAAGACCGGCGCTGCGTTCGCTCTGGCCGTACCCCGCGATCTCTGGTCATCGATAACTCCCCTGTGCAGTCACACCACCAGTAAGTTGGATTTTCGCAATGGATGCACAGGCAGCAGCACGTCTGGGGGATGAAATAGCCCATGGCTTCGGGTTTGCCGCGATGGTCGCCGGAGCCGTGGCCGGTGCCTTGATCGGCGCCGCGGTCGTTGCCGCGACTGTCGCCACGGGCGGCGTGGCCCTGGCGATCATGGCCGGCTCGATTGCGGCCGGCGGCTTGTCGATGTTCCAGATCGTCAAGGGCCTCTCCACCATCTTCAACTTGCCCGAGCCCACCACGGGGGCGTTGATAATGGGCAGCTTCAACGTCTACATCAACGACCGCAATGCCATGCGGGCGGGCGAAGACACGTCATCTTCCTGCACCGGGCTGCCGATGAACCATCCGATCTGGCCTTTCCCGGTGCTGATCGCCGAAGGCAGCGCCACGGTCTTCATCAACGGCAAACCGGCGGCGCGCTTGCACAGCAAAATGGTTTGCGGTGCCCACATCAAGAGCGGCAGCCCGAATACGTTCATCGGTGGGCCGACGGTGTCGGTGGCGTTTGTCCTGGACATCGAAGGCTGGATGCACACCGGGTTGGAAGCATTGGGATTACTGGCCATGGGGGGCGCGGCGATTCTCGCGGCCATGGCTGGCGTTGCCGCTCTAGTTGGTTTTGTGGTGATCGGCGGCACGATGATGGCTGGCATGGCGCTGCTGGGGGACTTGGGGGATCGCTTGGGGCCGGGTTACCGGGACCTGCTGCAGGGCGTTGCGGGAATGGCGCTTTTGGGCTTGGGCCCGAAAATGGCAAAAATCGGTACGGCGCCCAAGCCGCGCTCGGTGAGCTTCAAACCGGGCTACACGTCAGAGGATATCGCTGCGATACCCAAGTTAAGCCGGCCCAATCCTGCCGATTACCTTGAGGCCTCCTATATCGACAAGCACCTCAAAGTCTTTCAGGATGAAGGAGGTGCATTTCTGTTTACCCCCGATGACATTGCCAACCCCATGTATGGAACCTTTAGCGACACTAAGTACGTCATGGCCAAGTCAGACCTGCACGGTGTGGTCGCCGAGTTTAAGAAAACCGGTGATCTTTCCATTCTGGAGACCGCTTTGGGTTATGAGCCGGGCAGCTTCACCGGCAAGGAGATTTACATGATGAACCTGGACAATCCCAAGGTTGTCATGCCCTCCGGTAACGAGCGCGGAGCGAACCCGTTATGGCGCCCTGGCGGCCTGACCCATCCCGGCGGTATGCGTGAAGCGGTATTGGATAAGGTGGCCATCCCACACAATAACGACATCAATTTCCTGCTCGCGAACCCGGATGTAGTGAGAATTCAATGAGTGCCAACCTGGATAACGTATTGCTGCTGGCCCTGGCCAATGACGAGCTGGATAAATTCCTCGTGGGCGAGCCGTTCTACTTTCAAGAAGCCAAGAATGACAATGAAGAACCGCAGAACATTGTCGCGGCTTTCGATTTACTGGTGCTGCGTTACTGGCAACAGACCCGCGACCCTCAGTTTCCTGGGCGCTTCGTGGCGGCTTTGCTCAAGATTCTCGCGACCTACCCTGATCGTAATCGGGCGATTTATGTCGCCGCGGTGTGGGTCTGGTACTACCGGTTTTGCCTGAGCAAAAAGCAGGCACAACCCGAGGGGCTTTATGCCGACCTGTTCGAGGTTGATATGGGGGCTGTGGCGCTGGCCCTCCAGCGCCAGCTTGAGCTCAACAAGGCTGAGCTCGTTCAGGACACGCGGTGGGCGGGCGGTACCTGGAACAGCCAGAACGGTCTGTGGGGGCCGCTGATGCGCACCGCCCTGACCGTCCGGGATAAGCTGGGCGGCCCTGACTTCGTGCCGGCCAATCTCTGAGTGATTGATGGTGTGTTGAAGGCCTACGTGGAAAGAGCCGACGGTGACTCGATTGGTGTTCGAATCATGGATAACGCGCTGGATTCTTCCCTGCGCGCTATCGGGTTTTCGAATGCGGCAGAGAAAGATGTCTACGTTTTGCAGGTCGCGGATAACAAGCAGAAGGCTAAGGTATTCGATGAACTGCGTTCATTGGGCGTGGCCTTTTCGGCGGGCAAGGAATGGTGTCCCTGCGAAGTGTTCGAATATCTTCGCGACGAGCAACTGCTGAGCGGCAAGTACTTGCGAGTCGCGTGGACGCAGCCTGGCCAATACATGCTTACGAACGCGTGATATTGCTTCCGCCGGGCTGCGTTGTAGGAGCTGTCGAGTACAACGAGGCTGCGATCTTTCCCCAGATATTTGAGTCTCAAGGGAAAGATCAAAAGATCGCAGCCTTCGGCAGCTCCTACAATGGCCCTGCCGTGAACCTCAGTGTTTGCCCCTTGTCGGGAACAACGCTTTTACCGCCGCATCAATCACACCCTTGATGCCCTTGCCTTTGGCATCCACTTCGCTGGCGCCGCCGGAGTTGAGGTCCAGACGGCCGCCGGTGTCGATGTTGCCATTGCCACTGGCGTAGATATTGAACGCGGTGCCCGAGATATTGATCTCGCCACTGGCATTGAACTCCAGCACGCTTTTGCCGCACACCAGTCGAATCTGCGAACCCGCCTCCATGAGGTACTGGGTCGCGACGCTGTCGCTCTTGGTTCCGCCGACGACCAGGGCATCGTTGCGCTGCACCGCCCGCAGTCGGTCTTGGCCAATTCGTGCGGTTTCGTTGTGGCCGATGCTTTTGTTGCGGTCGTGGCCCACCGAATGGCTCTCGTCCACTTCAACCACGATGTCCTGGTTGCGCTCGGCGTGGATGTACAGCTGTTCGGCGCCTTTTTTGTCTTCCATGCGGATTTCGTTGAAATTCGCTGGCGTGCCGCCCTTGCTCGAACGGCTTTTGGTGCCACTCTGAGTGGCATTGGCGGGCAACGCATAGGGCACGGTCTGTTCGGCGTTGTACACGCGACCGGTGACGATTGGCCGGTCCGGGTCGCCTTCAAGGAAGCTGACGATGACTTCCTGGCCGATGCGCGGGATCTGCACCGAGCCCCAGTTCTTGCCGGCCCAAGCCTGCGACACACGAATCCAGCACGAGCTGTTTTCGTTGGATTGGTCGTGACGGTCCCAGTAGAAATGCACCTTCACCCGGCCGAATTGATCGGTCCAGATTTCCTCACCTTTGGGGCCGACCACCAACGCGGTTTGCGGGCCCTTGACGATGGGGCGGTGGGTAGTCGCCAGCGGACGATAACTCTGCTGGGCGTCAAGGCAGGTGAGGCTGCTTTCGAACTGCGCGGTCGGCGCGCCGCCGCCGGTTTCGCCGCTTTCCTGGGAAATGTAGTAGCGGGCGCCGACGATCAGGTATTCGCGGTTCTGGTCCTGGCGGCTGAAGCCGGTGAGGCTGAACAGATGCCCCGACCCCAGGCCCCGGGCGTTGCCCGCCAGCTCGACCTGTTCATGCAGGGTCTGCAAGGCTTCGATGCGGGTGCGGGCGTAGTGTTCGCCGTCGGCGCTTTGCACATAAGTGCCGGGGTAGTCGTACAGCGGATAGTCGCCAGCGGTATGCGGACGCGGCATGGCCGCACGCACATCAATGTGCGCACTCGGGCGCTGGAAATCGTAGTCGTTGAGTTCCAGGGAGCCGGGCTGGACTTCCTGGGCCAAGTGCCAATCATGAATATGATCGCGCTCGCGCTGCTGCTCATTTTTGGGGTAGTACGGCACCGAGCCGTAGCCGGGCGCTTGGGTGTGGGCGCCGTAGGCATCGGCCAGCACCAGCACATGCCGGCCCTGCTCATGGCGGAAGAAGTAGTAGATCCCTTCCTGTTCCATCAAGCGGCTGACGAAATCGAAGCTGGTCTCGCGATACTGCACGCAGTATTCCCACTCGCGATAAGGCCGGCTCAGGGCGTCTTCGAAATCGGAAAAGCCCAGGTCGCGGAACACCTGCTTGATGATCTGCGGAATGGTCAGGTTCTGGAAAATTCGGCAATCGGAGGTGCGGGTCAGCAGCCACAACCACGGCCGAAGCGTGGCCTGGTAGCTGGCGAATTGGCCCTGGTCGACGTTCTGGCTGCAACGGGCGACGATGCCATGGAAATAGCGCTCGCCCCCGCCATCGAGCTGCAGGCTCACGCACATGGGCTTGCCGAGCAGCTTGTTGAGGTCGATGGCGTTGTCCAGCGAGTGCAACTGCAACTCGTAGTTGAACAGCCGCCCCAATTCTTCACCGCCGCCCATGTCCTTGAGCAACAGCACCTCAGGTCCCAGGGGGCTGGTGATCTTGGCCAGGCGGGTGGCTTGGTTGAATAACATCGAGGGTCTCGTGCAGGTTGTAGTAACTGGCGGAACCGAATACCACTGTGGGAGCGAGCTTGCTCGCGAAGGCGGTGTGTCAGGCAACATCAATGGCACTGACAGATTGCATTCGCGAGCAAGCTCGCTCCCACAGGGTTGTGCGGTGTTCCTTCAGGTCAGGCCGCGTCGCTGAAATCGTACTGCAATTCGTTGTCCACGGCGCTGATTCGCACTCCGGCCAAAGCCTTGCCTTCGAGCATGCGGGTCAGGAACTCGCGGCTCATGTCCGGCAGCAGGCTGTTGGTCAGGATGGTGTCGATCATGCGCCCGCCGCTTTCGGTTTCGGTGCAACGCGAAACGATCAAATCGATCACCGCGTCGTCGTAGTCGAAGGCGACCTTGTGGGTGCTCTCCACGCGCTTCTTGATGCGGTTGAGTTGCAGGCGGGTGATGGCCTTGAGCATCTCGTCACTGAGCGGGTAGTACGGGATCGTCACCAGGCGACCCAGCAAGGCCGGCGGGAAAATCTCCAGCAGCGGTTGGCGCAGGGCCTTGGCGATTTCTTCCGGCTCGGGCACGTTCTGCGGGTCTTTGCAGACCTGGGCAATCAACTCGGTGCCGGCGTTGGTGGTCAGCAGGATCAAGGTGTTCTTGAAGTCGATCACCCGGCCTTCGCCGTCCTCCATCACGCCTTTGTCGAACACCTGGAAGAAGATCTCATGCACGTCCGGGTGGGCTTTTTCCACCTCGTCCAGCAACACCACGCTGTACGGTTTGCGCCGCACGGCTTCGGTCAGCACGCCGCCTTCGCCATAACCGATGTAGCCCGGTGGCGCGCCCTTGAGGGTCGACACGGTGTGGGCTTCCTGGAACTCGCTCATGTTGATGGTGATGACGTTCTGCTCGCCGCCGTACATGGCTTCGGCCAGGGCCAGGGCGGTTTCGGTCTTGCCCACGCCGGAGGTGCCGGCAAGCATGAACACACCAATCGGCTTGCTCGGGTTGTCGAGGCCGGCGCGGGAGGTCTGGATGCGCTTGGCGATCATCTGCAGGGCATGGTCCTGGCCGATGATGCGTTTCTTCAGGTGCTGGTCGAGGTTGAGCACGGTTTCCAGTTCGTTGCGGGCCATGCGGCCCACCGGGATACCGGTCCAGTCGGCGACCACCGAGGCCACGGCCTGGTAATCCACGGTCGGCAGGATCAGCGGGGTTTCGCCTTGCAGGGCGGTCAGGCGCTGTTGCAGGTCCACCAGTTTTTCGCGCAGTTGGTGGCTTTCGTTGTCAGAAGCTTCGCTGTTGTCTTCGCTGTCCACCACGCCAACGCGTTCGCGCAGGGTGGCGCGGGTGGCGAGCAGTTCGTCCACCAGGGTTTTCTCTTCGGCCCAGCGGCCTTCCAGTTCGGCCAGGCGTTCACGCTCGGCGCTCAGCAGGCTTTCGCTGTGGGTCTGGCGAGTGCCGATGACCACGCCAATCGCGTGTTCACGGGCGATGATTTGCAGCTCGGTTTCCAGCGCTTCGATGCGCCGACGGCTGTCGTCCACTTCGGCCGGTACGGCGTGCAGGCTGATGGCGACGCGGGCGCAAGCGGTGTCCAGCAGACTCACGGATTTGTCCGGCAGCTGGCGTGCGGGAATGTAGCGGTGGGACAGCTTGACCGAGGCTTCCAGGGCTTCGTCGAGGATCTGCACCTGGTGGTGCTTTTCCATGGTCGAGGCCACGCCGCGCATCATCAGCAGGGCCTTGTCTTCCGACGGCTCGGCCACTTGCACCACTTGGAAACGGCGGGTCAGGGCCGGGTCTTTTTCGATGTGCTTCTTGTACTCGGCCCAGGTCGTGGCGGCCACGGTGCGCAAGGTGCCGCGGGCCAGCGCCGGCTTGAGCAGGTTGGCCGCGTCGCCCGTGCCGGCGGCGCCACCGGCACCCACCAGGGTGTGGGCTTCATCGATGAACAGGATGATCGGCTTGGGCGAGGCCTGGACGTCTTCGATGACCTGGCGCAGGCGCTGTTCGAACTCGCCTTTCATGCTCGCGCCGGCCTGCAACAGGCCTACGTCGAGGCTGCGCAGTTCCACGTCCTTGAGGGCCGGCGGTACGTCGCCGGCGACGATGCGCAGGGCGAAGCCTTCGACCACGGCGGTCTTGCCCACGCCGGCTTCACCGGTAAGGATTGGGTTGTTCTGCCGGCGGCGCATGAGGATGTCCACCAGTTGGCGGATCTCTTCGTCACGGCCGACGATCGGGTCGAGCTTGCCGCTGCGGGCCTGCTCGGTGAGGTCGACGGTAAAGCGCTTGAGGGCTTCCTGCTTGCCCATGGCGGCTGGGGCCATGGCGCCGCTGGCTTCGCCCGGCACGGCGCCGGCATTGAAGCCGTCGCTGGCGGTCAGGGCGTTTTCCGGCGAGTCGCCGACGTATTCGTCAAACCGTTCGCTCAGGGCTTCGACCTTGACCTTGTCGAACTCCGACGACAGGCCCAGCAGCGCGTGGCGCAGGCTCGGGGTCTTGAGAATGCCCAGCACCAGGTAACCGGTGCGCACCTGGCTTTCGCCGAACATCAGGCTGCCGTAGACCCAGCCGCGTTCCACGGCTTCTTCCACGTGGGACGACAGGTCGGTGATCGACGTCGAACCCCGTGGCAGGCGGTCCAATGCCTCGGTGAGGTCACGGGCCAGGCGCGCTGGCTCGATGTTGAACTGGCGGATGATGCGGTGCAGGTCCGAATCCTGCAGTTGCAGCAACTGGTGAAACCAGTGGGCCAGCTCCACATAAGGGTTACCGCGCAACTTGCAGAACACGGTGGCGGCTTCGATGGCTTTGTAGGCCACGCTGTTGAGTTTGCCGAACAACGCGGCGCGACTGATTTCACCCATGCTCATGGCTCCTTGAGGTCTGTGAGGTGTTGGCCTGTTCGGCGTAATGCCGGGCCAGTATTAAATCGTTGGCATCTGTTTCGGGGCGGCCCAGCCAGGTGTTGAAACCCAGGCGGAAACGCCCATTGAGTTGCAGTGCCGGGACTTCGGGCTGTTCCAGGACCAGGTTCAGGTCCCAGTCCAATTCATGGCCCAGGTATTCGGCGACCCAGGCCACCAGCTCGTTGAACGGTTGGCTGCCAGGCAGCATGCCCATGTAGTCAACGAGCTTGAGTGGCCCCAGGCGAATGCGGAATTTGTGCTGGCGATCCCACACGAAGCGGCCCAGGCAGAAGTCCACGCCCAGTTGGGCGTTGACACCGATTCGGCTGCGTTCAGGCAGTTCCAGCCATTGGCCGACGTATTCTTCGATCTCCACCGGCAGGCCGAAGTACTCGCCGAGAATTGCCTTCAAACCATCCGGGTAGCGGGTTTGCGCCGCCAGGTGGCCGCTGTAGTGCAGCTTCGCCGTGTCGGGGATCAACCCCTGGTTGAGCAGGCTCGGCATGCCCCGGCCGCTGAGGGCGGCCAGGCGCGCCGACCAATAGTCATCGTCCGGGCGGTCGTGGCTGACCGTCGGCCGCGCTTCGGCCCAGGCCCGATAAAACAGGCTGAGCAGGCGATGGTGAAACACATCGAGGAAGCGCTTGCTGGTGCTGTCGGCGTTGTTGCGCTGGCGTTCGCGCACGTATTCGGTGATGTGCAGCGGCATCGGGCCGTTGGGGCCGCCGAGGCCGAAGAAAAATTGCTCCAGGCGTGCCGGCGCACCGTCGCTGCCCGGTTGCACCGAGGCAAGGGTGGCCGGAGCGAAGGTGCATTCGGCCCGTTGCCCGAGGCGCAGCGGGTCATCGGCCAGGCGCAGGGAATGGCCCAGGCGCGGCAGCTCGGGGGATTCGCATTCGATACGCCGCAACGCCTGGAAGAAATCGTATTCCCAGGGTTCCTGGTGCATCGCCTCCAGGGTACTCACAGGGTCGGACGACGTCCGGGCTTGGCTTTCCATCGCATGATCTCGCCGCGTTCGGTGGTACGGATCACCGTCTCGGTAAAACTGTTGATCGACACGTAGCGTGCCAGGAAGCGCTCGAACACCGCGCCGAGCAGGAACACCCCGGTGCCGCGAAACGCGTTTTCATCGAATTCCAGGGTGATTTCCAGGCCGCGACCAAACACGATCGGGCCGGGCATCGGCAAGCGCCGGGTGCAGGCTTTGCTGCTGACTTCGCGCAGGCCTTCGATCTGCAATTGCAGCGCCGCATCATTGCTATCGCCGTACAGGCGCAGCAGTTCGCGCAGGGCGGCCGCGCCTTGGCCTTGTTCGCTCAACGACAAGTAGTTCAGCGACAACTGGCTGATCAGCCGCCAGGCCTTGGCGTCGTGGGCATGGCTGGCCCGTGGGCGACTCGGACCTGCCACGCAGCGCACCGAGCCAACCGGCGCACTGTCGGCGAGGGTGAAGTCGGTCTTGCCATTGCCCACGCCCATGAACAGCGGCAGGTCGCGGTTGGTGCACAGCGCGGTCACGCCCAGTTGGCGCAGGTCGTGGCGATAGGGCGCTTGCTGGCTGTCCACCAGGCTGACGAAGGTTTCGCTGCCGATGTAGGTCGAGCGCGGGCCGTTGCGCCGCTGGTCGCTGGACAACACGCGCGGTTCGCGCCGCACCGTGTAATAGGCCTGGTCGCGGCCATAACGAGACGGATCGCGCACGGCGTAGAACGGCAGGAACGGCTGCTCCGGCCCGGTGCCGTGGCCGGTGAGGCCGTTCAGCGAATGCACTTCGAAATCCATCGGCCGGGTACGGTCGGCGATCACGTGGTGTTCGTTGACCCGATCCGATAAGTGAATGCGATCCAGGCGCTTGGGGAACAGGTTGATGGCCGGGGTGCAGAACGGCAGGAACTGCGAAGCGCCGACGCTGCCTTCCAGGCTCGGATCGTGACGGTCGAACAGCACGATCAGCTCCAGTTCCTGGCCGTCGCAACGCTTGACCGCGCGGCTCAGCTGGGTGAAGTCGACGAACAGGAAGCGGTGGGGCAGGGCGAAGTATTCCTGCAACAGGCGATAGCCCTGGAAGGCACGCGGCACCACCGGCAGCGCGGCGTCGGCATCGTCGAAGCCGCGCGAGCGCAACGCATCCTGCGGCAGCCGCTCCACCCAGTTGCCGCCGGGCTTGCGGGCGAACACTGCGCAGGCGTTGCCCAGCAATTGTTCGTAGAGGCGGAAAGGCTGTTCGTCGGCACCGCTCAAGTACAGCGGCAGGTTGTCCAGGGCCAGGCTGTTGAACGGCAGTTCGGCACCGGTGCGCAGGGTCAGGCGCAGGCCGGCCTTGGCTTTCGGCTCGCTGGCGGCCAGGCGTCCGAGCACGGCGGACGGGTTGCCGAAGTATTCGGCCTGGCTGACCTGCAACGGCCACAACGTCACCGCGTGGGCGGTGCGGTACTCGCAGCAGGTCTGGGTTTCACGCCCCAGGGCGGCACGCAGGACGGTATCGCGCGGCAGCGGGAAACCACTGCTCAGCGAGCCTTCGTCCGGGTCGGCCTGCAATTGCACCACGGTCATCGACGGCGTTGGCGCCAGGTAATGCGGGTAGGCGATTTCCAGCAGGTTGTGGGTGAAGGTCGGGTACTCGGCGTCGAGCTTGAGCTGCACCCGCGCCGTCAGGTAGGCGAAGCCCTCCAGCAGGCGCTCGACATACGGGTCGGCGCAGTCCATGCCGGACAACGTCAGCCGACTGGCGATCTTCGGGTATTCCTTGGCGAACTCCGCCGCGCTTTCGCGCACGTGGTGCAGTTCCTGGTTGTACAGCTCCAGCAGGCGTGGGTTCATGGGCGTCTCCGCTGGTCGGCGTTGACCACGCGCACATGGCCGGTTTCCAGGTCCAGGTCGGTTTGCAGCATCAGGCGCAGCGGCACCGGCTGGGCCCAGAGATCGCCTTCGATCTCGAAACTCAACGCGTTGTGGTTCATCTCGGCCGTCGCCCGGGCCCGCACTCGCAAGCTGTGCCGCAGGATGCGCGGTTCGAAGGTGGCAATGGCCTGGTGGATCAAGGTTTCCAGGGCCGAGACATCGACGTTCGACGCGCTGTTGCCGGCCAGTGCCGGCAGGCCGAAATTCACCACCGAGGTGCCCGCCGGGGTATGCAGCGTGGCATCGGCGCTGAGCAATGACGTGGTGTTGAGCAGCCACGCCAGGTCACGCAGCACCGAGGCTTTTAATTGGGTCAAGGAGAGCACGCGCTTATCGGCGCTTTCCTTCGGGTTGGTCGGATCGTCGTCGGTCAACCGGTCCAATAGGGAGGGTTGGAGGCGATCACGGGTGGCGATTTCGGTTACCAAGTGAAAAGGCCTGTGTAATTCTTCTGGTCACCTGTGCCGCGCATGCAACTGGCGTTGCGCGCGATAACCGAGGGTTCGAGCTGCCCATTGATCTGGCGCACGGCGCGGTACTCGGAGCGACATTCCTGATTGTTATGGGGGCCAGCAGATACGTGGACAACGATGACAATAGGCACCCTACCGAAGGTCTCGACGTGGGGTTTGCCTTGTCGATCGACCGTGAACTGGCAGGGCCAAGCCAAGTCGAGTGGCATCAGGGTCTGGTCGGGCTTGCGCAACACGCAGCGCGCCTGGTCGTTTTCCAGCCTCAACGTTTGCCCGCCCATCGAGACGACCTGCTCTACCGCTACGGAGGCCGTTGTCGACGGGGATTGCTGTTGGGCACAGGCGGTCAGGCTGGTCAACAGGCAGCCTACCCATATCGCGCAGTGAGTCTTGATCATACGAGTTCCCAGAACCAGATCGCTCGGGATCGATAGCCCGGATCGTCATACCCGAGGGTTAGGCCACGGTTCCAGAGGTCGATATGATCGCCGGTGCGACCTTCCGAGGCCTCTCCCACTTGCTGGAAACAATCCTTGAAGAAAATCAGGCCGGTCTTGTCTTGCAGCTTGCGTCGGTCCGCGGCAGTTCCACCGAGGATCAACGGGCGACCCAGATGATGTTTCCACAGCCAATTTGCCAATGACTCGGCCCCTCGTGCATGCCCATGGGCGCACTTGGGTTCGGTGTAGGTGGACTTGTTGACTTTGACGGTCAGCTCGGTATTGAGCGTGATGCTCATGCGAATCGCGCATTGGTTTGCCCAAGGACCGTCGCAAGGTTTCGCGTCGGGATAGGTCACCAGCAAATCGGAATAGGCTTTCCACAAATTGATAAACGAAGGCTTGGCCATGGCTCAGACACCGGAAGGGAAAGGATTGGTTGCGAGCAAGCACCAAACACCCCCGGCGCGTGGCACCGGGGGCGTGTTCGATTACACCTTGACGTTCTGACGAATGTTCCAGCCGAACTTGACCGGACCGCCTTCCTTGGTGCCGTCGGCTTTCTGTGGTTGGTAGTCCACCAGCACCTTGGCGAAGTTCAGGGTGACGTTTTCGGTCAGGCGATCATCGCCGCCCGAGCCGCCGGTGCTCAGGGACGTAACCAGCACTTCTTCCAGGTTGATGATCATGTACTCGACCTGGCTTTCACCGCCGGCCTTGCGCACGGTCAGCTTGACCTTGTCGATGTGCTTGCCGCTGGCGCAGTGCATCATCAGGTTCGGCGATGCCTTGTCGACGTACTTGGTCAGGGACAGGTCCTGGACGTTGACCTTGCCCGCACCACCGCCGCTGCCCACGTGCATGTTGCCGGACTGGGACATGCCCCAGCTCCAGTTCAGGACATCGATCTCGTCCTTGTGGGCCTTGTCCATGGACTCGCCCTTGATGTCGCCAATCTTGATGAAAATATCAACAGCCATGTTTTCTCCCTGTGTGGTCTCTACCACGTTGTTTGGTTGACGCTGACCTTGCGAAATTGCGTGTGCCGAACGGATCCGATGATCTCCAACCCACCGGAGATCGCCTGTGGGAGCGAGCTTGCTCGCGATAGCGGAGTGTCAGACATACGCATGACAACTGATCCACCGCCATCGCGAGCGAGCTCGCTCCCACATTGGCCTTGCACCGTTCAGTAAATCTTTTTACGCGCCCTTGGCCGAAGGCAGTTTCGATACCAGGCGCAGCGACACGGTCAGCCCTTCGAGCTGATAGTGCGGGCGCAGGTAGAACTTGGAGTTGTAGTACCCCGGGTTGCCTTCGACTTCTTCGACGATCACTTCGGCTGCAGCCAACGGGTGCTGGGCCTTGGTGGTCTCGGTGGAGTGCGCCGGGTCACCGTCGACGTAGTTGAGGATCCAGTCCTGCAACCAGCGCTGCATCTCGTCCTTCTCTTTGAAGGAACCGATCTTGTCGCGCACGATGCACTTGAGGTAATGGGCGAAACGGCAAGTGGCGAACAGGTACGGCAGGCGCGCGGCCAGGTTGGCGTTGGCGGTGGCGTCCGGGTCGTCGTATTCGGCCGGTTTCTGCAACGACTGGGCGCCGATGAACGCGGCGAAGTCGGTGTTTTTCTTGTGCAGCAGCGGCATGAAACCGTTCTTCGCCAGCTCCGCTTCACGGCGGTCCGAGATGGCGATTTCGGTTGGGCACTTCATGTCCACGCCACCGTCGTCGGTCGGGAACGTGTGGGCTGGCAGGTTTTCCACTTCACCGCCGGACTCCACGCCACGGATGCGCGAGCACCAGCCGAAGTGTTTGAACGAACGGTTGATGTTCACCGCCATCGCGTAAGCGGCGTTGGCCCAGGTGTACTTGGAGCTGTCGGCACCGTCGGTGTTTTCTTCGAAGGCGAAGGCTTCCACCGGGTCGGTCTTGGCGCCGTACGGCAGGCGCGCCAGGAAGCGTGGCATGGTCAGGCCGATGTAGCGCGAGTCTTCCGACTCACGCAGCGAACGCCAGCCGGCGTATTCCGGGGTGGTGAAGATCTTGGTCAGGTCGCGCGGGTTCGACAGTTCCTGCCACGAGCCCATGCCCATCACGGTCGGCGATGCCGCAGCGATGAACGGGGAGTGCATGGCCGCGCAGACTTTCGACAGTTCGCCCAGCAGCTCGACATCCGGTGGCGACTGGTCGAAGTAGTAGTCGCCTACCAGGCAGCCGTAAGGCTCGCCGCCGAACTGGCCGTATTCTTCTTCGTACATCTTCTTGAAGATCGGGCTCTGGTCCCACGCGGTGCCCTTGAATTTCTTCAGGGTCTTGTGCAGGTCGGTCTTGGAGATGTTGAGCACACGGATCTTGAGCTGCTCATCGGACTCGGTGTTGTTGACCAGGTAGTGCAGGCCACGCCAGGCGCTTTCCAGTTGCTGGAAGTCGGGGTGGTGGATGACCTGGTTGACCTGGGCGGTGAGCTTGGCGTCGATGGCGGCGATGATCGATTCGATCGACTTGATGGCGTCGTTGGACACCAGGTCGGTCTGCGCCAGGGCCTGTTCGGCCAGGGTGCGTACGGCCGTTTCGACGGCTTCGCGGGCGCGCTCGGTCTTGGGTTTGAATTCTTGCAGCAGCAGGGACGCGAACTCGCTGGTTTCTTCGGTTGCGCCCAGGTTTTGCACGCCTTCGCGAGCTGTATTGTCAGTCATGATCATTGGTCCTGTGCTGGCTTCGGCGCGCTCGCCAGGGCCTGCAACAGCGCTGGGTCCTTGATCGCCTTCATGATGATTTCTTCGGCGCCGGTCTTGCCGTCCATGTAGGTCAGCAGGTTGGCCAATTGGGTGCGCGCTTCGAGCAGTTTGTTCAGCGAGTCGACCTTGCGGGCCACGGCCGCCGGGCTGAAGTCGTCCATGCTTTCGAACGTCAGGTCCAGGCTCAGGTTGCCTTCGCCGGTCAGTTCGTTAGGCACATGGAACGCCACGCGCGGCTGCATGGCCTTGAGGCGCGAGTCGAAGTTGTCGACGTCGATCTCGAGGAACTTGCGATCAGCCACCGCTGCCAGAGGCTCGGCGGGCTTGCCGGCGAGGTCGGCCATCACGCCCATGACGAAGGGCAACTGGACCTTTTTCTCGGCGCCGTAGAGCTCGACGTCGTACTCGATCTGCACTCGAGGCGCGCGGTTGCGCGCGATGAATTTCTGAGAACTTTGCTTCGCCACGTTGCTGCTCCTGGTCGCTTGAGCGACGGTGTTGGCGTCATCGGGGGTACCGGTGACGTGACTGCGTGATCCGTTCGCTTTTATTCGCTGTCTGGGCCGCGCAGGTTTTCAAATTGACTCATGCCGTCGGGAATCAGGTTGCGCACGATGGCCGCGAAGTCGGCGTGCACCAGATTCTTGGCCCGGTTCAACAGCACCGGCAGCGGGCTGGAGGGCTCATGACGGGTGTAGTAAGCGAGAATCCGGTCCAGGCTGCGCAGCACGTCGTCGCGGTTGTTGATTTCGCCGCTGACGGTGCTCGTGCTGGTGTTGCGCGGTGTGCTTGGCGCGCTGGCATATTCAGTTGGCGCGGCGCTGTCGTCGCTGACCGGATCGGACAGGGCGCTGTCGCCGCTCTGCGGGGCGAACTGGCCGAGAATCTGCAGGGCCATCTTCAGCGGTTGCTTCAGCGGGCCAAGGTCCACGCCTTGGGCGGAACCGACCTGGTCACTGACCTGTTGTTCGATGGCTTCGGCGGCGCTGCGGGCTTCCAGCAGGGCGGCACGGGTGATTTCCAACTGCTCGGGGTCGCTGTCGAGCAGGGCCCCGGCGAGCTGTTCGGCGCCGAGGTTTTCATCCGGGAAACTTTGCAGGCCGCTGGCGTTGGCGGCGGCGCGCAGGCTGACGGCACCGAAGGTCCGCGAACGGGCCAGGATGCTCTCGCGCAGCAAGCGAATGGTGATGTCGGACGTCAGGCCGGCGAGGGCATTGATGCGCACAGTGGGATCGTTGTCGTCATCGGCGTCCAGGCGCGGATGCAACTCGGCCCAGTATTGCTTGAGCAGTTCGCTGATCAGCGTCAGCACACGGGCCATGCCCGGCAGGCCTTCGAGGGCCAGGGAGCTTTGCAACAGGAAATGAGTGATGCGCAGGTCTTTGCTGCGTTGCAGCAAGTCCAGGCTCTGCTGCTGGATGCTGCGCCACTCAGGAGGTTCGGCAGGCAGGATCGAATCGCCCATGCTGCGTTCGGGCTGACCCCGGGAGTCGCGTTCCAGGCGCAAGAAATCCGCGTCATATTCCAGATCTTCACCGCACGGCGAAGTCGCGGAAACGGCGGCGAGCAACAAAGGCACATCCACTTGGATCGATCTCCCTATCACCCGCTGAAGAAAGTCGGGCAGTTCACACGCAAGTTTCGGATGAATCTCACATGTTCCTTGACGGTAATGGCCCTTTAGACTTGCACTGATCTTAAAGTGCCATCATGTATATTCAAGAAGTTGTGCATTTTTGGTGTAGTACTTATCGCTTGTCAAGGTAAGCTATTTCACCAATGTATCCCCTCTGTAACAGTTGTGATGGGCTTAACAGCCTGCCCGACCCATCGGTCGAAGCGGCAACTGACGTGGGGTTTTTGTCACGCAAGCCGGTTATGATCAGCAATCATGCTGGCAAAAAGCCGTTTCACGGTAGTTGGCAAAGGTTGCCGGCGGGTAGTCAGGGCTTGATTCCTCACTTCCGCCCGCGCGCGAAATATTCAGCAAGGAGGCAAGATGCCGCTGTGTTTGACTATCACTAGTTATCACAAGATCACCCCAGGTCAGTGTTCTGAAAAGTCCATGGATCAGGGAGTGATGGCAATTGGCCGTAATTCCGATAATGACTGGGTATTGCCGGACCCTGAGCGCCTGGTTTCCGGCAAACATTGCGTCATCCAATACAAAGACGGGCGTTATTATTTAACTGATAACAGTACTAATGGTGTGGAATTGGTCAAGGCCGGTGTTCGCCTGCGCAAGGGCAACAGCGAACCCCTGCAAGACGGCGAAGTGATCCGCATCGGTGATTATGAGATCCAGGCGCGCGTCGATTTCAGCCTGCCAGTCACCGACAGCAACCCGTTCGCCGAATCGCCCAGCAGTTTCGAGGCCTTGATGGGGCGCCAGGGCACCGCGGCGCATACACCGTCGCCGCTTCATACGCCATCGCCGATTCAAGTGTCTGCGCCTGCGCATTTCCAGGGCGGGTCGGCCATGGACACCCTGCCGGACCTGTTCGATTTCTTGAGCCCGAGCAGTGTCCCGCCGGCCACCCAACCCGACCATGTGCCCGCCGAGCAACACGATTTCCGCCCGCCGACACCGATTCCCCGGCCGAGCCCGCCGCCCGTGGCCGAACCCGTAATACCGCCGTCTGCCTCGGTGATTCCGGATGACTGGGACCCGTTCAGCGACAAGCCCGCGCCAGTGGCGGTGGCCCCGCTGCCCGTGACCCCGCCGCCTGTGCCGCTACCGCCGGTGGTTGAGCCGGTCGCGACGCCAGCCCCGCAGGCTCCGCTCGTCGACATCTTTGCTGAGATCAGTGCACCGCCGCCGGCGCCCGTGCCTGAAGCGTCGGTCACCCGCGTCGAGCCCCCGGTCGCAGCTCCAGTTGCTCCAGTTGCTCCAGTTGCTCCGGTTGCCCCGGTTGTTCCAGTCGCCCCGGTCGAGGCCAACCAACCCGACTTGCTGCAAGCGTTCCTGCGCGGTGCCGGGCTGGACCAGTTGCGCCTGGACAAGGCCAACGCCGAAGCACAGATGGAAAGCATCGGGCGCAGTTACCGGTTGATGGTCGAAGGCCTGATCGATGTCTTGCGCGCCCGCAGCAGCCTCAAGGGTGAGTTCCGTATCCAGCAGACGATGATCCAGCCGGTGGAAAACAACCCGCTGAAATTCGCCCCCAACGTGGATGAAGCCTTGCTGTTGCTGTTGCGCCACGGCAATCAGGCGTTCATGGCCCCGGACGCGGCGGTGCGTGACAGTTTCGATGACTTGCGGGCCCACCAACTGGCGGTGATGGCCGGTGTGGAAGCGGCCATCAAGCATTTGCTGACGCGCTTCGAGCCGGCGCAACTGGAAGAGCGCATGGCCAAGCCCGGTGGGCTCTCGGGTATTTTCAGCGGCTCGCGACAGGCCCAGTACTGGCAGCAGTTCACCGAGCTCTACGGCAACATTTCCCGGGAGGCCCAGGAAGATTTCCAGGACCTGTTCGGTCGCGAGTTCAGCCGCGCCTACGAAGAACACAGTACGCGACAGCGACGCCGCTAAGCGGCGCCGTCCCATAACAAGATTGATCGGCACACAACGGATAGCTCAAACGTCATTGAGGACGCAGGATGATTCCCAGGTTTTTACTCGCAGTCGCCACCGTGCTTCTGCTGACGGCGTGCGCCAAGGATGCGGCCAACCCCCAGCCCGAAGAAGCTGAGGCCGACACCGCCGCCATCGAGCTGCACTTTCACGCCATTGCCGGCCTCAACCCCGGCGCCACCGGCCAGCCGGCCCCGGTCCGGGTGCGCATTTTCGAACTGAAAAATGCCGCGACCTTCGGTCGTGCCGATTATTTCGCCCTGGCCGAACGGGCCCAGGCCACGCTGGGCGCCGACCTCATCGACCAGGACGAGGTGCTGGTCCAGCCCGGCCAGCAACTGAGCCTGCAACGCGACCTCGACCCGGCCACGCGGCACATCGGAATACTGGTGGGCTATCGCGAGCTGGACCAGTCGCTGTGGCGCACGGTGATGAATGTCCCGGCGCGCGAATACACCGAATACCAGATCAGCCTCGATGTGCGCGCCGTGCGCAGCGCCGTCGTCGTCCCCCCATCCAGCCCTGCCCAATAAGCAATCGGAGCCCCCATGTCCTGGAACAATCGCGTGGTCTGGTCGGAAGGCATGTTCATTGGAACGCAGCACTTCCAACAGCATGACCGTTACCTGGAAAACCTCATCGACGCACGCAGCCGCCCGTTGTCGGCCGGCGCCTGGGGTTTTTCCGAATTGCTGATCGACCAGGGCCTGCTGGCCCAGGGCAAGCTGGCGATCATCTCGGCGCGCGGCCTGTTGCCAGACGGTACGCCCTTCAACATTCCCCAGGACGACCTGGCGCCGATCCCATTGAACGTCGACGACAACCTGCGCGATGGCCTGGTGTACCTGGCCCTGCCGCTCAAGCGCGCCGGCGCCCGGGACACCGTGGACGAAGGTGAAGACCTCGGCGCTGCGCGTTATGTGAGCCAGGTGTGCGAAGTGCGCGACGACAACGCACCGTTCGAAAACCGCGCACCGGTGGCCCTCGGCTCGCGGGCGCTGCGGTTGTTGACCGAACAGGATGGCATCGGCGACTACGCCGCCATCGGCGTGGTGCGCATCAAAGAAAAACGCGCCGACCGTGCGTTGGTGCTCGACGATGCCTACATCCCGCCGCTGCTGGATGTGATCGCCTCCAAGCCGCTGGCGGCGTTCCGCAGTGAACTGCTGGGCCTGCTGCATCAACGCGGCGAAGCCCTGGCCGGGCGGGTGGTGGCGTCCGGCGCCGGTGGCGCCTCGGAAATTGCCGATTTCATGCTGTTGCAACTGGTCAACCGCGCCCAGCCGCTGATCCAGCACCTGAGCCAGTTGAGCCCGCTGCATCCCGAGCGTCTCTACAGCGAGCTGGTGAGCCTGGCCGGGGAGTTCTCCACGTTCACCGCGTCCGGGCGACGACCGCAGCAATACCCGCCTTACCAGCACGATGACCTGGCGCTCAGCTACGCGCCCGTGATGCAGGCCCTGCGCGAAGCCCTGTCGATGCTGATCGACAGCAAGGCGACACCGATTCCGATTGTCGAGAAAGCCTACGGCATCCACGTGGCGATGCTGGCCGACAAGACCCTGCTCGACAGCGCCAGCTTCATCCTGGTGGTGCGCGCCGACGTGCCGGCCGAGACCCTGCGCGGCCGCTTCGGCCAGCAGAGCAAGGTCGGTTCGGTGGAGCACATCCGCGACCTGGTCAACCTGCAACTGCCGGGCATCGGCCTGCTGCCGTTGCCGGTGGCGCCACGGCAGCTGCCGTACCACGCCGGCTCCACTTACTACGAGCTCGACCGGGGCAGCGATCACTGGCAGCAGTTGAGCAACTCCGGCGGCTTTGCGTTCCACATCGCCGGCCAGTTCCCAGGGCTGAACCTGGCCTTCTGGGCGATCCGAGGATAAACCGCGATGAGTAACGACGATCGTACCCAGTTCATGCCGACGCCCGGTGGCCGTGGTGGAGATCCCTTCCGCCCGGACGCTGGTCGGCCACAGCCGACGCCTGCGCCTGCACCGTTGGCGATGCCGGCCGCGCCGGTGCTGACCGGCAAGGCCGAGGGCCTCAACCCGCTGGAAAGCGCCGCCGGCCCGCTGCTGGCGCTGCTGACGCGCCTGCGCAACACCATTGCCCATCCGGCGCCGGCCAGTCTGCGCGCACAACTGCTGGCCTATCTGCGCCAGTTCGAAGAGCGTGCCGAGGCCGCCGGCGTGGTGCGCAACGATGTGTTGCTGGCCCGCTACGCCTTGTGCACCGCGCTGGACGAAGCGGTGTTGAGCACACCGTGGGGCGGTACCAGCGATTGGGGCAAGCAAAGCCTGTTGATCACCGTGCATAACGAAGCCTGGGGCGGCGAGAAGGTGTTCCAGTTGCTGGAGCATTGCCTGCAAAGCCCGCGCGAGCGCCTGTACCTGCTGGAGCTTTTGTACCTGTGCATGTGCCTGGGTTTCGAAGGGCGCTACCGGGTGATGAACGACGGTCGCAGCCAGCTGGAAGCGTTGCGTGAGCGCACCGCCGCCGTCATCCGCAGCGCCCGTGGCGACTACGAGCGCGAGCTGTCGCCGCACTGGCGTGGTGTCACTGTGGCCCGTGATCGGCTGGCGCAATTCATGCCGCCATGGATCGCCGTGGCCATCGGTGCAGCCCTGTTGCTGGCGCTGCTGTTCGGCCTGCGCATGAAACTGGCGTCCGATGCCGAGCCGGTGTTCAAGAACATTCATTTCCTCGGTGAAATCCCGGTGCAAACCATCGACCGCCCTGTGGTGCAGCCGAAAGTGATCGAGCGCCCACGCCTGGCCGGCTTCCTCGCCGATGAAATCCGTGCCAACCGGATTGCTGTGGAAGACGCCGTCGACCGTTCGGTGGTGACCATCCGTGGCGACGAACTGTTCGCCTCGGGCAGCGCCAGCATCAAGGACGATTTCCAGCCGCTGATGCTGCGCATCGCCGAGGCGGTGCGCAAGGTCAAGGGACAGGTCCTGGTCACCGGGCACAGCGACAATCGCCCGATCGCTACCCTCCGGTTCCCGTCCAACTGGGCGTTGTCTGAAGCGCGGGCGCAATCGGTGCTGCAAATTCTCTCGGCCAAGACTGGCCAGCCCGAGCGCTTCAGCGCCGAAGGCCGCAGCGATACCGAGCCGTTGGCATCCAACGCCACCACAGAGGGGCGTGCGCGCAATCGTCGGGTTGAAATCACAGTATTGGCGGAGGGGGTCGAGTGAAGGCGTTTTTCAGTTTCATGACCCGCTGGGTCATTCCATTGCTGGGGCTGATCGCCCTGAGTCTGATCATCTGGTTCGTTGGCCCGCTGCTCGATTGGCTGGTGCCCGAAGGCCGCCGCTGGGCCTTGATCATCCTG
The DNA here is from genome assembly GCF_024749325.1 of Pseudomonas sp. B21-010. Taxonomy (NCBI): domain Bacteria; kingdom Pseudomonadati; phylum Pseudomonadota; class Gammaproteobacteria; order Pseudomonadales; family Pseudomonadaceae; genus Pseudomonas; species Pseudomonas sp. B21-010. The sequence goes on along the minus strand of NZ_CP087198.1, from coordinate 6,316,294 downwards.
GTGTTCGCGGTATGGATCGCCTACCGGGTGTTCCGCATCATCCAGGCGCGCCGTCAGGCCGCCGAAGTGATGCGCAGCCTGGCCGCGCAAACCCCACCGGACCCGACCAGCATCGCCACCGCCGAAGAGCTCGAAACCTTGCGCCAGCGCATGGACGAAGCCTTGGCCCTGCTCAAGAAAGCCAAGCTGGGCGGTGACGAGCGCCGCAACCTCTACGAGCTGCCGTGGTACGTGATCATCGGCCCACCGGGTTCGGGCAAGACCACCGCGCTGGTCAACTCCGGGCTGCATTTCCCGCTGGCCGCGCAACTGGGCGCCGGTGCGGTACGCGGTGTCGGCGGTACACGCAATTGCGATTGGTGGTTCACCGACCAGGCTGTCCTGCTCGACACCGCCGGCCGCTACACCACCCAGGACAGCGACGCGACCATCGACAAGGCCGCCTGGCTGGGCTTCCTGGGCCTGTTGAAAAAACAACGGGCCCGGCGCCCGATTGACGGGGCGTTCATCGCCATCAGCTTGTCCGACCTGCTGCTGGGCAGCGACGCCGAGCGCGCCGCCCACGCCGCCGCCATCCGGTTGCGGATCCAGGAGCTCTACACCCAACTGGGTGTGCGCTTCCCGATCTACCTGATGCTGACCAAGCTCGACCTCGTGCCGGGGTTCATGGAGTATTTCGATACCCTGAGCAAGGAAGAACGCGCCCAGGTCTGGGGCATGACCTTTGCCCTGGACGATGGCAAGAGCAGCGACAGCCCGCTGGCGCACCTGCAAAGCGAATTCACCGGCCTTGAGCAGCGCCTCAACGACCGCTTGGTGGAACGCCTGCAACAAGAGCGCGACCCGGCGCGGCGCGATCTGATCTACGGCTTTCCGCAGCAGTTCGGCGCCTTGAAAGATTGCCTGCAAAGCTTCCTCGAAGGCGTGTTCAAACCCAACGCCTTCGAAGAGCGCGTGTTGCTGCGCGGCGTGTATTTCACCAGCGGCACCCAGGAAGGCAGCCCGATCGATCGCCTGATCGGCTCCATGGCCCAGAGCATGAACCTGGACCGTCAGCACCTGGCGCGCCAGACCGGCACCGGGCGCAGCTACTTCATCGAAAAACTCTTCACCGCCGTGGCCTTCGCCGAGCGCGGGCTGGTGGGCGTCGATCCGAAAGTCGAGCGGCGGCGCAAGTGGATCGCCCGCGGCGTATTGGCCTCCACCGTGGTGCTGGTGTTGGTGGTCAGCACATTGTGGTGGGTCAGCTACCGCGCCAACCAGGCCTACATCGCCCAGGTCGACCAGAAGGTCGCGCCGTTGGGGCAAACCGTGCAGAACCTCAGCCCGGCGCAACGCGACGTCCTCGCCGTGTTGCCGTTGCTCAACGCCGTGAAACACCTGGCTGGTGACGCACCGAGCTGGGCCGAAGGCCTGGGCCTGTACCAGGGCGACATGCTCGAAGCCGAGTCTGGCAGCGTCTATCGCAAGCTGCTGATCGCGGTGTTCGCGCCACGCTTGCTGACGCGCATCGAAGAGCAACTGCACAGCGGCGGCAATTCGGATTTCCTCTACGAAGGCCTGAAGGCCTACCTGATGCTCGCCGACACCGAGCATTACGATGCCGACTTCATCAAGGCCTGGATCGCCCTGGATTGGGACCGCAGCTTGCCGCGGGATTTGCCGGCCGAGCAGCGCCAGGCCCTGACCGCGCATTTGCAGGCGCTGTTCGAACGGCGTCCGCCCCTCGCGCGCCTCGACCCACGCCTGGTCGAAGACCTGCGCCGCCAGTTGCAGCAATTGCCGGTGGCCCAGCGGGTCTATGACCGGATCAAGCGCCAGAAGCTGCCCGAAGGCATCCCGGACTTCCGTATCAACGAAGCCGCCGGGCGTGACGCGGCGCTGGTGTTCAGCCGCAAGAGCGGCAAGCCATTGGGCGAGCCGCTGAGCGGGTTCTTCACCGTCAAGGGCTATCGCCAGGGCTTCCTGCTCACCAGCCTGAGCCAGACCGGCACCCTGGCCGAAGAGCAATGGGTGCTGGGCTCTGAGCAGGCCGATCAGCAGAACGTCGCCAGCCTGGCCGCCGATGTGCGTCGCCTGTACTTCCAGGACTACCTGCGCCAATGGGACGCCTTGCTGGCCGACATCGACTTTGTGCCGATCACCAGCGTGGCCCAGGCCGCCGATGTACTGCGGGTGATTTCCGGGCCGACCTCGCCGTTGAAAAAACTGCTGGTGGCGGTGGCGAAGGAAACCGACCTGCAACAGGATGAACGCCTGCTGGCCGCCCAAGGTGCGCCGGTAGAAGGCGGTGTGGACAAGCTCAAGGAACGCCTGGGCAGCTTGCTCGGCCAGGAGCAGGCGACGCAAAACGCACCGGCGCAAAGCGATGACCCGATCACCGCGCACTTCGCCGAGCTCAACAGCATCGTCAGCAAAAGCGAAGGCGAGCCGGCGGCCATCGATGGCTTGCTGGCGGACATGAACGCTTTGTACGTGCAGGTCAGCGCCATGGTCGGTGCCAGCGGCGACGCCTTGCTCGGCGAAGCCAAGAACCAGGCCACGGCCGCCGCTACGCGCGTCAGCCTCAACGCCGAACGCCAGCCGCCGCTGGTGCAGGGCCTGGTCAAGTCGGTGGTCAACTCCACCACCAACAGCATGATGGGCGGGGTGCGCAACCAACTGAACGCCGCCTGGACCAGCGAAGTGGTGAACATCTATCGCCAGTCCCTGGCCGGACGCTATCCGATGTCGCCAGGCAGTGCGCGGGACGCGACCCTGGATGACTTCGGCCAGTTCTTCGGCGTCGGCGGAGTGATGGACAACTACTTCCGCAAGTACCTGCAACCCTACGTCGACACCTCGACCCCGACCTGGCGCTGGCAGCCGGGCGCGGCGCAGAAGCTCGGCATCGCCCCTGGCGTGCTGCAGACCTTCCAGCGCGCGGCGACCATCCGCGATGCGTTCTTCCGTTCCGGTGGCACGCAGCCGATGGTGCGTTTCGAGCTCAAACCGGTGGCGATGGACTCGACCATCACCCAGTTCCTGCTCGACCTCGACGGCCAACAGTTGAGCTACGACCACGGCCCAAGCCGCCCGACCGCCATGCAGTGGCCGAACCCGGGCAGCATCGGCGTGGTGCGGATCTCGATCATGCCGCCGTCGTCCAGCGGTCGCTCCGGCATCACCCTGGACGGGCCGTGGGCCTGGTTCCGGCTGCTGGAACAATCGGACCTGACCGCCGGCAACTCGCCGGATCGCTTCAACCTGCGGCTGCGGGTCGATGGCGCCAGCGCCTCTTATGAGCTGCGGGCCAACAGCGCCTTCAACCCATTCAAGAGCCGGGTGCTCAGCGGCTTCAGCCTGCCGGAGCGGCTATGAGTACACCGGGCTTCTATGGAAAGTTGGCCAGCCGCGGCGATTTCGTCAGCCGTGGCTTGCCCCAGAGTTTTATCGGCCCGTGGGATTCGTGGTTGGCGGCGGGTTTGCTCGCCAGCCAGACCAGCCTCGGCGAGCGCTGGCTGGATGCCTATCTGGTCAGCCCGCTATGGCGCTTCATGGTCGCGCCGGGCGTTTGTGGCCCGGACGCCGCGGTCGGGGTGGTGATGCCGAGCATTGATCGGGTCGGCCGTTATTTCCCGCTGACTGTCGCGATGTTGCTGGAGCCCGACGCGGACCCGGCGTCGGTGGTGGGCGGTGCGGACGAGTGGTTTGAGCGAGTCGAGAACCTGTTGCTGAGCACACTGAGTGTGGAGGCCAGTTTCGAGGCGTTCAACGAACAGCTGGAGACCCTGGGCAGCCCGATGTACCTGCCGCGCACGCCGAGCAGCCGCTTTGCCAGCCTGCATCGCTTCGATGCCACCGACCCGCAGCGGCGCATGAGCGCCCTCGCCGAGGCGGCCTGCGAAGGCGCAAGCCTGTGGTGGGGCCAGGGATCGGAACGCATTGCCCCGGGTTTGATGCGCTGCCAGGGATTGCCGGCGGCGGCTGATTTTGCGCAATTTTTGCTCGGCCAAGAAGGTGTTGTGTAGATGCGTCCAAGTGCCGGAAAAGCAATCAAGTCTGCAAGCAAGAGCCATGTCGGGATGGTCCGCCAGGTCAACGAAGACGCCTGCCTGGACCTGCCGGAAAACGGCCTCTGGGTGGTGGCCGACGGCATGGGCGGGCACGCGGCGGGCGACTACGTCAGCAGCCTGATCGTCGACAGCCTGCGCGGCATTGCCGTGGGGCGTTCGCTGGACGAATACGTCGCGGCGCTGCAAAGCGACCTGCTGCGGGTCAACGCCGCCGTGCGCGAGGAAACCGCCAACCGTGGCGTGACGATGATGGGCAGCACCGTGGTGGTATTGGTCGCCCGCGACCTGCGCGGCATGTGCCTGTGGGCCGGTGACAGTCGTTTGTACCGCTTGCGCGACGGCGTGCTCGAAGGCATCTCCCGGGACCACAGCTACGTCCAGGATCTGCAGGACAGCGGCCTGCTCAGCGAAGCCGAGGCGCGGGTGCATCCACGGGCCAACATTGTCACCCGGGCCATTGGCGTCGAGGGGCAACTGAACCTGGCGCTGACCGAGCTGCTGCTGGTGCCCGGCGACAGTTACCTGTTGTGCAGCGACGGGCTGACCAAGACCGTCGAGGACGATGAAATCCGCGAAGTGCTGAGCCACGACGAGCCCGGCGAAATCGCCAGCAGCCTGGTGTCCCTGGGCCTGATGCGCGGCGCGCCGGACAACATCACCGTGGTGGTCGTGAAGGTGCCGTCATGAGCTTGACCCTGAACATTGTCATCCCCGGCTACGACATCGAAGGGCCGATCGGCGAAGGCGCGATGGCCAGCGTGTACCTGGCGACCCAGCGTTCGCTGGAACGCAAGGTAGCGTTGAAAGTGATGGCCGCAGCCCTGGCCGCCGACCCGACCTTCTGCGAGCGTTTCCTGCGCGAAGGCAAGACCCTGGCGCGCCTGTCGCACCCGCACACCGTCACCATCCATGACATCGGCAACGTCGGTGAGCTGTATTACATGGCGATGGAGTACCTGCCCAACGGCACACTCAAGGAACGCATTGCCGCGGGCCTGACGCCGGAGCAGGGCCTGACCTACATCCGCCAGATCGCCTCGGCCCTGGGTTATGCCCACGGGCTGGGCCTGGTCCACCGTGACGTCAAGCCGGCCAACATCCTGTTCCGCGCCGATGGCACGGCGGTGCTTTCGGACTTCGGCATCGCCAAGTCCCTGGACGACCGCACCCAGTTCACCCAGGCCGGCTTTGCCGTCGGCACGCCCAGCTACATGAGCCCGGAACAGGCCCGTGGCCAAGACATCGACGGCCGCGCCGACCTGTACGCCCTGGGCGTGGTGCTCTACGAAATCCTTGTCGGCAAACTGCCGTATACCGGCAACGACGCACTGTCCACGGCCCTGGCGCACCTGACCGAACCGTTGCCGGAATTGCCGGTGCACCACGGTCGTTACCAGGACGTGTTGCGCAAGCTGCTGGCGAAGGATCCGGCGGAGCGTTTCCCGGATGCGGCGGCGTTGCTGCGGGCGTTGGATAACCTGCCTGAGGAATCGGCGGAAGCAACGCTGATCCGGCCGTTGTCGTTGCAACTGCCGGAGACGCCGAAACCGGTGGATGACTTGGCGGGTTTGACGCCCATGTCCATCGACATTCCCAGCGGCCCGGCTTACTCGCCACCACCACAATCGCAGCCCAAGCCCGTTGTGCCGCCGATAAAACCGACGGTTCAATCCTCGGTGTCGGAGCAACGCAAGGGGCCGGTGTTCGCCCTGGCTGCCGTTGCGGTCGCCGTGGCGCTGGCGTTGGGTGGCGCGGGTTATTGGTGGTTGTCCGGTGATGACGGCAAAGACGTGAAGACGCCAGTGGCCGCGACCACCTCGGTCAAGCCTGCGGAAGTGAAGCCGCCGAAGACCCCCGAAGTGCCAGCGGTCAAGCCGCCCGTTGCCCCGCCGGCTCAGCCGCCCGTGGCGACCGAAGCCGACGGCGGCCAGCGTCCGCTGTTGATGGCCGGCAAGAAAACCCTGTTCCAGCGCGTGCTCAGCAAACCGGGGGCGAAGCTCGCCGATGCGCCGGGCGCCGCACCGGGCAAGGCACTGCCGGCGTTTTCCGTGCTGTACGTGTACCAGCGCAAGGACGTCGACGGCGGTTCGTGGGTGCGGGTCGGTGCGGCCACTGACGGGCGCAGCGACGGCTGGTTGCCCGCCGCCCAGGTCAGCGACTGGAAGCAAAGCCTGGTGCTCAAGTTCACCGAACGTTCCGGCCGTGCGCCGGTGATGTTCCTGCGTCAGGCCGGTGAAGTGGAAAAGCTCTTGGCTAACCCTTCGGCCGCCAAGAACGTGTTGCTCAAGGCCCAGCAGAGCCCGCAGGAGGACCAGCAAGTGCTGGCCCTGGAGCCGGCCGCCAGCGCGGTGCCGCAGAGCCAGTTCTACCTGTTGCCGATCTTCGATTCCCGCGAAAGCCTGGATGAAAACGGCCAGCCGGTGCAGTTGCTGAACGTGGCGTCCATCGACCCGGGTAACACCCCCAAGGCGTCGAGCAACACACCGATCACCACCGCCAACGCCGATGCGTTCCGCACGGCTGTGGTGCTGGTGGTGGACACTACCGTGTCGATGCAGCCCTACATCGACCAGGTCCGCGACGTGGTCCACGAACTGCAAACCCGCATCGCCGAGCGCGGCGAGTTGGACAGCGTCAGCTTCGGCATGGTGGGTTTCCGCAGCAGCATCAAGAAAACCCCGGGCCTGGAATACGTCGCCAAGACCTTGATCACCCTGGAGCAGGGCCGCGACCCGCAACGCTTCATGGAGCTGGCGCGGCAGGTCAAGGCATCGACGGTGTCGAGCCATTCGTTCAACGAAGATGCGTTTGCCGGGGTCATGGAAGCCGTCGAAGGCATGGACTGGTCCGGTTACGGCGGGCGTTTGATCCTGTTGGTCACCGACGCTGGGGCCCTGCGCAAGAACGATCCATTTGCCGCCACGCAAATGAACGAGGCCGAAGTGCGCCAGGCCGCACTGGGCAAGCAGATCAAGATCTACGCCTTGCACCTGCTCAGCGACGCCGGCAAGAAAACCCACGCCGGCGCCCAGAGCCAGTACCGCACCCTGACCGCCGACGCCAACCCGCAGATCGGCGACCTGTACATTCCGGTGCCGGGCGCCGACGTGCGCAAGTTTGGTGAGCGCGTCGACGAGATCGGTTCGGTGTTCGCCGACCTGGTGCATCAGGTGCGCAGCAACAAGGCGCAAAGCGTGCCGCTGTTGAGCGCCGCGCCGAGCCTGGCCGACAAGTCGGCCGCGGTCGGCTACGCGATGCACATGGACTTTTTGGGGCGTAAATCCGCCAGCCAGGCGCCGCAACTGGTCAGCGCCTGGACCGCCGACCGCGACCTAACCAACCCGGCACTGCCGGCGTTCCAGGTCTGCGTGATGCTGACCAAGCTGCAACTCAACGACCTGCAACAATCGCTGAAGCTGATCGTCGACGCGGCCCGCAAGACCCAGAGTTCGCCCAAGGACTTCTTCCAGGAAATCGCCAGCGCCAGTGCCTACATGAGCCGCGACCCGTCGGCCCTGCGCAAGGGCGGCAACCTGGCCGACGGCGGGATTCTCGGCGAGTACCTCGAAGGGCTGCCGTACCGCAGCAAGTCGCTGAACATGACCCAGGATCTGTGGCTGTCCTTGAGCGTGGCCGAGCAGGAAGACTTCATCGACGAGCTGGATTCGAAAATCCGTCTCTACGAAACCTTCCACAACGACCTCGCCAACTGGGTGCGCTTCGGCGATGCCGAGCCGGGTGACGCCTTGTACCGCGTTCCATTGTCGACGCTGCCGTGATGCTGACCCTGAACGCCGTGCATAAAAGCCGGGGCGCCGGCAGCCAGCGCTACAGCCTGGTGATTCCACGCCTGCATTTGCGCGGCGGTGAACAACTGGCGGTGGTCGGCCCCAGCGGCTGCGGCAAGAGCACCTTGCTGGACCTGCTGGCGCTGGTGCTGGCGCCGGATCAGGCCGGGCAGTTCGACTTCACGCCGGCCAACACGCCGCTGGACATCGCCAAATTGTGGCGTGCGTCGCAACAGGGCACCTTGGCCGAGCTGCGCAGTCGTTACCTGGGTTATGTTCTGCAAACCGGCGGCCTATTGGCCTTCCTGGACGTGCGCGGCAACATCGCGTTGTCGCGCAAATTGCTGGGCTTGAAGGATGACGCAAGCGTGACGCGCCTGGCTGGGCAGTTGGACATTGCCGATCAACTGGACAAGAAACCGGCGGACTTGTCTGTCGGCCAACGTCAGCGGGTCAGCTGTGCCCGGGCGTTGGCCCATGGGCCGCGTTTGCTGCTGGCCGATGAACCGACCGCCGCCCTCGACCCGCTGAACGCCGAGCGCGTCATGCAGTTGCTGGTGGCCCAGGCGCGTGAGCACGGCGTGTGCTGTGTGGTCGCGACCCACGACGAGGCGCTGGCCCGCGCCAGCGGCTTGCAGGTGCGGCGCATCAGTTGCCGTCGCGATGTCGACGGCGGTGTCACCGCCACCCTCGGGGAGGCTTGCTGATGCGCGGCGCACTGGTGGCTTCCCTGGCCTGGCAGGATTACCGCAACGATGCCTGGCTGTCGGCTTGCTCGGTGTTGGCGCTGGTGGCCGTGGTGGCGCCGTTGCTGGTGCTGTTCGGCCTGAAGTTCGGCCTGGTCAGCAGCCTCACCGAACGCTTGCAGAACGACCCGGCCACCCGGGAAATCATCCCCTTGGGCGGCGGGCGCTTCAGTGCCGAGTTCGTCGAACAATTGAGCCAGCGCAGCGACGTGGCCTTTGCTTTGCCGCGCACCCGGCAGATCGCCGCCACGGCGGATTTGAGCGGCGATGCGTCGGTCGTCACGGTCGAGATGATTCCCACCGCGGCCAGCGATCCCTTGTTCGATCATTTGCCGGTGCCGCAAGGCCTGGATCAAGTGGTGCTCAGCCAGACCGCCGCTGAAAAGCTCGGCGCCAGGGCCGGCGATTGGTTGCAGGCCAGTTTCGGTCGGCAGGTGGCCGGTCGCAGCGAGGCGCAGCGCACGCGCGTGCAGGTGCTGCACGTGTTGCCATTGGAAGCCTTCGCCCGCGACGGCCTGTTTGCCCCGCTGGCGTTGCTGGAGGCGGCGGAGGATTACCGCGATGGCCGTGCCGTGCCCGCGTTCGGCTGGCCGGGCGATGCGGTGGGCGTGGCCGGGCAACGGGTCTACCCGGCGTTTCGTTTGTATGCCCGCAGCCTCGGCGATGTCGAGCCGCTGCGCCAGTATTTCGCTGGGCAAAACCTGTTGGTATCGACCCAGGCCCAGACCATCGCACAAGTGCAATCGCTGAGCCGCAATCTGTCGATCGTGTTCTGGATCATCGCCGGGTTGGCCTTGGCCGGGGCGTTCGCGGCGATCTTTGCTGGTGCCCTGGCAGCAGTCGAGCGTAAGCGCCGGGAGCTGTCGGTGTTGCGCCTGCTGGGGGTTTCCACCGCGGCGCTGTTGTTGTTCGTGGTGTTGCAGGCGCTCTACAGCGCCACACTTGCGGCCCTGCTCAGTGCCGGCCTGTATGGCCTGGCGCAGTCGGGCCTGAATTATTTATTTGCACAGATGCCCGGTGAATACGCCAGTCATCTGTTGGTGCGTCACTACACCTTGGCCCTGGTGGCCGTGCTCGGCGTCAGCGCCGTCGCGGCGGCGTGTGGTGGCTGGCGGGTGGCGCGCATCCAGGCGTGTGAAGGAATTCGCGATGTATAAGTTATTGGGCGCCGCCGTGGCGCTGAGCCTCGCCGGTTTGGTCTGGGCTGATGAAGGCACGGACAAGCTGGACAACCCCAAGCCGTTGCCCGACGACGTCAGCCTGCCGCTGCCGTGCGAAGGCCAGATGGTGTTTCGCTACGTCTACATCCTCGCCCAGGGCACCCTGGACGACCGCGAGATCAGCCTCGGTTACCCGTTCAGCGAAGACGAGGCGGGCTATCAACAGTCGTTCATTTCCGGCTACCGGCGCGACTTCATCAACGGCCAGTTCACCCTCAAGGATCTGCCCGGGGATTGGAACAAGACCATCACGCCGTTGATGCCCAAGACCGACGCCAAGACGCCGCTCAAGCCGATGCTGTACTTCATCGGCAAGTACGAGGTCACGGCCCGGCAATACGCCCAGGTCATGGCCCAGGCGCAATCGCTGGCCAGCGGCGAAGCGGCGCCGGCCTGCGAAACCTTGCAAGCCGATTTGCCCCAAGGCGTGGCGGGGCGGTTGCCCAAGGTGAAACTGTCGAGGTTCGAGGCCGAGCGCTTCTCGGCGGTGTACAGCGCCTGGCTGATGAAATACCACAAGGACCTGCTGCCGGTGAGCGGTCGCGGGACTTCCGCCGAAGACGGCGGGCTGGGTTTTGTGCGCTTGCCGACGGAAGTCGAGTGGGAATTCGCCGCCCGTGGCGGGCAGGCCGTGAGTCGCCAGGACCTGGAAGGGCGCCTGTTTCCGCGGCGCCTGGAAGGCAGTGAAAGCGACGGGCCGCTGGCCGATTGGGCGGTGTTCAACCAGGTCGCCGGTGGCACAGGCCAGGCGGCGCGGCTGATGCCCATTGGCACCAAGTTGCCGAACCCGATTGGCCTGTTCGACGTGGTCGGCAACGCCGCCGAGATGGTCCAGGAATCCTTCCAATTGGTGCACGCCGGTCGCCGTCAGGGCGCCTATGGCGGCTTCGTGGTCAAGGGCGGCAACTACCTGGAAGGCGAGGGCACGCTGTTCACCGGCATGCGCCGCGAATACCCGTTGTTCGCCGCCGACGGCACCGAGCAAAGCAACGAAACCACCGGCTTTCGCGTGGCCGTCGGTGCGTTGTCGGCGCCGCGTTCGCGCTACAAGGAATTGTTTGTCCAATGGCAGAAAGAAGGTCGGCTCGCGTCGCTGACCGACGCCATCGACGATGCCGATGACCCGACCAAGCGCCTGGACAGCATCATCGCCGCCAGCGTCGACCCGCGCCTGCAAGCCGAACTGGGCCTGGTCAACGAAGAGCTCAAGCGCAACGTCTCGCTCATCGCCCAGCAGCGTGAAGAAGCGGCGGGCAACCTGATTCAGTCGTCGGCCTTGGTGGCCGAGACCGTCAACAACTACAACATTCGCCTGACCAATCTGCAGAACAGTCGGCAAGCCGCCCTGGACGCCAAGGATGAGGCCAGCGCCACGCTGTTCGCCACGGCCATCGATAACGGTCGCAGCGCGCTCGATGGCGCGGTGGCGATTTATATCGACAACCTGGCGACCGGCACGCGCTACACCGATGCCGTGATCCAGGCGCAGTTTCAACGCATCAAGGAAGAGTTGGAGCGCAAGCCGGTATTGGGCAAGAGCCTGGTGGCGCGCGCAACGTTATTCGTTCGTCATGTCGGGGATTATCGTCAGCAAAAACGAGCCGACCCGGCGGCGATATTGAAGGAATTGCTCGCATCGAACGCTCAGCGGTCTTGAGCGTTCGCTGTCAGCGAGCTTGGAAGGGACTCAGGCGGCGATAGGGCTGCGCTGAGCTGGTCAAAACTTAAAACGAGAACACAACTATGCTTTTCTCCCGTAAACCTTTTGCTTCGGGTTCCAAGCGTCACTTGCTGATGGTCGCTGTCGGCTTCAGCACCGTGCTGACCGGCTGCGCCACGTCGCCGACCTCCAAGGTCGCCTCGAGCACCAAAGTCGAGTACTACCCGAACTGCTACGAGCCGGTGCAGCACTTGCGCTCCACCGAAGGCAACATGACCAAGTCGGTAGTCACCGGCGCGGCCGTCGGCGCCGTCGGCGGTGCACTGCTGGGCGTCCTGACCGCCGATAAGGAAGACCGTGGCCGCAACGCCGCCATTGGTGCCGCGGGCGGCGCCCTGGCCGGTGGTGCAGCCGGTTACTACACCGAGCGCCAGAAGCAGATCGCCGATGACAACCAGCGCATCGCGTCCTACGCCGCCGACGTCAACAAAAGCGTCACCGACATCGACCGCAGCACGGCCTACGCCAAGACGTCGCAGCAGTGCTACCAGAACGCGTTCAGCAAACTGGTTGCCGACCGCAAGGCCAAGACTGTCAACGACACTGAAGGCCGCAAGCGCCTGGCAGAAATCGTCGCCGGCCTGAAAGAGTCGAACGACCTGATCGTCGCGGTCAACGGTAAAGCGTCCGAAGACCTGAACAACTACACCCAGGCTTACGAGAAAGATCTGCAGCAAGTGGGTGTGCAGCGTACTGACGTGGTGACCGTGGCCACTGCCGATACCACACCGGTCGTGGCTCAGACCACCACCAAGACCAAGAAGAAAGTGACGCCGGCGAAGAAGAAAGAACTGCCAACCGTGCCGAAAGAAGCGGTGACCACCGAGAAAACCCTGCAGACCGCCAAGGCCAAGCAGGATGAAAGCAAGCAGGTTGCCAGCGCGGGTACCACTCAGGTCAACAGCATGTGCAAAAACCCGGACCTGGGCGACTGGGCACCGGTTCCTTGCCCGAATGTTTGATTGAGTGATGGTTGCTGGTCATTGATCAGCAGCCAAAACCCAAAACCTTGTGGGAGATTCTATGTTGCAGGGCAACCCTGCAACATAGGCTTCGGCTGGTATTCGCTCTGATTTTTCATCAAGGCAAATGCCACCCGGCAGAGCTTGCGAGCAAGCACCACCAATGCCTGGGTTTTTGAGAAACCTCTGACCAGGTACGACTCATAAAACGGTTTCCATCTAGGCGAGCGACATGCCGTCATTGCAGCGATATGAGCTAAGCGGCGTATTTCTGGATCCCCCTTTTTACTCAGGTACCGGGGACCGTTCTTTTTTCCAGAATCATCGACCCGCAGGTCCATCCCTAAAAACGCGATAAATGCATCGCTGTCCGCAAAATCACCTCGCATAAAACTCGTCGCCAACCCAGTTGCGACCAGTTCACCAACGCCTTCGATGGCTTTGCAGCGGTCGATATTCGCCTCAATTCCCGACTCTTTGCTGACTTTTTGTAGCAACTTCTGGATGGCCTGAATCGCCTCTTTAAACGCTTTTTGCTGAGCAATCAGCGCTTTTTTTAACAAGGGTTCGTCGGCCCAGCTCAACATAAGACCCGCGTGATTCTTGACCAGCGTCGCGCGCCGATGAAGCAGGCTTTTTAATGTCGTGTAGGCCTTCGGTGGCGGGTTCCAGAGCCGCAGTTCGTGCTGTTCATTGGTCAAATACCGCGCCAGCAGACGGGCATCACAAGGATCGTTCTTAGCTCTTTGGCCGATGCCGCGACGATAGTTGCTCACCCGGTAAGCATCCACGACATAGACCTGATGACCCATCGCGTGAGCCAGCTCGACGGTATCCAGGTGATAGATATTGGTGGCTTCAACGGCAAGAGCGCTTTGGGCGGGCAACGTTTTTAGCCAGCGCTTGAGGGCTGTTCGATCATTCTTGATAGTGTCGATGGTTTGCAGATCAGAGCGATAAACAACAATTTCGGCCTTGGCTATATCGATACCAACAACCGTCTGCGAGGTAAGGATTGTCATGACGAATCCTCGGAGCTAGGGTTTAGGTGCTTGTTGGGGTCTACCTTTGCGCTGGCTTGTCTCTATCGTCGGTTTTACCGATGAATTCCTTATTGGCGCTTTGGGTAGAAAGGGCGGGACGAGAAGTCTCCCACGGTCCGTACTGGCTAGAGTCGGAATCGAGCTTTTAGTCCCGCCCACCCCTTCAAGTCTAAACATACAAGCGAGCCTGCTCGCGATAGCGTCGGTTCAGTTGGCATTAATGTCGACTGAACCGGCGCCATCGCGAGCAAGCTCGCTCCCACTGTTGTTTTTGGGGGCATATCCGTTGTTGCGGTAACGGCTACTTAGGGTTCCGCTCTTACAGCGGGTCACTTTCGAAAAGCGCGAAAGTAACCAAAGCGCTTTATGCCCCACCACTTGGTGCCTCGCTTAGGCTCGGCATGCCCTCACTCCGGCATTGCTCCGTGGGCCCGCCGCGAAGGGCCATCCATGGCCCAGCGCGGCTATTCCGGCATCCATGCCGGGATGCCCACTCCACAATGCCTGCGTTCGGCCAGCGTGGTTAACGGGGCGCCGAGATCAACGTCCACGCCGAGGCGGCCTAACAGCCGACCTGGCTCTCCCGGTCGTACACCCATCAGCTCTGTTTGAGCTGGACTTGTGGGAGTAAAGCTTGCTCGCGAGGCGGCCTGACAGCCGACCTGGCTCTCTCGGTCGTACATCCGTCAGATCTGTTTGAGCAGGACTTGTGGGAGTAAAACTTGCTCGCGAGGCGGCCTGACAGCCGACCTATCTCTCCCGGTCGTACCCCCGTCAGATCTGTTTGAGCAGGACCTGTGGGAGCAAAGCTTGCTCGCGAGGCGGCCTGACAGCCGACCTGGTTCTCCGGTTTACCCCAATTCAACTGTGGGAGCGAGCTTGCTCGCGATGGCGCCGGTTCAGCCTGCATCAATGCAAAGCTCTATACCTTGGCGCCGGGCGCCACCGCCTCCTTGGTTTCCAGATGATCCAACGCCCGCTCAACCAACAACTGCACCCCATCGGCCATGCGACTGATCGCCAGGGCGACACAGCGGCGCGAGTCATCCACGTCGTCAGCCAGGTCGGCGGCGATGGTGCTGATGGAGAGCAGGTCTTCGGAGGCGTTGGCCAGCAGGGTTTCGGTGTCGATGTGGGGGGCGACGATGAACAGTTTGGTGCTGTCGGGTTCTGGCGGTGAGGCGGGCTTTGGGTTGAGGTAGTAGTCGAGGGCGCGGGTGGCGGCGTCATCGAGCTTTTTTTCTTCCTGCGCTTGGACGCGGGATTTGTGGCCGTTTTACGGCGGATTGGGAGTGACCTTGAACATATTATTTTTCCGGTATTGGGGCTGACATCCTCTCGCTTGCATTCGAAAAGGGTGGCAACTGTGCGTAAGTGTGCAAGACCGGCCCGGAGTATCCGGCAGACCCGAAGGTCTCCCACGCACAGTTGCCATAACGGGGCGCGAGCATAAAAAAATGCTCGTCCAATAGCTATAACCAATTGTGCTCCAGGTCGGACTTGCACGTCCGTGTCACCGTTTTTTGGTGACGAACAGAGGTTAGCGGCCCACGCCCACCGCGCCTAGTTCATGAACAGCCCGGCGTGTTGAAGGAAATGTCCGAGGAACAGGAGAGCAAAAAGATCAAAAGATCGCAGCCTTCGGCAGCTCCTACGGAAATCGATGTAGGAGCTGCCGAAGGCTGCGATCTTTTGTTTTTGAGTTTTGTGACTTGGCAGTCATCTTTCGCGAAAACAAGCTTATCTTCCGCTAAAGCGATCCGATGATGGCGTTACGCCGAAGAATCGCTAAACTGCCAGCCAATCATCTTTCATCACGAGGCTGTGCCCATGAAATTTCGTTTTCTGCTGTGGATGCTGGGGTTGTTGATGGGCAAGGCCAGTCGGACCAATCCGGCGTTCCAGCAGCAGTTGGGCGACAAGGAATTGGTGTTTCAGCTGCAAACCCTGGACGGCAAGGTCGCCCGGCATTTCACGGTGAAAAACCAGCGGATCACTAGCCAGTCCGGCACTTACCCGGAGCCTGCGTTCGCCATCGCCTTCAAGGACGCCGCCTATGGCTTCGCCACGATGCAGGCGAAGAACAAGCAGCTGGCGTTCATGACGGGGATTCAGGACAAGTCGATCCAGATCAAGGGCAACCCGGCACTGGTGATCTGGTTCCAGGGGCTGACCAAGTATTTGAAGCCGAGGAAGCCTAAAGCCTAGTGATTCCCCTGTGGCGAGGGAGCTTGCTCCCGCTGGGCTGCGAAGCGGCCCCAAATGGATTGACGCGGTCCTCCAGGCGGATCGCGTCGGCAGGTTTTGCGTCTGCTGCGCAGCCGAGCGGGAGCAAGCTCCCTCGCCACAAAAGCTCAGCTGCCTGCGTCAGCAATCAATGGCTGAACTGCGAAGCCAGTTCCCGCAGCAGCACTTCCGCTTCCAGCACTTTGCTGACTACATCGTTGACCTTGTCCCGAGACAGGCCTACGCGCTCGAGCAATGCATCGGGAATTTCCTCGTCCGGGCCGGAGCCGATTCCTCGCGAGCGCAGCAGGCGTACGGCCAGGCATACCAGGTTCGGGTAGGCGGCGTATTCGCCGTCGTAGTGCGGGTCGTGCTGGAAACGCAGGGCGGTGGCCAGTTCGTCGGGCATGTCCCAGTAGCGCATCAGCCAGGCGCCGATCTGTTCGCGACTGATGCCCAGCAGGTGCTGTTCCACGTAGCTGTGGCACAGGTGCGGGTTGACCTCCAGGTGCCGGCAGATCAGCGAGAAGTGCGGCGGGAACACGTGGGCCAGCAGCAGATAACCGAAGTTGTGCAGCAGGCCGGACAGGTAGGTCAGGCCGCCTTCGGGACGCTGGGCGCGCGGCATGGCGCGGGTCAGGCCTTCGATGACGGCGGCGGTGTAGATCGACTGGTGCCAGTACGGCGTGGTGTGTTGCGGATGGTCCTTGGGCAGGCTCAGGGTCTTGCCCAGGGCCAGGCCCAGCGCCAGGTTGATCACCAAGTCGAAGCCCAGCACCCGCACGATGGCATCTTCCACCGAACGAATCTTGCCGGGTGATGCGTAGTAGGGCGAGGCGGCCCAGCTCACCACTTGCGCGGCCAGGGCCGGGTCGGTTTCCACCACGCCGGTGATGTCATCGATGGTCGCGTCGGGGTCGACCCGCAGCTTGATGATTTTCTGCGCGGTTTCGGCCAGCGGCGGGATCTCGATGGTTTCTTCCAGCCGTTGCTGGATACGCCGGGCGGTGAACGCCTGTACAGCCTGGGTGATTTCCTTGCGGTCGTCGTGCGGGCGGTCCAGGTTGGGGGTGATGTTGCTCACGGCTTCGCCGAACGTCGCGGCGCTGGCCTTGGTGAGCATGGTCTTGAATGCTTCGCTGGTGACTTCCAGCAACAGCCCCGGCTCACCGGAGTTGATCAGCAACTTCGGTTCGCGCAGCAGGCTTTCTTCGTACAGGCACGGTGAGCTGGTCAGCGCCGGCAGGCCGGGCAGCAGGCTCAGGCTATGTTTGCCGAGCATGCGCTCCAGGCGTTCGGTCGGCACCGCCGTGAGCTTGCGTCCGGTGAGTTCGGCCAGGCGGTTGAGGTCCAGCAGCTGACTTTGCGGAAACAGCAC
This sequence comes from Pseudomonas sp. B21-010, assembly GCF_024749325.1. Taxonomy (NCBI): domain Bacteria; kingdom Pseudomonadati; phylum Pseudomonadota; class Gammaproteobacteria; order Pseudomonadales; family Pseudomonadaceae; genus Pseudomonas; species Pseudomonas sp. B21-010. Next base: position 6,299,156 of record NZ_CP087198.1, on the reverse strand, counting down.
CATCAGCGCGCCAACGGCATCGTGCAGCAACACCGCCTGTACTTTGCGGGCTGGGTTCAGGCCGGGGCGTTCGAGTACTTCGTCATAGCCGATGCCCAATTTCTCGAGCAACAGCCGAATAACAGACGGAGCGTGCGGGGCTTCGGGGACGAGGGCAGCTTCTGTCATGGTCTGTATCCGTTTTCATACAAGTTGGTCAGTATAACCAGCTTGTCCGGCACGCGGGTCTTGAAAACTGAGCGCGTGCTCACACTTGGCCGTATTGCTGCCCATGACGCAGCCAGCGATCCAGCAGCGGGCTGACGTGGTCGGGCCAGCGTTCCAGCAGGGCCTGGGCGGCGTCGCGTACGGCGGGGAGCAGATCGGCGTCGCGCATCAGGTCGGCTACCTTGAATTGAAGCAGACCGGTCTGGCGTGTGCCGAGCATTTCACCGGGGCCGCGCAATTCGAGGTCTTTTTCGGCAATGACGAAACCGTCGTTGGTTTCGCGCATGATCCCCAGCCGCTGGCGGCCGATCTGCGACAACGGCGGGTGATAGAGCAGGACGCAATGGCTGGCGGCGCTGCCCCGGCCCACCCGGCCGCGCAGTTGGTGCAGCTGCGCCAGGCCCAGGCGCTCGGGGTTCTCGATGATCATCAGGCTGGCATTGGGCACGTCGACGCCCACCTCGATCACCGTGGTTGCGACCAGCAGTTGCAGGGCGCCGGCCTTGAACTCAGCCATGACGGCGGCTTTCTCGGCGGGCTTCATGCGGCCGTGGATCAGCCCGACCTTCAACTCGCCGAGGGCGGCGGTGAGGTCTTCATAGGTGGTTTCGGCCGCCTGGCAGGTCAGTTCTTCCGACTCTTCGATCAGCGTGCACACCCAATAAGCCTGCCGCCCTTCGGCGCAGGCGCTACGCACGCGCTCGATCACCTCCACTCGTCGGGTGTCGGTGACCAGCACGGTATTGACTGGTGTGCGGCCGGGCGGCAGTTCGTCGAGGATCGAGGTGTCGAGGTCGGCGTAGGCGCTCATCGCCAGGGTCCGCGGGATTGGCGTCGCGGTCATGATCAATTGATGAGGGCACATCCGCCCACCCACGCCTTTCTGCCGCAGGGCCAGGCGCTGTTGCACGCCGAAGCGGTGCTGTTCGTCGATGATCACCAGGGCCAGGTTCTTGAACTGCACTTCATCCTGGAACAGCGCATGGGTGCCGACCACCATCGGTGCGCCTTCGGCGATCTGTGCCAGGGCGGCGACGCGGTTCTTGCCCTTGAGCTTGCCGGCCAGCCAGGCGACTTCGATGCCCAGCGGTTCGAGCCAGCGCTGGAAGGTGATGAAATGTTGTTCGGCGAGGATCTCGGTGGGCGCCATCAGCGCCACCTGATAACCGGCCTCCAAGGCCTGCAGCGCCGCCAGGGCGGCGACCACGGTCTTGCCGGCGCCGACATCGCCCTGGATCAGCCGCAGCATCGGCTCCGGCTGGCTCAGGTCGTAGGCGATTTCGTTGCCGACCCGTTGCTGGGCGCCCGTGGGGGCGAAACCGAGGTTGGCCAGGTAGCGGGCCGGCAGATCCCTGGCCTTGGGCATGGCCGGGGCGCGCAGGGAACGCAGGCTTTCGCGCAGGCGTTGCTGCGACAGTTGATGGGTCAGCAGTTCTTCGAACGCCAGGCGATGCTGGGCCCAGTGATGGCCGAGGGCGAGTTCGTCGACGTCGGCATCGGCGGGCGGATGGTGCAGGTAGCGGATCGCGTCGGCCAGGGGGGCCAGGTGGTAATCCCGGGCCAGTTCCGTGGGCAACCAGTCGGGCAGGCTGCTGGGGCCGAGCAAGGTCAGGGTTTGTTGGCAGAGCTGGCGCAGACGTTGTTGGGTCAGGCCTTCGGTGAGCGGATAGACCGGGGTCAGGGTTTCATCCACGGGCGGCGGTTCGTCACCGGTAATGCTGCGGTATTCCGGATGATAGATCTCCAGCCCCGACGCACCGGGCCGTGCCTCGCCGTAGCAGCGCACGCGGGTGCCCCGCTTGAGGCCTTCCTTTTGTGCATTGCTGAAATGATAGAAGCGCAGGCTGAGCCCGCCGGTGCCGTCCTGCAGGCGCACCACCAGGCTGCGCCGACGACCCATGACCACGTCGGCGCCGCTGACGGTGCCTTCGATCACCGCATCCTGGCCCGGGCGCAAATGGCCGATGGGCACCACGCGGGTGCGGTCCTGGTAACGCAGGGGCAGGTGGAACAGCACGTCCTGGAGGTTTTCCAGGCCGACCTTGGCCAGTTTTTCGGCCATGGCTTCACCGACACCCTTGAGTGTCGTGACCGGCACTTTCGACAGCTCCGTCATGGCCGTGGCTTACTTGCCAGCGGGCGGCTTGGCCACGGAGCACAGACGGATCGAGTCAGCGAGGATCTCGATGGCCTTGGGCCGCGGGAAACTGGCGCGCCAGGCGATGGCGACGGTGCGGAACGGCACGGGCGGCGTCAGCGGGCGGACTTCGATCACGCCCGGGGAGTAATGATGGCTGTCCACCGCCGACAGCGGCAGGATCGAAATGCCCAGGCCCGAGGCGACCATGTGGCGGATGGTTTCCAGGGAGCTGGACTCCACCGTGGTGTGCTTGGCGCCTTCGCTGCCCTTGGTCAGGGTTGGGCAGGCTTCGAGCACCTGGTCGCGGAAGCAGTGGCCTTCGCCGAGCAACAGCAGGCTCTTGTCGTTGAGCAGGGCGGCGTCGATGGTCTTTTTCTGGGTCCAGGGGTGCTGGGCCGGCATCAGGACGTAGAACGGTTCGTCGTAGAGCGGCAGGGTCAGGACGTCGGCTTCGTTGAACGGCAGGGCGATGATGATCGCGTCCAGCTCGCCGTTGCGCAGCTTGTCGCGCAGCACATGGGTGAAGTTTTCTTCGATGTACAACGGCATCTGCGGGGCGACCCGGTGCAGTTGCGGAATCAGGTGCGGGAACAGGTACGGGCCGACGGTGTAGATCGCGCCGACTTTCAGCGGGGCGGTCAGTTGGTTCTTGCCGGCCTGGGCGAGTTCGCGAATGCCCTGGGCCTGCTCCAGGACCTTTTGTGCCTGGGCCACGATGCCTTCGCCCACGGGGGTCAGGCGCACGGCGCTTTTGCTGCGCTCGAAAATCAGCACACCGAGTTCGTCTTCAAGCTTTTTCACGCCCACCGACAGCGTCGGCTGGCTGACGTGGCAACGCTCGGCCGCATGGCCGAAATGCTGCTCTTGGGCGAGGGTCACGATGTAGCGTAATTCTGTGAGGGTCATGGCGAGCGTCCGTGAAGTTGCGAGCCAAGCATACCGGCTGCAATCGATAGACGCACGTTATCAGACTGGGGGCGGGGTGTGACACTGTCCAATGTCTGTGTGGTCAGGGGTTATTTAAGAATGTGGAGTTGTCTGTGGGAGCAAGGCTTGCCCGCGATGAAGTTAACGCGGTGTTCGCTGGAACCGAGGTGCCTGTATCGCGAGCAAGCTTTGCTCCCACAGATGCCCTGGCTCCACAGATGGCTTTGCTCCCAATCCCCTGTGCTCCAAAACGCTTGCCAGGAACAGCAAGCCCCTGTTACAGGGGCTGGTAATTGGGATCAGCGCCGGCGCTTGTCGATGGAGTACACAAACGGTGCCGTCAGTTCGATGGTGCCGTTGGTCAGCAGCTCGGCCGGTGGCTTGGGCAGCGGTTGGGCTTTGCGGATCATTTCCAGGGTGGCCTTGTCCAGCGAGTCCGTGCCGGAGCTGCCCACCAGTTCGAATGACAACACGTTGCCTTCGGCATCCACCACGAAACGCAGGCGGTTGGTGCCTTCCTTGTTCATCTGCTGGGCCCTGGGCGGGTACTTCTTGTACTTGCCCAGGTGCGCCAGCAGCGTGCCCTGCCAATTGGCCTTGGCAGCCGATTGTGCAGGCGACGGGCCAGGGGCCGGTTGCGCGGACTTCTCGGCCACTGACTGGGTTGGTGGGGTGTCGCTGGGCTTCTGCTCCGACGGCTGTTCCTTCGGCGGCTCGGGCTTTTTCTCCACCGGTTTGGGCTTGGGCGGTTGCGGCTTTGGCTTGGGCTTGACCGGCTTGGGCACGGAAATCTCCGGCTTCGGCGCTTCGGCAAGCTTGGGCAGCGGCAATTCTTCGACCGGCTCGGGAGGTTGCGGCGGTGTGACGACTTTGGGCGGTGCCGGTGGCGGCGGGGCTGGTACCGGCGCCAGCTCGACCATCATCGCCTGGGGAGGCAATTCGATGGGCGGGCGCGATGTCCAGTTCAGCGCCAGGGCGATGGCGAGCGCATGCACGCCCAGCACCACTGCCAGGCTACCGCTGTAACGCGTCAGCTTTTGGCGCGTCGTGATCATTTTTTGGGCGCCGTCTCGAGTCCGACCAAACCGACCTTCAGGTAGCCGGCGCCCCGCAGCGCGTCCATCACGCTCATCAGGTCGCCGTAGTCCACGCCTTTGTCGGCCTGGAAGAAGATCGTCGTGTCTTTCTTGCCTTGGGTCTTGGCGTCGAGGGTCGCGCCGAGGGTTTCGGCCTTGACCTCGTCTTCACCCAGGAACAGCCGCTGGTCAGCCTTGACGCTGAGGAACACCGGTTTCTCCGGCCGTGGCGAAGGCTTGGCCGTCGACGCTGGCAGGTCAACCTTGATGTCCACGGTGGCGAGCGGGGCGGCCACCATGAAGATGATCAACAGCACCAGCATCACGTCGATGAACGGCGTGACGTTGATTTCGTGGTTCTCGGCCAGATCGTCGTCTGCGCCTTCTTTCAAATGCAGGCCCATGGCCGATTACCCCACTTTCACCATGTGCGGTTGCGAGCTGCGCTCGGTCGGCTGGTGGTCGAGGTCACGGCTGACCAGCAGCAGGACTTCGGCCGAAGCATCGGAGACCTGGGCCTTGTAGCCGGCAATGGAGCGGGCGAAAACGTTGTAGATCACGACGGCCGGGATCGCTGCGACCAGGCCCAAGGCCGTTGCAAGCAAGGCTTCGGCGATGCCGGGTGCGACGACGGCGAGGTTGGTGGTCTGGGTCTTGGCGATGCCGATGAAGCTGTTCATGATGCCCCACACGGTGCCGAACAGGCCGACGAATGGCGCGGTAGAGCCGATGGTGGCGAGCACGCCGGTGCCGCTGCTCATGCTGCGACCACAGGCGGCAACCAGGCGCTCGAGGCGGAAGCTCACGCGCTCCTTGATGCCTTCTTTCTCGCGGCTGTTGGCCGACAGGCGCATCTCTTCGAGTGCGTCATGCACCAGCAGGTTGGCAAGAGTGCCTGCCTTCGCGGCGGTGGCGCTGGCTTCCTTGAGGGTGGTGGCTTTTTTCAGGGCGGCGATTTCACCACGCAAGCGACGCTTGGCACCCAGCAGCTCGAAGCCTTTGGCAATCCAGATGGTCCAGGTGATGATCGAGGCGATGGCCAGGCCGATCATCACGATTTTCACGATGATGTCGGCGTTCTTGTACATGCCCCATGGCGACAGGTCGTGAGCCATGCCCAGGGAGTTGTCGGCATTTTGCTGGTCTTGTTCCATCAGCTTCGCCGTTTCGCCGAGCTCGGACAATGCCTTTTGGACTTCTGGAGGAAGTGACGAGGTGTCCACGCTGCCGTCAGGGTTGCGCGGTACTTGCGGCGTGCTTGCAGCGGGTTCGCTAGTGGTTGCGGGAGCGGACGCTTGATCGGCGAATGCGGCGGCAGGCGCCAGCAGCAGGCTGAACAGCAGGGCGGCTACCGTGCTCCAGGCGCGAGGTCGATTGGTTGGCGAAGCGGGGGATAGAGAGCGTTTCATGCTGGCCGGACCTGAGAGAAAAAAGAAGGTTGATGTTCTTCCAGGCCTCGGGGGCCGAGAACAAAAGTGGTGGGCATTATTGCAATTAATTCTTGTTAACAAAAGTAATACAGTTACTTTTTTTGTCCCATGGCTAGCCGCTCGTCCCCTGCGAAGGCTAGTCTGCGGCTTTGCCAGAGGAGTTCTTGATGTCCGCGCCTTCTGTTTTGATCGCCGGCTGCGGTGATATCGGCGGCCGCCTGGCCAGCCAGTTAGTGGCCGAACATTGGCAAGTCCATGGCCTGCGGCGCACGGTTTCGAACCTGCCGGCGGGCGTCATCGGGGTGGCGGGGGATTTGTTCAGCGAGCAATGCCCCGCCGCCTGGCCCACCGGGTCACTGGATTACCTGGTGTACAGCGCCGCGGCCACCGACCATGACGAAGCGGGTTATCGCACGGCTTATGTCGAGGGGTTGCAGCACGTGTTGAGCTGGTTGAAGCAGCATGGGCAGCAGCCCAAGCGTCTGCTGTTTGTGTCCAGCAGCAGTGTGTATGGGCAACAGCAGGGCGAATGGGTGGATGAAACTTCGCCAACCGTGGCCGGCGGGTATTCCGGTCGCCTGATGCTCGAAGCCGAGCAAGTGGCCTTGGACAGTGGCATCCCGGCCAGTCGCGTGCGCCTGACCGGCATCTATGGGCCGGGTCGGGAATGGTTGCTGAGCCAGGTGCGCCAAGGCTATCGCGTCGTGATCGACCCACCGCTGTACGCCAATCGCATCCACGCCGATGATGCGGCCGGCTTGCTGGCGTTCCTGCTGGAGGCCGATCGCCAGGGCCAGGTGCTGGACGATTGCTACATCGGCGTCGACGACGCCCCTGCGCCGCTGGCCGAGGTGGTGGGCTGGTTGCGTGAATACATGGGCGTCACCCAGTGGGCCGAAGACGCCAGCGTGCGTCGTGCCGGCAGCAAGCGCTGCAGCAATGCCCGGGCGAAGGCCTTGGGCTGGACGCCGCGGTATCCGAGTTTTCGCGAGGGGTATGCGGCGATTCTGGAAGGGCGCTGCTGACACGGGCCTGCTCGGCATGTGCTCGATGATGGGGGTCGGCGCCAAGGGCTAGTCCTCTATGGGCTCTTGCCGTCCTGAGTACCTTCCAGGTCTTGACTTGGTTCATCGAGCTCGCCGAGCATTATCCGCTGCTTGCCGAAGCCAAGAGTGATCTGCAGGCCACCCGCAACCGTTTCAGTCATCTTTTGCGTCGTCGGTGAGCCAACATCCTATCGAACGACCTAACAGCGACAAGGACCGTCATCAATGCAAGCCAGTTTCAGCAAAGGCGTTATCTTTGCACTCTCCGCCGCCGCACTTAACGCCACGATAGGCGTGCTCAGCAAAGTGCTCATGAGCAATGGTTTCACCGCCAGCAGTGTCGCCGTCATAAAGACAGTCCTGGGTTGTCTGCTGCTCTCGGCCTTGCTGCTGTTTATCAAGCGTCCGGCGACGACGGCCAAATGGACCCAGGCGGCGATCTGCGCGTTTCTCGGTATCTTTGTGCTGTTCCACTTCGAAACGGCTGCCTATCGGCATTACGCTGCGGCGGGTGTAGTCGTGATGCTGATGGCCAGTGCTTCCATTTCCTCGATTGTGCTCGGACGCATAATCCTCAAGGATCCGATCACCGCGAACGCCACTGTGGGTGCCGCCTTGGCGATCGCCGGAATCGCGGTGATCTTTGGCGCCGATCTGCAGCAGGGCTTCACGCTCCAGGGCGTTGCGCTCGCGTCCATGGCGGGCTGCGGCTATGGGGCGTTTTCGGTAGCCATGAAGCGGATGGGCGTGTCCGGTGGGCTGCACTTCACTCGTCAGTTGCTGTTCTTCGGCAGCCTGTACTTGCTGATGCCGGCTTCGGCCGACGGCTTTGTGATCGGTGAGCTGTCGCCCTGGGCGATTGGCGCACTGCTGGCGTTGGCCGCGCTGCCGACCATCCTCGGTTTTTTCTGCACCACCAAGGCAATCGAGTACCTCAAGCCATCCCAGGTGCAAGCCTTGGAGCTGACCGAGCCACTGTTCGCCGCACTGCTGGCATTTGTTGTGCTCAATGAGGTGCCGCGCGAAAGCCTGTACCCGGGCGCACTGCTGATCATCATTGGGCTGTGTTTCTCCAATGAGCTGATCCGCCTGGGTAGAAAAAAGCCAGTTCCGTCTCGCGCGTGAACCTTTGCCGGGAGGGGGCGCTCGTACAGTTACTTCAAGGCGCCCTGTCTCTTACTGCTTTTCCAGCAACCACTGCCGAGTGCCCGGCGTGAACGAAGGCATTTCATCGGCCAGCGCGGCGTTGACGGTCTGGAAGATCTCCAGCTTCTTGCCGTCGCGGGCAAAGATCCAGGTGTTGCCCTGGCCGTTCTGTTGCAGCCAGATGTTGTCGTTGCCACCGCTCATGGAGGCGCAATCGCCGGCCAGGCACAAGGCATAGCGATCGGCACCCGGAAGGCCGCTGACCTGGCCGTCGGGCTGGAATTGCACGGTGGCGCCCTGGCCGGGGCCGCTGGCGATGTTCCAGGTGCCGCCCAGGTAGGCGGCATACAGCGCACGCTCGAAACTGGCGCCGATGGGCGCGCCTTCCGGGACCTGGACTTGTGCGCGATCGAACACCTGCTGCGGTTCGTTCTCGGTGGCGGCCTGGCTCAACTGGTCGCCGTCGCGCTTGAGTTCGCTGGCGGAGCTGCCGTAGAAGTCGACTTTCCAGGCGCCGTCTTCTTCGCCCAGCAATTTGCCTTCGACGTTTTCAAAGCCGTTGGTGTAGCGCGCCTGGCCGGCCCGGGTGTTGACGTCCCATTCCAGGTTCGGGCCATAGCCCTGCAGCGCTTCGCGAAGCGGGCCGCCCTTGGCGGCAGCGTCGATGGCTGCCTGGTTGATCCAGGTGCCGCTGATGTCACGGTCGGCAGGGTCGCTGGCGCAGCCGCCCAGAAGCAGGGCAGCCAGCGAGAGAGCAAGCGCTTTGCGCATGGTGGAATCCTTTCAAGACGAAAACGGCGCAGCAGGGGAGGCCGCGCCGGCCTTATTACTCGATGACCAGGATGGCATCCATCTCAACCTGAGCGCCCTTGGGCAGGGCAGCCACGCCGATGGCGGCGCGGGCAGGGTAAGGCTGGTCGAAGTACTTGCCCATCACCTCGTTGACCTTGGCGAAGTGGCTCAGGTCGGTGAGGAAGATGTTCAGCTTGACGATGTCCTTGAACGAACCACCGGCGGCCTCGGCCACGGCCTTGAGGTTTTCGAACACCTGCACGGTCTGGGCTTCGAAGCCTTCCACCAGCTCCATGGTCTTGGGGTCCAGTGGAATCTGGCCCGACATGTACACGGTGTTGCCAGCCTTGATCGCCTGGGAATAAGTACCGATGGCGGCCGGGGCCTTGTCGCTGGTGATAACAGTCTTGGTCATGAATGACTCCTGATAACGAATGGGCTACGCGCGCATGCGGGTGATGCGGATAACGCCGGTCAGGGCGCGCAGTTTCTTGATCACGCGGGCCAGGTGCACACGGTCGTGTACGCTGACCACCAATTGAACGACGCTGATGCGGCCATCGCGTTCATCCATGCTGATTTTTTCGATATTGCCGTCGGCGGCATTGACGCTGCTGGCCAGCAGGGCGATCAGGCCGCGCTGGTGCTCCAGCTCGACCCGCAGCTCGACGTTGAATTCGCCGGTGACATCCTTGGCCCAGGAGAGCTGGATGCATTTTTCCGGGTTGTGCCGGATTTCGCTGATGTTGCGGCAGTTGTCCAGGTGCACGACCATCCCTTTGCCGGCGGACAAATGGCCGACAATCGGGTCGCCCGGGATCGGCGTGCAACACTTGGCATAACTGAGCACCAGGCCCTCGGTGCCGCGAATCGCCAGCGGGCCTTCGGGGCTTGGCAACTGTTCGCCTTCGCCGAGCAGGCGACGGGCAACGACGTAGGCCATGCGATTGCCCAGGCCGATGTCTTCGAGCAGGTCTTCGATCAATTCGAGACGGTATTCGTGGAGCATCAGTTGCACGCGCTCGGCCGGGATCTTGTCCAGCGAGCTGTCGAAACCGTTCAGCACCTTGTTCAGCAGGCGTTCGCCGAGGCTGATGGATTCGGAGCGGCGTTGCAGTTTCAGGGCGTGACGGATATGGGTGCGGGCCTTGCCGGTGACCACGAAATTGAGCCATGCCGGGTTGGGTCGTGCGCCCGGGGCGCTGACGATTTCAACCGTGGAGCCGCTTTGCAGCGGTTCGGACAACGGTGCCAGGCGGCGGTTGATCCGGCACGCGATGCAACTGTTGCCGACGTCGGTGTGCACCGCATAGGCAAAGTCCACGGCCGTGGAGCCTTTGGGCAGCTCCATGATCCGGCCCTTGGGCGTGAAGACGTAGACCTCGTCCGGGAACAGATCGATCTTCACGCTCTCGATGAATTCCAGGGAGTTGCCGGCACGCTGCTGCATTTCCAGCACGCCCTTGACCCACTGCCGGGCACGGGCGTGGGTGCTCTTGGGTTGTTCGTCACCGCTGGATTTGTACAGCCAGTGAGCGGCGATGCCATTATTGGCCATCTCTTCCATTTCGCGGGTGCGGATCTGGATTTCGATGGGTACGCCGTGCATGCCGAACAGCGTGGTGTGCAGCGACTGATAGCCGTTGGCCTTGGGGATCGCGATGTAATCCTTGAAGCGCCCCGGCAACGGTTTGTACAAATTATGTACAGCGCCCAGCACGCGGTAGCAGGTATCGACCTTGTCGACGATGATCCGGAACGCGTAGACGTCCATGATCTCGTTGAAGGCCCGACGCTTGCCGCGCATTTTCTTGTAGATGCCGTAGAGGTGTTTCTGCCGCCCGCTGACTTCGCCTTCGATGCCGTCGATGGCCAGGCAGTGGCTCAGGGACTCTTCGATCTTGTTGACGATTTCCTTGCGGTTGCCCCGGGCGCGCTTGACGGCCTGGTTGATCCGCGCCGAACGCATCGGGTGCATGGCCTTGAAACCGAGGTCTTCGAACTCGATGCGGATCGCGTGCATGCCCAGGCGGTTGGCGATGGGGGCGTAGATTTCCAGGGTTTCCTTGGCGATGCGCCGGCGTTTTTCGCCGGACAGCACTTCCAGGGTGCGCATGTTGTGCAGGCGGTCGGCGAGCTTGACCAGGATCACGCGAATGTCGCGAGCCATGGCCATGGCCATTTTCTGGAAGTTTTCGGCCTGGGCCTCGGCCTTGGTCTCGAAGTTCATCTGGGTCAGCTTGCTGACCCCGTCGACCAGTTCGGCCACGGTTTCGCCGAACTGCGCTTGCAGCGCTTCCTTGGCAATGCCGGTGTCTTCGATCACGTCATGCAGCATCGCCGCCATCAGGCTCTGATGGTCCATGTGCATGTCGGCAAGAATATTCGCCACCGCAAGGGGATGCGTGACGTACGCCTCGCCGCTGCGGCGGCGTTGGCCGTCGTGGGCTTGTTCGGCGTAGAAATAGGCTCGGCGGACCAGGTTGACCTGGTCCGTGCCGAGGTAGGCCGATAAGCGATCGGCGAGGGCGTCTATGCTCGGCATGATGATGACTCCTGCCGTTTGCTGTGACCCCGCGCCGTGCTACGTCGACCAGGCATAGGCTTAGACCGCCTCGTTGGACTCGTCCTCGAACGCTGCGAACAGCGGTTCGTCTTCGACGATTTCAGCGTTGGCGATGAACTCGTAGCTCATCAGGCCTTCGGCGATTTCACGCAGCGCTACTACGGTAGGCTTGTCGTTTTCCCACTGGACCAACGGCTCTTTGCCACCGGTGGCCAGTTGACGGGCACGCTTGGTAGAGAGCATGACCAGCTCAAAGCGGTTTTCCACGTGTTCTAGGCAGTCTTCAACGGTTACGCGGGCCATGGTATTCCTCGGAGCGAATGCAATATGCGCGCTGCCCGGTTGGGCGAGCGGACTCGACAGTTTAAAAAAACACCAGCGTTTAGGGAAGCGCTGATTTTTTAACCAAACCCCTCGGCGCGCTGCGACTACCAATGTAAAGCCGTCGCAGCGGTTTTGGGAAGAGCTGTTCAGCCCAACAATTCGGCCAATAATTTGCCGAAACGTTGCTGCTGGCGTTTCTGCTGCAGCTGGCTGGCGCGGAAAATCGCCTTCAGGTCGTCCAGCGCGTGGGCGAAATCGTCGTTGATGATCAGGTAATCATAGTCGACGTAGTGACTCATCTCGCTGACCGCTTCGCGCATCCGGCCCTCGATGATGTCGTCGCTGTCCTGGCCACGGTTGGTCAGGCGCTGGCGCAGGGCCTGCTGGCTCGGCGGCAGGATGAAGATCGAACGGGCCTGGGGCATCAGCTTGCGCACCTGCTCGGCGCCTTGCCAGTCGATTTCCAGGATCAGGTCGTGACCTTCGTCCAGGGTCTGCTGCAAGTAGCTTTGCGAAGTGCCATAAAGGTTGCCGAAAACTTCGGCGCGCTCCAGGAAGTCGCCGTGTTCGGCCATCTTCACGAACTCTTCGCGGTCGACGAAGTGATAGTTCACACCATTCACTTCGCCCGGACGCATGGCGCGGGTGGTGTGCGAGACCGAGACGCGGATCTGCGGTTCGGCATCGATCAGTGCCTTGACCAGGCTGGTCTTGCCGGCGCCCGAGGGCGCGGAAATGATGTAGAGGGTGCCGGTGCTGTGGGTCATGTCGTTAGCCTTACTCAATGTTCTGCACTTGTTCGCGCATTTGTTCGATCAACACCTTGAGGTTGACCGCCGCCTGGGTGCTGCGCGGGTCGAAGGCCTTGGAGCCCAGTGTATTGGCCTCGCGGTTGAGCTCCTGCATCAGGAAGTCGAGGCGGCGACCGGCCGCACCGCCGGACTTGAGCACCCGGCGAACTTCGATGATGTGGGTGCTCAGGCGATCCAGTTCTTCGGCCACGTCGCTCTTTTGCGCGAGCATGACCATTTCCTGTTCCAGGCGTTGCGGGTCCAGCTCGGCCTTCATGTCGGTGAAGCGGTCGAGGACCTTCTGGCGCTGGGTGGCGAGCATCTGCGGGACCAGTTCGCGCAGGGTGCTGACGTCTTCTTCGATGGAGGTCAGGCGCTCGTTGATCAGCCGGGCCAGCTCCGCACCTTCGCGCTCGCGGCCGGCCTTGAGTTCCTTGAGTCCTTCATTGAACAGCGCCATCGCCTCGGCGTTCAGCGCCTGCGGGTCGCTCGCGTCACCCACCAGCACGCCGGGCCAGCCCAGGACTTCCAGTGGGTTCAGGGCGGCAGGGTGCTTGATCAGGCTGGCGACGGTTTCGGCGGCGGCGACCAGTTGCGCGGCGCGCTCGCGGTCCACCTGCAAGGCTTTGCCAGTGTTTTCTTCGGTGAAGCGCAGGGTGCATTCCAGCTTGCCCCGGGACAGGCCCTGGCGCAGCGCCTCGCGCACGCCGCCTTCGAGGTCGCGGAAAGACTCGGGCAGGCGCAGGTGCGGCTCCAGGTAGCGGCTGTTGACCGAGCGCAGTTCCCAGCTCAGCGTGCCTTGGGCCCCGGCTTTTTCGACGCGGGCGAAGGCGGTCATGCTGTGCACCATGGAGGATCCTCGCAATGCAGGCGGCCACAACGGGTGGTCGTGGGGCCTGGAATCTGTGAATAAAAGCCGAAGGGCAGCAAAGGCGCAGGATTGTAGCGCAGTGAAGCGCATGCCCCCAACCGCGCTTGCGACAAAGCGCAGCAGCCCGTCGGGCGGGCCTTTGCGCGGCCTCGCTCGCGCCGGCTTTTTAGAACCGAGCGACGTTTAACTGCCCTATGACGATTCACGGCTCTATAATGCTCGGCAGTTTTCCGTCCTCCGTACAGGTATTCCCTATGAAACGTCCAAGTGGTCGCGCTGCCGATCAGCTTCGCTCGATCCGCATTACCCGCAACTACACCAAACACGCCGAGGGATCTGTACTGGTCGAATTCGGTGATACCAAAGTCATCTGCACTGTCAGTGTCGAAAACGGCGTGCCACGGTTCCTCAAGGGTCAGGGCCAGGGCTGGTTGACGGCCGAATACGGCATGCTGCCGCGCGCCACCGGTGAGCGGAACCAGCGTGAGGCCAGCCGTGGCAAGCAAGGCGGCCGTACCCTGGAAATCCAACGCTTGATCGGCCGTTCGCTGCGTGCTGCCCTGGACATGTCCAAGTTGGGCGACGTAACGCTGTATGTCGATTGCGACGTGATCCAGGCCGACGGCGGTACCCGTACTGCCTCCATCACCGGGGCTATGGTCGCCCTGGTCGATGCCTTGAAAGTGATCAAGAAGCGCGGCGGCCTTAAGGGCGGCGACCCGCTCAAGCAAATGATCGCCGCTGTGTCCGTGGGCATGTACCAGGGCGAGCCGGTGCTGGACCTGGATTACCTGGAAGACTCCGCTGCCGAGACTGACCTGAACGTGGTCATGACCAGTGCCGGCGGTTTCATCGAAGTCCAGGGCACCGCCGAGGGCGCACCGTTCCAGCCGGAAGAATTGAACGCTATGCTGGAGTTGGCGAAGAAAGGCATGAACGAAATCTTCGAACTGCAAAAGGCCGCCTTGGCTGACTGATCGATTCCCGCTTCAAGACAAGGAGAGCGTCATGAGTGATGAGCAAATCCTACTGCCCCAGCCGAGCAAAGAGGCGCGTCAATGGGCAATGTTTTGTCACCTGTCCGCCTTGTTGGGGATCTGGATTCCGTTCGGCACGCTGATCGGGCCGCTGGTGCTCTGGCAGCTCAAGCGTGAGTCCGACCCGTTCATCGATGCCCAGGGCAAGGAAGCGCTGAACTTCCAGATCACCGTGGCGATTGCCTCGGCGATCAGCCTGCTGCTGATGGTCGTGGTGATCGGCTTCTTCCTGTTCGGCCTGGTGGCCATCGGTGCGCTGGTGCTGACGATCATTGGTGGCGTGAAGGCCAATGAAGGGCAGCCGTATCGGTATCCGTTTACCTGGCGCTTGGTCAAGTAACGATCAGCGCTGCGATTCAAGGACAATGCCCCGGCTTATCGGGGCATTGTCTTTTTTGAAGTCATGAATGTTTCTCTTTATGTGCAATCTTCCATTGCGTAGCGAGTGAGTGTGCGCATATTCCGCTCTTACACTTCTAGTCACAACTGCACAGTTTTAGTGCGGTCTCTATGCTTGGCAATAAGACACTTCGATTGATAGAGTTGCGCCAAGTTATATTCCTCCAGAAATATTTCGATATATTCAGACCATTGAAGGTCCTTGAATTCAAAGCCAATCAGTGTTGAGGCAATCAACCTGTTCAAGAGGCGTGTCCAGGTAAAAAGTTCGCCCCTGAATATATGTTCAAAGAATAAACACTCATGTTTCAGCTCGATTTCTATGGAACACTTGTCGCCGCCTCTCTAGTGCTTTTGCTGGGGCGCGGACTTGTTACACGTGTTGGTTTTCTACGCGCCTACAATATCCCTGAGCCTGTAGCGGGCGGGCTGGTAGTTGCCCTGGTGCTCCTGGCTTTGCGGGGGCTTGAAGTTGAAGTTCGATTTGATACTTCATTGCAGACACCGTTGATGCTGGCATTTTTTGCCACGATTGGCCTGAGCGCAGACTTCGCGAGCCTGAAGAAAGGCGGGCGCGTAGTTGGGATTTTCCTGCTGGCGGTCGTCGGCCTGTTGGTGGTCCAGAATGCCATGGGCATCGGGCTCGCAAAAGCGCTGGGGCTCGATCCGTTAATGGGGTTGCTGACTGGCTCGATCAGCTTGGCGGGCGGTCACGGTACCGGCGCGGCGTGGGGGACGGTGTTCAGTGAGAAGTACGGTCTGGCTTCCGCCTCAGAACTTGCGATGGCTTCCGCGACGTTTGGTTTGGTGTTGGGTGGCTTGATCGGTGGACCGGTTGCGCGCCTGCTCATCAAGCGTGTCCAGTCACCCGGCGGCCTTGAATCAGAAAAGCCCCGGATACCCAAGGGCTTCGAACAGCCGAACAAAGAGCGCTCGATTACACCGTTTTCGTTTATCGAGACGCTGGCGCTGATTGCGGTCAGCCTGTTGGTCGGTACGCTCTTGAATGGGCAGCTCCACGACACCGCATTCGAGTTGCCGACATTCGTTTGTGTCTTGTTCGTGGGGGTGGTCCTGCGCAATGGACTTTCGGCACTCGGCTTGTATCAGGTCTTTGAGCGAGAAGTGTCCGTACTTGGCAATGTCAGCCTGTCACTGTTCCTGGCGATCGCCTTGATGTCACTCAAGTTGTGGGACCTGGCGTCGCTGGCCTTGCCGATATTCATTATCCTGGCGGCCCAGACATTGGTCATGGCGCTGTTTGCGATTTTCGTGACGTTCAGAATCATGGGCAGTCATTACGATGCAGCCGTCTTGGCGGCAGGGCATTGCGGTTTTGGGTTGGGCGCCACGCCGACGGCCATCGCCAACATGCAGGCAGTGACGCAGCGCTATGGGCCTTCACAGATAGCGTTTCTGGTGGTGCCGATGGTGGGAGCGTTCTTCATCGATATCATTAACGTCATCGTCATCAAGTTGTACCTTGCCCTGCCGTTTTTTGCCGTGGCTTGAGGTTCTGCGCGGTAGCGTTCGCCATAAAAAATGCCCGTATCTTGCGATACGGGCATTTTCTTTGGTCGGTCGACCTGGGGATGTCGCCGGGACGTTTAGATGGTCAGCGTCCAGTCGTAATCCACGATCAGCGGCGCATGCTGCGAGAACCGTGGCTGGCGCGGCAGGCGGGCGCTGCGTACGAAGCGGCGCAGCCCAGGTGTCAGCAACTGGTAGTCGAAGCGCCAGCCAAGGTTGAGCATCTCGGCCTGTTCGTTGTCCGGCCACCAGCTGTACTGGTCGCCTTCACGGCTGACTTCACGCAGGGCGTCGACATAACCCATGTTGCCAATGATCTCGTCCATCCAGGCCCGTTCCGGCGCCAGGAAACCAGGAGATTGCTGGCTGTCACGCCAGTTCTTGATATCCAGTTTCTGTTGCGCCACGTACAGCGAGCCACAATAGATGTACTCGCGACGTTTGCGCCGCTGTTTATCCAGATAACGGGCGAAGTCGTCCATCAACTTGAATTTCTGATTCAAATCTTCATCGCCGTTCTGCCCCGAAGGGAGCAGTAAGGTCGCGATGCTGACCTTGTCGAAATCGGCTTGCAGGTAGCGCCCGTAGCGGTCCGCCGTCTCGAAACCGAGACCGTTGATGACAGCCTTCGGTTGCAGCCGCGAGTACAAAGCCACGCCACCCTGGGCGGGGACTTCGGCATCGCAGGCATAAAGGAAGTAACCATCCAGTTGGAAGGCTGCATCGTCCAGTTCAAAGGCGGAGGCACGGGTGTCCTGCAGGCAGATGACGTCGGCATTCTGTGCTTGCAGCCAACTGAGCAAACCACGCTCGACTGCAGCCTGAATACCATTGACGTTCACACTGATGATCCGCATAAATGGCCCCAAAAATCACGTGCGTGTATGATACACGCCGTGTACCTATTTAGCTAAATCCGCGGTATTTGAGGCTTTTTTTCATGCAGGCGTATCAGCGCGATTTCATTCGCTTTGCCATCGATCGCGGCGTTTTGCGCTTCGGTGAGTTCACCCTCAAGTCCGGGCGCACCAGCCCGTACTTCTTCAATGCCGGCCTGTTCAACACCGGTTCCGCCCTGGCGCAACTGGGTCGTTTCTATGCGGCGGCCATCGTTGAGAGCGGTATCCCGTTCGATGTGCTGTTCGGCCCGGCCTACAAAGGCATCCCGCTGGCCGCCACCACTGCCGTCGCCCTGGCCGAACACCACGGCCGCGACCTGCCTTGGTGCTTCAACCGCAAGGAAGCCAAGGCCCACGGCGAAGGCGGCAGCCTGGTGGGTGCACCGCTGACCGGCGACGTGTTGATCATCGACGACGTCATCACTGCCGGTACTGCCATTCGTGAAGTGATGCAGATCATCGGCTCTCAGGAAGGCGCCAAGGCCGCTGGCGTGCTGATTGCCCTGAACCGCCAGGAGCGCGGCAACGGTGAGCTGTCGGCGATCCAGGAAGTGGAGCGCGACTTCGGTATTCCGGTGATCAGCATTGTCTCGCTGAACCAGGTGCTGGAGTTTTTGGCCGACGATCCGCAGCTCAAGCAGCATTTGCCGGCGGTTGAGGCTTATCGGGCGCAGTTCGGCGTCTAAGAAGCCCGCTGATTTTGATCTTGTGGCGAGGGAGCTTGCTCCCGCTGGGCTGCGCAGCGGCCCCAACATTTTTGCGGTCGCTGCGCGACCGAGCGGGAGCAAGCTCCCTCGCCACAAAAGCATCATCTGGAAAAGAGGTGTAAAAAAAGACCCCGCTCAACCAGGTTGAGCGGGGTCTTTTTTTACCGGTATCGCTTAAGGACGCTTGCGATTGCTGATCAACGTACCCACGCCGGTGTCGGTGAAGATCTCCAGCAGGATCGCATTCGGTACCCGGCCGTCGATGATCAGCGAGCTGCCGACGCCGCCCTGTACCGCTTCCAGTGCGCAACGAATCTTCGGCAGCATGCCGCCGTAGATGGTGCCGTCGGCGATCAGGTCATCGACCTGCTGGGTCGACAGTCCGGTCAGGACTTTGCCCGACTTGTCCATCAGGCCGGCGATGTTGGTCAGCAGCATCAGCTTTTCAGCTTTCAGTGCCTCGGCAACCTTGCCCGCCACCAAATCGGCGTTGATGTTGTACGACTCACCGTTGGCGCCCACGCCGATGGGCGCGATGACCGGGATGAAGTCGCCCTTGACCAGCAGGTTCAGCAGGTCGGTGTTGATGCCGACCACTTCGCCCACATGACCGATGTCGATGATTTCCGGCTGGGTCATCTCCGGTGTCTGGCGGGTAACGGTGAGTTTCTTCGCCCGGATCAGCTCGGCGTCCTTGCCTGTCAGGCCGATGGCGCTGCCGCCATGACGGTTGATCAGGTTGACGATGTCCTTGTTGACCTGGCCACCCAGGACCATTTCCACCACATCCATGGTCTGCGCGTCGGTCACGCGCATGCCATCGATGAAGTGGCTTTCGATCGACAGGCGCTTGAGCAGGTCACCGATCTGCGGGCCACCACCGTGTACCACCACCGGGTTGATGCCCACGGCCTTCATCAGCACGATGTCGCGGGCGAAGCCGGTCTTGAGCTCCTCGCTTTCCATCGCGTTGCCGCCGTATTTGATCACCAGGGTCTTGCCGACGTAGCGTCGGATATAAGGCAACGCTTCGGACAGGACCTTGGCGGTGTTGGCGGCGGCTTCGCGTTCGAGGGTCATTCAGGGCTCCGGTAGTGCTTCAAAAAATCAAAACGGTAGTTGGAGATCAGGTGCAACACGTTTGAGTTGGGTGTGGAACACATCCTTGATGCGCTGCAGTTCGGCCTCGTTGTCGGCCTCGAAACGCAGTACCAGCACCGGTGTGGTGTTGGATGCGCGAACCAGGCCCCAGCCGTGGGGATAGTCGACCCGCACACCATCGATGGTGGTCAGTTCGGCGCCTTCGCCCCATTGAGCGTCGTGCAGTGCATCAATGATGCTGAATTTGCTCTCTTCGGTCACATGGATATTGATTTCTGGCGTAGAAATATCGTTCGGGAAGGTTGCGAACAGCTCTTCGGCCGTGGATTTCTCCTTGCTGAGGATTTCCAGCAGGCGCGCGGCGCTGTAGATGCCGTCGTCAAAACCGAACCAGCGTTCCTTGAAGAAGATGTGGCCGCTCATTTCGCCGGCCAGCAGGGCGCCGCTCTGTTTCATTTTCTTCTTGATCAACGAATGACCGGTTTTCCACATCAGTGGGCGACCGCCATATTCCTTGATCAGCGGCACCAGGCGACGGGTGCATTTGACGTCGAAAATGATCTCGGCATCCGGGTTGCGCGACACCACGTCCTTGGCAAACAGCATCAGCAGGCGGTCGGGGAACACCACGCTGCCGGTATTGGTCACCACGCCCACGCGGTCGCCGTCGCCGTCGAAGGCCAGGCCCAGGTCGGCGTTGGTTTCCTTGACCTTGGCGATCAGGTCTTCGAGGTTTTCCAGCTTGCCCGGATCCGGGTGGTGGTTAGGGAAGTTGCCGTCCACGTCGCAGAACAGCGGGATGACTTCGCAGTTCAGGGCTTCGATCAGTTGCGGGGCGATCACGCCAGCCGCGCCGTTGCCGCAATCGACCACCACTTTCAGGCGACGGGCGAGTTTCACGTCCTTGACGATCTCGTCGTTGTAGCGAGGAAGGATATCGACCTTGGTCACGCTGCCCTGGCCGCTGCTCAGGTCGTTGGTCTTGAGGCGGGTGTGCAGGGCCTGGATCTGCTCGTTGGCGAGGGTGTCGCCGGCGATGACGATCTTGAAACCGTTGTAGTTCGATGGGTTGTGGCTGCCGGTGAGCATCACCCCGGACTTGCCGGCCAACACGTTGGCGGCGTAGTACAGCGCCGGGGTCGGCACCAGGCCTACGTCGCTGACGTGGCAGCCACTGTCGGCAACGCCTTTGATCAGTTGTTCGACCAGCTCGGGGCCCGACAAGCGGCCATCACGGCCGACGCTCACATTCGGTTCGCCCTGGGCCAGGCTTTGGGAGCCGATGGCGCGGCCGATCCAGTAGGCGGTTTCGGCGGTGAGGGTTTCCGGTACCACGCCACGGATGTCGTAGGCGCGGAAGATGCTGTCAGGGAAGATCGGGGCGATTGCGGCTGGGGTGTTCATGGGCGGGGCGCTCTATCAGGAAAGTGACTGGACAGGCCGACGGGTAGCGTCGGCAGGCTCAAGCTGAAGGGTATGACGGCGTTTTTGACAGAGAGTTCGTGGTGGGAAAGTGCCATGAGACAGCGTTACCCTGGCCTCGCTCGCCTAATACATTGATTCCGGGTGGGAAACCTAGCAGAAAGCCATTGCGCATTTTTTGTCCTGAAACACAAGCTTCACAAACGAGCCGGGCAGGACGCCCGGCCTGTAACCACCGGTCAATGGCTGCCGGAGTGCCCGAAACCACCCGCGCCGCGCTGGCTTTCGTCGAATTCTTCGACCAGTTCGAAGTGGGCCTGGACCACCGGCACCAGCACCAGCTGCGCGATGCGTTCGCCCACGGCAATGTTGAAGGCTGTTTGGCCGCGGTTCCAGCACGACACCATCAGTTCGCCTTGGTAGTCAGAATCGATCAGGCCTACCAGGTTGCCCAGCACGATGCCGTGCTTATGGCCCAGGCCCGAACGCGGCAGGATCAGCGCGGCCAGGCCCGGATCGCCGATGTACACCGACAGGCCGGTAGGAATCAGCAGGGTCTGGCCCGGCTCCAGGATCGTGTCCTGCTTGAGCATCGCCCGCAGGTCGAGGCCGGCGGAGCCCGGTGTGGCGTATTGCGGCAGCGGGAATTCGTTGCCGATGCGTGGGTCGAGGATCTTGGCTTGTAGGGCGTGCATGACATTAAACCTGGTTCAGACGTTCGGCGATAAAGGTGATCAGCTGACGGGCAATCTTGCTCTTGCTGGTCTGGGCGAAAAGTGTGGCGTGCAACTGGCGGTCGATCACGCTGCAGGCGTTTTCTTCGCTGTTGAAGCCGATGCTCGGGTTGGCCACGTCGTTGGCGACGATCAAGTCGAGGTTCTTGTCCTTGAGCTTGCGTGCGGCGTAATCGAGCAGGTGTTCGGTCTCGGCGGCAAAGCCGACACTGAACGGGCGGTCGGGGCGGGTGGCGATGCTGGCCAGGATGTCCGGGTTGCGCACCATTTGCAGTAGCAGGCCGTCGCCGCTTGTAGGGTCTTTCTTCAATTTTTGCGGGGCAACGACTTCGGGGCGGTAGTCCGCCACCGCCGCCGAGGCGATGAACAGGTCGCAGGGGATGGCTGCTTCACAGGCTGCGAGCATGTCCCGGGCGCTGACCACGTCGATGCGCGTGACCCGGTCCGGGGTCGGCAAGTGCACGGGACCGGTGATCAGCGTCACCCGGGCGCCGGCTTCCACGGCGGCTTCGGCCAGGGCGAAGCCCATTTTCCCGGAGCTGTGGTTGGTGATGTAGCGCACCGGGTCGATGTTTTCCTGGGTCGGTCCGGCGGTGATCAGCACGTGCTTGCCGGTCAGGGCCTGGCGCTGGAAGCAGTCGGCGGCGCACTGGGCGAGGTCGGTGGCTTCGAGCATGCGGCCCATGCCGACATCGCCGCAGGCCTGGCTTCCGGAGGCCGGGCCGAAGACTTTCAGGGCGCGGCTTTCCAGCAGTTGCAGGTTGGCCTGGGTGGCCGGGTCGCGCCACATGGCCTGGTTCATGGCCGGCGCCACGGCGACCACTGCGTCGGTGGCGAGCACCAGGGTGGTCAGCAGGTCGTCGGCGATGCCTTGGGCCAAGCGGGCGATCAGGTCGGCCGTGGCCGGGGCGATCAGCACCAGGTCGGCCCACTTGGCCAATTCGATATGACCCATGGCGGCTTCGGCCGCCGGGTCGAGCAAATCCAAGTGGACCGGGTGCCCGGACAGGGCTTGCATGGTCAGCGGGGTGATGAACTCGCTGCCACCGCGGGTCATGACGACCCGCACTTCCGCGCCCTGGTCGATAAGCCTGCGAACCAGCTCGGCGCTCTTGTAGGCGGCAATGCCGCCGCCGACGCCCAGAACGATGCGTTTCCGATACAGCCGCTGCATAGGCCTGCCTTTCGATTTCAGTGGTCAGTGCAGGGCGAACCCCTTGGCAGCCGCCTGCCAGGGTGCAAATCGCCTGCAAAAAAGATGGGCTACGATATCACAGCGACCGCTACGGAACAGCGGCGCCCACAATCAGGGAGATGCCATGAGTATTCGCGATTGGCCCGCGGCCGAGCGGCCACGGGAGCGGTTATTGGCGCTAGGGGCGGGGAGTCTATCGGACGCCGAGCTGCTGGCGATTTTTTTACGAACCGGCGTGTCGGGCAAAAGCGCGGTGGATCTGGCGCGACAACTATTGATTCAATTTGGCAGCCTGCGCGCGCTGCTTGAAGCCGATCAGATCACATTCAGTAATCATATGGGGCTCGGGCCGGCGAAGTTTGCCCAGCTGCAAGCGGCTCAGGAAATGAGTCGTCGGCATTTGGCTGAGCAGGCGCGGGAAAAAACGTCGCTGGAAAGCCCGTTCGCGGTGCGTGAGTACCTGAAGTCGATGCTGCGCCACGAACCCCACGAGGTTTTCGGTTGCCTGTTTCTCAATTCCAAGCACCAGGTGTTGACCTTCGAGGCGCTGTTCCGCGGCTCTATCGACAGCGCCAGTGTCCATCCCCGGCAGGTCGTCAAGCGCGCCCTGGCCCACAACGCCGCCGCGTTGATCCTGTGCCACAACCACCCCTCCGGCAACACCGAGCCCAGCCAGGCCGACCGGGTGCTCACTGAGCGGCTTCAGGAGGCGTTGGAGCTGATCGATGTGCGGGTGCTCGACCACTTCATCGTTGGCGATGGGGAGCCGTTGTCGATGGCGGAGCGTGGGTGGATGTAGGCGCGATCAGGCTTGAATAATCCCTTGTGGGAGCAAAGCTTGCTCGCGATAGCGGTTTTACAGCCAACAGAAATGTTGTATGTGACGACGTCATCGCGAGCAAGCTTTGCTCCCACAGTCCCACAGTCCCACAGTCCCACAGCTCCCACAGCTCCCACAGCTCCCACAGCTCCACAGCTCCACAGGAGGGGCGCTGTGGGGCAGGGGTTATTTGATGTTGACCTTGGAGTAATCCTGGCGCCCAAACGGGCTGACCGAATAACCCTGCACATCCTTGCGGGTCAGGGCGAACGCGGTCGGGTGCGCCAGGGGCAGCCACAGGGCCTGTTGCTGGATCTGGGCCTGGGCCTGCTCGTAGAGCTTGGCCCGCACGCCTTGTTCGCCAGTGGTCTTGCCGGCGCTGATCAGTTTGTCCAGGTCGGCGTTGCAGTAGCGGGCGAAGTTGGTGCCGGACTTGACCGCCGCGCAGGAAAACTGTGGCGTGAGGAAGTTGTCCGGGTCGCCGTTGTCGCCGGCCCAACCCATGAACAGCAAATCATGTTCGCCGGCCTTGGCGCGACGGATCAGTTCGCCCCATTCGATCACCCGGATCTCGGCCTGGATGCCGATCTGCGCCAGGTCGGACTGCAGCAGTTGTGCGCCAACGCTGGGGTTGGGGTTCAGCAGGCTGCCGGAAGGGCGGGTCCAGATGGTGGTCTGGAAGCCTTCCTTCAAGCCGGCCTTGGCCAACAGGTCGCGGGCCTTGGCCTGGTCATGGGCGTAGCCGGGCAGGCTTTTGGCGTAGCTCCAGGTGTTGGGCGGGTAGGGGCCATTGGCGGCTTCGGCGGTGCCTTCGAAGACGGTCTTCAGGTAGCTGGCCTTGTCGAAGGCCAGGTTGATGGCTTGGCGCACCTCAGGCTTGTCCAGCGGCGGATGCTGGCTGTTGATCGCCACGAACGCGGTCATGAACGCGTCGGTCTGCTCGACCTTCAGCGTAGGTTCTTGCTTGGCGGCTTGTACGTCCAGCGGCTTGGGCGACAGGGCGATCTGACATTCGTTGCGACGCAATTTCTGCAGGCGTACGTTGGCGTCCGGCGTGATGGCGAAGACCAGCGGGTCCACTTGGGGCTTGCCGCCGAAATAGGTGTCGTTGGCCTTGTAGCGAATCGAGGCGTCCTTCTGGAACCGGCCGAAAATGAACGGGCCGGTGCCGATCGGCAGGCTGTTGAGCTTTTCCGGCGTGCCGGCCTTCATCAACTGATCGGCGTATTCGGCCGAATAAATGGAGGCAAAACCCATGCTCAACGTCGCCAGGAAGGTCGAGTCGGCGTGATCGAGGGTGAAGCGCACGGTCAGCGGGTCCAGTGCGTCGACTTTCTTGATCAGCGCTGGCAGTTGCATGGACTGGGCGTGGGGGAAGCCGCTTTGCGCCACCTTGTGCCAGGGGTTCGCCGGGTCGAGCATGCGCTCGAAGCTGAACTTCACGTCCTCGGCGGTCAGGTCGCGGCGTGGCGTGAAGTAGTCGGTGTGGTGGAACTTGACCTGTGGCCGCAGCTTGAACACGTAGGCCAGGCCATCGGTGGAGACTTCCCAGCGCTCGGCCAGGCTGGGGACCACTTTGCCGCTGGCGGTGTCGAAGTCCACCAGGCGGTTCATCAGCACGTCGGCGGAGGCGTTGGTGGTCGTCAGGGAGTTGTACTGGACGACATCGAACCCTTCCGGGCTGGCTTCGGTGCAGACGCTCAGGGCGGCGGCCAAGGCCTGCGGGGTGATCAGCAGAGGGGCGAGCAACAATGGTAGGGCAGCGAGGCGCATGGTCGGTTTCCTGTGCAAGTCGAAGGCCCATCTGCGAGTGCAGTCTGGAAAAGGCCTACCCTAGTGGGCTCGCCGCTAAATGACTATCCCCTTTTTGCATTTTCCGGCACTCTGCGCCGGCGCGTTGAAGGACTAAAAATCGCCGCGGGAGAAAAAAACCTGTGTGCAGCGACGAGCGGTAAGGGGCTGCGCCAGCCTCTGCCCCCGCCGCCCGGGGCGGTTGGCCGATGATTCGCCATGAAGACAAATCACATCGGCTGTTGTTGCACCGTGGTCTTTCTGGTATAAAGCAGCGCTCTTTTCTAGGGGCCCGGTTCCTTCACTGTAGGTGTAGCCGGTAAGACCCTTAAAGAAACGCGGCGCCTGGCGCCAAATGACTGAGAGATTAAGCGGCCAACCCATGCCGGGTTGGGCATGTGGTTTTAGAGGGCTGAGGCATGTCGAGAGTCTGTCAAGTTACCGGTAAGGGTCCGGTGACTGGGAATAACATTTCCCACGCAAACAACAAAACCCGTCGTCGTTTCCTGCCGAACCTGCAGCATCACCGCTTCTGGGTTGAAGAAGAGAAACGTTTTGTGCGTCTGCGCGTATCTGCCAAGGGCATGCGTATCATCGACAAGCGTGGCATCAGTGTCGTGCTGGCCGAACTTCGTCGCGATGGCAAGGTTTAAGGGAGCTAATCATGCGTGAATTGATTCGTTTGATCTCGAGCGCCGGTACTGGTCACTTCTACACTACCGACAAGAACAAGCGTACTACCCCGGACAAAATCGAGATCAAGAAATATGATCCGGTTGTTCGCAAGCACGTGATCTACAAGGAAGGCAAAATCAAGTAATTGATTTTTCCCTTCTTACGAAAAAGGCCCGTATCGCGAGATACGGGCCTTTTTTGTTGCCTTGTGAGGGCCTCATCGCGAGCAAGCTCGCTCCCACACTGGACCTTATGACACCTCAGATTCCTGTGGGAGCGAGCTTGCTCGCGATGAGGCCCTCACAGGCCGCACAAATCCTCAAGCCTTCTGTTCGAACACCACGTAAATCTTGCGGCACGGTTCCAACACTTCCCAAGTGCCCTTGAATCCCGCTGGAATCACGAAACGGTCGCCGGCTCGCAACGTCTTGGCATTGCCATCGTCGTCCCGCAGCACGGAAACGCCCTGGACGATCTCGCAATATTCATGCTCGGTGTAATTGACCGTCCACTGGCCGACGGCGCCTTCCCATACGCCCGCGTTCATTTGCCCGCAGGGGCTGCTGTAGTGGTTGAACACGGTTTGCTCGGGATCGCCCTTGAACACCTTGGCCGGGTCCGGGCGATAACGTTCGGCGGCGGTATTGGCCTGGCTGAAATCGACGATGTCCTGAATGCTCATGCGGGTGATCCCCAGTGATCGCTTGGAAGGCCTCGAGTCTATGTTTATTAAAACGAACATCGCAAGGTCGTTTGCCAGCGTTGTGTCAAATATATTGAAACATGACCAGCCGCTGGTTTAGGGTGGCGGGTGCCCTATGCCGAAAACGGCGCCGAAACCAGGCTGGTTGGGCAGAATTCTTTTGAGCGCTGCGCACCGCGCGGCGTTCGTACTCAATAAGAGGAGGACACACGCATGACCACCCTGACTCGTGCCGACTGGGAACAACGCGCCCGCGACCTGAAGATCGAAGGCCGCGCCTTCATCAACGGCGAGTACACCGATGCGGTGTCCGGCGAAACCTTCGATTGCCTCAGCCCGGTCGATGGCCGCCTGCTGGGCAAGATCGCCAGCTGTGACGTCGCCGACGCCCAGCGTGCGGTCGAAAACGCCCGCGCCACATTCAGTTCCGGCGTCTGGTCGCGCCTGGCACCCAGCAAGCGCAAAGCCACCATGATTCGTTTTGCCGGCCTGCTCAAGCAGCATGCCGAAGAACTGGCCCTGCTCGAAACCCTGGACATGGGCAAGCCGATCAGTGATTCCCTGAACATCGACGTTCCCGGCGCGGCGCAAGCCTTGAGCTGGAGCGGTGAAGCCATCGACAAGCTCTACGACGAAGTGGCGGCTACTCCGCACGATCAGTTGGGCCTGGTAACCCGTGAGCCGGTGGGTGTCGTGGGCGCTATCGTGCCTTGGAACTTTCCGTTGATGATGGCCTGCTGGAAGCTCGGCCCGGCGCTGTCCACCGGTAACTCGGTGGTGCTCAAACCGTCGGAAAAATCCCCGCTGACCGCTATCCGCATCGCCGCACTGGCGATCGAGGCCGGCATTCCGAAAGGCGTGCTGAACGTGCTGCCAGGCTATGGCCACACCGTCGGCAAGGCCCTGGCCCTGCATATGGACGTCGATACGCTGGTGTTCACCGGCTCTACCAAGATCGCCAAGCAACTGATGATTTACTCCGGCGAATCCAACATGAAGCGTATCTGGCTGGAAGCTGGCGGCAAGAGCCCGAACATCGTGTTCGCCGATGCCCCGGACCTGCAAGCCGCCGCGGAATCCGCCGCCAGCGCCATCGCCTTCAACCAGGGCGAGGTCTGCACCGCCGGCTCGCGGCTGTTGGTGGAGCGTTCCATCAAGGACACATTCCTGCCACTGGTGATCGAAGCCCTCAAGGGCTGGAAGCCGGGCAATCCCCTGGACCCGGCCACCAACGTCGGCGCCCTGGTCGATACCCAGCAGATGAACACCGTGCTGTCCTACATCGAGGCCGGGCACAGCGACGGCGCCAAACTGGTGGCCGGCGGCAAGCGCATCCTTGAGGAAACGGGCGGTACATACGTCGAGCCGACGATTTTCGATGGTGTGAGCAACGCGATGAAAATCGCCCAGGAAGAGATTTTCGGCCCGGTGTTGTCGGTCATTGCCTTCGACACCGCCGAGCAGGCCATCGAGATTGCCAACGACACGCCGTACGGCCTGGCCGCTGCGGTATGGACCAAGGACATCTCCAAGGCCCACCTGACCGCCAAGGCCCTGCGCGCCGGTAGCGTCTGGGTCAACCAGTACGACGGCGGCGACATGACCGCGCCGTTCGGTGGTTTCAAGCAGTCGGGCAACGGTCGCGACAAGTCGCTGCATGCGTTCGACAAGTACACCGAGCTGAAGTCGACCTGGATCAAGCTCTGAAGATGATGGCCCCGGATCCTGTCCGGGGCTTCAAACAGCGCTGATCCCCCCTGTGGGAGCGAGCTTGCTCGCGATAGCGGTATGACAGTCGACGACTTTGTTGAATGTTGCGCCGCTATCGCGAGCAAGCTCGCTCCCACAGTGTTTTTGGGGATGGCTGAGATTGATGACCCTCCACAGGAGCGTGGAAATGCGTTGGGCGACCTATTTCGCCGTATTGGCGTCTGTCCTGAGTGTCGGCCTGGCCCTGGGCGTGAGCATGCCGCTGGTGTCGCTGCGCCTGGAGGGCTGGGGCTATGGCTCGTTCGCCATTGGCGTGATGGCCGCCATGCCGGCCGTGGGGGTGTTGCTCGGGGCCAAGGTGTCCAGCCGGCTGGCGGCGCGGTTTGGCACGGCGGCGTTGATGCGTCTGTGCCTGTGGGGCGGCGCGGTGTCCATCGGGTTGCTGGCGCTGTTGCCCAGCTATCCGGTCTGGTTGCTGTTGCGCCTGGTGATTGGCGTGGTCCTGACCCTGGTGTTCATTCTGGGTGAAAGCTGGATCAATCAACTGGTCATTGAGAAATGGCGTGGGCGACTGGTGGCGCTGTACGGCAGCAGCTACGCCCTGAGCCAGTTATCCGGCCCGCTGCTGCTGGGCGCACTGGGGACCGATCATGACTACGGGTTCTGGGTGGGCGTCGGTTTGCTGCTGATCGCACCCTTGCTGTTGCTGGGCCGTAGCGGTGCGCCGAGCAGCGAGGCCGGCAGCGTTACGTTTGGCGACTTGTGGACGTTTTGCCGAGGCTTGCCGGCGATTGCCTGGGCGGTCTCGTTGTTCGCCGCGTTCGAGGCCATGATCCTCACGTTGCTTCCGGTGTATTGTCTGCGCCAGGGCTTCACCGCCGACATCGCGTTGGCGATGGTCAGCACCGTGGTGGTCGGTGATGCCCTGTTGCAGTTGCCCATCGGCGCCCTGGCCGATCGCGTGTCTCGCCGGGCGCTGTTGACGGGTTGCGCGGTGGCACTGACGTTGTCGAGCCTGGCGGTTCCGCTGTTGATCGATACCCTGTTGATCTGGCCGCTGTGGGTGCTGTTCGGCGCCAGTGCCGGCGGTTTGTTCACGTTGTCGCTGATCCTGATCGGCGAACGTTACCGCGACGATGCGCTGGTGCGGGCCAACGCCCACGTCGCGCAACTGTGGGGCCTTGGTTGCCTGATCGGCCCACTGGCCGCGGGAGCAGGCAGCCAGTGGGTCAGCGGGCATGCGCTGCCTTTGTTCATGGCCGCCGGGGCGTTCGGGCTGGTGATCCTGTTGTTGCGTCAAGGGGCGTTTGGGGCGACAGAACCCGCTTGAAAACCCCGAAACCCCTGTGGCGAGGGAGCTTGCTCCCGCTCGGTTGCGCAGCAACCGCAAAAGCCGGGACCGCTTCGCAGTCCAGCGGGAGCAAGCTCCCTCGCCACAAAAGCGGGCTGCCTCCAAAAGCGGGTTGCCATGAAAGCGGTCGCCCCCTAAAGCATCCGCTCCAGTCCGACGGTCGTGGCGAACCAGGCATTGAATCGGCGCCACCAGCTGCCCGGTTCGCGGTCCAGGTCGTGCGTCTGGCCGTTGTCTTCGGTGGTCCATACTAGCGTTCCATCCTCCAGCCTGGCCTGATAGCTCAGGGCTGGCGCCATGCCCTGCAAGGCCAGGTCGCGCACTTGGCCGGCGAGTTCAGGGCTGTCCACCAGCACGCCGACTTCGGTGTTCCACAGCACCGAGCGCGGGTCGAAATTGAACGAGCCGATGAACGATTTCTGCTGGTCGAAGATGATCGCCTTGCTGTGCAGGCTGGAGTCCGATTGGCCGTAGGACTTGCTGTAGAACAGGTGAGGGCTGCTGCCTTTGTCGCCCGGTTGTCGGCGAAGTTCGAACAGGCGTACGCCGTGTTGCAGCAGGGCTTTGCGGTACGGCGCATAGCCGCCGTGCACGGCGGGCACGTCGGTGGCTTCCAGGGAGTTGGTCAGCAGGCTCACCGACACGCCAGCATCGGCGCGACTGGTCAGATAGACCAAGCCTGGCTGACCGGGGACGAAGTAGGCGGAAATCATGATCAGTTCCTTGCTGACCCCGGTCAGTTCCGGCGCCAGTTGCGTGGTCAGCAATAGCTGCGGGTCCGGCTCGTCCTTGGCCAGCACCTTGCTGGGCGCGTCCCACAGCGCCTTGTTCCAGGCCCAGATCAACTGGTCGCGCCAGGTGTCCAGGCGCGGTTGGGTCTTGTAGGCGGTCAACTGCTGGTAGAGCGCGTGATTTTCCTTTTGGGTCTGCTCCATGGATTCTTGCAGGCGCAGGCGGCTGTTGGCCAGGTCCTTGGGCGTGGGGCGATGGGACAGGAACTGTTCGATGGGTTTGCTCAGGGCGCTGTTCCAGTACTGGTCGAAGCTGTGCCCCAATTGTTCGGCCACCGGGCCGACACTGAGCAGGTCGATGTCGGTGAAGTTCAGGTTGGGTTCGGCGTCGAAATACTCATCGCCCAGGTTGCGACCGCCGACGATGGCCATGCTGTTATCCGCCAGCCACAGCTTGTTGTGCATCCGGCGGTGTTGCTGCGACAGGTTGAGCAGGCGTCCGAGGCTGCGGGTCACGCCGGTGGCACGGCCCAGGTGCAGCGGGTTGAACAGGCGGATCTGTATCTGCGGATGAGCGGCGAGGGTCGCGATGATCTGATCCTGGCCATCGCTGGTGGTGTCGTCCAGCAGGATCCGTACGCGCACGCCCCGGTCGGCGGCCTTGAGCAATTCATCCACCAGCATCCGTGTGCTGATGCCGTCGTGGACGATGTAGTACTGCAAATCCAGGCTGCCTTGGGCGTGGCGAATCAACTCGGCCCGGGCGATGAACGCGTCGGTGCTGTCCGACAGCAGCCGAAAGCCCGAGCGCCCTTCATGGGCGGCAGCCTGGGCCTGGACCGAGCGGCCGAACGAAGATTCGGCGGCCGGCAAGGCCTGGGAGGGCTCGCGGGTGACATCAAGACTGGCGCAGCCGCTCAGCAGTGAGGCGACTAACAGCAGCGCAGGCAGGATCGGTCTGGATCTCACGTAGGATCGTTCCGCTTGTTCACGTTGATCGGCTGTTGGGTGCTGCTTCTCTGGGTAAAGTTCAGACGATGTCGCGCTGGGTTTCGTTCAACAACGCCATAGCGGCGGTTCCGACCTTGCGTACGGCCTCTTCGATCTGGGCCGTTGGCTTGGCAGCGTAGTTCATCCGCAGGCAGTTGCGGTACTTGCCCGATGCCGAAAAGATGCTGCCGACAGCGACCTGCACGCCTTGGTCCAGCAGGACCCGATTGAGCTTCAGCGTGTCGAAGCCTTCCGGCAATTCGACCCACAGCATGAAGCTGCCTCGCGGGCGACTGGCCCGGGTGCCTGGTGGGAAATAGCGGCTGATCCAATCGATCATCACGTCGCGATTGCGCTGGTATTGCGTACGCATCCGGCGCAAATGGGGTTCGAAATGGCCACCCTTGAGAAATTCGGCAATGGCGATCTGCGGTTGTGGCGCGGTGGAGCCGGTGCTGATGTATTTCATGTGCAGCGCCCGCTCCAGATACCGGCCCGGCGCGACCCAGCCAATGCGCAGCCCTGGCGCCAGGGTCTTGGAAAAAGAACTGCAGAGCAGGACGCGGCCGTCTTCATCAAAGGACTTGATGGTGCGCGGGCGAGGGTAGGTGTAGGCCAACTCGCCATACACATCATCTTCGATGATCGCCACGTCGAAGCGCTGTGCCAGGGTCAGCAGGGCGCGTTTATTAGCGTCGGGCATGATGTAGCCCAGCGGGTTATTGCAGCTGGGGGTCAACTGTATGGCCTTGATCGGCCATTGCTCCAGCGCCAGTTCCAGGGCATCCAGGCTGATGCCGGTGAGCGGGTCGGTGGGGATCTCCAAAGCCTTCATGCCCAGGCCCTTGAGGGTTTGCATGGCCCCGTGAAAACTGGGTGAGTCCACCGCGACGATATCGCCTTGTTCGCAGGTGGCGCGGATGCTGACCGACAGGGCCTCATGGCAACCGGTGGTGACGATCAAATCGTTGGGCCCCAGCTGGCAGCCGGAGTCCAGCGACAGCCGGGCGATCTGTTCACGTAGCGCGAGGTTGCCGTAGATGTTGTCGTAATACAGGCCGGGCATGTCTTGTCGGCGGCTGATCTGCGCCAGGCTGCGCAGCAACGGTTTCATGGTCGGCGAATTGATATCCGGCATGCCGCGTCCCAGTTGCACCACGTCCGGGCGCGGTACGGCGCGGATCAGCTCCAGCACCTGGTCCCACTGGGAAATATCCACTGGGCGCTGGGCCGGACGGCCTACCACCGGCAGGTCCGGCAGTTCGCGGCCCACGGGGACGAAATAGCCGGACTTGGGTCTCGGCATCGCCAGCCCACTGTCTTCCAGCACGCGATAGGCCTGCTGCACCGTACTCAAGCTGACCCCATGTTCCGTGCTCAATGCCCGCACTGACGGCAGCCGGTCGCCGGGACGGTAGAAACCCTGTTCGATGCGGGTACCGAGCAATTCGGCGAGGTTCACGTAGAGGGTCATGGTGTGCTCCCGATGAGATGGACCACGGCAACCGATACAGTTGGGGTGGAAAATGACAATTCAGTGCCGGAAATACCGAATCTGTATGCTTATAAAAAAAATGAGTTGAATCTGTATTGCTTTTGGCCGTCCGCGCATCATGAAACCTCTGGCTACCCAAGTAAACAGGAGCGATCAAAATGAACGGCTTGAGCGATGTGCGGCTGACGTTACACAGTCAGGAACTGGCGGCAGGGCAGGAGAGGGGGCTGCGTAGTGCGATGTTGCGCAAGCCGCCATCCGGCCTGAGCCGTTGGGCCCTGTTCTGGCATCGTCTGCATACACGCCAAGCCTTGCTGGAACTTACACCCGAACAGTTGCGTGACATCGGGCTGAGTCGGGAGCAGGCGCGAGAGGAGGGCTTGAAGCCGTTCTGGCGGCTTTGAAGCGGTGTGGGTTCTGAGATTGCTATCGCGGGCAAGCCTTGCTCCCACAGATTTGTTTGCTCCCACAGATTTGAAATTGACCTGTGGGAGCAAGGCTTGCCCGCGATAGCGTCATCCGTAGTGCTGAAGTTCTTTAGACCAGCTCTTTCAACCGATGCCACAACATCCCCAGCGCCAACAGCGGCGAGCGCAGGTGCTTGCCGCCAGGGAACGTCATGTGCGGGACCTGGGCGAACAGATCGAAACCGCTGCTGTGCTGCCCGCTGATGGCTTCGGCCAACAATTTGCCAGCCAGGTGCGTGGCATTCACCCCATGGCCGGAATAGGCCTGGGCGTAATACACATTGGGCTGGTCCTTGAGCCGACCGATCTGTGGCAAGCGGTTGGCGCCGATACCAATCATCCCACCCCATTGATAATCGATTTTCACCTCCGCCAATTGCGGGAAGACCTTGAGCATCTTCGGCCGCATGTACGCGCCGATGTCCTGTGGGTCGCGGCCGGAATAGTGACAGGCCCCGCCAAACAGCAAGCGTCGATCCGCCGAAAGCCGGTAGTAATCCAGGGCCACGCGTTGATCGCAGACCGCCATGTTCTGTGGCAACAACGCCTGTGCCTCGGCCTGGCTCAAAGGTTCGGTGGCGATGATGTAGCTGCCGGCCGGCAGCACTTTGCCGCCCAGTTGCGGATTGAGTCCATTGAGGTAAGCGTTGCAGCCCAGCACCAGCGTCTTGGCGCGGACCGAGCCCTGCTGGGTGTGTACCTTCACTTCAGGACCGTAGTCGATCCGTGTGACCGCCGATTGCTCGAACAGCCTGACCCCCAGTTGCTGCGCGGCGGCGGCTTCACCCAGGGCCAGGTTCAGCGGATGCAGATGCCCCGAGCCCATGTCGATCAACCCACCGACGTAGCGATCCGAACCCACGACGCTGTGCATTTCGTTGGCTTGCAGCAGTCGGGTCGGATGGCGATAACCCAGGCTGCGCAGTTCTTCGGCGTCTTCGGCGAAGCCCTCCAGGTCGCTGGGCTTGTTGGCGAGGTCGCAGTAACCCCAGGTGAGGTCGCACGGGATCTGGAAACGCTCGACGCGCTGTCGGACGATTTCCACGGCCTCAAGGCCCATGAGCTTCATCTGGCGCACGCCGTCGGCGCCGATGATCGGCGCAAACTGATCGAGGCCATGGCCGACGCCACGAATCAATTGGCCGCCGTTGCGCCCGCTGGCCCCCCAGCCGATCCGGTGCGCTTCCAGCAGCACCACGCTCATGCCGCGCTCGGCCAGTTCGATCGCCGTGTTCAACCCGGAGAACCCGCCGCCGACCACGCAGACATCCGCCAGCAATTCACCCTGCAGCAGCGGATGGTCCGGTTGCGGCAGGCTGCTGGCGGCGTAATAAGAGGCGGCGTGCGCGTGGCTCGGGACAGGTTGCTGAACACGGGCGTTCATGTGCGTAATCCTGATTTTTGTGTTTGAGAAATTTTACGGAGCATAAGCTGGCGATTCCTTACTGGGCAACACCGGTCGGCTGGCGCTGTCTGGTGCGCGGCTTTTAAGGCAGAATCCTGGACCGTCTCCTTCGGTAACCGCCTCGATGAGCTGCAACAGTCAAAAAATTCGCACGCTACGCCAGCAGATTCCCTCGTTCGAGTGCGTACCGGGCTGCCATGACTGCTGTGGTCCGGTGACCACCTCGCCGGAGGAAATGGCCCGCTTGCCCCGTAAGACCCGGGCCGAACAGGACGCGG
Source organism: Pseudomonas sp. B21-010 (assembly GCF_024749325.1). Taxonomy (NCBI): domain Bacteria; kingdom Pseudomonadati; phylum Pseudomonadota; class Gammaproteobacteria; order Pseudomonadales; family Pseudomonadaceae; genus Pseudomonas; species Pseudomonas sp. B21-010. The sequence goes on along the minus strand of NZ_CP087198.1, from coordinate 6,264,400 downwards.
CCATGGACGCACTCGACTGCGTGCACCTGGGGCCCGACGGTTGCACCGTCTACGACGAGCGCCCGCTGATCTGCCGGTTGTTCGGCACCACCGCGACCTTGCCGTGTCCCAATGGCCGGCGGCCGGTGGAATTGATCCATCCGCGGGTCGAGAAGCAGATTCATGAATACATGGCCAGCACTCGCCAGGTGTTGGTCTAGCAGGCAGGGATACCGAGTCGCGGCCTTCGCGAGCAAGCTCGCTCCCACAATGGATCTCCGTTGCTCACAAGAGTGTATCCACCTCTGACCGGTGTGGGAGCGAGCTTGCTCGCGATAGCGGCCGTCCAGACGACTCTTGCCTTGGAAGCTGTCTTCAATCCGGAATTGGCAGGTTCAAGCTCTCCTTCACCTCTTCCATCACGATGTAGCTCTTGGATTCGCGCACATGGGGCAGCTTGAGCAGGATGTCGCCCAGCAGCTTGCGGTACGAAGCCATCTCGGAAATCCGTGCTTTCACCAGATAGTCGAAGTCCCCTGACACCAGGTGACATTCCAGCACGTGAGGCAGTTTCAGCACGGCGCGTCGGAACTCTTCGAACGTGTCGCCGGATTTGTAGTCGAGACTGATCTCGACAAACACCAGCAGGCTACCCTTCAAGTGCTGCGGATTGAGCCGGGCGTTGTAGCCCATGATGATGCCTTCGCGCTCCAGGCGCCGTACCCGCTCGGTGCAGGGCGTGGTGGAGAGGCCGACCTTTTCCCCCAGCTCGGTGAAGGAGATGCGTCCGTCCGCCTGGAGAATGCGCAGGATATTGCGGTCGATCTTGTCCAGCTCACGTTTGGTCTGGGTGTTGGTACGCACAGGTGATGCGCCTCCGTGAAAAGGGTTTTTGCCGAGAATTCTCGCCAAATATAGGCGTTTATATAGTGAAAAGCACTGGCTGATCTTTTTTACACTGCGACCATCAAAGCTATGTACAACAAACGTCAGCGGTTATCCGCGATGAGGGCATCAACATGCGCGTTCTGGTCTTGGGTAGCGGCGTCATCGGCACCGTCAGTGCTTATTATCTGGCCCGTGCCGGGTTTGAAGTGGTGGTGGTCGACCGTCAGCCAGCGCCTGCCATGGAAACCAGTTTCGCCAACGCCGGCCAGGTGTCGCCGGGTTATGCCTCGCCGTGGGCCGCACCGGGTGTACCGCTCAAGGCCATCAAGTGGCTGCTGCAGCGCCACGCGCCGCTGGCGATCAAGGCCACTGCCGACATTGACCAATACCTGTGGATGGCACAGATGCTGCGCAACTGCACCGCCAGCCGCTATGCGATCAACAAGGAACGCATGGTGCGCCTGTCCGAGTACAGCCGTGACTGCCTCGACGAGCTGCGCGCCGAAACCGGCATTGCCTACGAAGGCCGTAGCCTGGGGACCACCCAGCTGTTCCGCACCCAGGCCCAGCTCGATGGCGCGGCAAAAGACATCGCCGTGCTGAAAGAGTCGGGTGTGCCGTTCGAAGTACTCGACCGCGAGGGCATTGCTCGGGTTGAGCCGGCCCTGGCAAATGTCACCGACATCCTGGCCGGCGCCCTGCGCCTGCCCAACGACCAGACCGGTGACTGTCAGATGTTTACCACGCGCCTGGCGGAAATGGCCGAGAAGCTCGGTGTGCAATTCCGCTTCGGCCAGGATATCCAGCGCCTGGACTTCGCCGGTGACCGCATCAACGGTGTCTGGATCGACGGCAAGCTGGAAACCGCCGACCGCTACGTCCTGGCCCTGGGCAGCTACTCGCCGCAACTGCTCAAGCCTCTCGGGATCCGTGCACCGGTGTATCCGCTCAAGGGCTACTCCCTGACCGTGCCGATCACCAACCCGGCGATGGCGCCGACTTCGACCATTCTCGACGAAACCTACAAGGTCGCGATCACCCGCTTCGACAACCGCATTCGGGTAGGCGGCATGGCGGAAATCGCCGGTTTTGACCTGTCCCTCAACCCACGTCGGCGCGAAACCCTGGAGATGATCGTCAACGACCTTTATCCTCAGGGCGGTGACCTGGCCCAGGCCAGTTTCTGGACCGGCTTGCGCCCGACCACCCCGGACGGAACGCCAATCGTGGGCGCCACGCCCTTCAAGAATCTGTTCCTGAACACCGGCCATGGCACCCTCGGATGGACCATGGCCTGCGGTTCCGGTCGCCTGTTGGCCGACCTGATGGCGAAGAAAAAGCCGCAGATCAGCGCCGAAGGCCTCGATATTTCCCGTTATGGCAGCAAACACCAGGAGTCTGCAAAACATGTCAATCCAGCGCCAGCTCACCAATGACCGCATGAGCCAGGTTGTCGTACACAACGGCACCGTTTACCTGGCCGGACAGGTCGGCGACGACATGAACGCCGGTATTGAACAGCAGACCCGCGAAAGCCTGGCCAATATCGAACGCTTGCTGGACCTGGCCGGAACCGACAAGAATCGTTTGCTATCGGTGACGATCTACTTGAAGGACATCGAGGCCCACTTCGAAGGCATGAACGCCGTCTGGGACAAATGGTTGCCCAAGGGCGTCGCCCCGGCCCGCGCCACGGTGGAAGCCAAGCTGTGCGAACCGGAGATCCTGGTGGAGCTGTCTGTCGTGGCCGCGTTGCCTTAAATACCGGCCCAAACGATCCCTCTCCCGGTGCTGTTGGTGGTTCATGCTGTCAGCCAGCACCGGTTTTTTATTCATGACCGCCTAGAAGCCTGCCGCCATGCGTCCTGCCCGTGCCCTGATCGATCTCCAAGCCCTGCGTCACAACTACCAATTGGCCCGCGAAGTCACGGGGGCCAAGGCCCTTGCGGTGATCAAGGCCGACGCCTACGGGCACGGCGCGGTGCGTTGCGCCGAGGCGCTGCAGGACACGGCGGACGGGTTCGCCGTCGCCTGTATCGAAGAAGCCCTGGAGCTGCGGGCCGCGGGGATCCGTGGGCCGATCCTGCTGCTGGAGGGTTTTTTCGAGGCCAGTGAGCTGCCGTTGATCGTCGAGCACGATTTCTGGTGCGTAGTGCATTCGTTGTGGCAGCTCGAAGCGATTGAAAAAGCCGCGCTGAGCCAGCCGATCACGGTCTGGCTCAAGCTCGATTCCGGCATGCACCGGGTCGGCCTGCATCCGGCGGATTACCAGGCGGCCTACCGTCGCCTGCTCGCCAGCGGCAAGGTGGCGAAGATTGTCTTGATGAGCCACTTCGCCCGTGCCGATGAACTGCACGATCCCAGCAGCACCGAGCAACTAGCGGTATTCGACAAGGCCCGCCAGGGCCTGGTAGCGCAGATCAGCCTGCGCAACTCGCCGGCCGTATTGGGCTGGCCGCAGATACCCAGTGACTGGGTGCGCCCGGGCATCATGCTCTACGGCGCCACGCCCTTTGACGAGCCCAACGCCGTCGCCTCGCGCCTGCAACCGGTGATGACCCTGGAGTCGAAGATCATCAGCGTACGCGAATTGCCCGCTGGCGAGCCGGTGGGCTACGGTGCCCGTTTTGTGACCTCGCAACCAACCCGGGTCGGCGTGGTCGCCATGGGGTATGCCGACGGCTACCCACGCCAGGCGCCCACCGGTACGCCGGTGCTGGTGGATGGGCAGCGCAGCCAACTGGTCGGACGGGTGTCGATGGACATGCTGTGTGTCGACTTGACCGATGTCCCCCAGGCCGGGCTCGGCTCGACCGTGGAGTTGTGGGGCAAGAACATCCTGGCCAGCGACGTTGCCAAGGCCGCCGACACGATCCCCTATCAGATTTTCTGCAACCTGCGGCGGGTGCCACGCCTCTATTCCGGGCATTGACGTACGGCGTCGGCTACCGAAAGTCGCTTCACCGCACAGGATTCGGGTCAAAGTGTTGTAAATACTGAACGCTGTCGCCATGATAACGCTCACTTTCCTCACAACCTGATTCCCTGGAGGCTCCTGCATTGGACGTCGGTGAACGACTGCAATCCATTCGTAAACTCAAAGGCCTTTCCCAGCGTGAGCTCGCCAAGCGTGCGGGCGTCACCAACAGCACTATTTCAATGATCGAGAAGAACAGCGTCAGCCCCTCGATCAGCTCGCTGCGTAAGGTCCTTGGCGGGATTCCCATGTCCATGGTCGAGTTTTTCTCCGAAGAAATCCTTCAGGAGAAACCGACTCAGATCGTCTATAAAGCCAACGAACTGATCGACATCTCCGACGGCGCCGTGACCATGAAGCTGGTGGGCAGGGCACACCCGAGCCGGGCGATTGCCTTTCTCAACGAAATCTATCCGCCTGGCGCCGACACCGGTGAAGAGATGCTCACCCATGAGGGCGAGGAAACCGGGATCCTGGTGGAAGGGCGGCTGGAACTGGTGGTCGGTGTCGAAACCTTCGTGCTCGAAGCGGGCGACAGCTACTATTTCGAAAGCACCAAGCCCCACCGTTTCCGTAATCCGTTCGACGTGCCGGCGCGACTGATCAGCGCAGCCACACCGGCCAATTTCTAGAAAAAGCGGCGCCGGCCCGTACGGCAAAGGCGCCCAGGGAAGGAACCGTCATTGCAAACAAGACCCTTGCGACTTTGGGGTTGTTTCAGAGTGACGGGCTTACCGCTATACTTGCGCCCGCCTGCAAACCGTGGCCGCAGGCGTGACTAGCCACCATTGAGGGTGTACGCGTGAACCTAATTATGAAAATGCTGGCTGCACCAGCAACCGTATTGGCCCTATGGGCAGTCAGTGCCCAAGCGGCGACCACCGACGAAATCGCCAAGCGCCTCGAACCCGTTGGCCAGGTCTGCGTCCAGGGGAAAGAATGCAAAGGCATGGAAGTTGCCACTGCCGCTGGCGGCGCGGGTGGTGCCAAGAAGCCGGCTGACGTGATTGCAAAGCATTGCAACGCTTGCCACGGTACAGGCCTGCTGGGTGCGCCGAAAATCGGTGACAAGGCAGCCTGGAAAGAGCGCGCCGATCACCAGGGCGGCCTCGACGGCATCCTGGCCAAGGCCATTACCGGCATCAACTCCATGCCGCCTAAAGGCACCTGCGCCGATTGCTCGGATGACGACCTCAAGGGCGCCATCAAAGAGATGTCCGGCCTGTAATACGCCGATATCTTGCGTAAAAAAGCCGCTTACGAGCGGCTTTTTTGTGCCTGGGGTTTCTCCAGGGCTGTTCATCGCAACCAAGACGCGGCAAGCTCGGTCCAACCCACATTCATGGAGTGTCCAGGAGGGTCCGATGGTGCAGTTGTGTTCAATCGAACAGGCGGTGGATGACGTGCTCGAGCGCCTGCCCGCGCATATTCATCTCGGCATGCCACTGGGGCTAGGCAAACCCAATCTGTTCGCCAACGCGCTGTACCGGCGCATTGCACAACTGCCCGAGCGACAGTTGACCATCTACACGGCCCTGAGCCTGGGCCGACCGAAACTGGGTGATGGTCTGCAGAAGCGCTTCCTCGAGCCCTTTGTCGAACAGGTCTTCGGTGACTATCCCGAACTGGATTACCTGGCCGACCTGCATCAGGACAGCCTGCCACCCAACATACGGGTCGAGCAGTTCTTCATGCAGCCCGGCAGCCTGCTGCACAGCGCCTCGGCCCAGCAGAACTATGTCAGCAGCAACTACAGCCATGCTGCCCGGGACATCAATGCTGCCGGCTTGAACCTGGTGGCGCAGTTGGTGGCGAGCGATCCTGAGCATCCGGATCGCCTGAGCCTGAGCTGCAATCCGGACATCACCCTCGACCTGCTGCCGATGATCGCCAAGCGGCGGGCGGCCGGGGAGACCATCCTCCTGGTCGGCCAGGTGCACAGCGATTTGCCCTACATGCCCGGCGACGCGGAAGTCGGTATCGACGCTTTCGACCTGTTGATCGACGAGAAGGACAGCCACACGTTGTTTTCCACGCCGAACATGCCGGTGGGCTTCCAGGACCATCTGATCGGCCTGCACGCCAGTACCCTGGTGCGCGACGGCGGGACGCTGCAGATCGGCATCGGCGCCATGGGCGATGCGCTGACGGCGGCGCTGCTCGCACGCCAGGCCGATAATGCCGGTTACCAGGCGCTGCTGGCGGACCTGAACCTTAGCCAGTGGGCGCAACTGATCGAGCGCGAGGGCGGGGTCGAACCGTTTGCCAAAGGGCTGTACGGTTGCAGTGAAATGTTCGTCAACGGTTTGTTGGTGCTGGCCGAGGCTGGAATCGTCCGGCGCAAGGTCTACCCCGACGTTCCGACCCAGGAACGGGCCAACGCCGGCACCCTCGACGAGGCGGCGCAACCCGACGGCATCTGCATACACGGCGGATTCTTCCTCGGGCCGCGCAGTTTTTATGAACGCCTGCGCGAGTTGCCGCAAAGCCGTCTTCTCGAATTCAACATGACGCGCATCAGCTACATCAACGAGCTGTACGGCCAGGAACAGCTCAAGCGCATGCAGCGCCTCGACGCCCGTTTCATCAATACGGTCTTCACCATGACCCTGATGGGGGCCGGGGTGGCCGATCAGCTGGAAGACGGGCGGGTGCTCAGCGGCGTGGGCGGGCAGTACAACTTCGTTGCCCAGGGTCATGCGCTGGAGGGCGGGCGTTCGATCCTGCTGCTGCGCAGTTGGCGTGAGGCCGGGGGCGAGATCAGCTCGAACATCGTCTGGGAATACGGCCATTGCACGATTCCCCGGCACTTGCGCGACATCGTGGTGACCGAGTATGGCATCGCCGACCTGCGAGGCAAGACCGACGCTGCGGTGATCGAGGCGTTGCTGAACATCAGCGATTCACGCTTCCAGCCCGGGTTGATCGAGCAGGCGCAAACCGCCGGCAAGTTGCCGAAGGATTTCCGCCTCGACCCGCGCTTCGCCGACAACACATCGGAACGCTTGCAGGCGATCCAGGCACGCCATCCGAACCTGTTTCCCGAGTACCCGCTGGGGTGTGATTTCGATGAGGTCGAGCGCGACCTGTTGCGGGCGCTGAACTGGCTCAAGAGCAAGTTCAAGCTCACCGAGATCCTGGAGTTGGGCAAAGCCGCGCTCGATGCGCCGCAGCCCTGGGAGTTTGCCGGGCATCTGGAGCGGATGCAGCTGGCCAGCCCTGAAGGGCTGAAGGAGGAGTTGTTTCAGCGGTTGTTGCTTGCCGGGCTCAAGGCCACCGCGCCTTGGCGACCCACCTGAAACCCTTGTGGGAGCGAGCTTGCTCGCGATAGCGGTGCATCTGGTACACAAAATGTGTCTGACAGACCGCTATCGCGAGCAAGCTCGCTCCCACAGGAGGCACAGGGTTATTCGATGAAGGTCACGACCCCGCCAGCCAGGGATTGCACCCGCGCCAACGACTCGACGCGGTAACCCTGGGCATCCAGTTCCGCGCGGCCGCCCTGGAATGACTTCTCGATCACGATCCCCAGCCCGGCGACAGTCGCGCCGGCCTGCTTGATGATGGAGATCAGCGCCTGGGAGGCTTTGCCGTTGGCCAGGAAGTCATCGATGATCAGCACCCGGTCGCTGCTGGTCAGGTGACGCGGGCTGATGGCGACGGTGCTTTCGGTTTTCTTGGTGAACGAATACACGGTGGCCGACAGCAGGTTTTCCGTCAGGGTCAGGGACTGTTGCTTGCGGGCGAAGATCACCGGTACGCCCAGGTTCAGCCCGGTCATGATCGCCGGGGCAATCCCTGAGGCTTCGATGGTGACGATCTTGGTGATGCCCGAGTCCTTGAACAACGCGGCAAATTCGTCGCCGATCAGCTTCATCAACTGCGGGTCGATCTGATGGTTCAGGAACGCGTCGACTTTCAGGACCTGATCGGAAAGCACGATGCCTTGCTCGCGAATTTTCTGGTGCAGGGCTTCCATGAAGCCTCCTCTGGTGACGCCTTCAGCGTCTGGATTTAAAAAGCCTGGTGGAAAAAAGTAGTCGATTCTAACGCTTCAACATCGCGCGTATATCCGCCAGGGCACTGTTGCCGCGAACGACTTTGACTTCCGTCGGCGTGTCGTCGTTGCCTTCCCAGGCCAAGTCATCCGGCGGCAGTTCATCGAGAAAGCGGCTGGGGGCGCAGTCGATCACTTCGCCGTATTGCTTGCGCTTGGCGGCGAAGGTGAAGGCCAGCGTCTGGCGGGCGCGGGTAATCCCGACATAGGCCAGGCGCCGTTCTTCCTCGATGGTGTCGGCCTCGATGCTGGAGCGGTGCGGCAGGATTTCTTCTTCCATGCCCATGATGAACACGTAGGGGAATTCCAGGCCCTTGGAGGCGTGCAGCGTCATCATCTGCACACCTTCGGCGCCGTCTTCCTCTTCCTGCTGGCGCTCGAGCATGTCGCGCAGCACGAGTTTGCCGATGGCGTCCTCGACCGTCATGTCGCCGTCTTCGTCTTTTTCCAGGGTGTTCTTCAGCGCCTCGATCAGGAACCAGACGTTGCTCATGCGGTAGTCGGCAGCCTTGTCGCTGGAGCTGTTGGTGCGCAGCCAGTTCTCGTAGTCGATGTCCATCACCATGCTGCGCAGTGCTGAAATCGGATCTTCCCCGGCGCACTGTTCGCGAACCTTGTCCATGAAGCGCTTGAAGCGCGCCAGGCGGTCGGTGAAGCGGCTGTCCAGATGTTCGCCCAGACCGATTTCATCGGTGGCGGCGTACATCGAGATCTTGCGCTCGGTGGCGTAGTTGCCGAGTTTTTCCAGGGTGGTCGAACCGATTTCCCGGCGCGGCACGTTGATCACCCGCAGGAAGGCGTTGTCGTCGTCCGGGTTCACGATCAGGCGGAAGTAGGCCATCAGGTCCTTCACTTCCTGGCGTCCGAAAAAGCTGTTGCCCCCCGACAGGCGATAAGGGATCTGGTGATGCTGCAGTTTCAGCTCGATCAGCTTGGCCTGGTAGTTGCCGCGGTACAGGATCGCAAAATCGCTGTACGGTCGGTCGGTGCGCAGGTGCAGGCTGAGGATTTCCATGGCCACGCGCTCGGCTTCGGCGTCTTCGTTGCGGCAACGGATCACGCGGATCTCGTCGCCGTGGCCCATCTCGCTCCACAGTTGTTTTTCGAACTCGTGGGGGTTGTTGGAAATCAGCACGTTGGCACAGCGCAGGATGCGGCTGGTGGAGCGGTAGTTCTGCTCCAGCATCACCACTTTGAGCGACGGGTAGTCTTCCTTGAGCAACATCAGGTTTTCCGGCCGCGCGCCGCGCCAGGCATAGATCGACTGGTCGTCGTCGCCTACCACGGTGAACTGGTTGCGCGTACCGATCAGCAGCTTCACCAGCAAGTACTGGCTGGCGTTGGTGTCCTGGTATTCGTCCACGAGCAGGTAGCGGACCTTGTTCTGCCATTTTTCGAGAATGTCGGCGTGGTCCTGGAACAGCTTGACCGGCAAGAGGATCAGGTCGTCGAAGTCCACCGCGTTGAACGCCTTGAGCGTGCGCTGGTAGTGGGTGTAGACGATGGCGGCGGTCTGCTCCTTGGGGTTGCGGGCGTTTTCCAGGGCCTCGGGCGGCAGGATCAGGTCGTTTTTCCAGGCGCCGATCATGTTCTTGATCTCATCCACGCCGTCGTCGCCCGAGTATTCCTTTTGCATGATGTCGGTCATCAGGGCCTTGACGTCGGTCTCGTCGAAAATCGAGAAGCCCGGTTTGTAGCCCAGCCGCGCGTGTTCCTTGCGGATGATGTTCAGGCCCAGGTTGTGGAAGGTGCAGACCGTCAGGCCGCGGCCTTCGCCGGCGCGCAGCAGGCCGCCGACCCGTTCCTTCATTTCCCGGGCGGCCTTGTTGGTGAAGGTCATGGCGACGATGTACTGGGCGCGGATGCCACAATTCTGGACCAGGTGCGCGATCTTGCGGGTGATTACGCTGGTCTTGCCGGAGCCTGCACCGGCGAGCACCAAAAGAGGGCCGCCGACATAGTTCACGGCTTCTTGCTGCCGGGGATTGAGTCGGGACATGACAGAGTCAGGGAGTCGTTTGCGAAATGGGCCGGCATTTTAACAGGCTCAGAGAATTGTGCTGCTCTGTCCGACTTGTGACGCACAGCGCATTGTCATTTGCCGCTTCCGCTACTTTCACGCAGGATGTGGGGCCAATTGCGTTCAGCGCAGGATTTGGGAGTGGAAAAAAACCACCAAAACCGCGTGTTTGAGAACCATTGGCATTGGTCATTGCCCATCGGCGCGTCATAATGCCCGGCGCCTACCACCTTGCAGAGTCTAGGGAGTCAGCTTGTCAACGCCTGTCGAACCCTTGCGTTTGCTGTTATTGGCCCAAGAGCCTGCGTGGTCAGCAATATTGCGCGAGTGCCTGGCGCCCTTGGGGCCCTCGGTCGTGTTGATCAGTGCCCCGAGCTGGGAGTCAGTCAGCAGCCTGTTCGAAGATAATCGCAACGCGGTGTTGCTGACCGTTGCGGCGTTGCAGCCGGCGCCGGGCCGTTGCAGCCTGCCGACGATCCTGTTGCTTGAGCACGAGCCGGCGGTTGCCCCCGACGGTGTCAGCGACTGGTTGGTGCGTGATGTCCTCGACAGCGCGACCCTGCGTCGTTGCCTGCGCCATGTGCGCGAACGCGGCGTGCTGGAAAACACCTTGCAGCGCCTCGCCGAACAGGACCCATTGACGGGCATCGCCAATCGCCAGGGTTTCCAGACGCTGCTGGCGGCGCGCCTGGCGGAAAACGACGGCCGTGGCCTGGCGCTCGGTCACCTGGACCTGGACAACTTTCGTCACGCCAACGACGCCCTTGGCCACCAGGCCGGTGACCGCTTGATCCTGCAAGTGGTGTCGCGGCTCAAGAGCTCGCTCGAGGCCGGCGATCAATTGGCACGGTTGGGCAGTGATGAATTCGCCCTGCTGATCGACACTCGCCGCGCACCACAGCGGGCCGAGTGGATGGCCGAGCGTATTACCGAAGCCTTGGCCGAACCCTATTGGGTGGACGGTGAAAGCCTGCTGATCGGCTGCAGCCTGGGTGTTGCCCACGCTCGCGCCCAGGCTGGCGCCGATCCGCTGATGTGGCACGCCCACATCGCCATGCAGCAGGCCAAGAGCACCCAGGGCTGCACCTTTCATATTTTCAACGAGCGCATCAATCGCAACGCCCGCAGCCTCGCCGACCTGGAAAGCGAACTGCGCCGGGCACTGCGCCGTGACGAGCTGGAACTGCATTACCAGCCACGGCTGAACCTCGATGGCGGGCACATTGTCGGCCTCGAAGCGTTGGTACGCTGGCGTCACGGCGAACGTGGCTTGCTGCCACCGAGTGAGTTCGTGCCGCTGGCCGAACAGAGCGGCCTGATCGTGCCGCTGGGCTACTGGGTGATTTCCCGGGCGCTGCGGGACATGCAGGCCCTGCGCGAGCGGGGGCTGGCGCCGTTGCACATGGCGGTCAACCTGTCGTTCCGACAGTTCCAGGACAGCCAATTGCTGCCGACCTTGAGCCGGCTGATTGCCGAGCGGGGTGTCGAGGCGCAATGGCTGGAGTTCGAGCTCACCGAAACCGCCGTCATGCGCCGCAGCGAGCTGGTCAAGCAGACCATGGATGCCCTGGGCCGCCTGGGGGTACGCTTCTCCCTGGACGACTTCGGCACCGGCTTCTCCTCGTTCGTGCACCTCAACAGCCTGCCGATCGCCTTGCTCAAGATCGACAAGAGCTTCGTCGGTGGCATGGAGCAGCGCGAAGAGAACCGCAAACTGGTGCACGCGATGATCAACCTGGCGCACAACCTCAACCTGGAGGTGGTGGCCGAAGGTGTGGAAACCCAGGAACAACTGGACCTGCTACGCGGCTTCGGTTGCGACCAGGTGCAGGGTTTCCTGATCAGCAAACCGTTGCCGTTGCCGGAGTTGGTTGAGTACTTGACGTTCGAGGGTGATCAGCAATCGATGCTGGAAATCAGCTGACACAAACCCCTGTGGGAGCGAGCTTGCTCGCGATGGCGATAGGTCTGTCCCATTTAGTTTGACTGACACACCGCTATCGCGAGTAAGCTCGCTCCCACAGGGGATACGTCTCAATCGGCCTGGATGGCCTCGAAACGCTGCCGTCCGGGTTCACTGCGAATCATCCGCTTCATCTTCCATTCAAACGCCGCTGTCAGGCTCACGGCCGCGCAGGCCAGCCCCAGGGCCAGGCCCCACCAGACGCCGGTCGGGCCCCAGTCCAGGTGGAACGCCATCCACCACGCCGCCGGCGCGCCGATCAGCCAATAGCAACCCAGTCCCACCAGGAAGGTGGTCTTGGCGTCCTTGAGCCCCCGAATGCAGCCCATGGCGATGGTTTGCGTGCCATCGAACAGCTCGAACCACGCCGCCACCGCCAGCAGGCTCACGGCCAGGTTGATCACCTCGCGAAACGCCGGGTCGTCGTGGTCCAGGAACAAGCCGATCAATTGATGGGGCAGCAGCCAGAACACCATGGCGAACGCCAGCATGGCGGCCGCGCCAAAGCCGATCCCGACCCGACCGGCCAGGCGTGCCATCAGCAGTTGCCCGGCACCGTAGTGTTGGCCGATGCGCATGGTGATGGCGTAGGACATTCCGGCCGGCACCATGAACGCCACCGAGACGATTTGCAGTGCGATCTGGTGGGCTGCCAACGGCGTGCTGCCCATGGTGCCCATGCACAGCGCGGCGAACGCAAACAGCCCGACCTCCACCGCGTAGGTGCCGCCAATTGGCAGGCCCAGGCGCCACAGTTCCTTGAGGTACTGGCGATTGGGCCGCGACAGGCCGTCGAGCAGTGGATAGGCGCGGTAGGCCGGATGCCGATGGATATGCCAGGCCAGCGCCAGGGCCATGCAGTTGGCAACGATGGCCGTGACCAGGCCGATCCCCATCAAGCCGAGTTTCGGCAGGCCGAACATACCGGTGATGAGCGCGTAGTTGAGCAGGAAGTTGGCCACCGTCCCGCCGAGGCTGATCACCATGACCGGTGTGGCCCGGCCGATGGCGCTGGTGAAGCCGCGCAGGGCCATGAAGCTCAAGTAGCCGGGCAGGGCGAACGGCAGCGCCAGCAGGAACTGTCCGGCGGACAGCACGTTGGTTTCGGTCTGGCCGAACATCAGCAGCACCGGCTTGAGGTTCCACAACAGCAACCCGGCCATCAGCGCCATCAGCCAGGCCAGCCACAGTCCGGCCTGGGTCAACCGGGTGGCGCCTTCGACATCGCCTGCGCCCTGGCGGATCGCGACCAGGGTACCCACCGCGGCGATCACGCCGATGCAGAAGATCGATACGAACGAATAGGTGGCCGCCCCAAGCCCGCCGCCGGCCAAGGCTTCAGGACTCAGGCGCGCCATCATCACGGTGTCGGTGAGCACCATCAGCATGTGCGCCAACTGCGAGGCAATCAACGGCCCCGCCAGCCGCAGGATGGCCCAGAGTTCGGTACGCACAGGATGCCGCATGATCATCACGCTCCATGTTCAAACAAGGCAGTAAAGCAACGATTCTCGGCGCTCTCGGCGGATTGCACAAAGGGATAAAAAAGATCGCTGGCATGATTAAAACTCATGCTGAATACGTTTCTGGTAGGGTTTGCAAACAACGCCATGGAGCTTTTGCGATGTCTCGTCGTCTTCCTCCTCTTTATGCGCTGCGGGCATTCGAAGCCGCGGCGCGCTACAGCTCGTTCACCCGCGCCGCTGAAGAGCTGTCGATCACGCAGAGCGCCGTCAGCCGGCACATTCGCACGCTGGAAGATCACTTTGCCTGTCGGCTGTTCCTGCGCAGCGGCCGCAACCTGCAATTGACCGAGGCGGCGCGGTTGCTGTTGCCGGGCGTACGTGAGGGCTTCATGGCGCTGGAGCGGGCCTGCCACACCTTGCATGGCGAGGATGGCATCCTGCGCATGAAGGCGCCTTCCACGCTGACCATGCGCTGGTTGTTGGCGCGCTTGAGTCGCTTCCGGCATTTGCAGCCTGGCAACGAGGTACAACTGACCAGTGCCTGGATGGACATCGACGCGGTGGACTTCAACGTCGAGCCCTTCGATTGCGCCGTATTGCTGGGCAACGGGCACTTTCCGGCGGACTGGGAGGCCAGTTTGCTGTTTTCCGAAGAATTGATCCCGGTGGGCGCGCCGAACCTGCTGAACGACCAGCCCTGGGATGTGGCGCGGTTGGCCAGCGCTGAACTGCTGCACCCCACGCCGGATCGCCGGGACTGGCGCAATTGGCTACAACGCATGGGCCTGTCCGACAAGGTCTCGCTCAAGGGGGGGCAGGTATTCGATACCCTGGAGCTGGGCATGATCGCGGCGGCACGTGGCTATGGAGTCTCCATGGGCGATCTGCTGATGGTGGCCGAGGATGTCGCCCAGGGACGCCTGAGCCTGCCATGGCCGACGGCTGTCGCCAGCGGTGAACACTATTACCTGGTCTGGCCGAAAACCCGGCCGGGAGGTGAACGTTTGCGCCGGCTCAGCGACTTCCTCCAAGGTGAGGTGAAGGCCATGCAACTGCCCGACGTGCAGCGTCTGGGCTGAAACGTTGCAATTGGCGTGCTAGCCACTTGACATTAATCCGTCCAAGCCGCTCAAGTATTTGGCTTTGCCGCCGAATCCGTGAAGATGGAACCTTCGTTCAGAAAGGCCAACTTACACCTCACCCCGAATAAAATGCCGAGCGTGCGAGCGTGATCAGGATGATCCGGTCTCTCGGCCAGGAGCCGTCATGTCTCAACCCCGTGCCCGGATCGCCTCACAGCTAGGCCTTGCCCTCGCTGTGATATTGGCGGTCGTGATCTCCGGCAGTACCGTCTTCGCCCTGCGTTCGCTGGACGCTGCCAACCTCGCCACCCGTGAAGAACATTTGGCCAGCGAAGCGCGCCTGATGGCCGATCAGCTCAATACGTTCCACAGCACCTTGCGCGAGAGCACTCAGCGGTTGGCCGGTCTGTTCGAGAAGCGCTTCGGCGCGGGCCTGAGCGTGCATCCGGACCAGCCGGTGACGGTGGCGGGCGTACAAACCCCAGGCTTGAGCCTGGGCAGCGAAGTGTTGAACAACAACTTCAAGGAAGTGGATGAGTTCAAGCAAATGACCGCCGGGGTGGCGACGGTCTTCGTGCGCAACGGCGATGACTTCATCCGCGTCAGCACGTCATTGACCAAGCAGGACGGTACGCGGGCCATTGGTACCGTGCTCGACCGCGCCGGCCCTGCCTACGGTCCGGTGATCAGCGGGCAGAGCTACATTGGTCGAGCCTTGCTGTTCGGACGTTACTACATGTCGCAGTACACGCCTGTACGTGACAGCAGCGGCAAGATCATTGCCGTGCTGTACGTAGGCTTTGACTACACCGATGCGCAGAACGCGCAGTTCGAAAACCTCAAGCGCTTCCGCATTGGCCAGACCGGTTCGTTGGCCCTGCTGGACGAACAAAACAAGTGGCTGGTGCCGCCGGCCGGCGTGCAGGCGCTGGACCAGGCGAGCGCGACCATCGTTGGCCTGGTCAAGAAGCCGGGCAAGGGCGCGTTCTGGACCGATACCGCCGAAGATTTCTACAGCGTTGCCGTACCGTTCGAAGGTGGGCCGTGGGCGGTGGTGGCGAGCATGCCCAAAACCGAGATTCGCGCCGTGACCTGGAGCGTCGGTACGCAACTGGCCATTGGTAGCCTGCTGGCGATGTTGTTGGCGGTCGGCTCGGCGATGTGGTTGCTGCGCAGCAAACTGGCACCGCTGGGGGACCTGGTGCGCCAGGCCGAAGCCTTGGGCGCCGGTGACCTGAGCGTGCGCCTGAACGTGTCGAGCCATGATGAGATCGGTCAATTGGCCCGTGCCTTCAACCAGATGAGCCAGGCCTTGTCGACCATGGTCGAGCACATCCGCAAGGCCTCCCAGGAGGTCAACAGCCGTGCCCAGGCCCTGTCGGGGTTGTCCAGTGGGGCGTATGAAGGCATGGAACAGCAATCCGGCGAAATCACCAGCATGGCCGGCGCAGTGGAAGAGTTCAGCGCAACGTCGTTGGACATTGCCGACAACATGGGTAACACCGAGCGCCTGGCCCAGGAAAACGCCCAGCAGACCCGCATTGGCCGGACCTCGATGGACGAAGCGTCGTCGTCCCTGGAGCAAATTGCCGGTGCGCTGAACAGCACCGCCACGGTTATCAATACCTTGGGTCAGCGTTCCCAGGAAATCGGTGGCATCGTGGGTGTGATCACCTCGATCGCCGAGCAGACCAACCTGCTCGCCTTGAACGCCGCCATCGAAGCCGCCCGTGCAGGCGAGCAGGGCCGTGGTTTCGCCGTGGTGGCCGATGAGGTCCGCAGCCTGGCTTCCCGCACTCGCCAGGCCACTGACGAAATTTCCAGCATGATCAACAGCATCCAGCAGGAAACCGGCAACGCCATCAGCACGATGGAGCAGGGCAACCTGTTGATGCAGGAAGGCCTGTCGCGCAACGCCAACGTGGCCACGGCCCTGGCGCGCATCGACGAGCAAAGCCGCTCGGCCGGCCAGCAATTTGCGGCGATCACCACCGCCACCCAGGAACAAAGCAGCACCGCGACCCTGCTCAGCAGCAACCTGCAAAGCATTGCCATGGCCAACAGCGAACAGCGCCAGGTGGTCTCGAACCTGGCGCTCACCGCCAAGGAACTGGAAAAACTGGCCCAGGACCTGCGCCAAGAGGTTGATCGGTTCCGCTGAGGCATCCCGTCACGAGCAAGTTCACCCATACTCCTGTGGGAGCGAGCTTGCTCGCGATGACGGCTGCCCGGCCAACGTCATCTCAATCTGACCCACCGCTATCGCGAGCAAGCTCGCTCCCACAAGGGAATTTGCGGTGATCCCACTCCTGGCGTCCGCCGGGAATCAGGGTGGGAGCGAGCTTGCTCGCGATGACGGCCGCCCAGCCAACATCATCTCAATCTGACCCACCGCTATCGCGAGCAAGCTCGCTCCCACAAGGGAATTGCTGTGATTCCACTTCAGGCGTCCGCCGGGAATCAGGGTGGGAGCGAGCTTGCTCGCGATGACGGCCGCCCAGCCAACATCATCTCAATCTGACCCACCGCTATCGCGAGCAAGGTCGCTCCCACAAGGGAATTGCTGTGATTTCACTTCAGATGTCCACCGGGAATCAGGGTGGGAGCGAGCTTGCTCGCGATGACGGCCGCCCAGCCAACATCATCTCAATCTGACCCACCGCTATCGCGAGCAGGCTCGCTCCCACAAGGGAATTGCTGTGATTCCACTTCAGGTGTCCGCCGTGAATCAGGGTGGGAGCGAGCTTGCTCGCGATGACGGCCGCCCAGCCAACATCATCTCAATCTGACCCACCGCTATCGCGAGCAAGCTCGCTCCCACAAGGGAATTGCTGTGATTCCACTTCAGGTGTCCGCCGGGAATCAGGGTGGGAGCGAGCTTGCTCGCGATGACGGCTGCCCGGCCAACGTCATCTCAATCTGACCCACCGCTATCGCGAGCAAGCTCGCTCCCACAAAAGCTGCCACCCTAGTGTCGTTTCTTTTTTAAGAATATTGCTGTTTTTAAGCTTGCTGAAACGTTTCTTCAAGTCTATAAAAACCGCACAACTCCAATAAAAGGTCGTGACCATGACTCCGCTCAAACTTCTCATCACCCTTGGCGCCTTGGGCGCTGCCTCCCATGCAATGGCTTGGGACTACGTCCTGCTGGATACGGATAAAGCCGCTCAACCCTGGCAAATCACCAGCCAGCAACTCGGCGTGAAGACCGGCAAACCCTTTTCCGTGACGATGCGCACCCTGCACGGCGGCCGCCAGGAAGGCGTCAGCATCGTCGACATCGACAATGGCACCCTGAAGCTTTCAGTCGTCCCGACCCGTGGCATGAACGTGCTGCAGGCTTCGGTCGGGAATGTGCGCATGGGTTGGGATTCGCCCGTCAAGGAAGTGGTCAATCCGGCGTTCATCGAACTCAATGGCCGAGGCGGCCTGGGCTGGCTCGAAGGGTTCAACGAGCTGGTCACCCGTTGCGGCTACGAGTGGGTCGGCCATCCCGGCATGGACAACGGTGAGCTGCTGACCCTGCATGGTCGCGCTGCCAACATTCCAGCCAACAAAGTCACCTTGCACATCGATGAAAAGCCGCCCTACGCCATCACCCTGCGGGGCGAGTTGAAGGAGCAGGCGTTCAAGAAGGTCGACTTCTCGGTGCAGACCGAACTGGTCACCGAACCCGGCAGCGTGACGTTCGCGCTCAGCGACACGCTGACCAACAACGGCGATTATCCGAAGGAATACCAAGCGCTCTACCACAGCAACTTCAGTACGCCGTTCCTGGAGCAGGGCGCCCGTTTCGTGGCACCGGTCAAGCAGGTCTCGCCGTTCAACGACAAGGCCAAGGGCGATTTGTCCGATTGGCAAACCTACCGGGCCCCCACCAAGGATTACGACGAAACCGTCTACAACGTCGTGCCATACGCTGACGCCAAGGGCGACACCCTCACCGTGCTGCACAACAAGGCCGGTAGCCTCGGTGTGTCTGTGGGCTTCAACACCGGCACGCTTCCGGTGTTCTCCCTGTGGAAAAACACCGACACCCAGGGCCAGGGCTACGTGACCGGGCTGGAGCCAGGCACCAGTTTTTCCTATAACCGCCGCTATCAGCGCCCCCTGGGTCTGGTTCCTACCATCGCGCCGAAAGAGCACAAGCAGTTCCAGATCCACTACAGCCTGTTGGCGGACAAGGGCGCTGTGGATAAGGCCCTCAAGCGCATCGATACCATCCAGAACGGTCAAAAAACCGAGGTTCGGGAAACACCGTTGGTGGACCTGAGCAAACCATAAGGCGGTTCAGGGGGTAGTTGGCCGATACTGCAATGCTTCGGCCAGATGCTCGCGGCGGATACACCCCGTTTGCTCCAGGTCCGCCAGCGTCCGGGCGACCTTGAGCAAGCGGTGGGCGGCGCGCAACGACAGGGTCAGCCGTTCGCAGGCGGTTTCCAGCCAGGCTTCATCGGTTGTGGATAACTTGCAATGCTGACGCAACCCCGGCAAATCGAGGAAGGCGTTGGCGCAGCCTTGGCGTTTGTGCTGACGTTCCCGGGCTTCGGCCACCTGCTCGGCGACCGTGGCGGTATCGTCTCCGGATTCGCGCTTGGGGTTCAACGCCGTGGCTTCCCGGGCGACGGTCAGGTGCAGGTCGATGCGGTCCAGCAGCGGGCCGGAGAGTTTGTTGCGGTAGCGCTGCACCATGTCCGGTGTACAGCAGCAACGGCCGCTGGGTTCGCCAAGATATCCACAGGGGCAGGGGTTCATCGCCGCTACCAACTGGAAACGCGCCGGGAAGCGTACTCGGTCGCGGGCGCGAGAAACCACGATGTGCCCAGATTCCAGCGGCTCTCTCAGGACCTCCAGCACCCGGCGGTCGAACTCCGGCAATTCATCCAGAAACAGCACGCCATGATGGGCGAGGGTGATTTCCCCTGGCTGCGGTTTTGACCCGCCACCCACCAGCGCCGGGCCGGAAGCCGAGTGGTGTGGCTGGCGAAACGGGCGCTGCGGCCAGTGGCTCAACGGTATGCAACTGGCCACCGACTGGATGGCCGCGACTTCCAGCGCCTCACTCTCGGCCAAGGGGGGCAACAACCCCGGCAGACGGCTCGCGAGCAATGTCTTGCCGGTGCCCGGTGGCCCGCTGAACAACAGGTTATGAGCCCCCGCTGCAGCAATCAGCAAGGCCCGCTTGGCCCCGGCCTGGCCTTGAACTTCGTTCAGGTCGGGGTAGGGCTTGCTGGCCGAGAGCAGCCCATTGGAAACGAAAGGCTCGACCGGTGTGTGCCCATTGAAGTGGGCCACCGCTTCGAGCAGATGGTCCACGGCGATCACCTTCAGCCCCGAGGCCAGGCAGGCCTCCTCGGCATTGGCCCGCGGCACCACCAGCATGCGCCCGGCCTTGCGCGCCGCCAGCGCCGCGGGCAATACCCCGCGCACCGGTCGTACCGCGCCGGACAAGGCCAGTTCACCGAGGCATTCCACGTCGTCCAGCGTCAGGGTTGGCACCTGCACGCTGGCCGACAGGATCCCCAAGGCAATGGCCAGGTCGAAGCGTCCGCCGTCCTTTGGCAGGTCTGCCGGCGCCAGGTTCAAGGTGATGCGTCGTGCCGGGAAGTTCAGCCCCGAATTGATGATCGCGCTGCGCACCCGATCCTTGCTTTCCTTCACCGCCGCCTCCGGCAGACCAACCATCGTCAGTGACGGCAAGCCATTGGCCAGGTGGACTTCAACGGTAACGGCAGGAGCCTCGACCCCTACTTGGGCGCGGCTGTGGACGATGGCAAGCGACATGAATCATTCCTTGAGTGAATAGGGCGCCGCGTCCTGCGGCTCTGCAAGGTTAGTCGTGGGGATGAACTTGGGCGCGGCAATTGAAGGGAGAAAATTTGGCAGGATGTTTCGAGGGCAAGTGACAGCCGAGGGGCGGCAAGCGTGATGCGGTAGCGGATATCACCGCCTCGCCTGGCCACGCAAAATGCCCGGGAAGGTCCCTCTGCTAGACTCCGATTTGCCCAGTCGGCACTTGGCGGTATCAACGGCACAACGAGGAAGTGGCCATGAACGATCTGCTGGCGCTGTTAACCGACAAGCGCTTCATGCCCCACGGGCATTGCTACATGTGGCGTCCGGACCTGCTGTGGACCAATGTGATCGCCGATGGCTTGATCGCCCTGTCCTACGTCACCATCCCCTTCACGCTCCTGTACTTTATCCACAAGCGCAAGGACGTGCCGTTTGACTGGATGCTCGCGGCATTTGGCGTGTTTATCCTGGCCTGCGGGACCAGCCATGTGATGGAGATCCTGACCATCTGGCAGCCTTATTACTGGCTGACGGCGCTGGTCAAGGTGATCACCGCGATTGCCTCGGTGATTACCGCCATCCTGCTGGTCCGGCTGGTGCCGGCGGCCCTGAAGATCCCCAGTCCGAAGCAATTGGCCAAGGTCAACGACGAGTTGCGCGAGGCCCAGGCCGAACTGGTCACCACCGCGCGCCGGGCCGGCATGGCGGAGATCGCCACCAATGTGCTGCACAACGTGGGCAATGTGCTCAATAGCGTCAATGTGTCAGCCCAGGTCCTCTACGAGAAGGTGCACACCTCCAAGGGGCCAGGGGTGGCCAAGGTCGCCCAGTTGATGAAGGAGCATCCCGATGACCTTGGTGACTTCATCAACAGCGATCCGAAAGGGCGCGCGCTACCGGACTATCTCGACAAGCTGGCCGATGCGCTGGCCGTCGAGCAGCAGGGCATGATCGCCGAGTTGGCGCAATTGACTCGCCGAATCGACCACATCAAGGAAATCGTCGCCACCCAGCAATCCTATGCCGGCAACGCCAGCGTTCTGGAGCCGGGCTCGTTGCGAGAGCTGGTCGAGGATGTCGTGCGCATTTGTGATGTGTCCCTGGCCCGCCACCACATCACGCTGATCAAGGAATTCAGCGATATCCCGCAAATGCCGCTGGACAAGCACCGAGTGCTGCAGATCCTGGTCAATCTGATCAACAACGCCAAGCAGGCGCTGGACGCGGGTACGAACCGGCCGCCGCAGATCATCCTGCGCCTGAAGACCATTGACGATGAGCGCGTGCGGGTCGAGATCGAGGACAATGGCGAGGGGATTTCGCAGGACAATCTTGCGCGGGTGTTCGAGCACGGCTTCACCACGCGTGTCGACGGTCACGGCTTTGGCCTGCACAGCTGCATTCTGGCTGCGCACGAGATGGGCGGCGATCTGACCGTGCAGAGCGCCGGGCCGGGCAGGGGCGCGGTGTTTATCCTGGAGTTGCCGCTGGCACAGGCCCCGGTCCTATCTCAACACGCTGCGAGTGGTTGAGTGGCCCGCAGGGCCTGCTTATTCCTGTGCCGGAGCCAGTCGCGCTTCCAGCTCCGCGACCTTGGCCTCCAGGCTTTCGAGCCGCGCCCGGGTCCGGGCCAGCACGACCATCTGACTGTCGAATTCTTCCCGGCTCACCAGGTCCAGTTTGCTGAAGCCGCTTTGCAGCAGGGCCTTGAACTGGCTTTCGATTTCGCTTTTGGGCAGCGGCGTGTCGCCACTCAAGATGCGGGAAGCGTGGCCGCTCAGGGCGTCGAGGAGGTCTTTGGGCGCAAGCATGGCAGGTGTCCTGAAAACAATGGCGGGCAGTGTATCACGCAGTGTCTATAGTCAATTCGCAAGCCAGGGATGCACGCTTTTCGCGCATGGGTCCGGACATCGCTGCACTGTTTTTGTGCGTATCGCTGCGGTTCATGGCGCAACGCACGTCGAGCAGGTGGCCAAGAGACTGAAATCAGAGGGTTTGGTGCAGATGGCAAGGTTTCTGCTTAGAGGCTGATGACCCATGCACTGATGCAGTCGCTGTGACGAATGCAGTGCAGCAGGCGGAACGGGGAGTTTCGTCAGGATCAGTTAACTGGCACCTGTCGGGCAACTTGGGCCGACGACGCGTTACAAAGCCAGGCACTGCGCTTAGACTTGAGTCGGGTTTGTTTTCCTGGGGCAAGTCCACCAATTCGGGAGAAAGTTTCATGAAGCTAGTCACTGCCATCATCAAGCCGTTCAAGTTGGACGACGTGCGCGAGTCGTTGTCCGAGATCGGCGTGCAGGGCATTACCGTTACTGAGGTCAAAGGCTTCGGTCGGCAGAAAGGTCACACCGAGCTGTATCGCGGCGCGGAGTACGTGGTCGATTTCCTGCCCAAGGTGAAGATCGATGTCGCCATTGACGACAAGGATCTTGATCGGGTGATCGAGGCAATCACCAAGGCCGCCAACACCGGCAAGATCGGTGACGGGAAGATCTTTGTGGTCAATCTGGAACAGGCTATCCGCATCCGTACCGGCGAAACCGATACCGACGCCATCTAAGCCGCCAAACCCAACGCCCCAGGAGAAAACAATATGACTCTGCGTAAATTCGCAGGGCTAGGAGCCCTGTTGTCCTTCGCAATGCCTGGCTTGGCCATGGCAGAAGAAGCGGCAGCCCCAGTCCTGAACTCCGGCGACACCGCCTGGATGCTCACGGCCACGATTCTTGTACTGTTCATGACCATTCCTGGCCTGGCGCTGTTCTACGGCGGCATGGTTCGGTCGAAAAACCTTCTTTCCGTGATGATGCAGTGCTTTGCCATTACCGGTCTGATCAGCATCCTGTGGGTCATCTATGGCTACAGCATTGCGTTCGACACCACCGGCATGGAGCAGGGCGTCGTCAATTTCAATTCCTTCATCGGCGGTTTCGGCAAAGCCTTCTTGGCGGGCGTCACGCCAGCCAGCCTGACCGGCCCGGCGGCGCTGTTCCCCGAAGCGGTGTTCATCACCTTCCAGATGACTTTCGCCATCATCACCCCGGCCCTGATCGTCGGCGCATTTGCCGAGCGGATGAAGTTCTCCGCCATGCTGATCTTCATGGGCGTGTGGTTCACCCTGGTGTATGCACCGATTGCCCACATGGTCTGGTCCGGTAACGGCGGCCTGCTGTGGGACTGGGGCGTGCTGGACTTCGCTGGCGGCACCGTGGTGCATATCAACGCCGGTATCGCAGGCTTGGTGGCGTGCCTGGTATTGGGCAAGCGCAAAGGCTTCCCGACCACGCCAATGGCGCCGCACAACCTGGGTTACACCCTGATGGGCGCGGCCATGCTGTGGGTCGGCTGGTTCGGCTTCAACGCCGGTTCCGCTGTCGCCGCCAACGGCACTGCCGGCATGGCGATGCTGGTGACCCAGATCGCGACCGCTGCGGCGGCGCTAGGCTGGATGTTTGCCGAGTGGATCACCCACGGCAAGCCAAGCGCACTGGGCATCGCCTCGGGCGTCGTGGCGGGCCTGGTTGCCATCACCCCGGCTGCCGGCACCGTGGGCCCGATGGGCGCCCTGGTCATCGGCCTGGCAGCGGGCGTGGTGTGCTTCTTCTGCGCCACTACCCTCAAGCGCAAACTCGGCTATGACGACTCCCTGGACGCCTTCGGCGTGCATGGCATCGGCGGTATCCTCGGCGCGATCCTGACCGGTGTGTTCGCAGCACCGGCCCTGGGTGGCTTCGGCACCGTGACCGATATCGGCGCGCAAGTGTGGATTCAATTCAAGGGAGTGGGTTTCACGGTGGTCTACACCGCGATCGTCACCTTCATCATCCTCAAGGTCCTGGACGCCGTCATGGGTCTGCGTGTCACCGAGGAAGAAGAAGCGGTGGGCCTGGACCTGGCCCAGCACAACGAGCGTGGCTACAACCTGTAAGTACACGCAATAAAAAATGCCCGGTTCGCCGGGCATTTTTTTGTCTGGAATTTGTCATTGCTCACAAGGTGCAGCGGTTTTTCCGACGCCTTTTGTTGTGGATGCGACATGGGTTTTTATACCGCCAAAGGCTTACACCGAAGCAAGAATATTAGGCCCTTTGTTTTTTCCCTGAGCGCGCTAGAATGCGCGCCGAACGTGCGGAGATCTGTATGTGGCAACAGACGCTGATAACCCTGCGGGCCAGGCCTCGGGGCTTTCATCTGGTGACGGACGAGTTGCTTGCCGGCCTGCCTGAACTCCAGGCGTGTCGTGTCGGTCTGTTGCATCTGTGGCTGCAGCATACCTCGGCTTCGTTGACCATCAACGAGAACGCCGATCCGGCGGTACGTCGAGACTTCGAACGATTTTTCAATCGGCTGATCCCACAAGGAACCGCCGACTATGAGCACAACGACGAAGGCCTGGACGACCTGCCGGCACACTTCAAGGCCAGTGTGCTCGGTTGTCAGATCAGCCTGCCGGTCACGGCAGGACGGCTGGCATTGGGTACCTGGCAAGGTGTTTATCTGGGCGAGCACCGTGATCACGGCGGTGCTCGTAAAGTCCTCGCCACCTTGTACGGTGAAGGGGCATAACCGCTGATTGCCGGCGGATGTTGAATTTTTTCTGGCAGCCTTCGAACAGATGGCGAAGCTGGGCTATAACTAATCTGCTTTTCGCAAGTCATGAGGTAGAACATGAGCGACGATGATCTGGAAAACGACGACCTCGAAGTAGGCGACGAAGACGAGGCCGAAGAGGGCCTTGAAGCGGCGGCGGAAGACGTTGCCGACGACGATGGGGCCGATGTTCCGGTTCCTACCGCCAAAGGCAAGGCCAAGGCGGCCGTTTCGGTCGACGAGTTGCCAAGCGTAGAGGCCAAGAACAAGGAGCGTGATGCGCTCGCCAAGGCCATGGAGGAATTCCTGGCCAGGGGCGGCAAGGTGCAGGAAGTGGAGGCCAACGTGGTCGCTGATCCGCCCAAGAAGCCTGACAACAAGTACGGCAGCCGTCCTATCTGAGTTCCGGCTTCATTGCTTGCTGAAAAAGCCCGCCGTCGCTGCGGGCTTTTTCATGGGTGCGATTCCGTCCCCAGGCCAGGCGCAGCCCCTGTGGGAGCGAGCTTGCTCGCGATAGCGGTTTATCTGTCACATCAATGTTGGATGTGCCGCCCCTTCGCGAGCAAGCTCGCTCCCACAGGGTTTTGTGTTGGGCGCAGAGCTTCGGTGCGCGGCAGAGCCGGGGTGGGAGCGAGCTTGCTCGCGATGACTTTCGCCCAGGCAACTCAGGAATCCGTGGCGAGGGAGCTTGCTCCCGCTGGCCTGCGAAGCGGGCCCCTGGCATCTCTCCAGGCGGACCGCGTTGACCGGTTTAGCGACTGCTGCGCAGCCGAGCGGGAGCAAGCTCCCTCGCCACGGATCGGGTTGAGGCTCAGGTAGCGGGCGTGTGGTGATCGCCTTCGCGAGCAGGCTCGCTCCCACCAAGGGCTTCGGCGGCTGCGAAGCAGGGTTCAGCGCTGGCGATGCCACCCTGCCAATAACCCTGGCAGTTCGGTCAGGCTGCGGATTTCTGCATCCGGCGCGTGGTCGGCATTCCAGGGTTTGCCTGCCGGGTTGAACCATACGGCGCGCAGGCCGGCCTGTTGGGCGCCAGCGATGTCGTCGCCGGGGTGATCACCAATGTGCACGGCGGTTTGCGCCGTGGCGCCGCCGCGTTGCAGGGCTTCGTGGAACAGTCGGGCGTCAGGCTTGGCGATGCCGATGTCTTCAGCGCACAGGGCGAATTTGAAATAGTCCGCCAGCCCCAGGCGCCGTACATCGGCGTTGCCATTGGTGACCACACCGAGGGCGAAATGATTGGCCAGGATCTCCAGGGTGGGCTGCACCTCGGGGAAAATCTCCAGCTGATGACGGGCGTGCAAGAACGTCTCGAAGGCCTGGTCCGCCAGTTCAGAGGCTTGCCACTGGTCGTAGCCGGCTTCCTGCAGGGCGCGAAACAGCACCCGTCGGCGCAGGGCACTGATGCGGTGCTTCAGCCCAGGCTCCTCGCGCAGCACTTGCTCGCGAATCGAAAAAAGATGCTCCACCGGCACGCCGCCCAGGTTCGGCGCGTTGTCGGTCAGCCATTGGCGGAGTATGGCTTCGGCGCTGGCGATCACCGGGGCGGTGTCCCACAGGGTGTCGTCCAGGTCGAAAGTGATCAGCTCGATGGTCATGATTCGTCGCCCTTGATGCGTTTGGCCCTGGGATGGGCACTGTCATAGACCGTCGCCAGGTGCTGGAAATCCAGGTGGGTGTAGATCTGGGTGGTCTTGATGTCCGAATGCCCCAGCAGCTCTTGAACGGCGCGCAGGTCCTGGGACGACTCCAGCAAATGGCTGGCGAAGGAGTGCCGGAGCATGTGCGGGTGCAGGTTCTGTCCCAGCTCCCGTTCGCCGGCAGCCTTGACCCGCAACTGAATCGCCCGCGGGCCGAGGCGCCGCCCCTGTTGGCTGACGAAAACCGCGTCGTCGGCGGGGTTGGTCAGCGCCCGCAGCGCCAGCCACTGCTCCAGGGCTTCACGCGCCTTGCGGCCGACGGGCAGCAGGCGGGTCTTGCTGCCCTTGCCGAGCACCTGGACCATGCCATCGGCCAGGTCCAGTTGATCCAGGTTAAGCCCCGTCAGCTCTGAAAGCCGCAGGCCGGAAGAATAGAACAGCTCGAGAATCGCCTGGTCGCGCCGTGCCAGGAAGTCATCCTCGACGGCGCCTTCGAGCAGTTGCAGGGCGCGGTCGGTGTCGAGGGTCTTTGGCAGCCGGCGCTCGCCTTTGGGCGGTGCCAGGCCGGTGGCCGGGTCGTGATCGCACAGGCCTTCGCGATTGAGGTAGTGATACAGGCCGCGTACCGCTGACAACAGGCGTGCCAGGCTGCGAGAGGATTGCCCCTGTTGATGCAGGCGGGCGATGAGGCTGCGCAGGCGCTGGATGTCCAGGGCCGCCCAGCTGCCGATGTTCTGCTTCTGGCACCAGCCCAGCACTTTTTCCAGGTCGCGGCGATAGGCCGACAACGTGTGGGGTGACACCTGGCGCTCACTGCGCAGGTGTTCGCAGTAGGCGTCCAGTTGCCGTTCCATCCTCAGCGTACCGAGCGCAGCGAACCAGCGACCCGTGGCAGCACCCGGCCGGTGACTTCGGCGATGTAGCTCAAAAACAGCGTGCCCACCGAGCTCTTGTAGTGCTGGGGATCGCGACTGGCGATGGCCAGCACACCGTGCACGCCCTGGTGGGCGATGGCGACGACGGCGGTGGAGCCGATCTGCTTGCGTTGTTCTTCGCCAAACAGAAAGTCCAGCTCATGCTCGCGCAGGCTGCCGCTGACGCTTTTGTCTTCCGTGAGCAGGCCGCCGATGGCCGTCTGCGCTTCGGCGTGGGTCACCCAGCGGCCCACCGGCATGGCGTTGTCGCCGAACAGGATCAGGCTGACAAAGGGCACCTGGAAATCCTGGCGCAGGCTGTCTTCGACGCTCATGACCAGGTCTTCGAGGGTGCTGGCGTCCATCAGGGCGAGGATCAGCCGACGGGTCTTGTCGAAGAGTCGGTCGTTGTCCCGGGCCACGTCCATCAGGTGCGAAAGACGATGGCGCATTTCGATGTTGCGCTCGCGCAGGATTTTCATCTGATGCTCCACCAGCGACACGGTGTCGCCGCGCCGGTGGGGGATGCGCATCGTCGCGAGCAGTTCTTCATGCTCGACGAAGAAGTCCGGATGAGCCTCCAGGTAAGCCGCCACTGCTGCGGTTTCTGGCAGGCTGGGGGATTCGTCGGGCTGTGGGGCTGGAACCTGTGGCTGGTCGGTCATGGGTTTGGCTCACTCAAAGACGAACTTGTCCTTCGTATACGCGCACTGCCGGGCCGGTCATCATCACCGGTTGGCCAGGGCCTGCCCATTCGATGGACAGGCGCCCGCCAGGCAGGTCGATCAACAACGGCGAATCCATCCACCCCTGGCTGATCGCAGCGACTGCGGCCGCGCAGGCGCCGGTACCGCAGGCCTGGGTTTCCCCGGCACCGCGTTCCCAGACGCGCAATTGTGCGCGGTGGCGGTCGATGACTTGCAGGAAACCGACGTTCACTCGCGCGGGGAAGCGCGGATGATGCTCGATTTTCGGCCCCAGCTCATGCACCGGAGCACTGTTGATATCGGCCACTCGCAGCACGGCATGGGGGTTGCCCATGGAAACCGCTGCCAGTTCCACCGTGTTGCCGTCGACGTCCACCTGATAGCTCAAGGCCTGGGCCGGTGCCTGGAAGGGGATGTCCGCCGGTACCAGGCGCGGAGCGCCCATGTTGACGCCGATCTGGCCGTCGCTGCGCACATCCAGTTCGATGATGCCGCTTTTGGTCTCGACGCGGATCTGCCGTTTGGCGGTCAGGCGCTTGTCCAGCACGAAACGGGCGAAGCAGCGCGCGCCATTGCCGCATTGCTCCACTTCCGAACCGTCGGCGTTGAAGATCCGATAACGGAAATCCACGTCCGGGTTATTGGGTGCCTCGACGATCAACAACTGGTCGAAACCGATACCGGTGTGCCGGTCCCCCCATTGCTTGGCGTGCTTGGGCAGGATGTGCGCGTGCTGGCTGACCAGGTCGAGGACCATGAAGTCATTGCCCAGGCCGTGCATCTTGGTAAAACGCAGCAGCATGGTTTTACTCCGGCAGCAGGCTTTCGCCGGCAAACAACTCGGCTACCGTCTCGCGGCGACGCACTTCGAATGCCTGATCACCGTCCACCAGCACCTCGGCGCAACGGCCGCGGGTGTTGTAGTTGGAACTCATGACAAACCCGTAGGCACCGGCCGAATGCACGGCCAGCAAGTCGCCTTCTTCCAGCGCCAGCTCCCGACCCTTGGCCAGGAAGTCACCGGTTTCGCAGATCGGCCCGACGATGTCGTAGCTGCGCGCAGCGGTGTCGCGAGGACGCACGGCGGTGACGTCCATCCACGCCTGGTACAGCGCCGGGCGGATCAGGTCGTTCATCGCCGCATCGACGATGGCGAAATCCTTGTGCTCGGTGTGCTTGAGGTACTCGACCTGGGTCAGCAGCACGCCGGCGTTGGCGACGATGTAGCGGCCCGGCTCGAACATCAGCGCCAGGTCACGCCCGTCGAGGCGCTCACGCACGGCCTTGATGTAGTCGGCCACCAGTGGCGGCTCTTCATCGCGATAGCGCACGCCGACACCGCCGCCCAAATCGATATGGCGCAGGTAGATGCCGCAGTCGCCGAGGCGGTCGACCAGCGCCAGCAGGCGGTCGAGGGCATCGATGAAAGGCTCCAGGGTGGTCAGTTGCGAGCCGATGTGGCAATCGACGCCCAGCACTTCCAGGTTCGGCAGTTGGGCGGCGCGCACGTACACGTCTTCGGCGTCGGCAATGGCGATGCCGAACTTGTTTTCCTTGAGACCGGTGGAAATGTACGGGTGGGTGCCAGCGTCGACGTCTGGGTTCACGCGCAGGGAGACCGGCGCGCGGACGCCCAGCTCGGCGGCGACGATTTGCAGGCGCTCCAGCTCGTCGGTGGACTCGATGTTGAAGCAGTGCACGCCAACTTCCAGGGCGCGGCGCATGTCTTCACGGGTCTTGCCGACGCCGGAGAACACGATTTTGTCGGCGCTGCCGCCAGCGGCCAGCACACGTTCGAGCTCGCCACCGGAGACGATGTCGAAACCGGCGCCCAGGCGCGCCAGGACATTGAGCACGCCCAGGTTGGAGTTGGCTTTTACCGCGAAACACACCAGGTGCGGCATGCCCTCGAGGGCATCGGCGAACGTCCGGTACTGGGCTTCGATGTGGGCGCGGGAATAGACATAGGTCGGCGTGCCGAAACGTTTGGCGATCGCGGACAGGGCAACCCCTTCCGCGAACAGCTCCCCGCCACGGTAGTTAAAAGCGTCCATGGCGTTCCCTTAGTAAGTGGTGGTGTGGGTGTCGTGCGAGTGGGATTTGGCCTGCGACGACTTGGCCTGTTCTTCAGGAGACTTGCTGTCATCAGGCAGGTACAGCGGACCTTTTTGACCACAGGCTGTCACGAGGCAGGCAACCGCGACGAGCGCAGCAAGGGAAGAGATCAGGCGCTTCATGGCGAAATCCTTGAAAATGCTTTAATTGCGCCGGAGTATACCGGCCACCCGTCAGCTTGCCTATGCAACGGGGCGCCCGTCCGGCGGCGCTGGTGGTCGCCAGTGGGTATATCCTTTGCAATCACCGGGAAGCGTCCGTATCTTGCGGCGCTTGAGCATGAGCAGACATTTTCGAGGTTGCCGCAATGAGTTTGACTGAAGCCCGTTTCCACGATCTGGTCGATGCGACCCAGCAAACGCTGGAGGATGTGTTCGATGACAGTGGCCTGGACATTGACCTGGAAATCTCCGCCGGTGTACTCACCGTCAAGTTCGAAAACGGCAGCCAGTTGATTTTCAGTCGCCAGGAGCCGTTGCGGCAATTGTGGCTGGCGGCCGTCTCCGGTGGCTTTCACTTCGACTACGACGAAGAAAGCGAGCGCTGGATGTGCGACAAGAGCGAAGAGCAGTTGGGCGAAATGCTCGAGCGCATCGTCAAGCAGCAGGCTGGCGTGGAACTCGATTTCGAAGGCCTGTGACGGCGTGAGCCAGACCGCCCCGCTACGGCCACCCAAGCCGCTCTACAGCAACGTCAGCCCGGCCGTACCGTCGCCGTGTACCGGCGTGTGCAAGCTGGATGAACAGAAGGTCTGCCTCGGTTGTCTGCGTCACGTGGAAGATATCCGCGAATGGCGCTCGGCCGACGACGAGCGTCGGCGGGTCATCTGCGCCGAGGCGCTAAAGCGCAGGCTCCTGTAGGAGCTGCCGAAGGCTGCGATCTTTTGATCTTGATCTTTGCGGTTTTCGCTTGAAGCTCAATTGCCCGGGTCAAGATCGCAGCCTCGTTGCACTCGTCAGCTCCTACTGATAGTGTCCGGTTACGCCTCAATCCATCGAGGTCCGTGAAAACCCCGCCTTTTTGTGGCGGGGTTTTGCTTTTTTTGTGCAGAAGAAAGGAGTCTGCCAGGATCATGACCGCACCTTCCATCACCCTTACCCGTCTGGACGTACAGCGTCTGGAACGCCTGATCGACAGCCTTGATGAAACGCTGCCGGGCGTGATTGCGCTGCAAACCGAACTGGATCGCGCCGAGAACGTGGTGGGCCACGAAGAAGTGCCTGCCGATGTCGTGACCATGAACTCGCGCGTGCACTGTCGCGAAGAAAGCAGCGGCAAGGACTATCACCTGACGCTGGTTTATCCACAGGACGCGAACGCCGACGAAGGCCGGATCTCGATCCTGGCGCCAGTGGGCAGTGCGTTGCTGGGCCTGAAGGTCGGCCAGCACATCGACTGGCCGGCCCCGGGTGGCAAGACGCTGAAGCTGACGTTGCTGGAGGTCGAGTCGCAGCCGGTCAATGGCGGCGACTGCGCGTTCTGAACCCGTCTCAGACCTGGTTCAGTGCCTCGTTCAGGGCGCGTTCCAGGTCGGCCTTGTAGCGCAGGTATAAATTGCTTGAACAGGCGCCGTCGCCCACCAGGCCCGAGAGGTCCAGGTCGGTGATGTAGCAGCGATAGCGCTGGGCCTCGCGGCGCTGTTCGACGATCTCCCTGGCGACCACGCGGAACAGTTGGTCGCCATGCTCCAGTTCGGAAAACTCCTGCTGATCGCAGTACAGGGTGACGTGCACCTGCCCGTGCGCCGCTTTGCCGATGATCGCCTGCACGTCATAGAACGGCTTGTTGAGCAGCATCTGCGGGGCTTGCCGCGCTTCGATCCGTCGCGCCCGGCCGCTGCCTGAGGGCAATAACTGGTAGTACAGGGTTTCCAGGGTCTGCGGCTGGGCGGCATCCAGCGGCAGCAGGGCATCGCGACGGTAAAGCACCGACTGCAAAAAGCGTTGCAGCGGCACCAGCAGGCTTGGTTCGTCGTGATAAGGCACGTGTTGTTGCCACAGTGCGTTGAACTCGTCGAGCACGTACAGATTGGCCTCGTCTTCGTCGACGCGGTAGAACACCTGGATGCACTCGGGCTGGCCCATGGGCAGGATCAGCGCCAGGTCATGGTCCTCCAGGGCCATCGGGTCCAGGTGCAAGGGGCTGTAGGCCGTCAGTTCCTCGCCCAGGTAATCCATCAGCGCCGACAGGCTGCCCAGCGCCACGTGATTGACCTGGCCGGGCACCAGCTCCAGCACGTGATAGTGCTGCTGGACCTGAAGCAGATAGCGGTGATTGAGCCTGGTCAGCAGCAGGGTCTGCGCCGTGTCGATGACTTCTTCCACGCGCCGCGCAATGAATTGGGCGCGGTTGTGGCAGAAACAGCGCACCTGCAAGCGTGGCTGGTGCTGGGTGACGGGCAGGTCGTTGAGGTAATCGCGCAGGCAGTCGAGCAGGGCGTGTTCGCCGTCAAAACGGTTGACCAGCACCTCGTTCCAACTGTTGAGCGTGACCTGGTCGAGGGTCAGCACCAGGTTCTCCCGGACCCCGGCATAGCTCAGGGAGTCGGTGCGTTCGGTGGTCATCAGGATATTCAGGTCACGGTGGTGCTTGAGCGGGTCGACGCCGACGTTCACCAGGATCAACACTTCGCTGGGCACGCTGGCGCGCAGCAACTGTGCTTCATCCACGGTAGTCAAGGGCAGGGCAATGGACTGTTGCAGGCTGCCCAGCAGATTGAACAGTTCGAACTCGCTCAGGTCGCTGTCGCCTGGGTGCAGCGCCAGGCGCGTGCTGCTGTCGATTACGCCGTTGCGATGGCACCAGGTCAGCAGTTCCAGCAGCTCGCGGCAGCGCTTGATCGGCGCGAAGTTCTCCCACTCCAGGGCGTTGAGGCTGCCGTTGTACAGCGCCCACTGGTTCTGCCCCGGTTCTTTCTTGTTGGGTGACTGGACCAGCGTCAGGGTGTCTTCGGCCAGGTCCGGCGCGATGCCAGGGTTGATGAACTCGACCTTGTCGGCCTTGCGCTCGAAGGCTGCATACAACCGCCGGCCAAGCACGTTGAGATCGCGCTTGTTGATCAGGCTGACGGTTTTCTCGGTGCGGGCGAACTGGGTCAGGAAGCGGTAGCTGTGGGTGAGTTCGTTGACCAGGGCCCGTCGCTCGTGGCTGACCTGGCGGACTTTCCATTGGCTGCGGCTGTCCAGCAGCGCCAGTTGACGCTGGTCCCAGCCCCATTCCCGGGCCAGTCGTTCGAGCAGTACCCGTTGCCAGCCACTGTTACGCGTCTGGCCGGTGAGCTTGCGATTGACCTTCAGGTACAGCGCGCGGCGGATCAACTCCAGGCGTTCGGATTCGCCGCGGGCATTGAGGTATTCCTCGATGCGGCGGTAGACCAGCATGTACGGGTCCAGCTCTTCGAGGTCCAGGCGATTGGCAAACACGGCCTGTTTGAAGCGCAGGCTCAGGCAGCGGACATTCGGGTGTTCACTGGCATAGACCTCGGTCAGCAGCAGCTTGAGCACGGACTTGTAGGGCGACTCGATACCTTTGAACAGCTGCCAGAGCCCGGCACCGACGAATTCGCCCGGCGGAATGTAGGCCAGGTGCCCCAGGTCCAGGGTTTCATCGGCGCGGATGAAACGCTTGGACATCAGCGTATGGGTGTACTGCTCATAGTTCTCTTCTTCATAGACCGGCACGAGCCACCAGATCGGCGTGCGCCCGGCCAGCCAGATCGCGGTGCGGTAGAACTCGTCCAGCAGCAGGTAATGCTGGGTCGTGCCGCAATCGTCGGAACTGAGCTGGTTGTCCCGGTCACCCCTTACGAAGCGCGCCGGGTCGATCAGGAAAAAGTGGGCTTCGGCGCCCTGGGTCGCGGCCCAGATCTCCAGCAACTGGCATTTCTTGCGCAGCTCGGCCAGTTCATCGTCGCTCAGGTCCGGCCCGTGGCACACCCAAACGTCCATGTCGCTCTGGTCGGCCTGGGCCAGGGTGCCGAGGCTGCCCATCAGGAACAGGCCAAGGATCGGCCGTGGCGGGTTGCTGCCGTGTCGGGGCTTATAGGAAAACGAACGGGTCAGCCGCTGGGCTTCGGCAAGGATATTGGCGTCAGGCTCGTAGTTCGACAGCCCGGCAGGCGTGCTGCCGGAAACGTAGCCGGGCAGCAGAGGATGGTTGACGTGAAAGAACAGCGGCAACAACGTCAGCACGCCTTGCTGGCGCGGCGACAGGCCTTCGAGGGCGCGCTCCATCCGTACGGTGTTGAGCTTGAGAAAACGTGCGCGCAACTGGCTCAAGACCTTGCGGTCGATTCCCTCGTCCAGATCGGGGCGTATTTCGTGATTGCGGGTCATGTCAGCTCAAACCGGCTCGCGGCGTCGAACGTGGGGGGTAATGGCAGTTTAGCGCCCGATCTTGGGAATTCTTAAGCTGAAAACGGAATTCGGAAGCCGGTTTTTTACGCAGGGCACCCGTGCGCCTGCGGAAATCCCGTAAAGGAGATTTCCGTGGGCGACAGGGGGGATCAGGCGGCTTCTTGCACGCTGAGTATCGTCAGGACGGTTTGTACGTTCTGGGCGGCATCCCGTCCCAGGCTGGTCAGGTAACCACCGTCGGGCTGGGTGATCAGTTCTTTTTCGAACAGGCGTTGGGCAGCGGCAATCGCTTTAGGGGCAGCGGTCTGATGAATTTTCAGGCCTTCCTGGGAACTGTCCAGGTTGAAGAGTGCGAGGATTTCCAGTTCGGCAACCAGCTCAGGGGTAAGCGACATAAGGACTCCAGACTTTCTAGGAATTGGTCGACAGCGACACTAAGGTGAGCGCACTCGGCCGGCCTGTCCAGTCTCAGTGTCATGCTTTTTTGCCTAAAAGCATTTTTTGTGGCCCGTAGGAGCTGCGTAGGAGCTGTCGAGTGTAACGAGGCTGCGATCTTTCCCCTGACGCTTGAGTCTCAAGTGAAAGATCAAGATCAAGATCAAAAGATCGCAGCCTTCGGCAGCTCCTACAGGGCGCAGCCGAGCGGGAGCAAGCACCGTTCAGTTCTTTTCCGGCGGCAACTCAGGCAACGCGCGCAAGGCGGCTTCGTACCACTGGGTATCGAACGGGCGATCTTCTTCCAGGATCGCATCGATCTCCACCGCCAGCACATGGGCCATCAGGTTGAGGATTTCTTCGCGCTCGTAACCGACCAGGGTCAACTTGTTGAAAGTGGCCTTGGCCGCAGGCGGATTGTCACTTTCGATCTGGTTTTCGATGGCCTGGATCAGCGTGTTCTCGACGAATTCTTCTTCGTCATTGTCGATGTCGGTTGGCTCGCTCATGGCAGGCTCCTGGGAGAAAGGTCGCCAGTTTACCTGCATTCAGCGGCGTGATGCGCCTGGCAAGAAATACCCCGACGGTCTATAACGCAATGCTGCCAACCCCGCACGGCCTGGAGGCTTTGTAATGCTCGAGCTTTATGGTTTCTCTGTCAGTAACTATTACAACATGGTCAAGCTGGCGCTGTTGGAGAAGGGCCTGCCCTTCGAAGAAGTGCCGTTCTACCCCAACCAGACCGCCGAAGCGTGGGCCATCAGCCCGCGCGGGAAGGTGCCGGTGTTGAAAACCGAGCAGGGGTTTATCAACGAAACCAGCGTGATCCTCGAGTACATCGAGCAAACCCAGCCAGGCAAGGCCCTGCTGCCCAGTGACCCGTTCGAGCGGGCCCAGGTATTGGCCTTGTGCAGGGAGATCGAGTTGTACATCGAGTTGCCGGCGCGGGCTTGCTTTGCCGAGGCATTTTTCGGCATGACGGTGCCCGATGCCATCAAGGAAAAGAGCAAAGACGAATTGCGGCAGGGGTTCGCCTCGCTCGGTCGGCACGGCAAATTCGCGCCCTACGTGGCGGGCGATAGTCTGACCATTGCCGATCTGTATTTCTTCTACAGCGTCTCGCCGGCCTGCCAGGTGGGCAGGAAGTTGTTCGATATCGACCTGCTGGCAGACATGCCGGCGGCCAAGGCGCTGATGGAGCGCTTGGAGCAGAATCCGCATGTGCAGCGGATTGCGGCGGATAGAGAAGCAGCGATGCCGGCGTTTTTGGCGATGATCGCTGCCAAGAAGTGAGTTTCTTGGTGTTTTGAAGTGAGTTATCGCGAGCAAGCTCGCTCCCACATTGGATCTTCAGTGAGCACATATTCTGTGAACATGGAGATCCGGTGTGGGAGCGAGCTTGCTCGCGATGCTTTTAGCGGCTGGCGATCAGCGCCTGGCCGCGCACTACGGCTGCCTTGACCTGCGCCGGCGCGGTGCCGCCGATGTGGTCGCGGGCATTGACCGAGCCTTCGAGGGTCAGCACGGCAAACACATCCTGTTCGATCTGGTCGCTGAACCGGCGCAGTTCGTCCAGGCTCATTTCCGCCAGGTCCTTGCCGCTGTCCACGCCGTACTTCACGGCATGGCCGACGATCTCATGGCAGTCGCGGAACGGCAGGCCACGGCGCACCAGGTAATCGGCCAGGTCCGTGGCGGTGGAGAAGCCGCGCAGGGCCGCTTCGCGCATCACCGCGTGCTTGGGCTTGATGGCGGGGATCATGTCGGCGAAGGCCCGCAGCGAGTCGCGCAAGGTGTCGGCGGCGTCGAACAGCGGTTCCTTGTCTTCCTGGTTGTCCTTGTTGTAGGCCAGCGGCTGGCCTTTCATCAGGGTCAGCAGGCCCATCAATGCGCCGAACACCCGGCCGCTCTTGCCCCGCACCAGTTCCGGCACGTCGGGGTTTTTCTTTTGCGGCATGATCGAACTGCCGGTGCAGAAGCGGTCCGGCAGGTCAATGAACTGGAATTGCGCACTGGTCCACAGCACCAGCTCTTCGGAGAAACGCGACAGGTGCATCATCGCGATGCTCGCGGCGGCGCAGAATTCGATGGCGAAATCGCGGTCCGAGACGTTATCCAGCGAGTTGCCGCCCACGGCGTCGAAGCCCAGCAACTGCGCGGTGTATTCACGGTCGATCGGGTACGTGGTGCCGGCCAGCGCGGCGCTGCCCAGGGGCATGCGGTTGGTGCGCTTGCGGCAGTCCACCAGGCGCTCGTAGTCGCGGCTGAGCATTTCGAACCAGGCCAGCATGTGATGCCCAAACGTTACAGGTTGGGCGGTTTGCAGGTGCGTGAAGCCCGGCATGATGCTCTCGGCTTCGCGCTCGGCTTGCTCCAGCAGGCCTTTTTGCAGACGAGTGATTTCGGCCAGGATCAGGTCGATTTCATCGCGCAGCCACAGGCGGATGTCGGTGGCGACCTGGTCGTTGCGGCTGCGGCCGGTGTGCAGTTTCTTGCCCGTCACGCCGATGCGGTCGGTCAGGCGCGCTTCGATGTTCATGTGCACGTCTTCAAGGTCGACGCGCCAGTCGAACTGGCCGGCCTCGATTTCAGTCTCGATGGTCTTCAGGCCGTCGATGATGCTGTCGCGCTCGGCATCGGTCAGCACGCCGACCTTGGCCAGCATGGTGGCGTGGGCGATCGAGCCCATGATGTCGTGGCGATACAGGCGCTGGTCAAAGTTGACGGAGGCGGTGAAGCGGGCGACGAAGGCGTCGACGGGTTCACTGAAGCGGCCGCCCCAGGACTGATTGGTCTTGTCAGTGCTCATGAATTCGCTCGTGATCGGCTGTGGAAAAAGTAGCGGTTAAAGGCTGCGGCGGATGATAGCAGGGTTGCCGGGACTGGCGCTGGCACTGGTCGGCAGGTTTTTTCGACGCAAGCCTGGGATCCAACCGGGTTTTCCCGCAACGATATTTTTCGATTGAGCAATATTGAGCAATATCGTCGTGGCAACCGTCTACAGTGGACTGTAGGACTTTTGCTTTTTCCACCCATGGCGCAGCGGATATAGATAAGAAGGGGGTGCTCATATTGGTCAGATCGACAGTTAACAATCCCTACGGCGACGCCGTGCGACAACGGGCCTCGGGCATCGGTCGGCAAGCGCTGGTAAAGATAGGCAACCGCCTCGCGGCACTTTTTGGCCCTCGAACGAGTCTTAGCGTGGATCGCCGTGACGGATGTCACTTCCCCTGTCTACGCTATCCTTGTGCGAGACTCACGCAGGAATCCAGCGCAATATGAATGTCCTGATCGTTGATGACGAACCACTGGCCCGCGAGCGCCTGAGCCGAATGGTTGGCGAGCTCGAGGGTTACAGTGTCCTGGAGCCGAGCGCCACCAATGGCGACGAGGCATTGGCCCTTATTGACAGCCACAAGCCGGATATCGTGCTGCTCGACATTCGCATGCCTGGCCTGGACGGTCTGCAGGTTGCGGCGAAGTTGTGCGAACGAGAGTCGCCGCCTGCGGTGGTGTTCTGTACCACCCGGGACGATTTCCCTCCCGAGGTGTTGCAGGCCGGCGCCGTGGGCTACCTGGTCAAGCCCGTGGCGGCCGAGGCGTTGCTCGAAGCCTTGCGCAAGGCCGAGCGGCCCAACCGCGTGCAGTTGGCAGCGCTGACCCGTCCGGCCGCCGAAAGCGGCAGCGGCCCGCGCAGCCATATCAGTGCGCGCACCCGCAAAGGCATCGAGCTGATCCCGTTGAACCAGGTGGTCTATTTCATTGCCGACCACAAATACGTGACCTTGCGCCATGAGAGTGGCGAGGTGTTGTTGGATGAGCCACTCAAGGCCCTCGAAGACGAGTTCGGCGAACGTTTCGTACGCATCCATCGCAACGCCCTTGTGGCCCGCGAGCGGATCGAGCGTTTGCAGCGCACCCCCCTTGGGCATTTCCAACTGTTCCTCAAGGGCCTCAATGGCGATGCGCTGATTGTCAGCCGACGGCACGTGGCCGGCGTGCGCAAGATGATGCAGCAGCTTTAATGCAGCGGTCCAAGGCGTTCGATGCGTTTCATTTCGAGGATTTGGCGGCCAGGGAGGCCTTGGGGTCGTGATTCAAATCAAAGCGGTTTTGGCTGAGCTGTTATTATCTGCCGTATCTTTTAAGTACGGATTGATCCATGTCCCCTCGCGAGATCCGCATCGCCACCCGTAAAAGTGCCTTGGCCCTCTGGCAGGCCGAATACGTCAAAGCCCGCCTGGAAGCGGCCCATCCCGGCCTGATCGTGACCCTGGTGCCCATGGTCAGTCGCGGTGACAAGCTGCTGGATTCGCCGCTGTCGAAGATCGGCGGCAAGGGCCTGTTCGTCAAGGAACTGGAAACCGCGTTGCTGGACAACGAAGCCGACATCGCCGTGCATTCGATGAAAGACGTGCCCATGGACTTCCCCGAAGGCCTGGGCCTGTTCTGCATCTGCGAGCGGGAAGACCCACGCGATGCGTTCGTCTCCAACACGTTCTCCAGTCTTGAAGCACTGCCTGCCGGGAGCGTGGTCGGCACTTCCAGCCTGCGTCGCCAGGCACAGTTGCTGACTCGCCGTCCGGACCTGCAAATCCGTTTCCTGCGCGGTAACGTCAATACGCGCCTGGCCAAGCTCGATGCCGGTGAGTACGACGCGATCATTCTCGCCGCCGCCGGCCTGATCCGCCTGGGCTTTGAAGATCGCATCACCTCGGCCATCAGCGTCGACGACAGCCTTCCGGCCGGTGGACAAGGGGCGGTGGGCATCGAGTGCCGCAGCGCCGACCGCGACATCCACGCCTTGCTGGCGCCGCTGCACCATGAAGACACCGCTACGCGGGTCTTCGCC
Source organism: Pseudomonas sp. B21-010 (assembly GCF_024749325.1). Lineage (NCBI taxonomy): Bacteria > Pseudomonadati > Pseudomonadota > Gammaproteobacteria > Pseudomonadales > Pseudomonadaceae > Pseudomonas > Pseudomonas sp. B21-010. Next base: position 6,224,561 of record NZ_CP087198.1, on the reverse strand, counting down.
GAACGTGCCCTCAACAAACACCTCAATGGCGGTTGCCAAGTGCCGATCGCCTGTTACGCCGTGCTGGAAGGCGAACAGGTCTGGTTGCGCGGCCTGGTGGGGGATCCCAACGGTGGCCGGCTGCTCAGCGCCGAAGCCCGGGCGCCGCGCCACGATGCCGAGGCGTTGGGCGTGCGGGTGGCCGAAGACCTGTTGAGCCAGGGCGCCGCCGACATTCTCAAGGCGGTCTACGGCGAGGCCGGCCACACGTGACGGGTTGGCGGCTGCTGCTCACCCGGCCGGCGGACGAGTCGTCGGCGCTGGCGGCTGTCCTGGCCGAAGCGGGGGTCTACAGCAGCAGCCTGCCCTTGCTGGATATCGAGCCGGTCCCGCTATCCGATGCCGGACGGGCGATATTCCAGGCGCTGGACCAATACTCTGCCGTGATCGTCGTCAGCAAACCGGCCGCACGCCTGTGCGTCGAGTTGCTGCGCCAGTACTGGCCCCAGCCTCCAGACCAACCATGGTTCAGCGTGGGCGCGGCCACCGGACAGATTCTCGTCGATGCCGGCCTCATGGTGTTTTATCCCGATAACGGCGATGACAGCGAAGCCTTGCTGGAACACTTGGTCTTGCGCCAGGCTGTTGCGCGGCCCGACCCCAAGGTGTTGATCGTGCGGGGCGAGGGCGGGCGTGGCTTGCTGGCAGAGCGTTTGCGCGAGCAAGGTGCTAGTGTCGATTATCTGGAATTGTACCGCCGCCACTTGCCCGATTACGGCGAAGGGGCGTTGCCGGCGAAAGTCGAAGCGGAACGCTTGAACGCACTGGTGGTCAGCAGTGGGCAGGGCTTCGAGCATCTGCAGCGGCTGGCCGGCGATGCGTGGCCGGCCCTGGCGCGGTTACCGTTGTTTGTTCCAAGCCCAAGGGTTGCCGAGATGGCGCGTGCCGCCGGGGCCCGAACAGTTGTGGATTGTCGTGGCGCCAATGCCGCGGCTTTGCTGGCGGCGTTACGGGAACACTCCGTGCCGTTTTCTAATGCAAAGGATGGATACGTGAGCGAAACAGCCTTGCCAAAAGAAGATCTAGACCAGCCAGCGATCGATGCGCCGGTTGAAACTCCGCCTCCAGTGGCGCCGCGTCGCGGTAACGGGTTGGCCATTGTTGCATTGCTGCTCGGGGCTGCTGGCGTGGCCGTGGGCGGTTGGGGCGTGTGGCAGGTGCGTCATCTGCAAACCAATAACCAGCAGCAGTCCGCCCAGGTCCAGGCACTGAATGACCAGGCCCAGAGCCTCAAGCTCAACGAGCAACGCCTGAGCGAGCGCCTGGCGCAATTGCCCCCGGCCGAAGAGCTGGAGGAGCGGCGGCGCCTGGTGGCCCAGTTGCAAAGTGACCAGCAGCACCTGAACCAGCGCCTGGAAACCGTGCTCGGTGCCAGCCGCAAGGATTGGCGCCTGGCGGAGGCCGAGCACTTGTTGCGCCTGGCCAGCCTGCGTCTTTCTGCCCTGCAGGACATCAACAGTGCCCAGGCGCTGGTCCAGGGGGCGGACGAAATCCTGCGCGAGCAGAACGACCCCGGTTCGTTCGCCGCCCGCGAGCAACTGGCCAAGACCCTCGCCGCGTTGCGCAGCACCGAGCAACCGGATCGCACCGGGCTGTTCCTGCAACTGGGCGCCTTGCGTGACCAGGTCCTGGAGCTGACCGAGCTGGCGCCCGAGTACAAGGACCGCGGTGAATCCCTGCTGGGCCTGACCGCCGACGGCGATGGCGCCAGTCGTTGGGCGCAGTGGTGGGACCAGATCTCGCGCTATATCCGTATCGACTTCAACGCCGATGAGAATGTTCGTCCGCTGCTGGCCGGGCAAAGCCTCGTGCAAGTGCGCCTGGCCTTGAGCCTGGCGCTGGAGCAGGCGCAATGGGCCGCCCTCAATGGTCAGGCGCCGGTCTACACCCAGGCGCTGACCGAGGCTCGGGACGTGTTGAAGAACAACTTCAACCAGGACAACCCGCAAAGCAAGATCATGCTCGAACGCGTGGGTGAGCTGTCCAAGCAGCCGGTGACGGTGGTCACCCCGGACCTGACGGGCACGCTGAGCAGCGTCCAGGCTTACCTTGAGCGCCGCGACCTCAATGCCCAGGAATCGGTCAAGCCGCTGCCCGCGCCTGGCGCGCAGGAGGCCACGCCATGAAGCGTCTCTACGTGATTCTGTTCGTGGTCATCGCTGCCGCTGCCTTGCTGGGCGTGGCGATTGCCGAGCATTCGGGTTACGTGCTGGTGGCGTACAAGAACTTCCGTTATGAAGCCGGCCTGTGGGTCACCCTGGCGCTGGTGGCGGTGCTCTGGCTGGTGTGGCGAGGCCTGAGGGCGCTGATCGGGCTGGTGACTACGTCCAGCGGCGTGGTCAACCCGTGGTCGCGGCGCAACCGCAGCCGGCGGGTGCAAGTGGCGATCGAGCACGGCCAGTTGGACCTGGCCGAAGGTCGCTGGGCCAGTGCCCAACGACACCTGCATCGTGCGGCCGAAGCCGAGCGCCAGCCGCTGCTGTATTACCTCGGTGCTGCCCGTGCGGCCAACGAACAAGGTCTCTACGAACAGAGCGACAGTTTGCTCGAGCGCGCCCTGGAGCGTCAGCCCCAGGCGGAACTGGCCATTGCCCTGACGCACGCGCAACTGCAGACGGACCGAGGCGACACCGACGGCGCGTTGACCACGCTGCAGGCCATGCATGAGCGTCATCCCCATAACGTCCAGGTCCTGCGCCAATTGCAACGACTGCATCAGCAGCGCGGCGACTGGTCGGCATTGATCCGGCTGTTGCCGGAGCTGCGCAAGGACAAGGTCCTGCCGCCAGCTGAACTGGCGGAACTGGAACGTCGTGCCTGGGGTGAAAACCTCACCCTGGCAGCCCACCGTGAGGAGGACGGCAGCGTCGGTTTGCAGTCGCTCAATCGCGCCTGGCAACAACTGACCTCCGCGCAGCGCCAGGAGTCGGCGCTGGTGCTGGCCTATGCCGAGCAGTTGCGCCAGTTGGGGGCCCAGGTCGAGGCCGAAGAGGTGCTGCGAAGTGCGCTCAAGCGTCACTACGACAGCCATCTGGCGCGCTTGTATGGGTTGGTTCGGGGCAATGATCCTGTCCGTCAGTTGCAAACGGCCGAAGGCTGGCTCAAGGATCATCCGGCTGATCCAAGCCTGCTGCTGACCCTGGGGCGCCTATGCCTGCAGAACAGTTTGTGGGGCAAGGCGCGGGACTATCTGGAAAGCAGCTTGCGCGTCCAACGCAACCCCGAAGCCTGTGCTGAACTGGCGCGATTGCTGGCGCAACTGGGCGATGCCGAGCGTAGCAACCAGTTGTTCCAGGAGGGGTTGGGGCTGCTGGACGAGCGCCTGCTGGCCGCGCCGTTGCCGGTTCCGGCTCAGGTGTTGTCCACTTGAGAGGGGCATGATTCATTCTTGAAAATGGTATGAACCATTGTGGCGAGGGAGCTTGCTCCCGCTCGGCTGAGAGGCCTGTGGTGAATTGAAGATCGCCATCGCGAGCAAGCTCGCTCCCACATTTGATCCCTGGCCACCGCCAACCCCCTGTGGGAGCGAGCTTGCTCGCGATGACATCCCCCCAGGCAACCCAGAACCGGGTGCGAATACCGCCCTGGTTTTGGGGCTTTGGTCATGCCATCAGTAAAGTCCTACAGCCCATCGCGCTGAATCCTCTTTGGCCTGTCGGGAATTCCCTACATCCCTGGTGAAGTGTCTGCGCGGGCCTGCCTTGAAAGGCCCGAGGGCTTTCCTCTACCGTAACTGCTTGTCTCTTCTGTTACGGAACCGCCATGTCTTTGGCCAGCTCACGCTTCTTGTTTTTCATGGCTTCCATCGCCGCAGCCCTGGCTTTGGGCATCGCCACTTATCTGGAGTATTCGGTCGGCCTGACGCCTTGCAGCCTGTGTGTCTTGCAGCGGTTGTGCCTGATGCTGTTCCTGGCGAACAGCCTTGTGGCATGCGTACACGGTCCAGGCCAAAGAGGCAGTCTCTTCTATGGTGCGGCAGGGTTGGTTTTTGCGACGGGGGGAATGACCCTGGCAGGGCGCCAGGTCTTGATGCAAAGCCATTCGTTCGAGCCGTTTCCTGATTGTGTTGCCCAGCCCAAGCTGATGGATTCGTGGTGGTGCGCGTTGCATCGCGTCCTCGACGGCGCGGTCGATTGCGCGAATATCACCTGGACGCTGCTTGACCTGAGTATCCCCGAATGGAGCCTGTTGTTTTTTCTCGCGGTGTCCAGCGCGATGGCCTATCTACTGCTGCGCCTTGCCTGGAGTGCTCTGGTACGACCGCTCAGCGGCGATACGTCGCAGATGCTCCGGGCCGTGGATTAAACACTTGTATGAACATTATCTCCTGCGTACCTTGAAGCCATTGTCGTGCGGGCATAATCTGGCCCGCACGTGTTATTGGAATTGTGTCGCTCGATCATGTTGTGTCTGGCTTGTCCCTGATCATCAGGCGTGCACAGGCTGCGAGTGGCATGACTCACAAGGGAAGAAATCACCATGCTCGAAAGTTGTCAGAATGCTCAGGAACGCTGGGGTGGGGTGCATCTGCTGATCGATCGCTGGCTGCAGGAGCGTCACGAACTGGTTCGGGCCTACGATGCCCTCGGCGATAAGCCTGAAGCGCTGAGCGAAAGCCGCAAACCCTTGCAGGAGTTCTGCGGTGTGCTGGTCGACTATGTGTCTGCCGGTCATTTCGAGATCTACGAACAACTGACGGGCGAGGCCAAGGCCTTCAACGACAAGCGCGGCTTGGAACTCGCCGAGCAGATCTACCCGCGCATCGACGTCATCACCGAAAAGTTGCTGGCGTTCAACGACCTGTGCGATGAAGGCAAGTGCGTAGCGGAAAAATTCAAGGAGCTGGGCGGCTTGCTGCACGAGCGTTTCGAACTGGAAGACTGCCTGATCGAAGTGCTGCACAACGCTCACAAGGAAGAAGCCGCGGTCCAGGCCTGACGGTTTCGCGGTCATGAAAAAACGGTGCGCATTGCGCACCGTTTTTTATTGGGTCGGCGTCAGGTCGTCGCGCCCAACAATTCGATTTCAAACACCAGTGGCGTGAACGGCGGGATCACATCTCCCGCCCCTTCGGCGCCATAGGCCAGGGTCGACGGAATCACCAGCCGCCATTTTGCGCCTACCGGCATTTGCGGCAATGCACTGCGCCAGCCGTCAATCACGCTGTCGAGGTTGAACCACTGCGCCTGGTGGTTGGAATCGAATACGGTGCCGTCCGGCAAGCGACCGGTATACAGCACCTGGACCTTGCCGTGAGGGCCGGCCTTCGCGCCGTGGCCTGGCTTGATCTCGGTCAGCAGGATGCCGTCTGCGAGTTGCTGGACGCCGGGACGGTTCTTTTCTTCATTGAGAAATTTCTGCTCCGTTTTCAACGCGGCGTCGATCTGTGGCGTTGTCGATTGCGAATTCAGTTGTGCCTGGTGCTCGGCCAGGATCTGTTCGATGCGTTCATCCTTGAGGGCCAGCGGCTTGCCCAGGTAGGCCTGTTGCAAGCCTTCGACCAAGGCTTTGATCTGCAGGTCCGGCACGTCCTGGCGCAGGCGTTCGCCGAGGCTCGCGCCCAGGCTGTAAGCCAAATCGTGGGCATCGTTTGCGCTGGGTTTTTCAACGGCCTGGACCGTCGAGCAAACCATGCACAGGAATAAAAACAGGTGACGCGACATGTGTGCTCTCCGGCCTCGAATCGAGGAATTATGCCAGTGCCGATATCTATAGAGGTGGATTGCCAAGGCACTGGCGCAGAAGATTTTTCGTCCCTTGCAACGCAACGTCTTGTGTACTGTCAACATGCCCTAGCGGCGGTTGAAGCAGAGGTCTAGTATGAGCCGCACTCACGTCAGTCAGGAGGTAAACCATGTCGGCCACCAAGAAGCCTGTAAACACTCCGTTGCACTTGCTCCAACAACTCTCGGGCAGCTTGCTCGAACATCTGGAAAATGCCTGCTCCCAAGCCCTGGCTGATGCTGAAAAACTGCTCGCCAAACTTGAAAAACAACGCGGCAAAGCGCAAGAAAAACTGCATAAGTCGCGCACCAAATTGCAAGACGCAGCCACCGCTGGCAAGGCCAAGGCACAAGCCAAGGCCAAAGAGGTCGTGAAAGAACTCGAAGACCTGCTCGATGCCTTGAAGGATCGTCAGTCCGAGACCCGCACCTACATTCTGCAACTCAAGCGTGATGCCCAGGAAAGCCTGAAACTGGCCCAGGGTGTCGGTCGTGTTCAAGAAGCCGCAGGCAAGGCGCTGACGCTTCGTGCTGCCAAGCCTGCCGCTGTATCGGCCAAGAAGCCGGCGGCTAAACCCGTCGCGGCAAAAGCTGCGGCCAAAGTCGCTGCCAAGCCTGCTGCCAAACCGGTCGCTGCCAGTGCTGCAAAACCTGCGGCAAAAAAACCAGTTGTCAAAGCGGCGGCCAAGCCTGCCGCAAAAACGGCGGCCGCTAAACCTGCTGCCGCCAAGCCCGCTGTAAAAGCTGCTGCAAAACCCGCCGCCAAACCTGCGGCAAAAGCTGCTGCAAAACCAGCGGCAAAAGCTGCGGTCAAACCTGCCGCTAAAACCGCCGCCGCCAAACCTGCCGCGACGAAAACCGCTGCCGCTAAACCTGCTGCCAAAGCGGCGGTAAAAGCCACTGCAAAACCTGCTACCGCCAAGCCTGCTGCCAAACCAGCAGCGAAGCCTGCGGCAACCAAAACGGCTGCGGCCAAGCCCGCTGCGAAAACGGCTGCCAAGCCAGTCGCTACCAAAGCACCCGCCAAAGTAGCGGCTAAACCCGCTGCGGCAAAACCGGCTGCCAAGCCAGCTGTTGCGAAGCCGGCCGCTGCAAAACCTGCCGCCAAGCCAGCGGCCAAGCCTGCCGTGAAAAAGCCAGCCGCCGCAAAACCTGCGACTGCGCCAGCCGCCAAGCCAGCGACACCGGCTCCGACCGCGGCACCGGCTCCAACCGCCAGCACTCCGGCCGCGGCGACCAGCCCATCCGCCGCCGTTGCGCCGAGCAGCAGCACCCCAACCAGCGCTTCCTAAGTGCCGGACACCGCGACGCGCAGCTGATGCAGCGCGTCGCGGCTCGCTGGCCCGGCATTCGCCGCCAGCCCTTGCAGCCATTGCGCTGAATCGTTCTGTTGTGTCCCGGGCCAATCCTTGGCCAGTGCTTCCAATCGCTCCAGCAATTGCCGTTCGGCTGCCAACTCCAGTTGTTTGACTTGCTCGCGCAGGCCATTGAGTGCCGTGTCCTGGAGGGCACTGGTTTTCCATTGGCGACGAAGCGTGCGCAGTGGCCGCACCACCTCGGCATCCCAAGGCTTGGCCAATCGTCGAAGCTGCTGCAGCCTGTGTTCATTGCAGGCCACGCCGCGCTGCGCCAGCCACAGGCCGCACAGCAGCAGGCAGACGTTGGCGCCGGCGTCTTGTGACGCCAGGCAGGCGGGCTCTACGCCAGGCTTGGCATAGAGGTCGAGGGAAAAGCTCCACAGGTCTGGGGACATCGTGCTACTCGCGCCAGTTGCGAGCGAAGCTGGTAGACTCCGCCGCCATTATGATCCGACTTCAGAACCTGACTTTACAGCGTGGCCCGCAACGTCTGCTAGAAGACGCCGAGCTGACCCTGCACGCCGGCCACAAAGCCGGCCTCATCGGTGCCAACGGCGCCGGCAAATCGAGCCTGTTCGCCTTGCTGCGAGGCGAGCTGCACCCGGACTCGGGTGATTGCCTGTTGCCGGCTGATTGGCGCATCGCCCACATGCGCCAGGAGGTCGACACCCTCGAGCGCCTGGCGGTGGACTACGTGCTCGATGGCGACCTGCGCCTGCGCCAGGTACAACGCGACCTGGCTGCGGCCGAAGCGACCCACGACGGTGCCGCACAGGCCCGCCTGCACGCGGAACTCGACAGCGCCGACGGCTACACCGCCGATGCCCGTGCGCGCAAATTGCTCGCCGGCCTGGGCTTTACCAATGAGCAGATGGATCGCCAGGTCGGAGACTTCTCCGGTGGCTGGCGGATGCGCCTGAACCTGGCCCAGGCCTTGATGTGTCCTTCGGATCTGCTGTTGCTCGATGAGCCGACCAACCACTTGGACCTCGACGCCATCATCTGGCTCGAAGACTGGCTCAAGAGTTACCCGGGCACGCTGCTGCTGATTTCCCACGACCGTGATTTCCTCGACGCGGTGGTGGATCACGTGGCCCATGTCGATCAGCGCAAGCTCACCTTGTACCGCGGCGGCTACAGCGCCTTCGAGCGCGCGCGTGCCGAACGCCTGGCCCAGCAACAGCAGGCCTACGAGAAGCAACAGGCGCAACGTGCGCACATGGAAAGCTACATCGCCCGCTTCAAGGCCCAGGCCACCAAGGCCCGCCAGGCCCAAAGCCGGATCAAGGCGCTGGAGCGGATGGAAGAGTTGTCGGCGGCCCACGTCGATTCGCCGTTCGATTTTGTCTTCCGCGAATCGACCAAGATTTCCAGCCCGTTGATCGACCTGTCCGACGCGCGCCTGGGCTATGGCGACAAGACCGTGCTGGAGAAGGTCAAGCTGCAACTGACCCCGGGTGCGCGGATCGGTCTGCTGGGGCCCAACGGTGCCGGTAAATCGACCCTGATCAAGAACCTTTCCGGCGAACTCGAGCCTCTGGCCGGGCGCCTGACCCGGGGCGAGAACACGGTGGTCGGCTACTTCGCCCAGCATCAGCTCGACTCCCTGGATTCCAAGGCCAGCCCGCTGTTGCACCTGCAACGCCTGGCACCGACCGAGCGCGAGCAGGTCCTGCGCGATTTTCTCGGCGGTTTCGATTTCCGCGGGGCGCGCATCGACGAACCGGTGCTGAATTTCTCCGGTGGCGAAAAGGCGCGCCTGGCACTGGCGTTGATCGCCTGGGGCCGGCCAAACCTGTTGCTGCTCGACGAACCGACCAACCACCTGGACCTGGAGATGCGCCTGGCCCTGACCATGGCCTTGCAGGAATTCAGTGGCGCGGTACTGGTGGTGTCCCACGATCGGCATTTGCTCAAGAGCACCACGGATAATTTCTTCCTGGTGGCCGACGGCAAGGTCGAGGAGTTCGACGGCGACCTGGAAGACTACGCCCGTTGGCTGGTGGAATACCGTCAGCGCAACGCGCCGGTCAGCAGCACGCCGGTCAATCCGGACAAGACCGACAAGAAAGCCCAGCGCCAGGCCGCCGCCGCATTGCGCCAGCAACTGGCGCCGCACAAGCGTGAGGCCGACAAACTCGAAGCCGAGTTGGGCAAGCTGCATGAAAAACTGCAAAAGATCGAAACCAGCCTTGGCGACAGTGGTCTCTACGAGGCGGCGCGCAAGGATGAGTTGCGCGACCTGCTGGCCGAGCAGGCCAAGCTGAAGGTTCGGGAAGCGGAGCTCGAGGAGGCGTGGATGCAAGCGCTGGAACTGCTGGAAAACCTGCAAGCGGAGCTGGAGGCGTTGTCCTGATGGAAGCGTTGGCGCTGCCTGTGCCCGTCATGTGGATCGAACCGATCTGGCTGGGCGTGCAAATCCTGCTGATCCTGCTGGCCGGTTATGTCGCGCAGCGTGTCGTGGCGCGGACCCTTACAGGCCTGGGTGAGCGTTACCCGTTCCCACCCCAACTGGTCATTATCCTGCGGGGTGTGCTGCGCTGGCTGATCATGGGCACTGCGGTGCTGGTGGTGCTCGAACGCTTGGGCGTCTCGGCCACGGTGCTATGGACTGCACTGTCGGGCTTCGTCGCGGTGGCAGCGGTGGCGTTCTTTGCCATCTGGAGCGTGCTGTCGAACCTGTTCTGCGCCGTTTTGATCTACACCGTCGGACCGTTTCGCCTGGGCGATGTGGTCGAGCTGGTGGATACCACCGACAAGCCCGGCATCAAGGGGCGCGTGGTGGCGATCAATCTGCTGTACACCACGCTGATCGAACCCGAGGAACTCGGCACCGGCAGCGCCATGGTGCAAGTGCCCAACAGCCTGTTCTTCCAGCGTTCGGTGCGGCGCTGGCGCGGCAGCGAGGCGTTTCCGGTGGGTGGTTTCGTCGAATAACGCATAGGGCCGCTTCGCGGCCCAGCGGGAGCAAGCTCCCTCGCCACGGTTCATACCGGCTTAATTGCTTGTGCAAAAAAACGGTGGTCAACGGCCTGGTGGCGCATTAGCTTAGTCGTTTCGACGAATTCGAGCCGGGGAGTGCAATGGTGCTGGAAACATGGCTGGCGTTTTTCGCTGCGTGCTGGGTGATCAGTCTTTCGCCGGGTGCCGGCGCTATTGCATCGATGTCCAGCGGGCTGCGCTATGGCTTCTGGCGTGGTTACTGGAACGCCTTGGGCCTGCAATTGGGGCTGGCCTCGCAAATCGTGGTCGTCGCCGCCGGTGTTGGCGCGATTCTTACGGCGTCGGCCACTGCGTTCTATGCAATCAAATGGTTCGGCGTGGCCTACCTGCTCTACCTGGGTGTCAAACAGTGGCGCGCCATTCCCGGTGAAATGACTGACGATACGGGCCCGCGGCCTATCGGCAAGCCCTTGGCCCTGGTGTTTCGCGGCTTCCTGGTCAACATCAGCAACCCCAAGGCGCTGGTGTTCATGCTGGCGGTGTTGCCGCAGTTCATCAATCCCCATACCCCGTTGATCCAGCAATACCTGATCCTGGGTGTCACCATGGTCGTCGTCGACCTCATCGTCATGGCCGGGTACACCGGGCTGGCGTCCAAAGTCTTGCGGCTGTTGCGCACCCCGAAACAGCAGCGGCGAATGAACCGTGCCTTTGCGGGTATGTTCATTGGCGCGGCGGGTTTGCTGGCGACGATCAGAAAGGCCGCTGCATAAAGCACGGCCTGCGGCGAGGTAGCTTTTGTAGGTGGCTTTTGTGGCGAGGGAGCTTGCTCCCGCTCGGTTGCGCAGCGACCGCAAGATCTTGGGGCCGCTTCGCAGCCCAGCGGGAGCAAGCTCCCTCGCCACAAAAGCAAAAGCATCCAGCTCATCACAAAAGCAAAAGCATCCAACTCGCCACAGAAGCAGCTGAAGAGCTACCCGACGGTAAGGCTCAACGCAAAATCACCGGTGCCGTATCCCGTGGCAGGTTGTTGCGCTGTATCGGCTCGCTGGGTTGTTGGTAGCTCGGGCCGCCGAGCTGTTCGCTCAGTTGCCGCGCCACGTCTTCCCCCAGGGCCTTGGACACATCGCGCACCACCCGCGGGCGGTTGAGGCTGATGTGCACGTCCCGGTGGTTCAACAGCTTGGTGTCCTGGCCTTCGCCCATGGCCGTAAAGGCCGAGGTGATTTCGTAGGTCTTGGTGTTGATCAGGCTGAAGTCTGCCACCAGGGTCAGTGCCAGCACCGCCGAGTAGCTGTCGGTATTGGCCAGCTCGTTGATGTCGCGGGTGAAGTCGATGTCCGACACCGTGCCGAACAGCACGTAGTCGGCACCCTTGAAGTTCCCGGCCTTGATGCGCTTGATCACGTCATAGACGTCGCCCTTGGACGCCGCCGTGTAGGGCGTGCCCTGGGTCAGCTGGAACATCCCGCTGCGCAGGATCTCGCCCTTGATGTCGCCAGTGAACTTGCGCAGCTCGCCCTGCTCGATGTAGCTGCTGGTGGCTTCCATCTCGTCGTAGCTCGAGGAAGCGCTGGCGCTGTAAGGGTTCGCCTGGAAGTTGCTCTGCGCTGAAACGGTGTGGATGTACTCCTCCACCCGCTCCTGGAACGCAAGGTCGGTCACTGCGACTTTCGGGGCCGCCTGCGCGCCAAATGCGCAGGCCAGGGCCATGATACCTATCCATGTGCGCATGGCTTAACGCTCCGTGGTCTTGCGGATTTCTTTTTCGTCCATCCACTCGGCCAGACCGCTTTCGACGTCGATCAATTGCAGGCTGAATTTGTAGAAGACGTCCTTGTAGTCGCTGCTGCGCTTGACGATCGAGCTGATGGAGCCTTCGAGGCGGTACTTGGCAGCGATCATGTTGCCGGTCTTGGCCACGGTGCTTTTCTTGTACAGGCCGCTCTGGTTCTGCAGCTTGAGCTGGTCGACCTGGCTGTCCATGGCGGTGTTGTCGCTGGCGAAGCGGGCAGCGCCGGTCTTCATCAGCTGGGTCTTGATGCTGGTGGTGATTTCACGGGTGTCGATGTATTCGCTGGTCTTGTTCTTCACGTCATAGACCTGGACCACCGGGCGACCCTGCAGGATGCCGGACTGGGCCAGGGAGCGGGTCATGGACTCGGCGATCATTTGCAGGTCGGTGGAGCCGAACTCGTTGGTCACGGTTTCCACGGCCTTGGTGTCGCCGTAGCTGATGTTCTTGTTGCCCAGGACCGGCGAGTTGTTGGCGCAACCGCTGACCAGCAAGGCGGCGAGGGCGAGGGAGGAAATGCGTACAAACATGTGGGTGCTCTCGAAAACTGAAAAAGGAGTAACGCGTCACTCGGGCGTTTTTTGTGGGAGCGAGCTTGCTCGCGATAGCTGTGTGTCAGTCACATCATGGCTGGCTGATCCAGCGCTATCGCGAGCAAGCTCGCTCCCACAGTTTTTTGCGTCTTACGGGGTATTGATTTCCAAGCGGAAATCCACCGCCTTGGGTGTCGGTGCGATGGCCGGCAGGAAACTGGTCTGTTCGCCGTACAGCGTCAGGCTTTTCCAGGTTTCTTCCTCGGCGATCGGAAAGCCTTCCGGCCCCAGCCAGGCAAAGCGGTAATACATCGTCTTGTTGTTGTAGCTGGTGTTGCTCAACTGGACATTGACGGTCATGTAGCCGTTTTCCCGGGCCACGCGCATGGCGCCGACCACAATGTTCTTGGTCTTGCCCATCGCCACGACCTTGCTGGCGGCGCTGCCCGGCTCCGGTGGTGGCGGGGTGGCGCAACCGGCCAGCAAGGCCAGGGCGCCGACGGCGATCAGTTTTAAACGCATGTGAACAAGACTCCGTTCTTAAGGTTGCTTGAGGGCAATGGCGGTCGGGTTGGCGCTTGGCATCACCTGGGCAGCCAGGCCACCGGCGAACACCTGGTTACCCACCGCCCGCAGGCTGATGACCTGGTAGCGCTGGTCGACGGTGACCTTGACCACCGAGCCGCCCACCGAACTTGGCAAGGTGACCTGGTGCTCGCCTTTCTTCAGGCGCAGGCGCACCACCTGGGTGTAGTCGGGCAGGGTGCGCCAGGTTCGGGTATCGGCACCTTCGAGTACGGCCGAGGTGAGGCCGACGGCCAGGCCGGCCAGGGGATTGGTGTCGTTGATCTGCTTTTGCGCCACGCCACGGGTGACGGCGCGCACGGTGGTGCGCAGGATGATGCCCGGCATGTCGTCGCGCAGGGCGCGGCGGGACATGGCGGTGGTGCTGTTGAGCTGGGTCAGGTCCAACTGGCGACCGTCGACACCGATCTGGCTGAAGGTGGCCGTGGAGGTGTCAGGCTTGATCAGCGGGAACGACAATGGCGTGATGACCACGTTGCCGCTGATCGGCAAGGGCAGGGGAATGCGGATCGAGTCCCGGGACGGGGCCAGGCCACTCTGCACCACGATCAGGATGTCGCTGTCATCGTTCTTGGCGGCAGGCTTGTCGAGATTGAGCAGGGCCTGCTCCAGCAGCGGCGTGTTGGGGCGCAGTTCGGCGGCCTTGCGGTAACCCGGTGCGGCCAGGTCCTTTTCACCCAGGGCTTCATAGACGAAGCCGGCCAGGTAATGGCTGAACGCGCTCTGGTAACTGTTTTTCAGGCTGACCACTTCCGGGGCGTCGAGGCTGGCCACCGGGTAACCCTTGAGGTCCTTGTATTCGGTCTTGACCCCTTGCTTCTCGGCGTCTTCCTCGCGCTTGAGGTATTCCTTGTCCCGCAGGTCGGCGATCACCGCTTCGCGTTCGTGGGTCTTCTTGATCTGGGTCCGCGCGCCGTCGAAGTCATTCACGGCCAGCAGGTTCAGCGCCATCTGCGTGGTCAGCATGACCTTTTCGTAATCGTAGCCTTCGTAGCGGCGGACTTTATCGTTGACCAGGAAGCTGCCGAACTGGGCCAGGTACTTGGCCGTGTCGAGTTTGACCGCGTCTTCCCATTGGCCAACCTGTTGATCGGCACTGGTCCAGGCCGTCTGGCTGCCGGACAGGTCGCCCTTGGCGCGCAGCAGCTCACCTTTCTCGAAGTAATACAGCAGGTCCTTGTCCTGGCTGGTGTTGTTCTTTTCCAGCAGCGTCAATGCGCCGTCGACGTTGCCGGAAGCCAGTTGCTGGTTGGTCTGGGCCAATTCGCTGTCGTAGTTGCGAAAGGCCGAACAGCCGGACAACAAGGTGATCGCACCGAGGGCGATCGAAAAAACGGCACGGGATGCCATGAACATTTCTTCCCTGAGTAACAGCCGGGGTTTGCGGGTCGGGCTGGAGCGATCCCACGGACAAACGTCGGGACGTTGTCGGTTCCTCATAAGAAGAGGAGCTTTTATGCCATCGAACAATAAGAAGGCGGCGCGATTATAAACATGGCGCTTGGCTATGTAATGGCTTTTCAATCTCGAAATGCTGTTTTTGTGACATCACCTCCAAAGCAGGAATCCGATGAAAATGTGCCGTCAAAGCACATCGGCTCTTGAGCCAAAGTCATTGGAAGTGAACAATGTGTTACTTCTTATTACCAATCGAGAGTCATTCATGACTGCGCCGTTCCGTTTCCTGGCCTGGCTTGCTCTGCCATTGCTTGCGCTGTGCAGCACGTCGCTGCTGGCCGACACCGTCGAGGGCGCCCCCCAGGCGCTGCATTTGCTGGATTACATCGGCGCGGATTACCCGGCGACAGTCGAGGCAGGCAAGGTCATCGAGGACGGGGAATACCGTGAGCAGCTGGAATTCACCCAGGTGCTGGCAGGGTTGATCGCCGGGCTGCCGGCCAAACCGGAAAAGGCTGAATTGACCCTGGGTATCGACACCTTGCGCAGCGCGATCACCCAGCGCCAGGACGGCGGCGATGTCGCGCGCCTGGCGCGGCAACTAGGGGCCAAGCTGGCGGTGGCATATGAAGTCAGCCAGGCGCCGGTCATCACCCCCGATCCCTCCCGCGGTGCGCCGCTGTATGCCCAGCATTGCTCGGTGTGCCATGGGGCCAACGGTGCCGGCGACGGCCCTGCCGGTGTCGGCATGGAACCGCCGCCCGCCAACATGCGGGATGCCCAGCGCCTGGACCGCCTGAGTCTCTATGCGATCTACAACACCGTCGGCATGGGCATCGAAGGCACCGACATGCCGGCCTTCGCCGATCAGCTCGACGACCGTCAACGTTGGGACCTGGCGACCTACATCGCCAGCTTCAGCGCCGACCCGGCCGCCGCCAAAAGTGAACAGGTCTTCAACCTCGCTGACCTGGCGCGCCAGACCCCGGTCGAAGTCCTCGCCGCGCAAGGCCCCGCTGCGGCAGCGACGTTCCGTGCCCAGCGTGCCCAGCCGCCGCAGGTGCAACGTGGCCCGGCGCAGTTGCTCGACTACACGGCGGCCACCCTGGATAAAAGCATCGCGGCGTATCGTGCTGGTGACCACGACCAGGCCTACGATCTGTCGGTAGCGGCTTACCTGGAAGGTTTCGAGCTGGTGGAAAGCTCGCTGGATAACGTCGACGCCAACGTGCGCAAGGACACCGAAAAGTCCCTGATGGCCTACCGTCAGTCTTTGCAGGACGGTTTGCCAATCGAGCAGGCGGTACAGCGTCTGGACGCGGCCAAGGCCAAGTTGAAGGAGTCAGCCGGCCTGCTGGGCGGCGATGGCTTGAGCTGGTCGCTGAGCTACATCTCCGGGTTGCTGATTCTGCTGCGCGAAGGGCTGGAAGCGATCCTGGTGCTGGCGGCGATCCTGGCGTTCTTGCGCAACACTGGCCAGCAGTCGGCCGTGCGCAGCGTCAACGCCGGTTGGGGCCTGGCGCTGTTGGCCGGCCTGGCGACCTGGGGGCTGGCGGCGTATGTGATCGACGTCAGCGGTGCCCAGCGTGAGCTGCTTGAAGGCGCGACGGCGTTGTTCGCCAGTGTGATGGTGCTGTGGCTGGGCGTGTGGATGCACGACCGTCGCCACGCAGCGGCCTGGCAGGACTACATCAAGAGCAGCCTGGTGGGTGGCGGTGGTCGTTTTGGTTTTGCGATCCTGGCGTTCTTCTCGGTCTATCGCGAACTGTTCGAAGTGATCCTGTTCTACGAAACCCTGTGGTTGCAAGCGGGCCCCGCCGGGCACAACGCGGTGCTGGCCGGCGGCGCGACGGCGCTGGTGTTGTTGGTGGGGCTGGCCTGGGTGATCCTGCGCGGCTCGGCGAAACTGCCCCTGGCATTGTTTTTCAGCATCAATGCCGCGTTGCTGTGCGCGCTGTCGGTGGTATTCGCCGGTCATGGCGTGAAGGCGTTGCAGGAGGCCGGGATCTTCGGCACCCATCCGGTGGCGTTCTTCGATTTCGACTGGCTGGGCATTCATGCCGATGCCTATTCGCTGGCCGCTCAAGTGGTGGCGATCCTGGCGATCATGGTGCTGTATGGGCGCAGTTGGGTGGTGGAGAAACGTCGGGTCCAGGTTTCCTGAAACACATTCGCTGCGCTCATTATCGCGAGCAAGCTCGCTCCCACAGGATGTAGGCTGTCCTTGTGGGAGCGAGCTTGCTCGCGATGCATTTAAAGAGGAGCAACCCCAATGCGCGTATGGATCGACGCCGATGCCTGTCCCAAGGCCGCGAAGGAACTGGTGGTCAAGTTCGCCTTGAAGCGCAGGTTCGAGGTGGTGCTGGTGGCCGGTCAGCCGCAGATCAAGCCGGCCCTGGCCTGTGTGAAGCTGATCGTGGTGCCCAGTGGCCCTGATGCGGCGGACGATTACCTGGTGGAGCACGCCGAGCCGGGTGAACTGGTGATCTGCAGCGACGTGCCCTTGGCCGACCGGTTGGTGAAGAAGGGCGTCGCCGCCCTGGATCCACGAGGCAAGGAGTTCGATGCCCAGAACATGGGCGACCGACTGGCGGTGCGCAACCTGTTCACCGATTTGCGTGAACAGGGGCATATGGGTGGCGGCCCGGCGGCTTATAGCGAGCGGGACAAGCAGGGGTTTGCCAATGCACTGGATCGGATCCTGACGCGCCTGACCCGATTGCCTTGAGTCATGCCCAAACCCCTGTGGGAGCGAGCTTGCTCGCGATACGGTGTATCAGCCAATGCAAATGTAGCTGACCCACCGCTATCGCGAGCAAGCTCGCTCCCACAGGAAAGGGGTGGTGGGGTCAG
Source organism: Pseudomonas sp. B21-010 (assembly GCF_024749325.1). Classification (NCBI taxonomy): domain Bacteria; kingdom Pseudomonadati; phylum Pseudomonadota; class Gammaproteobacteria; order Pseudomonadales; family Pseudomonadaceae; genus Pseudomonas; species Pseudomonas sp. B21-010. Next base: position 6,207,334 of record NZ_CP087198.1, on the reverse strand, counting down.
GCGTCGTTCTCGTGCGTCAGCTCCAACACCCGGTCCACCAGCTTGTTGATGCCGGAAGCCGCTTCGCTGATGTTCTGCGCCAGCATGTAGGCCGGGGTGCTGACCAGTTTGCGCGCGCGGTCTTCAACGATATCGGTGACGGCGCACTCTTCGTGAGTGCCCCCCATTTTGGTCACTGCGGCGGCAGTGTCGACGTCGTTGCCGATGGTGCAGACCACGCCCGGGCCGTAGATTTTCGCCGCCAGGGCCGGGGAGATGCAGATCAACCCGACCGGCTTGCCGGCCTCGGCAAAGGCCTCGGTCAGCGCGAGGACCTCTGGTTGGACCGTGCAGCCAGCACCTTCGACGGCAAAGTTGGAGAGGTTTTTCGCCGAGCCAAACCCACCGGGTATGATCAGGGCGTCGAAATCCTCGGCCTTGGCTTCACGCAAGTCCTTCACATTGCCCCGGGCGATCCGCGCCGATTCCACCAACACGTTGCGGCTCTCGGGCATTTCCTCGCCGGTCAGGTGATTGATCACGTGCAACTGGGCAATGTTGGGGGCGAAGCACTGGACGTGAGCCCCACGCTGATCGAGACGCAGCAAGGTGATCACGCTTTCGTAGATCTCGGCGCCGTCATACACGCCACAGCCGGAAAGGATCACTGCAATTTTTTTGCTCATGGGCTTTTCTCCAGATTCATGGCGTTAAATGTCTACTAATTTGTCACTCGTTGCCATAGGGGGATCGGGCAGCTACACCTAATCTGCCGACTATCTCCCTGCCTTGCATGTCCGGGTTGCGTCATGAACTTCATCCTGTATGCCGTGCCGTTCTTCTTCGTGTTGATCGCCGTCGAGTTGCTGGCCGATCGCTGGCGGGGCGTGAGCCACTACCGTGTGGCAGACGCGATCAACAGTTTGAGTACCGGCGTACTGTCGACCACTACGGGCCTTTTGACCAAAGGTGTGGGGCTGGTGACCTATGCCTTTGCGTTGAAGCACCTGGCTGTCATCGAACTGCCTGCCGACCGGGCCTGGACCTGGGTGTTTGCCTTTGTGCTCTATGACTTCTGCTATTACTGGCTGCACCGCATGGGCCATGAACGCAACATCCTCTGGGCCGCTCATTCGGTGCACCACCAGAGCGAGGACTACAACCTTTCCACGGCGTTGCGCCAGACCAGCACCGGGTTCCTGCTGAGCTGGATCTTCTACGTCCCGCTCGCCGTACTGGGCGTGCCGCTGGTGGTCTTTGTCAGCGTCGCGGCATTGAATCTGCTGTACCAGTTCTGGGTCCACACCCAGCACATTCGCAAGCTCGGCTGGCTGGAGTGGTGCTTCGTCACGCCGTCCAATCATCGTGCCCACCATGCACAGAACCCTCTCTACATGGATCGCAACTACGGCGGGGTGTTCATTATTTGGGACCGTCTGTTTGGCACCTTCCAGGAAGAAGACGCCAACGAACCGGTGATTTTCGGCGTGACCACGCCGCTGGCGAGCTGGAATCCGCTGTGGGCCAACCTGCAGTTCTATGCACAGCTATGGGCGGATGCGCGGCGGGCCGGGCATTGGTGGGACAAGCTGCGGATCTGGTTCATGCCCACCGGTTGGCGACCGGCGGACGTCGCGGCCAGGCACCCGCTGAACAAGCCGGACTTGAGCCAGTTCCGCAAATTCGAAGTGCCGTTGGATGCTCGCCAGCAGTGGTACGTGGGGCTGCAGTTCTGCGCCTACATTGCCTTGGGCAGCTATCTGATGAACCTTGAAACCAGCCTGCCGGTCGCCGCCCTGGTGCTGGGTTGGGGCGCGGTGGCGTTTGGTCTGTTCGTGTTGGGCGTCGCCCTGGAGAATCGCCCGTGGGTGTTGCGGCTGGAGCTGTTGCGGCTAGCCTCGAACCTGCCGCTGGTATGGCTGGCTCCCTTGGCCGGGTTGTGGCCGGCCAGCGCTGTGATGAGCCATGGTGCCTGGGCCGGGCTGCTCAGCTACAGCCTGCTCAGCGGCATCGGGTTGTATTGCTGCCGTACCCGGTTTACTCGGTTGGCGTCGTAGATTCGCCGGACCTGGCTTGCTCCAGGCGCTCGGCTTCGAGGACTTTCCTGGCCAGGCGCGCAGTCTTGAGGCGTCGGCGCAGCCACAAGACCAGGCCCAGCACCAGCAGTGCGCCGAGTACCCACAATTCATACTTCTTGATGCTGCCCAGCATACCTTCGAGCACTGCGCCGAAGTGGTACGCGGCCGCGGCCAACGCCGTGGCCCAGATCGCCGCACCGATGCCGTTGAGCAACAGGTAACGACCCGGCGGATAGCCTGACAGGCCGATCGCCACTGGCATCACCGTGCGCAGGCCATAGACGAAACGGAAGCTCAGGACCCAGATGTCCGGATGCCGGCGAATATGCTCCAGCGCCCGATCCCCCATCAACTGCCAGCGCGGTTTGCGGGCCAGGAGCTTGCGCCCGTGCTTGCGCCCCAGGAAATACCACAGCTGATCGCCCGCGTAGCTGCCGCAGAACGCCACGACGACGACCAGGTTGATGTCCATGTAGCCGCGGAACGCCAGGAAACCTGCGAGCACGAGGATGGTTTCGCCTTCGAAGAACGTGCCGATAAACAGGGCCAAGTAGCCGAAGTCATGCAGAAATTGTTGGAGCATTGTCTGGGTGCTGGCGAAATGAACGCGCAGCCTAACCCTTCAGGCACATTCAGGAAAGTATCGAAATGTGTCTCGACGTGAACAATTCCTACAATGACAATAACTGCGACGACAGGACGCAGGTGCACATAACTGTAATGTCTTCGTCATAATGGGCGCTTATAACTGTCACGCTCGCCCGTCAGCACGGGCTCAGGAGTCTGCCGTGAGCTTTACCCCCGCCAATCGTCTGTTCCCTGCTACCCGCCTGCGTCGCAACCGCCGTGATGAGTTCTCGCGTCGGCTGGTGCGTGAAAACGTGCTGACCACCAATGATCTGATCCTGCCGGTATTCGTGCTGGACGGTGAGAACCGTCGCGAAGCGGTGGCGTCGATGCCCGGGGTGGAACGCCTGACCATCGACCTGCTGCTCGAAGAGGCCGCCCACTGGGTCGAGCTGGGCATTCCGGCGCTGGCGCTGTTCCCGGTCACACCGCCGGCACTCAAGTCCCTGGACGCAGCCGAAGCCTGGAACCCGGAGGGCATCGCCCAACGCGCGACCCGCGCCCTGCGTGCGCGCTTCCCGGAGCTGGGGGTGATCACCGACGTGGCGCTGGACCCGTTCACCACCCACGGGCAGGACGGTATCCTCGATGAAGAAGGTTACGTGCAGAACGACATTACCGTCGATGCACTGGTCAGGCAGGCGCTGTCCCATGCCGAGGCCGGAGCCCAGGTGGTGGCGCCGTCGGACATGATGGACGGGCGCATCCAGGCGATCCGCGAAGCCCTCGAGGTGGCCGGTCACGTCAACGTGCGGATCATGGCCTATTCGGCCAAGTACGCCAGCGCCTATTACGGCCCGTTCCGCGACGCGGTCGGCTCGGCCCTGAACCTGGGCAAGGCCAACAAGGCCTCTTATCAGATGGACCCGGCCAACAGTCAGGAAGCCTTGCACGAAGTGGCGGCTGACTTGTCAGAAGGGGCAGACATGGTCATGGTCAAGCCTGGCATGCCCTACCTCGACATTCTTTGCCGGGTCAAAGACGAATTCAAAGTGCCGACCTTTGTTTATCAGGTCAGCGGCGAGTACGCGATGCACATGGCCGCGATCCAGAACGGCTGGTTGGGCGAAGGGGTGATCCTGGAGTCCTTGACCGCTTTCAAGCGCGCAGGTGCTGATGGCATCCTGACTTACTTTGCTGTGCGCGCCGCCCAATTGTTACGAGAGCAGAAATAGCCTCCCAGGAACTTGCGATGAATACCGAAGGACTCTCCGAAGTTGCCGTAAAAGATGCTCAACCCGTGGTCGAGCAGATTGCCGAGACACCGCCGACGCTGGAGCCTGCTGCCCCGGCTGTCGTCGAGCCCGCACCGGCCCCGGCGATTGTGATTCCCAACCTGGATGACAGCAGCCTGTACATCCATCGGGAGCTGTCGCAACTGCAGTTCAACATCCGCGTGCTGGAGCAGGCGCTGGACGAGTCCTATCCGCTGCTGGAGCGGCTGAAGTTCCTGCTGATCTTTTCCAGCAACCTGGATGAGTTTTTCGAGATCCGCGTCGCCGGCCTGAAGAAGCAGATCACCTTCGCCCGTGAACAGGCCGGCGCCGATGGCCTGCAACCGCACCAGGCCCTGGCGCGCATCAGCGAGCTGGTCCACGGCCACGTTGACCGGCAATACGCAATCCTCAACGACATCCTGTTGCCGGAGCTGGAAAAGCACCAGGTGCGCTTCATCCGTCGCCGCAACTGGAACACCAAGATCAAGACCTGGGTGCGCCGCTATTTCCGCGACGAGATCGCGCCGATCATCACCCCGATCGGCCTCGATCCGACGCACCCGTTCCCGTTGCTGGTCAACAAGAGCCTGAACTTCATCGTCGAGCTCGAAGGCATCGACGCCTTCGGTCGCGATTCCGGCCTGGCGATCATTCCGGCGCCACGCCTGCTGCCGCGCATCATCCGCGTGCCGGAAGACGTCGGCGGCCCTGGCGACAATTATGTGTTCCTGTCGTCGATGATCCACGCCCACGCCGATGACCTGTTCCAGGGCATGAAGGTGAAGGGTTGCTACCAGTTCCGCCTGACGCGTAACGCCGACCTGTCGGTGGACACCGAGGACGTCGAAGACCTGGCCCGCGCCCTGCGTGGCGAGCTGTTCTCCCGTCGCTACGGTGATGCGGTGCGCCTGGAGGTGGCCGATACCTGCCCCAAACACCTGTCCGACTACCTGCTCAAGCAGTTCAACCTGCATGAGACCGAGCTGTATCAGGTCAACGGCCCGGTCAACCTGACCCGACTGTTCAGCATCACCGGCCTGGACAGCCATCCGGAGCTGCAATACCTGCCGTTCACACCGCAGATCCCGAAACTGCTGCAAAACAGCGAGAACATTTTCAGCGTGATCAGCAAGCAGGACATCCTGCTGCTGCGCACCCGTTCGAGTCGTTCACGCCGGTGGTCGACCTGCTGCGCCAGGCTGCCAAGGACCCCCACGTCCTGGCAGTGCGCCAGACCCTGTACCGCAGTGGCGCCAACTCGGAAATCGTCGATGCCCTGGTGGACGCGGCGCGCAACGGCAAGGAAGTCACGGCCGTGATCGAATTGCGCGCGCGCTTCGACGAGGAGTCCAACCTGCAACTGGCCAGCCGCCTGCAAGCGGCCGGCGCGGTGGTGATCTACGGCGTGGTCGGCTTCAAGACCCACGCCAAGATGATGCTCATCCTGCGCCGTGAGGCCGGTGAGATCGTGCGTTACGCTCACTTGGGCACCGGCAACTACCACGCTGCCAACGCCCGCCTGTACACCGACTACAGCCTGCTGACCTCTGACGATGCCTTGTGCGAAGACGTCGGCAAGCTGTTCAGCCAGTTGATCGGCATGGGCAAGACCCTGCGCATGAAGAAGCTGCTGCATGCGCCGTTCACCCTGAAAAAGGGCATGCTCGACATGATCGCCCGGGAGACGCAATTCGCCCTGGACGGCAAGCCGGCCCACATCATTGCCAAGTTCAACTCGCTGACCGACCCGAAGATCATTCGTGCGTTGTACAAGGCCAGCCAGTCGGGCGTGCGCATCGACCTGGTGGTGCGGGGCATGTGCTGCCTGCGACCGGGTATCCCGGGGGTGTCCCACAACATCCACGTACGCTCGATCATCGGGCGCTTCCTGGAACATACGCGGGTGTTCTACTTCCTCAACGGCGGTGAGGAGCAGATGTTCCTGTCCAGCGCCGACTGGATGGAGCGCAACCTCGACAAGCGGGTCGAGACCTGCTTCCCGGTGGAAGGCAAGAAGCTGATCCTGCGGGTCAAGAAGGAGCTGGAAAGCTACCTCACCGACAACACCCACAGCTGGAGCCTGCAGTCGGATGGCCGCTACATCCGCAACACGCCGACCGGCAACCAGAACCCGCGCAGCGCCCAGGCGACGTTGCTCGAGCGCTTGAGCAGCCCGGTGTTGGCGGTTCGTTAAAAAATCGGTGGGCGGCGGCAGGCTCAGCTTTTGTGGCGAGGGGATTTATCCCCGCTGGGCTCCGCTGTAGGAGCTGCCGAAGGCTGCGATCTTTTGATCTTTCGCTTGGGACTCAAGTGTCTGGGGAAAGATCGCAGCCTCGCTGCACTCGACAGCTCCTACACAGCCAGCGGGGATAAATCCCCTCGCCACAGGGGGGGCTGCTGGGCCACAAGGGACTTCAGCAAGCAATCAGTGAATGTTCAGCACAATCCCGACCCGGGTCAGCCAGTCGGCTTCCTGGGCGAAGTCGGCCTGGGTCAGTTGATTCTCTTCCAGCCAATTTTCGGGAAACAGCACATCCAACTGATCGCCATTGGCGTGCAAGACCACCTGGGGCATTTCCTGGGTGCCACGGATGTGGTGGAACAGGATCGCAAAGCGCAGCAGCACGCACAGGCGAATCAGCTTGATGCCGTCATCGCCGAACTCGGCAAATTTATCCTTGGGAATGTTGCGTCGATGGCCGCGTACCAACAGCGCGAGCATTTGCTGGTCTTCCCGGGAGAAACCCGCCAGGTCCGAATGCTCGATCAGGTAGGCGCCGTGCTTGTGGTAGTGATAGTGGGCAATGTCCAGGCCCACTTCATGGACCTTGGCGGCCCAGCCCAGCAACTCGCGCCACACCCCGTCGTTCAAGTCCCAGTCATCGGCGACCTGGTCGAAGGCATGTAGCGCCTTGCGCTCGACCCGTACGGCTTGTTCCAGGTCGACGTGATAACGCTCCATGAGCGAGCCCAGGGTGCGTTCGCGCACGTCTTCGTGATGATGACGCCCCAGCAGGTCATACAGCACGCCTTCGCGCAGGGCGCCTTCACAGTGGTCCATGCGTTGCAGTTCGAGGGCGTCGAAAATCGCCTCGAGGATGGCCAGGCCCGCGGGGAAAATCGCCCGGCGGTCGGGCTTGATGCCTTCGAAATCGATCTTGTCCGCTTCGCCGAGCTTGAACACCCTGCGCTTGAGCCAGGCCAGGCCCTCGGCGTTGACCTCGCCAGTGCCGTGACCGCCGGCCTTGAGAGCCAGGCCGATGGCCCGAATGGTCCCCGAGGAGCCGATGGCTTCGTCCCAGGTCAGGCGGTGCAGGGCGTGTTCGATGCTCATGATTTCCAGGCGCGCCGCCGTGTAGGCCTGGGCGTAGCGGGCCGGGGTGATCTTGCCGTCGCGGAAATAGCGCTGGGTGTAGCTGACGCAACCCATCTGCAGGCTTTCGCGCAGCAGCGGTTCGAAGCGCTGGCCGATGATGAATTCGGTACTGCCGCCACCGATGTCCGCCACCAGACGCTTGCCCGGCGTGTCGGCCAAGGTGTGGGAGACGCCCAGATAGATCAGGCGCGCTTCTTCACGGCCGGAAATGACTTCCACCGGATGCCCGAGGATTTCTTCAGCGCGGCGGATGAACTCGCCACGGTTGCGCGCCTCGCGCAGCGCGTTGGTACCCACGATCCGCACCGCGCCCAGGGGCATACCGTTGATCAGTTGGGCAAACCGCTTGAGGCAATCGAGCCCGCGCTGGATGGATTCTTCGCTCAGCTTTCGCTCTTCGTCGATACCGGCGGCCAGTTGGACCTTCTCGCCAAGCCGCTCAAGAATGCGGATTTCCCCGTTCTGGGCCTTGGCGACGACCATGTGGAAGCTGTTGGAGCCCAGGTCTATGGCAGCGATCAGGGACAGATTCTTGGCTTGGGATGGCGGCATGGTCAAAAAGTCTCGGTCGATAACCACGTCATCCTGCCACGATCAACCGCTGACGCCAACGCGCCTGAACCAAACCCTTGAGCCAGAGCAGCCTGCAGGGTGCCTTTGTGGCGAGGGAGCTTGCTCCCGCTGGGCCTGTAGGAGCTGTCGAGTGCAACGAGGCTGCGATCTTTCCGCTGCCCATTGAGTCATAAGCGAAAGATCAAAGATCAAAAGATCGCAGGCTTCGCCAGCTCCTACAGAACCGAGCGGGAGCAAGCTCCCTCGCCACAGACTGTTCTTTGGCAGCAAAGATCAGGCTGGCTCGACCGTCCCGATAAAATTCGCCAGCTCCGCCGTCTGCGGATTGGCGAACAACACCTTGGGATCGCCCACCTCATGCACCTTGCCCTGGTGCATGAACACCAGTTTGTCGCCGACTTCCCGGGCAAAACGCATTTCATGGGTGACCATGATCAGCGTCATGCCTTCCTTGGCCAACTGCCGCACCACGCTGAGCACTTCATTGACCAGTTCCGGGTCCAGGGCCGAGGTGATTTCGTCGCACAGCAGCACTTTTGGCGACATCGCCAGCGCCCGGGCAATCGCCACCCGTTGTTGCTGGCCACCGGACAAGCGGTCCGGGAACGCATCGAATTTCTCGCCAAGCCCGACCCGTTCCAGCATCTGCCGCGCCAGCACGGCCGCCTTGGCCTTGGGCACTTTTTGCACAACCTGCGGCGCGAGCATGACGTTTTCGCCGACCGTCAGGTGCGGGAACAGGTTGAACTGCTGGAACACCATCCCGACTTTCTGCCGCAGGCTGCGCAGATCGGCGCGGGCTGCATCGAGGTATTCGCCGTCGACTTCGATCACACCGTCGTTGATCGATTCCAGGCCGTTGAGGGTGCGCAGCAAGGTGGATTTGCCCGAGCCGCTGCGGCCGATGATCGCCACCACCTGGCCTTCCTCGACACTCAGGTCGATGCCTTTGAGCACGTGATGATCGCCGTAGTATTTATGCAGGGCGGTAATTCTAAGCAGAGGCATGCAGTCTCCTTTCCAGGTAGCGCGCACTGAGGGACAAGGGGTAGCAGAGCAGGAAATAACCGAGGGCGACCAGGCCATAGACCATGAAGGGCTCGAACGTGGCGTTGGCGAGCATGCCGCCGGTCTTGGTCAGTTCGGTAAAACCAATGATCGAGGTCACGGCCGTGCCCTTGACCACTTGCACCGAAAAGCCCACGGTCGGCGCCACGGCGATGCGCAGGGCCTGGGGCAGGATCACGTAGCGCAACTGTTCCAACGGGTTGAGGGCCAGGCTCGCCGAGGCTTCCCACTGGCCGTGGGAAATCGAGTCGACACAACCGCGCCAGATCTCCGCCAGGTAGGCGCTGGTAAACAGCGTCAAGGCAATCGCCGCTGCCATCCACGGGGAAATCTCCACCCCGGCCAGGGCCACGCCGAAGAACACTAGGAACAGTTGCATCAACAGCGGTGTGCCTTGGAACAGTTCAATGTAGGTACGGGCGATGTTGCGGGGCAGGGCGCTCTTGGAGATGCGCAGCACCATGATCAGCAAACCGATCACGCCGCCACCGATAAACGCCACCAGCGACAGCGCCAGGGTCCATTGCAGGCCGGTGAGCAGGTTGCGCACCACGTCCCAGAAAGTGAAATCGCTCATCGGCCGCTCCCGTTGCCGCTCTTGTACAGGCAGCGGCGGCCCACCCAGTTGAGGAACTGGCGGATCAACAGCGCCATGCACAAGTAGATGAGCGTGGTCAGCGCGTAGGTTTCGAACGCGCGGAAGTTGCGCGACTGAATGAAGTTGGCGGCAAAGCTCAACTCTTCGGTGGCGATCTGCGAGCAGACCGCCGAGCCGAGCATCACGATGATGATCTGGCTGCTCAACGCCGGCCAGACCTTGCCCAGCGCCGGCAGCAGCACCACATGACGGAAGGCCTCGAAGCGGCTCATCGCCAGGGCCGCGGCGGCTTCCAGTTGCCCCCGCGGGATCGCCTGGATGCCGGCGCGGATGATCTCCGTGGAGTAGGCGCCAAGGTTGATCACCATCGCCAATACTGCCGCCTGCCATTCGGAAATCTGCAGGCCCAGGGACGGCAAGCCGAAGAAGATGAAAAACAGCTGCACCAGGAACGGCGTGTTGCAGATCAACTCCACGTACACGCCGAAGATCGCCGCGAACGGGCGAATGTTCCACGCCCGCACCACGGCCCCGACGATGCCCAGGCTGACCCCGAGCAACGTGCCGATGGCCGTCAGTTCCAGGGTGAACAGCGCACCGCGCAACAGCAGCTCGGTGTTTTGCACCACCGGTAGAAAATCGAACTGATAAGCCATGCTCAGCCTCTCAAGCGACGGTCAGAGATCGGCCGGCAGTGGCTGCTTGAGCCAGGTCTGGGAATTTTTCTCCAGGCTGCCATCGGTCTTGGCGGTGGCGAGGATCTGGTTGACCTTGTCCAACAGCGCCGGCTCGTTCTTGTTCACGCCCACGTAAACCGGCGAGTCCTTGAGTTTTACCTTCAGCGCGGGAACACGCTTGGGGTTGCGTTCGCTGATGGCGACCATCACCACGTTGCCGCTGGCGATCAGATCCACCTGGCCGGCCAGGTAGGCGGCGATGGTCGAGTTGTTGTCTTCGAAGCGCTTGATGGTGGTACCTTCGGGGGCGACCTTGGTCAGCTCGATGTCTTCGATGGCGCCACGGGTGACGCTGATGGTCTTGCCCTTGAGGTCGTCCAGGGTGTTGATGGCGGCGTCAGGCGGGCCGAACACGGCCAGGTAGAACGGCGCGTAGGCGCTGGAGAAGTCGATGACCTTTTCCCGCTCCGGGTTCTTGCCCAGGCTGGAAATCACCAGGTCGACCTTGCCAGTGGTCAGGAAGGGGATGCGGTTGGTGCTGTTGACCGGCGTCAGCTCAAGCTTGACCTTGAGCTGGTCGGCCAGCAGTTTTGCGGTGTCGATGTCCAGGCCGCGGGGTTTCATGTCCGGGCCTACCGAACCGAATGGCGGGAAGTCCTGGGGCACGGCGACCTTGAGGGTGCCACGCTTGACCACGTCTTCCAGGCCATCGGCGTGGGCGGGTAGCTGACAGAGCATCAGGCTGGCAAACAGGGCTGTGAGCAGGGCGCTGCAACGCTGAATCATGGCGAATCTCCGCAATCGGTGATGTGATTTCTGCGTTCGGACAGAGCACAGGCCATGCCAAGGCGGATTTTCAGCGGCTCAAGCCGCGGTTTTGCTGGTGGGGAGCGGTCTTACTGGTCTGAACAGTCGTGGCGTTTTTCGCACCGTTATCGGGCGTCGGTATTTGTCGCCGAACCCCGCTGGGGCACGACTTGCCGGGCGCGGCGAATAGCTTTACAACTAGCCGCTCACTGGCCCGGTTCGTCTTGAAAATCATGAATTCCATCGCTCGCGCCGTTCCTGAAGTGGCCTTGCAAGCCATCCGCAAACTGATCGTCGATGAAGGCTTCGGCCCGGGCGATGCGCTGCCGTCGCAACGGGACCTGGCGCTGCAATTGGGGGTGAGTCGGGCGTCGCTGCGCGAAGCGCTGTCATCCCTCAGTGCCCTGGGCATGATCAGCGTGCAACCGGGCAAGGGGGTCTTCGTGCAGGCGCCGGTAGAGGCTCCACGCAGCGAATCGGCGCCGGGCTGGCCGTTCGCGGCCCAGGCCTCGCCGGTGGATATCTTCCAATTGCGCTACGCCCTGGAGGGTTTCGCGGCGGGGTTGGCGGCGGTGACGCTCAGCGCCGATGAGTTGGACATGCTGCAAGACAATGTCGAAGCCATGCGCCGGGAGTTGAAGATCGGCGATTTCGACGCCGCCGCGCGGCTGGATTTCGAATTTCATCGACGAATCCTGCTGGCCAGCGGCAACCAGGCGATGTTGAGCATCCTCACGGCCAGCGCCGATATCTTCCTGGAAAGCCAGAAACTACCGTTCATCAGGGCGGAGCGGGCGATGGAAACCTGGCAGGAGCATCGCAAGATCCTTCGCGCCCTGGCTCGCCGCGCTTCGGGGGCTGCGCAAAAAGCCATGCAGGAACATGTACGTAACGCTGCGCTGCGTACCGGGATTTCCTTCGTGGCGCCTGTTGCCTCGTGACTTGGGCTATACCCAAATACATCTGTCGCCATAGCGAGACTCAATCAACTCAAGCTTCCTGAACCTTGGAAGGGCAGCTATGATGGGCCACGTTTTTTTGCTGATTACCCGGAGACTTCCATGAGCAACGAGCTTATCAAACACGTTAGCGACGCTAGCTTCGAGGCTGACGTACTCAAGGCCGAAGGCCCGGTACTGGTCGACTATTGGGCTGAGTGGTGCGGTCCCTGCAAAATGATCGCCCCGGTCCTGGACGATATTGCTACCACCTACGCAGGTAAGCTGACCATCGCCAAGCTGAACATCGACGAAAACCAGGAGACTCCGGCCAAGCACGGCGTGCGTGGTATCCCGACCCTGATGCTGTTCAAGAACGGCAACGTCGAAGCTACCAAGGTTGGCGCGCTGTCGAAGTCGCAACTGGCTGCTTTCATCGACGCCAACATCTAAGCGTCGAATGCCATTGAAAAAGCCCCGCAAATCGCGGGGCTTTTTCGTTATTCAGGGCTAGACGCTCGCAAACCCAGGTGTTACATTCGGCCCCGCACTGGTTTCTCCAGTGCCCCCTGCAAGCCGTCGCCGACGCTCTCCTTTCGAATAAGTACGCGATCCTGTCGCCTTCTCCGCGGCGCGGCCTCATTAAGCCAAAAGCTTAATTTCCCCCCTCCATAAATGATTACGTCATTCCTATATGAATCTGACTGAACTCAAGCAAAAGCCGATTACCGAACTGCTCGAATTGGCCGAACAGATGGGCATAGAAAATATGGCCCGTTCGCGCAAGCAGGACGTGATTTTCTCCCTGCTCAAGAAGCACGCGAAAAGCGGCGAGGAAATCTCCGGTGATGGCGTGCTGGAGATTCTCCAGGACGGCTTCGGCTTCCTTCGCTCCGCAGACGCTTCCTATCTTGCCGGCCCAGACGATATCTACGTCTCGCCGAGCCAGATCCGTCGCTTCAACTTGCGCACCGGTGACACCATCGTTGGCAAGATCCGCCCTCCGAAGGAAGGCGAGCGTTACTTCGCACTGCTGAAGGTCGACACGATCAACTTCGATCGTCCGGAAAACGCGAAGAACAAGATTCTCTTCGAGAACCTGACGCCGCTGTTCCCGACCGTACGCATGAAGATGGAAGCCGGCAACGGTTCCACCGAAGACCTCACCGGTCGTGTCATCGACCTGTGCGCACCCATCGGCAAAGGCCAGCGCGGCCTGATCGTGGCACCGCCGAAAGCGGGCAAGACGATCATGCTGCAGAACATCGCGGCCAACATCGCCCGTAACAACCCTGAAGTTCACCTGATCGTGCTGCTGATCGACGAGCGTCCGGAAGAAGTGACCGAGATGCAACGCACCGTGCGCGGCGAAGTGGTCGCCTCGACGTTCGACGAGCCGCCGACCCGCCACGTGCAGGTTGCCGAAATGGTGATCGAGAAGGCCAAGCGCCTGGTCGAGCACAAGAAGGACGTGGTGATCCTGCTGGACTCCATCACCCGTCTGGCCCGTGCCTACAACACCGTGATCCCGAGCTCCGGCAAGGTGCTGACCGGTGGTGTCGATGCCCACGCGCTGGAAAAACCGAAGCGTTTCTTCGGCGCCGCGCGGAACATCGAGGAAGGTGGTTCGCTGACCATCATCGCCACCGCGCTGGTTGAAACCGGCTCGAAGATGGACGAAGTGATCTACGAGGAATTCAAGGGCACCGGCAACATGGAGCTGCCTCTGGATCGCCGTATCGCCGAGAAGCGTGTGTTCCCGGCCATCAACATCAACCGTTCCGGCACACGCCGCGAAGAGTTGCTGACCGCCGACGACGAGTTGCAGCGCATGTGGATCCTGCGCAAGCTGCTGCATCCGATGGATGAAGTCGCCGCCATCGAGTTCCTGGTCGACAAGCTGAAGACGACCAAGACCAACGACGAGTTCTTCCTGTCGATGAAACGCAAGTAACTCGACAAGACAGGCCAGCAAGAGCCGGGGAAACCCGGCTTTTTGCTATCTGTGCATTCACTATTCTGGACGGGCGGCGTTAAACTCGGGCCCCCGAACGCCACGGCCACCATGAGGCTTTTGCATGCAGTATCGCGACTTGCGCGACTTTATCAGTGGGCTGGAACAGCGCGGCGAACTCAAGCGCATCCAGGTGCCGGTGTCCCCCGTCCTGGAAATGACCGAGGTCTGCGACCGCACCCTGCGCGCAAAAGGCCCGGCGCTGTTGTTCGAAAACCCGACAGGCTACGACATTCCGGTCCTGGGCAACCTGTTCGGCACGCCGGAACGCGTGGCCCTGGGCATGGGCGCCGAAGCGGTCAGCGAACTGCGCGAAATCGGCAAGCTGCTGGCGTTCCTCAAGGAGCCCGAGCCGCCGAAAGGCCTGAAGGACGCTTGGTCCAAGCTGCCGATCTTCCGCAAGATCATTTCCATGGCGCCGAAAGTCGTCAAGGACGCGATCTGTCAGGAAGTGGTGATCGAGGGTGACGATGTCGACCTGGCCATGCTCCCGGTGCAGACCTGCTGGCCGGGCGACGTAGGGCCACTGATCACCTGGGGCCTGACCGTCACCAAGGGCCCGAACAAGGATCGCCAGAACCTGGGCATCTATCGTCAGCAAGTGATTGGCCGCAACAAGGTCATCATGCGCTGGCTGAGCCATCGCGGCGGTGCGCTGGACTACCGTGAGTGGTGTGAAAAACACCCCGGCCAGCCATTCCCGGTGTCGGTGGCCCTGGGCGCGGACCCGGCGACCATCCTCGGCGCCGTCACGCCTGTGCCCGACAGCCTTTCCGAATATGCATTCGCCGGCCTGTTGCGGGGCAACCGCACCGAGCTGGTGAAGTGCCGTGGCAACGACCTGCAAGTGCCGGCCACCGCCGAGATCATCCTTGAAGGGGTGATCCATCCAGGTGAAATGGCCGATGAAGGTCCGTACGGCGACCACACCGGTTACTACAACGAAGTCGATAGCTTCCCGGTGTTCACCGTCGAGCGCATCACCCATCGGATCAAGCCGATTTACCACAGCACCTATACCGGCCGTCCGCCCGATGAGCCGGCCATTCTCGGCGTGGCCCTGAACGAAGTGTTCGTGCCTATCCTGCAAAAGCAGTTTCCGGAAATCACCGATTTCTATTTGCCGCCGGAAGGCTGTTCGTATCGCATGGCCGTGGTGACCATGAAGAAGTCGTATCCGGGGCATGCCAAGCGGGTGATGCTCGGAGTCTGGTCGTTTTTGCGACAGTTCATGTACACCAAGTTCGTTATCGTCACCGACGACGATATCAACGCACGGGACTGGAACGACGTGATCTGGGCCATCACCACGCGCATGGACCCCAAGCGCGATACGGTGATGATCGAGAATACGCCGATCGACTACCTCGACTTCGCCTCGCCGGTGTCCGGCCTGGGGTCGAAGATGGGGCTCGATGCCACGCATAAATGGCCCGGTGAAACCACTCGTGAGTGGGGCCGGGTTATCGTCAAGGATGAGGCCGTTACCCAACGGATCGATGCCATCTGGAATCAGTTAGGAATAGATTGATGCGTGTAACCTTGCAGCCTTCCGGGGCGGTGCTGGAGATCCGGCCCGCCGAGCGGATTCTCGATGGCGCGCGGCGCCTGGGCTATGAATGCCCGCAAAGTTGCCGCAACGGCAACTGCCACGTCTGCGGCGCGTTGTTGGTGGAAGGCCGTGTGGAACAGGCGGGCGAGGTGCGCGATCACGGTGAGATCTTCACCTGCATCGCCGAGCCGCTGGAGGATTGCGTAGTGTTGTGGGATGGCGTGCTGTCGCCGGGTGAGCTGCCGGTACGCAACCTGGCGTGCCAGGTGGTCGAGTGCGCCGACGTGGGGGGTGATGTCTGGCGAGTGCACCTGCGTGCGCCGGCCGGTAAGCCGCCGCGCTATCACGCCGGGCAGTACCTGATGATCGAACGGGAAAACGGCGAAAAATCGGCCTTCTCCCTGGCGTCGGCGCCGCATTCGGGGCGCGAGCTGCAATTGCACGTGTTGGTGCGCGAAAGCAGTGCACAAGCCCTGCTGGAGCAACTGCGGCGCAACCCCAGCGTGCGTATCGAAATGCCTTTTGGCGACACGCATTTGTCCGAACTGCCCGATGGCCCGTTGGTACTGATCGCCGCCGGAACCGGCATGGCGCAGATGCACAGCCTGATCGAGCACTGCCGGGCGGCGGGTTTCAAGCACCCGGTGCACCTGTATTGGGGCGTGCGGCGGCCGGAAGATTTCTATGAAATCGAGCATTGGGACGAATGGAAAAAACTGCCGAACCTGTTCCTGCACAAAGTCGTCAGCGACTTGTGCGGCTGGGAAGGGCGCTGCGGGATGCTCCATGAAGCGGTGTGCGAGGACCTTAGCGATCTTTCCGGTGTGCACGTCTACGCCAGCGGCTCGCCGGCCATGATCTACGCCACGCTCGACGCGCTGGTGGAAGCCGGCATGGACGCCCATCAAATGCGCGCCGACGTGTTTGCGTATGCGCCACGGGCTTGATAGCGACTGATCTGGATGGGTGGGCTTTTGTGGCGAGGGAGCTTGCTCCCGCTGGGCTGCGCAGCGGCCCCAACATCTTGCGGTCGCTGCGCAACCGAGCGGGAGCAAGCTCCCTCGCCACAACCGCGCGCATGTCCGCCCGTCGATATAACCTCATATATTTCGTTTCGATATTTAGTCTCAAGGCTAGATACCGATAACGTATATAGGGTATGGGATGGCATTTAACTTGCCTTGCTCCCCATGAACGTCAACCCCATGACGGTCCCCTTCACCTTCTGACCCGCGAGGAGCCAAACGCTACCGGCCATGACCGCTATCGAATCCGCCATTACCTGTGCCTTGTACCCGCCAAGGCTCGACCTGGGTCCGCAACTGACCCGTGAGCAATTGCTCGCCTCGATGCAATTGACCATGAGTCTCCACCAGGGCGGTCCGGTCTGGCTGTTCGCATACGGTTCCTTGATCTGGCGGCCCGAATGCACGGCGGTGGAGCGGATGCGCGGCCGGGTCCATGGTTATCATCGCGGTTTGTACCTGTGGTCCCACGAGCATCGCGGTACACCGGAGTTGCCGGGGCTGGTGTTCGGGCTGGATCGCGGCGGCTCCTGCAGCGGTTTCGCCTACCGGTTGCCGGAGGAGAATCTCGAGGATTCGCTGTTTGCCCTGTGGCAGCGCGAGATGCCGGTCCCGTCCTATCGCCCGCACTGGCTCAGTTGCCGTCTCGAGGATGGTAGCCGGGTGCAAGCCTTGGGGTTTGTACTGGAGCGACACCTGCCCAGCTATGCCGGCAACCTGCCGGACCATGTACTGAGCCAGGTGTTCGAAAGCGCCTGTGGGCGTTATGGCACCACTCGTGATTACGTCGAGCAGACCATCCACGCCCTGCGCAGCCACGCCATGCCAGACCGGAATCTGGAGGCGCGGCTCAAGCGCTGCAAATCAGCGCTGGATCAGGCGATCGCTTCGCGGCTCTGACTGGCGATCTGCCTGTGCCACAGGGTTGGCGCAAGGAAGGCCATCGCCAGCAGGCAGGCGACAACCAGTAGGATGAAGCCGCCATCCCAGCCGAAATAGTCCACCGTGTAGCCCATCATGGCACTGGCCGCGACCGAACCACCGAGATAACCAAACAGACCGGTAAAGCCGGCAGCCGTGCCCGCCGCTTTCTTGGGCACCAGTTCCAGCGCCTGCAGACCCACCAGCATGACCGGACCGTAGATCAGAAAGCCGATCGCGAACAGCGAGATCATGTCGACCATCGGGTTGCCCGGCGGATTCAGCCAGTAAACGATCGTCGCAACGGTCACCAATGCCATGAACACCATGCCCGTCAGGCCACGGTTGCCCCGGAAGATCTTGTCCGACATCCATCCGCACAACAGCGTGCCGGGAATGCCGGCCCACTCGTACAGGAAGTAGGCCCAGGACGTCTTGTCGAAGTTGAAGTGCTTGACCTCTTTAAGATAGGTCGGCGCCCAATCCAGGATGCCGTAACGCAACAAGTAGACGAAGACGTTGGCCAGCGCGATGAACCAGAGCATTTTGTTGCGCAGCACGTATTTGACGAAGATGTCCTTGGCGCTGAATTCTTCTTCGTGGCTGGCATCGTAGCCTTCCGGGTAATCGTTCTTGTACTTCTCGATGGGTGGCAAGCCCGTCGATTGCGGCGTGTCGCGCATCACAATGAAGGCAAATACAGCGACCAGCAGCGCCACCGCCGCCGGTACGTAGAACTTGCTGTGCCAGTCGTTGAACCAGCCCATGCCAAGTATTGCCAGTGGACCGATCAGGCCGCCGCCGACGTTGTGGGCGGTGTTCCATACCGAAACCACACCGCCGCGTTCTTTCTGCGACCACCAGTGCACCATGGTGCGCCCGCTAGGTGGCCAACCCATGCCTTGGGCCCAGCCGTTGATGAACAACAGGATGAACATCATGGTCACGCTGGAGGTTGCCCACGGTGCGAAACCGAAAACGAACATGACGCCGGCGGACACGATCAGGCCGAAGGGCAGGAAGTAACGAGGGTTGGAGCGGTCGGACACGATGCCCATCAAAAACTTGGAAAGGCCGTAGGCGATCGCGATCGCCGACATCGCCACCCCCAGCTGGCCTTTTGTATAGCCTTGGGCGATCAGATCCGGAAATGCCAGGGTGAAGTTCTTGCGTAGCAGGTAGTAACCCGCATACCCGATGAAAATCCCGGCGAAGATCTGCCAGCGAAGGCGTCGATAGGTGCTGTCTATTTTTTCTTCAGGCAATGGCGCCTGATGTGGGGCTGGGCGAAAGAAAGCAAACATTCAAGAGCTCCAAATTTCTTGTTTTGACTGCGGATACGAATGTTACAGTTTCGTTACCGAAAATAGCATCGGTTCTTATCCACAAAAAAGCGGGAATGTTGGAGATGTTGTGTTCTTTTACGAACATGTCGCTCAGGTATAAATGAAGGGCGGTGTGGGAATGGTGAAACCGGGTCGTAGGGTTGCGGCCCGGTATAAACAATTCAGGTAAGCAATCAGCGAACCTGAACCACCACTTTTCCGACCGCCTTGCGTTGGCCAAGATCATTGATCGCCTGGGCAGCGTTGCTCAGCGGGTACACCTGCGACACCAGCGGCTTGAGCTTGCCCTCGGCAAACCAGCCGAACAATTGCTGGAAGTTGGCGGCGTTGTCCTGGGGCTGGCGCTGGGCGAAGGAGCCCCAGAACACGCCCACCACGGCGGCGCCCTTGAGCAGCGCGAGGTTCACCGGCAGTTCGGGGATTCGTCCGCTGGCAAAGCCCACCACCAACAACCGGCCGTTCCAGGCGATGGCGCGGATGGCCTGATCGAACAGGTCGCCACCTACCGGGTCGTAGATCACATCGGCACCCTGGCCGTCGGTGAGGCGCTTGATTTCATCCTTCAGGCTGGTTTCGGTGTAGTTGATCAATTCGTCGGCACCAGCGGCCTTCGCCACGGCGAGTTTCTCCGCGCTGCTGGCAGCGGCGATCACCCGGGCGCCCATGGCCTTGCCGATCTCCACCGCCGCCAGGCCGACACCACCGGATGCGCCGAGCACCAGCAGGGTTTCGCCGGCTTGCAGGTTGGCCCGTTGCTTGAGGGCGTGCATCGAGGTGCCGTACGTCATGCTGAAGGCGGCGGCGGTGTTGAAGTCCATGGACGCGGGGATCGGCAACACGTTGTAGCCAGGTACCGCCACCTGCTCGGCAAAGCTACCCCAGCCGGTCAACGCCATCACCCGGTCGCCGACCTTCAAGTGGCTGACTTTCTCGCCCACCGCGCTGACCACGCCAGCGGCTTCGCCGCCGGGGGAGAACGGGAAGGGTGGCTTGAATTGGTATTTGCCCTCGATGATCAGCGTGTCAGGGAAGTTCACCCCGGCGGCATGCACGTCCAGCAGCACTTCGTTCTTCTTGGCGACGGGGTTGGCGACGTCTTCCAGCACCAGCGATTCGGCGGGGCCGAATTCTTTGCACAGCACGGCTTTCATCAGGGCTATTCCTTTGGGAGTGATGGCCGATAAGTGTAGGTGTGAGAGACAACGGGTCAACGAGCATGCCCTGCCCTGATAGCCGGCCATAAGCTTGTGCTTGAACGGCGGGGCGGTATGCTGGGCCGCAAACCGGATGAGGAATCAATTGTGAAAGCGTGGATCATGTTGATGCTGGCCCTGTCGTTGCCTGTGGCAGCGATGGCCGAAGAGGGCAAGGAAGCGAAGGAAGGCGAGGCGCCGAAGGTCAGCTACATCACCCTCAGCCCACCCTTTGTCGGCAACTATGGGCTCGACGGTACGGCGAAACTGAAGGTCTACAAGGCCGACGTGGCCCTGCGCGTGACCGGTGACGCCGCCGCTGCGGCGGTCAAGGCCAACGAGCCGCTGATTCGCAACCAGTTGGTGGCGTTGTTCGCCCAGCAGACCACCGAGGCCATGAATAACCTGGAAGCCAAGGAAAAGCTGCGTCAGGAAGCGTTGAAGCAGACCCAGCAGGTGATGAACGACGAAACCGGCAAGCCGATGGTCGATGACCTGTTGTTCAACAACCTGATCATTCAGTAAACCGGCTCGATCGCAGCCTTTGGCAGTGCCCGGATCTCCTGGCGCTGCCCAAGGCTGCTTTTTTTCGTCAAGACGCCAGGCTTTTCCGAAACCGGGCCAGGGCGATTGCAAAGAACAACAGCCCGATGACCGCCAGCGCCAGCAGGTCCGGCCAGATCACGCCAGGGCCGGCATCTCGGAACAGGATCGCTGCGCTGAGGCTGACGAAATGCGTCGAGGGCGAGCCCTGCATCACCCATTGCAACCATTGCGGCATGCTGTCCAGCGGTGTACTGCCGCCCGACAACAGCAGCATCGGGATGATGACCGGGATCGCCAGCAAACCGAATTGCGGCGTCGAACGGGCCAGGGTGGCGAGGAAGATGCCCAGTGAGGTGCTGGCGAACAGGTAGAGTGCGGTCACCAGCAGGAAGAGCACCATGGAGCCGGCGAGTGGAACCCCCAGGGCGAACTTGACGATGATTTCCAGCGACGCCCAGGTGCACAGCACCACTACCAGCAGGTTGCTCCAGATTTTCGCCAGCATGATTTCCAATGCCGTCAGCGGCAGCACCAGCAAGTGGTCGAGGGTGCCGTGCTCGCGCTCGCGCAGCAGCGCGGTCCCCGTCAGGATGATCGCCAGGATCGTGATGTTGTTGACGATCTGGATCACCGCCAGGAACCAGCCACCTTCCAGGTTGGTATTGAACAGCGAACGCGTGGTCAGCCTCACGGGCGTTGCTTCGCTCGTTTGTGCCTGGCCGGCGTAGGTCGTCAGTTCCTGTTGGAAAATCCGTCCGATGTAGCCGGCGCCCATGAACGCCTGGCTCATGGCCGTGGCATCGACGTTGAGTTGCAGCGTCGGTTCGCGTCCTGCGAGCAGGTCGGCCTGGAAGTTGGCGGGCACGTTAATGACAAAGGTGTAGCGGCCACTGTCCATGACCTTGTCCAGTTCGGCATAGGGCAAGGCCATCGGGTTCTGGAACTCCGGCGGTTGCAGGACCTGGGCCAATTGGCGCGAAAGATGGCTCTGGTCTTCGTCCACTATTGCGACACTGGCGTTGTGGACGCCGATTACCGAGCCGGCGGCCGGCATGTAGATCGCCACCGTGAAGGCGTAGCCCAAAAACAGCAGCAGAACGGAGTCGTAGCGCAGGCTGGTCAGTTCCTTGAGCCCCAGACGCCAGATATGTGAAAGCGTGTGCATCAGGCCTCCTGCTTTTTCAGCATGATCAGGCTGAGTCCGGTGAAGCCCAGGAAAAACCCGCCCAGCGCCAGGCATTGCGGCCATAACTGGCGCAGATCCAGGGCTTTGGTGAAGGTGCCGACGGCGATATCCAGGAAGTAGCCGGCGGGAAACAACTGGCCCATCACCGCAGCGGCACCCTCCAGGGACGAACGCGGCACGATCAGCCCCGAGAACTGGATGGTCGGCAGGCTGGTGATGATCATGGTGCCGAGGATCGCCGCGATCTGAGTGCGAGTGAACGCCGAGATCAGCAACCCCATGCTGGTGGTCGCCAGTACATAGAGCAGGCCGCCCACCGCCAGCGTCAGGCCGCTGCCTTTGAACGGCACACCGAACAGCCAGCGGTTCATCGCTGTCAGCAAGGCGAGGTTGATCAGGCTGACCGCCAGGTAGGGCACTTGTTTGCCCAGCAGGAATTCCAGGCGGGTCAGCGGCGTGGCGTAGAAATTGGTGATCGAGCCCAGCTCTTTCTCTCGCACGATGCCCAGCGCCGTCAACATGGCTGGAATGAACGCCAGGATCAGCGCCATGACCCCGGGGCCGATGGCGTTGACGCTGACCACGTCCTGGTTATAACGAAAGCGCGTCTCCAGTGTCGCGCCGGGTTGCCGGTTTGGCGCGCGGCTGCTGAATTCAGCCAGTTGCTCAAGGTTGGCCTGGTGCACGGCCTGGACGTAGTTGCGACTGGTCTCGGCTCGAAACGGTATGCCGCCGTCCAGCCAGGCACCCACCGTCGGCTGGCGGCCGGCGTAAAGGTCACGACCGAAACCGGGGGGGATTTCCAGGGCCAGCTTGATCTCCGAGCGCTGCAAGCGTCGGTGCAGCTCCTTCGCGTCGCGGATGATCGGCTGCTCCTCGAAGTAGCGCGAACTGCGGAACGCTTCCAGGTAGGCGCGGCTTTGCGGGCTCTGATCCTGGTCATACACGGCGAAGGCCAGTTTCTCCACATCAAGGGAAATACCGAAGCCGAAGACCACCATCATGAACAAGGCGCCCAACAGGGCGAATGCCATCCGCACTTTGTCGCGCAGCAGTTCCTTGCCCTCCCGGCTGGCAACGGCCCACAGGCGCCCGAGGCTCAGGCCGCGCCGGTCCCGGGGGGCGTCGGCACTGTCGAGGGTCACGGGAGCGGCGTCTTGCTGCGTCTCGCCCTGGGCTTTTTCCAGGCAGGTGACGAACGCGGCTTCCAGCGTCTGGCCGTTGAACTGCGCCTGCAAGGCCGCCGGCGTGTCACAAGCCAGGACCTTGCCGGCGTGCATCAGCGAAATGCGATCGCAGCGCTGGGCCTCGTTCATGAAATGCGTGGAAAGGAAAATCGTCACGCCCTGTTCGCGAGACAGCTCGATCAACAGCCGCCAGAAATCATCCCGCGCAGCCGGGTCGACACCCGAGGTCGGCTCATCGAGGATCAGCACTTCCGGGCGATGCAGCACCGCCACCGCCAGGGACAAACGCTGACGCAGGCCCAGTGGCAGCGCGCCGGAGGGCTGGTCCGCCAATGCCTGGAGATTGAAACGCTGGATCAGTTCGTCGATGCGCTGGCGACTGTCCGTCGTGGGCAGGTCGAAGAGTTTGGCGTGCAGTTCCAGGTTCTGGCGCACGCTCAGTTCGCCGTACAGCGAAAAGCTCTGGGACATGAAGCCCACCCGCTTGCGGGTGGCGAGGTCCTTGGCGTTGACCGGGTTGCCCAGCAACCGGGCGCTGCCTTCGCTGGCGGGGATCAACCCGGTCAGCACCTTCATGGTGGTGGTCTTGCCGCAACCGTTGGAACCCAGGAACCCAAAGATCTCCCCGCGACCAATCGCGAAACTGACGTTGTCGACGGCGGTGAAATCACCGAAGCGCAAGGTGAGGTCGTGGGCTTCGATGGCAATGTCGGCGGTGTTGGCGCCCCTGGGGGGAATCACCAGCGGTTCGGCATCGCGGCCGCTGTCGCCCTGGAAATGGGTGAAGGCCGAGTCGAGCTTGCCGTCCGGTGTGACCTTGGCCAGCTCCGCACTCAAGCCCTTGGCGATCAAGCGACCGTTGTCGAGCATCAGGCAATGCTCGAATTGCTCGGCCTCTTCCATGTACGCGGTGGCGACCAGCAGGGTCAGTTGCGGGCGTTGTCGGCGCACGTCTTCTATCAGTTCCCAGAAGCGTCGCCGGGACAGCGGGTCTACGCCGGTGGTGGGTTCGTCGAGAATCAGCAGGTCCGGTTCATGGATCAGTGCGCAGCACAGGCCGAGCTTCTGTTTCATGCCGCCGGACAGTTTGCCCGCCGGACGATCGGCAAAGCGCTGCAGATCGGTGGCCAGCAGCAAGGTGCCCATGCGCTGTTCGCAATCTGCCCGCGATAACCCGAACAGCGTGCCGAAGAAGCGGATGTTCTCGCGTATCGACAGGTCCGGGTAAAGGTTGCCTCCCAGCCCCTGGGGCATGAAGGCGATGCGTCGGTAGAGGGTGTTGCGATGGCGTCGGTCGTCGATCGAGGCGCCGAGCACGTCCAGTTGACCGTGCTGGAGTTTCTTCACCCCGGCAATCAGCCCCAGCAGGCTCGACTTGCCGGCGCCGTCCGGGCCGATCAGGCCGCAGCGAGTGCCGACGGGCAAGCTGAAGGCGATATCGCTCAACGCCACCTGCTGGCCGTAGCGATGCTCGATGCCCGAGGCGTGCAATGCCTCGCTGAGGGCGGTGGTCATTGCAGGTTGGCCGGCCAGTCGATGGGGGCAGTGCGTACATAGCCGGCGCCGGGCATGCCGGGTTTGGCCTGGGGCACGTCGCCGGGTTGGGTCAGGCGTACCTTGACGCGGAACACCAGTTTCTGGCGCTCATCACGGGTCTCGACTTCTTTCGGGGTGAACTGGGATTTGGCCGCGACGAAGCTGACCTTGGCCGGCAGCGGTCGCTCGGGCAGGGCGTCGAGCAGCAGGCGCGCTTCATCGCCCACCGCCAGTTTCCCGGCCACCGAGGCCGGCAGGTAGAGATTCATGTATTGGTCGTTCGGATCGATCATCAGCAACACCCGGCCGCCAGCGCCCAGCACCTCACCTGGCTCGGCCAGGCGCAACTGGATCACGCCGTCGAGCGGTGCCCGCAACGTGCTGTCATCTATTTCACTGGTGAGCTGCGCCACTTGGGCCAGGGTCGCGCCGATGGCCGCATTCGCCGCCGATACCTGGGCCCGGGCGGCGTTGACCGCGGCGTTGGCGGTGTCGACGCGGGCTTGTTGCTGGTCGATGACCTGGCCGCTGGCGTAACCGCGCTTGAACAGTTCCTGGGTCCGCTTGAGCTCCTGGTGAGCGAGCAATTGTTCGCTCTGGCGCAACTGCACGTTGGCTTCGGTGGCGGCAAGGTTCTGCCGGGCACGCACGACTTCGGCCTCGGCCTGGCTGCGCTGGGCCTCCAAGGTGCGGGTGTCCATGCGCGCCAGCACCTGGCCCTTGATGACGTTGTCGCCTTCGTCGACATGAACTTCGGCCAGGCGCCCGGGCGTCTTGCTGGCGATCTGGACCTCGGTGGCCTCAAGGCGGCCGTTGCCCATGCTCAAGCCTTCCGGCAGGCGATCGTGGCGTGACTTCCAGTATCCGAAACCGCCGGCGGCCAGCAACACGGCCATCAAGGCAAAGGCAAAAAAACGCGAGGTACGATGGTTCTTCGACATGTCCGGCATCCTGCGGCTATAGCACCGAAGTCTGCGCGATCAATAGCCGAGCCAGCTTGATATCCATCAACTCATTGGCGATCAGCGCAGGGCAATCACCGCGGCCCATTGTTCGGCCGTGACGGGCATCACCGACAGTCGCGAGCCTTTTTGCACCAGTGGCATTTCAGCCAGGGCGGTCTGTTGCTTGAGGTAGTCGAGCTTCAGCACACGGGGAAACGTTTCGACATGGGCCACGTCGATCGCGGTCCAGGGGTTTTTGTCCGGGCCGGCCTTGGGGTCGAAGTAATGGCTGTCGGGTTCCAGCGCCGTTGGGTCGGGGTAGGCCGCGCGGACAATCCGGCCGATCCCGGCAATGCCTGGCTCGGGGCAACTGGAGTGGTAGAAAAAGAACGTGTCGCCCACCGCCATGGTTCGCAGAAAGTTACGCGCCTGGTAGTTGCGAACCCCGTCCCAGCGTGCCTGGCCGAGCTTTTCCAAACCTTGGATGGATAATTCGTCGGGCTCGGATTTCATCAGCCAATAGGCCATGATTGCTACTCCTTGGCGGTGTTGAAAAAAATAGTTCAGCGATTTTATGACAAACCGACAGTCGGTTGACGCCAGAGTTTGCGTGTCGGGGCCGGTTGCCGCAAAATGCCGGCCTTCCAAGCTTGACGCTGCTGCACGGCCAATAAGAAAACCGCTGCTGTCATCGTGTGTGATGTGCCTTGAGGGGGGCAATCGATGAAACGCAAACCGGATTTGTTGTGGATCTTGGTCATTCTGTTCGGTCTGGGTGTCGTGACCACGGGTTACGCCCAAAGCCTGTGGGCCAACAAGACCGACGCGCCGGTGGAAATCACCCAACCCGCGTCATCGTTCAAACGCTGAATCCGCTTTCCTGGCGCCGCTGATGACCGCGGCGTCTACCCCGCGATATACCAATGCCTGTCGCTGACCGTTCCCTGCAGCGGCACGTCCCAGCTTGCCTGCGCCAATCGTTCGACTTTCTGGCATTCATGGGCCAGCCCCAATAGCGTCGGCTTGCGCCACTGCTTGCGCCGTGCCAGATACGCCAGGCTGCGGTCATAAAAGCCGCCGCCCATGCCCAGCCGACCACCCGCATCATCAAACCCCACCAGTGGCAACAACACCAGGTCCAGCGTCCAGACCTTGCGTTGCCGGGCGATGTTCTTGCGCGGCTCTGGGATGCGAAACCGGTTGGGCTGCATTTTTTCGCCGGGGTGGATTCGCTGGAACACCATCTTGGTCTGCGGCCACGGGCTGAGCACCGGCAGGTAAGTGGCCTTGCCCCGGCGTTGGGCTGCGCGCAGCAGCAGGCGCGGGTCGATCTCGCCGTCGTTGGGCAGGTACAGGGCGATGTGCTTCGCGCGGCGAAACAGCGGGTGCTGGGCCAGTTGCTTGTACAGCCCGTGGGCGGCTTGCCGTTGCTGGGCGGGCGTCAGGGCGCGCCGGGCCTGGCGCAGCAGGCGTCGAAGTTGCGGGCGGGGCAGCAGCGCAGGTTCGGTCATATCAGTGCTTCACGCAGTGGCGATGCCACAGCGTAACCGCAAAACAGGCTGCTCAGAAATGCCTGCGCCAGAAACGACAATGCCAGTCCACATGGACTGGCATTGTCTGGAATCAGGCTCCCCGGATGAACCGCTGTCGGCTTAGCCCTTGAACCCGAAAGTTCAAGGTGGAAGTTGCAGGGGGCGTTAAGGCTTTCCGTCAAGCGGACATGCACACCGGCCCCAACGTGCAACCCCCGTGGTTGTGCGTATCGGCTCAGGGACATCACCAACTGGCAAGCACCCCAGGGAGTGATGCGAGTATACCCCAGGCAGCCTCGCGAATCAGCCCTTGCTGACGTCTGGATCGGTGGCGAGCACCAGATCCACCCGATCGAGCAGGTCGCGCACCTGTTCACGGGTCGAGCCGCTGACCTGCAGGTCCGGCGTATCCTGGCGATGCAGCAGGTCGTGGGTGATGTTCAAGGCAGCCATCACGGCGATGCGGTCGGCACCGATGACTTTGCCGCTGCTGCGGATCTCGCGCATCTTGCCATCCAGGTAACGGGCGGCGCTCACCAGGTTGCTACGCTCTTCCTGGGGGCAGATGATCGAATATTCTTTGTCGAGGATCTGCACGGTAACGCTATTGCTTGAACTCATGAGTCTTGCTCCAGGGCCTTGAGGCGCGAAATCATCGATTCGACCTTACGCCGGGCGATTTCGTTTTTTTCAATGAGGTGCGCGCGTTCCTCGCGCCAGGTTTTTTCCTGAGCTAATAGGAGTCCGTTTTGGCTCTTAAGTTGCTCGACCCGGTCAATTAGCAGTTCGAGTCTGGCCATCAGCGCTTGCAGGTCGGTGTCTTCCATTGTGTCCACTGAAGATTGTGTCTGATGGAGGGTATGAGTCGCACAGCCTCTGATAGTCTTGGCGAGTCTGTCGATGTAGGATACAAGGCCTCCATTCTAGACATAGCGCCGTCTGGCGCCTAGCTGCCCATGCCCATTCAGAATTCCCCGTATCAAGCATTCGCCACCCTGCTGAGCACCAGCGGTCATCCTGTCTCGCCTGCCGAACTGCATGGCCTGCTGCTCGGTCGCAGCTGCGCCGGCGCCGGTTTCGATGCCGCCGGCTGGTTGGCCGACGCCGCCGAGCTGCTGGAAGGCGAGCCGGCGGACAACGTCCGCAACGCGCTTATCGGCCTGCAGGAAATGGTCAAGGGCGAGCTGACCAGCGACGACATGACCGTCGTCCTGCTGCTGCCCACTGACGACGCCCCCTTGGCTGAACGCGCCGCTGCGCTGGGCCAGTGGTGCCAGGGCTTCCTCGCCGGCTTCGGCCTGACCCGCCGCGAATACGCCTTGAGCGAAGAGGCCAAGGAAGTGTTGCAGGACCTGGCCGCGATCTCCCAGGTCCAGGATGCCCTGGAAGAATCCGATGACGGCGAAAGCGACTACATGGAAGTGATGGAGTACCTGCGGGTCGCGCCATTGCTGCTGTTCACCGAGACCAAGAAAACCGATGCAGCGGCCCCCAAGCCGTCCTTGCATTAATTTTTAGAGGGAACCCCGTCTGCCCATGATTCATATCCCGAAATCGGAATACAGCCGTCGCCGCAAGGCACTGATGGCGCAGATGGAACCCAACAGCATCGCAATCCTGCCCGCCGCCGCCGTTGCGATCCGCAACCGCGACGTCGAGCACGTCTACCGCCAGGACAGCGACTTCCAGTACCTCAGCGGCTTTCCCGAGCCGCAAGCGGTGCTGGTGCTGATGCCCGGCCGCGCCCATGGCGAATACATCCTCTTTTGCCGCGAGCGCAACGCCGAACGTGAGTTGTGGGATGGCCTGCGCGCCGGCCAGGAAGGGGCGATCCGTGACTACGGTGCCGACGACGCGTTTCCCATCACCGACATCGACGACATCCTGCCGGGCCTGATCGAAGGCCGCGACCGGGTGTATTCGGCCATGGGCAGCAACCCGGAATTCGACCGGCACCTGATGGAGTGGATCAACGTGATTCGCTCCAAGGCCCACCTCGGCGCCCAGCCGCCGAACGAATTCGTTGCCCTGGATCATCTGCTGCATGACATGCGCCTGTATAAATCGGCGGCAGAAGTGAAAGTGATGCGCGAAGCGGCGCGGATTTCCGCCCAGGCGCACATCCGGGCGATGCAGGCGGCGCGCCCGGGGCTGCATGAGTTCAGCCTGGAAGCCGAGCTCGATTATGAGTTCCGCAAGGGCGGGGCGAAGATGCCGGCCTATGGTTCGATCGTCGCGGCGGGGCGCAACAGCTGCATCCTGCACTACCAGCAGAACGACGCGCTGCTCAAGGACGGCGACCTGGTGCTGATCGACGCCGGCTGTGAAATCGACTGCTACGCCAGCGATATCACCCGTACCTGGCCGGTCAGTGGCAAGTATTCACCCGAGCAGAAGGCGATCTACGAAGTGGTGCTGGCTGCCCAGGAAGCCGCGTTTGCCCAGATCGCGCCGGACAAACACTGGAACCAGGCCCACGAAGCGACGGTGCGGGTGATTACCGAGGGGCTGGTGCACCTTGGGCTGCTGGAGGGTGAGGTGGACGCGTTGATCGCCAGTGAGGCCTACCGGGCGTTCTACATGCACCGCGCTGGCCACTGGCTGGGCATGGACGTGCATGACGTCGGTGAATACCGCGTTGGTGGCGAGTGGCGGGTACTTGAGGTCGGCATGACGCTGACGGTGGAGCCGGGCATCTACATCGGCCCGAACAACCGCAGCGTCGCGAAAAAATGGCGCGGCATTGGCGTGCGCATCGAGGATGACGTGGTAGTGACCAAAACCGGTTGTGAAATCCTGAGCCACGGCGTACCGAAGACGGTCGCCGACATCGAGACCCTGATGGCCGCTCGGACGCACGCGGCATGACCCGGGTCAATCTGGCGATCGTCGGCGGCGGCCTGGTCGGCGCGAGCCTGGCGCTGGCCCTGCAGGCCGGTGCCAAGGCCCGGGGCTGGAAGATCATGCTGATCGAGCCCTTCGCCCCCGGCGATGCCTGGCAACCAAGCTACGATGCCCGGTCCTCGGCATTGTCCTACGGTGCCCGGCAGATTTATCAACGCTTGGGTGTCTGGCAGGAGATTTCCCGCCGCGCCGAACCGATCAAACAGATCCATGTGTCCGACCGCGGGCGGTTTTCCACGGCGCGGCTGTCGGCCATGGAAGAGGGCGTGCCGGCGCTGGGCTACGTGGTGGAAAACGCCTGGCTCGGCCAGTGCCTGTGGCAAGGCCTGGACCCGGAGGTGGTCAGTTGGCGCTGCCCGGCGCAGGTCACCCGCATGGAACCGCTGGTCGGCGGTTATCGCCTGACCCTCGACGACGAAACCACCCTGGAATGCGACCTTGCCGTACTGGCCGATGGCGGCCGCTCCGGCCTGCGTGAGCAGTTGGGTATCGGCGTGCGCAGTCGACCCTACGACCAGAGTGCCTTGATCGCCAATATCACCCCCAGCGAAGCCCACAACGGCATGGCCTTCGAACGTTTCACCGATGACGGCCCGATGGCCTTGTTGCCGCTGCCGGAGAATCGTTGCGCGCTGGTCTGGACCCGCCAGGGCATGGACGCACAACGGCTGGCGGCCCTCGACGAGCACAGTTTCCTCAGCGAATTGCAGGGCGTGTTCGGCTATCGCCTGGGCACCCTGAAACAGGTGGGCGTGCGACATCTGTACCCGCTGGCGCTGGTGGAGGCCGAAGAACAGGTCCGTCCGCACCTGGCGATCCTGGGCAACGCCGCCCACAGCCTGCACCCGATTGCCGGGCAGGGGTTCAACTTGTCCCTGCGTGATGCCCAGGCTCTTGCCGATGCGCTGCTCGACAGCGAAAGCGAGCCGGGGGATTTTGCCGTGTTGCAAGCCTATCGCGAGCGCCAGCGAATGGATCAGGCCTTGACCGTGGGCTTCTCCGACCAGGTCACGCGGCTGTTCGCCAGCAACCTGCCGTTGGTGTCCCTGGGCCGTAACCTCGGCCTGTTGGGCCTCGACTTGCTGCCGCCGGCCAAGCGCTGGTTCGCCCGCCAGGCCATGGGGCTGGGGACGCGTCCCGATGCTTGAGGCCGGGGCTGTCATTTCTTTTCATGGGCGACCGATGTCGCCAGCAAAACAGGCTTAGAGCATGGAATTGCGTGCAGATCTGCTGATTGTCGGCGCCGGTATGGTCGGCAGCGCCCTGGCGCTGGCGTTGCAGGGCAGTGGCCTGCAAGTGCTGTTGCTCGACGGCAGCCCGATGAGCGTCAAACCCTTCGATCCCCAGGCCGCGTTCGAGCCCCGGGTCAGTGCCTTGTCGACGGCCAGCCAGCGGATCCTCGAGCGCCTGGGCGTCTGGGACGGCATCACCGCCCGACGCGCCAGCCCCTATACCGACATGCACGTCTGGGACGGCAGCGGCACCGGGCAGATCCATTTCTCGGCGGCCAGCCTGCACGCCGAGACGCTTGGGCACATCGTTGAAAACCGCGTTGTGCAGGACGCCTTGCTGGATCGACTGCATGACTGCGACCTGGGCCTGCTGGCCAATGCCCGGCTGGAACAGATGCGTCGTTCCGGTGACGACTGGCTGCTGACCTTGGCCGATGGCCGCACGTTGCGGGCGCCCCTGGTCATCGCGGCTGACGGCGCGAATTCCGCTGTGCGCCGCCTGACCGGCGTTGCCACGCGCGAATGGGATTACCTGCACCACGCCATCGTCACCAGCGTGCGCAGCGCCCGGCCGCATCGAATGACGGCCTGGCAGCGCTTCACCGACAACGGTCCGCTGGCGTTCCTGCCACTTGAGCGTGACGGTCAGCACGATTGGTGCTCGATCGTCTGGTCCACCACCCCCGGTGAAGCGCAGCGCTTGATGGCGCTCGATGAAACTCAATTCTGCAGCGAACTGGAACGAGCCTTCGAAGGCCAGCTCGGCACGGTACTGAGTGCCGACCCGCGGCTGTGCGTGCCGCTGCGCCAACGACATGCCAAGCGCTATGTAGCCGAAGGGCTGGCGTTGATCGGCGACGCCGCCCATACCATTCATCCGTTGGCCGGGCAGGGCGTGAACCTGGGCTTCCTCGACGCCGCCGTGCTGGCCGAAGTGCTGTTGCAGGCAGCCGGGCGTGGCGAACGACTGGCGGACGTGAAGGTGCTGAGCCGCTACGAGCGGCGACGCATGCCCCATAACCTGGCGTTGATGGCGGCGATGGAAGGTTTCGAGCGGTTGTTCCAGGCCGATCCACTGCCGGTGCGCTGGTTGCGTAACACCGGGCTGAAGCTGGTAGACAGCATGCCCGAGGCCAAGGCGTTGTTCGTGCGCGAGGCGCTGGGGTTGATTGGCGATTTGCCGGATCTGGCCAAGGCCTGAGAGGTGGGTTGGGGCTTATGGCCTCATCGCGGGCAAGCCTTGCTCCCACAGGTGTGCAGTTTGAGATGACCTTTGTGGGAGCAAGGCTTGCCCGCGATGGCGGACGCAAAAACACCTCGCATCTCAAAGTTGCAACATTTGGAAATGTGTCCACCCACTGTTCGATTGAGAAGCCAAATGTGAGTCCTTATCATTTGCGCACTTCATACTCGAGAGACTGCCCCCATGTCGGCACCCAAGCGCCTGCTGTCCGCCCTCGCCTTGACCCTGATCGGCACCACTGCCGCCCAGGCCGCCGATGAGGTGGTGGTCTACTCCTCGCGTATCGATGAACTGATCAAGCCGGTCTTCGATGCCTATACCAAGAAAACCGGCGTGTCGGTGAAGTTCATCACCGACAAGGAAGCGCCACTGATGCAGCGGATCAAGGCCGAGGGCGAGAACGCCACCGCCGACCTGCTGCTCACCGTCGACGCCGGCAACCTCTGGCAGGCCGAGCAGATGGGCATCCTCCAGCCGTTCACCTCGCCGGTGATCGACGCCAACATCCCGTCTCAATACCGCGCTTCTTCCCACGCCTGGACCGGCTTGAGCCTGAGGGCGCGGACCATTGTCTACTCCACTGACCGGGTCAAACCCGCTGAGCTGAGCACCTACGAGGCCTTGGCGGGTGACGAATGGGAAGGCCGCCTGTGCCTGCGCACGTCGAAGAAGGTCTATAACCAGTCGCTGACCGCCACCCTGATCGAAACCCACGGTGCGGAAAAAACCGAGGAGATCCTCAAGGGCTGGGTCCGGAACCTGTCCACCGACGTCTTCTCCGATGACACCGCGCTGCTTGAGGCGATCAACGCCGGGCAGTGCGACGTCGGCATCGTCAATACTTACTACTATGGCCGCCTGCACCAGCAGAAGCCGGACCTGAAGGTGAAACTGTTCTGGCCGAACCAGGCCGACCGAGGGGTGCACATCAACCTCTCGGGGATTGGCTTGACCCAGCATGCACCGCATCCGGACGCCGCGAAGAAGCTGGTGGAGTGGATGACCACGCCGGAGGCGCAAAGCATCTTCGCCGACGTGAACCAGGAATTCCCGGCCAACCCGAAAGTCGAGCCGTCCAAGGAAGTAGCGGCCTGGGGCAAGTTCAAGGCCGATACCCTGCCGGTGGAAGTCGCGGGTAAACGCCAGGCCGAAGCCATTCGCATGATGGATCGCGCTGGCTGGAACTGAGACCTGTGGTGAGGGAGCTTGCTCCCGCTGGGCCTGTAGGAGCTGTGTAGGAGCTGTCGAGTGCAACGAGGCTGCGATCTTTCCCCAGCCACTTGAATCTCAAGCGAAAGATCAGAAAGATCAGAAAGATCAAAAGATCGCAGGCTTCGCCAGCTCCTACAGAGCCCTGCGGGAGCAAGCTCCCTCGCCACATGACCGTTTGTTTAACGAGAGTATTCCTTGGCCCACCCCGCCCAACGCCGCTGGTACCCCCTGGTCTTCGCCATCGCCGCGCTGGTCCTGTTGCCCCTTAGCGTCTTGCTGCTGTCCTGGCAGAGCATCGACCAACAGATCTGGTCCCACCTGTGGGACACGCAAATGCCGCGCTTGCTGGGCAACACCCTCACGTTGATCCTTGGTGTGGGTGTCGGGGTGACGTTGCTGGGTGTCAGCCTCGCCTGGCTCACCAGCCTGTGTGAGTTCCCCGGGCGACGCTGGCTCGACTGGGCGTTGATGCTGCCGTTTGCGATTCCGGCCTACGTGTTGGCGTTTGTCTTCGTTGGCCTGCTGGACTTTGCCGGCCCCGTACAGACGCTCATGCGGGAATGGTTCGGCAGCGGCCTGCGCCTGCCCCGGGTCCGTTCCACCGGTGGGGTGATCCTGGTGCTGGTGCTGGTCTTTTACCCTTACGTCTATCTGCTGGCGCGCAGTGCATTCCTGGCCCAGGGCAAGGGCTTGATGGAAGCCGCGCGGGTGCTCGGGCAATCGCCGTGGCAGGCGTTCTGGCGCGTGGCGCTGCCGATGGCCCGGCCGGCCATCGGTGCGGGCGTGGCGTTGGCGCTGATGGAAACCCTGGCGGATTTCGGCGCGGTGTCGGTGTTCAACTTCGACACCTTTACCACCGCGATCTACAAGACCTGGTATGGCTTCTTCAGCCTCTCCAGCGCTGCCCAACTGGCCAGCCTGCTGTTGCTGGCGGTGATGCTGGTGCTCTACGGCGAACGCCGGGCCCGCGGGGCCCACCGAGCCAGCAACGAACGTCCCCGAGCCAAGGCTTTGTATACGTTGCGCGGTCTCAAGGCCGTGGCAGCCAGCAGTTGGTGCTTCCTGGTGTTTGCCTGCGCGTTTGTCATTCCGGTGCTGCAGTTGGTGGTGTGGTTCTGGCAGCGCGGTCGTTTCGACCTGGACGAGCGTTATGCCGGGCTGATCGTCCACACCCTCTACCTGGGCGGTCTGGCCGCGCTGATCACCGTTTGCGTGGCCTTGCTGCTGGCGTTCGCCCGGCGGCTGGCGCCAACCCGTCCGATTCGTGCCGGCGTCGGCCTGGCGAACCTGGGTTATGCCTTGCCCGGTTCGGTGCTGGCGGTGTCGATCATGCTTGCATTCAGCTACCTGGACCGTGAGCTGGTCATCCCGCTGTCGAGCTGGCTCGGCGGGGCAGGCAAGCCGTTGTTGCTGGGTAGCCTGTCGGCGCTGTTGCTGGCGTATCTGGTGCGCTTCCTGGCCGTGGCCTACGGTCCATTGGAAAGCAGTCTGGCGCGAATTCGTCCGTCTTTGCCTGAGGCTGCACGCAGCCTTGGGGTCAGTGGGCCACGACTGTTTTTCAAAGTGTATCTGCCCTTGCTGTTGCCCGGCACCTTGAGCGCGGCGTTGCTGGTGTTCGTTGACGTGCTCAAGGAAATGCCCGCCACCCTGCTGATGCGCCCGTTCGGCTGGGACACGCTGGCGGTGCGGATCTTCGAGATGACCAGCGAAGGGGAGTGGGCCCGGGCCGCGCTGCCGGCGCTGACGTTGGTACTGGTGGGGTTATTGCCGGTCATCGGATTGATACGACGTTCGGCCCATCGAAACAGCTAGGTGTCAGTCCCACCTCATGCGGCTACAATGCGCGGCATTCGGTGCGGTCCGTCTGTCGGACCGGGCAACTGAGAACGTCAGAAAACTCCTTTTTTCAGACGTTCGCGCTATGCAGTGCCCGTCCGCACCTTCGCCAAGCCCGGAAGGAGAAACCCATGGGACAGCGTACGCCTCTGTATGACCTTCATCTCGCCCTCGGCGCGAAGATGGTCGATTTTGGCGGTTGGGATATGCCTTTGCACTACGGCTCGCAAGTCGAAGAACACCATCAGGTGCGTCGCGACTGCGGAGTGTTCGATGTATCCCACATGACCGTGATCGATGTCGCCGGCCCCCAGGCCAAGGTCTGGTTGCAGCGTTTGCTGGCCAACGACGTCAATCGTTTGCAGGACACAGGCAGTGCCTTGTACAGCGCGATGCTCAATGAGCGCGGCGGCATCGTCGACGACATGATCATCTACCGGGTCGAGGACGGCTATCGGCTGGTCTTCAACGCCTCGACTCGCGATCAGGACCTGGCCTGGATGCAGGCACAGCTCGGTGGCTACGACGTGCAGCTGCATGAGCGCCCCGAGCTGGCGATGCTGGCGATCCAGGGCCCCCAGGCCCGGCAGAAGATTGCCGAACTGGTGACGCAACCGCGCGGGCAAATCATCCAGCAACTCAAGCCTTTCGAAGGTCGCGCCGACGGCGAATGGTTCATCGCCCGGACCGGCTATACCGGCGAAGATGGCCTGGAAATCGTCTTGCCTGCCCAGGAGGCCCCGAGTTTCTTCAACGACCTGGTAGGGGCCGGCATTTCGCCCATCGGCCTCGGCGCCCGCGATACCTTGCGCTTGGAGGCCGGCATGAACCTCTACGGCCAGGACATCAACCAGGACGTTTCGCCGCTGGCTTCGAACATGGCCTGGAGCATCGCCTGGGAACCGGCGAGCCGTCCGTTCATCGGGCGCAGTGCGCTGGAAGCCGAGATTGCCAGCGGTGTGCAGCACAAACTGGTTGGGCTGGTGCTGGAAGAACGGGGTGTCTTGCGCGCCCATCAGGTGGTTCGCATCGCCAATGTTGGCGAAGGGGAGATCACCAGTGGTAGTTTTTCTCCTACGCTTAGCAAGTCGATCGCCCTGGCACGTGTTCCGATGGCTACCGCCGACCGTGCCGAGGTAGAAATTCGCGGTAAGTGGTACCCGGTACGGGTGGTCAAACCGACCTTCGTCCGCCATGGCAAAACCCTGATCTAACCTTTTGCGGCGGGCCGCTGGCCGCTGACACTTTCTCTTGAGGACACAGAATATGAGCGATATCCCTGCCGAACTGCGTTTTGCCGAAAGCCATGAGTGGGCACGCCTGGAAGCTGACGGTACCGTCACCGTAGGCATCAGCGATCATGCGCAGGAAGCCTTGGGCGATGTGGTATTTGTCGAGCTGACTGAAGTCGGTAAGGTCTTTGGCGCAGGCGACCAGGCCGGTGTGGTTGAGTCGGTCAAGGCCGCTTCCGACATCTATTCCCCTATCTCAGGTGAAGTGATTGCGATCAACGAAGAGTTGGGCGGTTCGCCGGAGCTGCTGAATTCCGATCCGTATGGCGCCTGGATCTTCAAGCTCAAGCCAAGCGACAAGGCTGAGCTGGACAAGCTGCTCGATGCGGCAGGTTACCAGGCCGCTATTGGCGAAGGCGAATAAGGACGACTGCACCTGTGGGAGCGAGCTTGCTCGCGATAGCGGTGGACCAGCAGCATTGATGTTGGCTGACACACCGCTATCGCGAGCAAGCTCGCTCCCACAGGGGTTGGGATAGCCAGGGGTGTTCACCGGGCAAAAAAATGCCGCTCAATCGAGCGGCATTTTTTATTGGCCGGGAATCAGTCCTGGGCGACGGCGTTTTTCGCCAGGATCGCGTTGGCCAGTTCCATGTCGGTGGCTTGCAGGCCTGGGTTGTCGGCACGCACTTTCTGCATCGCCGCTTCCAGGTAAGGGCCACGAATACCGCCGTCACTGGCGACGAAGCTGCCGGCATCATCCTGGGCGGCGACGATCAGCTTGTGATCCTTGAAAGTCAGGTAGGTGGAACCGGTGGTCGCACCGGATGAGATGACGTTACGCCAAAACGTGTCGGCCATTGCCGAGCCAACAGGTAGAGACAGCAAGGCTAGGGTAGCGACAGCAAGTTTGAGACGCATGATAGGGGACTCCACTGGGTTAACTATGATGTTGGATTACCTGCGCCTCTATTCAGTTCCATGCCTTGTCAGTCAGCCCGTTCCACCTGCAGCACCGCGCCTTCCTGCGCCACCACCCTGACCCGCATTCCCACGGACGACTCGGGCCCCTTGGCCAGCCAGACACTGTCGGCCACCTTGATCTTGCCGCGGCCATCGACAATCGCTTCATGAACCTGGAAGACCTTGCCGATCAGCTCTTGCCCGCGCAGGTTCAGGTGCGGCTGATCGCTTTGGCGCACCGCGCTGCGCTGGCGCCGCCACCAGTACAGCGCTGTTGCGATGGCGAACAGGCCGAACAACAGGAACTGCAGCTCCCACGGCATCTGCGGCAGGATGAACGTGAGCACGCCGACCGCCGCGGCGGCCATGCCGATCCACAGCAAGTAGCCGCCGGCGCCGAACACTTCGAGGATCAGCAGGATGACGCCCAGCGCCAGCCAGTCCCAGTACGACATGTGTTGCAGGAACATCCACATACGCGTGCCTCAGGCTTTCTTGCTGTCGAAGGTGGCCTTGACGATCTCGCCAATGCCGCCGACCGCACCGATGACCTGGCTGGCTTCCAGTGGCATCAGGATCACCTTGCTGTTGTTGGCCGAAGCCAGTTTGCCCAGCGCATCGATGTACTTCTGCGCGACGAAGTAGTTCACGGCCTGGACGTTGCCGTCGGCAATCGCCTGGGACACCACCTGGGTGGCCAGCGCTTCGGCTTGTGCCTGGCGCTCGCGGGCCTCGGATTCCAGGAAC
This sequence comes from Pseudomonas sp. B21-010, assembly GCF_024749325.1. Taxonomy (NCBI): domain Bacteria; kingdom Pseudomonadati; phylum Pseudomonadota; class Gammaproteobacteria; order Pseudomonadales; family Pseudomonadaceae; genus Pseudomonas; species Pseudomonas sp. B21-010. The sequence continues at coordinate 6,169,045 of NZ_CP087198.1, read as the reverse complement.
GCGGCCTGGCGGCTGCCCTCGGCCTCGAGGATTTGCGCCTGCTTCTTGCCTTCGGCGGTGAGAATCGCCGACGCTCGCAGGCCCTCGGCTTCGAGGATCTGGGCACGCTTGATACGTTCGGCTTTCATCTGCCCCGACATGGCGGCCATCAGGTCGGCCGGTGGGCTGATGTCCTTGATCTCGATCCGGGTGATCTTGATGCCCCACGGCGCTGTGGCTTCATCGACGGTGCGCAGCAGTTTTTCGTTGATACCGTCGCGCTGGCTCAGCATCGCGTCCAGCTCCATGGACCCCAGCACGGTACGGATATTGGTTTGCAGCAGGTTGCGGATGGCGTGCTCGAGGTTGTTCACCTCGTAGGCAGCCTGGGCCGTATTGACCACCTGGAAGAAACACACGGCGTCGATCTGTACCGTGGCGTTGTCGGCAGTGATGACTTCCTGGGGCGGGATGTCCAGCACGCTTTCCATGACATTGATCTTGCGCCCGATGCGATCCATCACCGGGATGATGATATTCAGGCCGGGCTTGAGCGTGTTGGTGTAGCGCCCGAACCGCTCGACGGTCCATTGGTAGCCCTGGGGCACGACCTTGAAACCCATGAACAGGATGGCGACCACGAGGCCGATGAAAAGTAAAAGTACACTACCGATCTGCATGACGGTTCCCTGTGCGAATTGAGATGGACCTGCGAGCCCTGAGTGTAGGGCACGCGGCCAGTATCATCACTCTGTGGGAGCAAAGCTTGCTCGCGATGCGGGCGCCTTGCTTCCCCGGGAGACCGCGTCATTTTCATCGCGGGCAAGCCTTGCTCCCACAGCCTTTCGCCACAGGTGCTGCCACAGCTACTTCTGCTCGCTCTGCGGCGTCACCCGCAACACTTCCTCGACCGTGGTCAAGCCCGCCGCCACCTTTTGCGCCCCCGACAGTCGCAGGCTGCGCATGCCTTCCTTGAATGCCTGGCGGCGCACCGCCAGCAGGTCGGTGTCGGGGTGGATCAAGGCCTTGACGCTGTCGGTCAGTTGCATGATTTCGTAGACGCCGGCGCGACCGCGGTAACCGGTGTCACGGCATTCCAGGCAACCGACGGCCTGTTGGGCATTGCTCGGCAGCGGCGCCTGCCAGGGCCGCGTCAGGGTTTGCCAGTCATCTTCGTCCAGGGTCAGGGGGGCCTTGCATTGCGGGCACAAGGTGCGCACCAGTCGCTGGGCCATGACTCCGAGCACGGTGGCCTTGATCAGGTAATGGGGCACACCCAGCTCCAGCAGGCGGCTGATGGCGCTCGGCGCGTCGTTGGTGTGCAGCGTCGACAGCACAAGGTGCCCGGTGAGCGCCGCCTGGATCGCCATCTCGGCAGTCTCCAGGTCGCGGATCTCACCGATCATGATGATGTCCGGGTCTTGCCGCATCAGCGCCCGCACCCCGGCAGCGAAGGTCAGGTCGATGTTGTGCTGGACCTGCATCTGGTTGAAAGAGGCCTCGACCATTTCAATCGGGTCCTCGATGGTGCAGAGGTTCACTTCTGGCGTCGCCAGCTTCTTGAGGGTGGTGTAGAGGGTGGTGGTCTTGCCGGAGCCGGTAGGCCCTGTCACCAGGATGATGCCGTTGGGCTGGCGGGTCATGTCCTGCCAGCGACGCAGGTCGTCGGCGGAGAAGCCGAGTTGGTCGAAGTCCTTGAGCAGCACTTCCGGGTCGAAAATCCGCATGACCATTTTTTCGCCGAACGCGGTGGGCAAGGTCGACAGGCGCAATTCCACTTCGCCGCCGTCCGGGGTCTTGGTCTTGACTCGGCCGTCCTGGGGTTTGCGTTTTTCCGCGACGTTCATCCGCCCCAGGCTCTTGAGACGGCTGACGATTGCCATCGTGACCTGCGGCGGGAACTGATAGACGGTGTGCAGCACGCCGTCGATGCGAAACCGCACGGTGCCCTGCTCGCGGCGCGGTTCGATGTGGATATCACTGGCGCGTTGCTGGAAGGCGTACTGGAACAGCCAGTCGACAATGTTGACGATGTGGGCGTCGTTGGCGTCCGGCTCCTGGTCGCTGGCGCCCAGGTTGAGCAACTGTTCGAAATTGCTCAGGTTGCTCGGTTGCTGATCGACCGTGGTGGCGCCGCTGACCGATTTGGCCAGGCGATAGAACTCCACGCTCAAGCGCTGGATGTCCACCGGGTTGGCGACCACCCGCTTGATCGGCAGCTTGAGCACGTGGGTCAGGTCGGCTTCCCAACTGTTGACGTAGGGCTGTGCGCTGGCGACGGTGACGGCGTCACGATCGACCGCCACCGCAAGGATCTTGTGGCGCTGGGCAAAGGCATAGGACATCAAGGGTGTCACGGCCGCGACGTTGATTTTCAACGGGTCGATGCGCATGTAGGGCTGGTCGGCCTGCTGGGACAACCACAGGGTCAGGTTCTCCAGGTCCAGGCGCTTGCCGGGTCGGCTGAGGTCGTCCAGGTGCTGGTTGGCGATGAACTCCAGCGGATGCAACTGGCTATTGGCGCTGTGACGTCGGCGGGCGTTCAGCGCGGTTTCGGCTGAATCCTGGCTGATGAGGCCCTGGGTGACCAGTTGGCGCAGCAGATCGTTGAGGTCCAGCCAGCGGTCCTGAGTGGCGTGTTTGGTGGACATGCGGGTTCCTATTGGACAATTGCAGCAAAGCCGCGATACAGACGCTTCGGCGTCCTCGCTCGGTCTGCAAAAGAATAGTCCCGACCTCGTAGGCCGTTGGGCCACTACCCGACCAATGCGTTACCAATTCTTGCCCGTGGGTGTTCAACAGACGGCTTGGGCCGGCCCAACGTGCGCAATATCAGCGTCTTGCAGGTCCACCGAGCAGACGCTGATCAGGTTACGTAATTTTTCAGCGATGACCTGGGCACGGTGCCAGCTCAGCCCGTCCATGACGATGTCCAGCGATAGCATATCGCCTGGGCGTTCGACGTGAACCCGCTGCGGCGTCAGGCCCTGCAAGGCAAACAGGTTCAACGCCCGACACAGTAAATCCGGCTCGGCTTCGGCCAATATCTGGTACTGCACCCGACAATGGGTATTGGCGGCGTGCCAGACGTCGGTGCGGGTCGGGGCAACGGTAACGGCTTCGAGTGGGGGCATGTTCGGTCTCCTTGGTGGCGGGAGAAATATTTACATGCCAGGCGGGGTATTTCTTATCTAAGATGAGTGATTCTGGCGACATTTCGAATCGCTTGATTCTCTACATCAATCATTTCGGGTTTGATTATGCACAGCGAATTGGATAGCTATGACCGCAGGATACTGGCGCTGCTGCAGGAGGATGCCTCGCTGTCCAGTGCACAGATCGCTGAACAGGTCGGCTTGTCTCAATCGCCATGCTGGCGGCGGATCCAGCGGATGAAGGAAGAGGGCATCATTCGTGGCCAGGTGACCCTGCTGGATCGCAAGAAAATCGGCCTTAACACGCAGATCTTCGCCGAAATCAAACTCAACGCCCACGGCCGTTCGAACTTCACCGAGTTCACCGAGGCGATCCGCGGCTTTCCCGAAGTGCTGGAGTGTTACGTGCTGATGGGGTCGGTGGATTTTCTGCTGCGCATCGTCACGGCGGACATCGAGGCGTATGAGCGATTCTTTTTCGAAAAGCTGTCGATGGTGCCGGGGATCCAGGAAGTGAACTCGATCGTGGCGCTGTCGGAGATCAAGTCGACGACGAGTTTACCGGTGCTGCGCTGAGCTGGTTTCTGCGGTGTTTGTGCTGGCCTCATCGCGAGCAAGCTCGCTCCCACATTGGATCTCGATATAGACCCCTGTGGGAGCGAGCTTGCTCGCGATGGCGATCTTACAGGCGCAACAAAGTCTTCCAGGCCCGATTCTGGTAAACCGCAATCGCCTGTTGCTTGCGCGCATCCAGCGTTTCGTCGGTGATCGGTTGGTTGGCCAATTGCGCCAGTTTGTTCAGTTCACCGTAGAGGCGATCCATTTCCGGGATCTCCAGCACATGGCGGGCGTGGTGCAGCCAGGCCTGGATGCGTTCGATACGCGGCAGTTGCTCGGCCAGGTCTTCCGGCTGCTGCTGGTAGCGTTGCAGTTGCAGGGACGAGGATTCTTCGCCGAGCAGGCGCGGCAGCCAGCTGCCCAGTTGCGCCGCGCCCTGGCGATTGCCACGGGTGTTGCGCTCGGCGGCCCAGCTGCGCGCCAACAGCCAGCGTGAAGTGTTGAGGGAAAACAGGCCCCAGCGCGGGTCTTGCAGCTCTTCAAGGAACTGTTCCGGTGCCGCCTTGCGCACGTCTTCGTCATCCAGGCCGGCCTGGACCAGTGGGCGCCAGTCTTCCAGCAACGCGTCCAGGGCCAGGCGCAAGTCGTGGGTCGATTGGCGCGGTGCGGCCTGGCCGAGGCTGCTGAGCAGGGCACGCAGTTCGGCGAGGTTTTCCACCCAGTCCTGCAGCAGGCGCCAATGGCCGTTGAAACGGTATTGTTCGGCCAGGCGCTGGCTGCTGCCGAGCAGGTGCCAGCTCAGCGCGGCGAAGGCGTCATCCAGCGGCGTTTCGGCGGTCAGTTGTGGCGCTGGCAGGCTCAGGGCGTAGCTGCCCGCGTCATACAGGCGATAGCCACGCTCGGCCTTGCTGATGTCGCAGGGCATCAGGGGCAGGGTCGCGGCCAGCTCGGCGGCCAGTTCCAGCAGGGCGGCGGGTTCGCCTTCGCGCAGTTCCAGCTCCAGTTCGCAGATTTCTTCCTTCTGCTTGCCGACCACCACATGGCCCAGGTCCAGGGCGGCTTCGATGACCACCTTGCTTTTGCCACGGCCCCAGGCGATTTCAGCGCGTTCGCGAACGAAATCGGTGGTGAAGATGGCCTTGAGGGTTTTCTTGTCCAGTTCGGCCAAGGCCTCGGGCCAGCATTCGCCGTCGAGCTTCTTCAGGTCGAGCTTGGCCTTGGGCAGGTGCCAATCGTACTCGTTGCGCTCGGACAAGCCGGCGACGCTCTGGCCGCGGGTCTTGAGGGTCTGGATCACCTCTTCGCCGTCACGACGCAGGCGCAGGGCGACCTTGGCCTGGGCCAGGTCACGCTCCGGCGTGTCGAAATACTGGTTCATCAGTTCGTGGCGTTCCCAGCCACTCTTGTTGCGTTTTTTCAGCAGCGGATGCTCGCGCAAGGCTGCCAGGGTCTCGCGGCTGACGCGGAGTTTGATTTCGGTTTCTTTCTGCATGGCCGGAAAATCCAGGGATCGGGTGTGCAGCCGGGGGAAGGTGTGGCTGCCAAGGCCGTGCAGTGTACAGGACTCACTCGCCCTAGGTTTATTCCTGGGTCCAGATGGTTCTATGATGAACGCCAATCTGTAAGCCCGGAGTCAGCGATGCCTTTGCCGTCCATGAAAGATCAATTCGCTGCCCTGATCGCCGCACCTTCGGTCAGTTGTACCCAGCCTGGGCTGGACCAGTCCAACAGTGCCGTGATCGAGCTGCTGGCAGGCTGGCTCACCGAGCTGGGGTTCTGCTGTGATATCCAGCAGGTCAACCCCGGCAAATTCAACCTGCTGGCCAGTTTTGGCAGCGGTCCCGGCGGGCTGGTGCTGGCTGGCCACAGCGACACGGTGCCGTTCGACGGCGCGTTGTGGCAGACCGATCCGCTGAAGCTCACCGAGGTCGATGGCCGCTGGGTGGGCCTGGGCAGTTGTGACATGAAGGGTTTTTTCGCCTTGGCCATCGAAGCGGTCAAGCCGCTGCTGGACCAACCGTTCAAGCAACCGCTGCTGATCCTCGCGACCTGCGACGAAGAAAGCTCCATGTCCGGCGCCCGGGCCCTGGCCGATGCCGGGCGACCACTGGGGCGCGCGGCGGTGATCGGTGAGCCGACCGGCCTGCGGCCGATTCGCCTGCACAAAGGCGTGATGATGGAGCGCATCGACATTCTCGGGCGCAGCGGCCATTCCTCCGATCCGAGCCTGGGCCACAGCGCGCTGGAAGCCATGCACGATGCCATGGGCGAACTGCGCGGACTGCGCCTGCAATGGCAACGTGAGTTCCGTAACCCGCAGTTCACCGTGCCACAACCGACCCTGAACTTCGGCTGCATCCATGGCGGCGACAATCCCAACCGCATCTGCGGCCAATGCTCCATGGAATTCGACCTGCGCCCGTTGCCGGGCATGGACCCGCAAGTGCTGCGGGCGGCGATCCAACAGAAGCTGAACCCCATCGCCGAACGCCATCAAGTCAAGATCGACTACGCACCGCTGTTCCCCGAAGTGCCACCCTTCGAGCAGGCCGAAGACTGCGAGCTGGTACGGGTGGCCGAGCGACTTACCGGCCATCGTGCCGAAGCAGTGGCGTTTGGCACCGAAGCGCCTTATCTTCAGCGCCTTGGCTGCGAAACCCTGGTGCTCGGCCCTGGCGATATCGCCTGCGCCCACCAACCGGGCGAGTACCTTGAAATGTCACGTTTGCAACCTACCGTACAGTTGTTGCGGCAGTTGATCGGCCATTACTGCCTGACGCCGGCCACGGTCGGTTAAATTGCCCCCTTGCGGGGCCGTATTCATCACATGAGGAGAGCGCGCGTGTCGCCAAGCCTGTTCCGACGATAACCACCAGCCCCGTTGTGCGTTCTGTTTCGTCTTTGTTTTGGCTGTTATTTATTACAGGTCCAGGTTCATGCCCGAATACGTCAATTGGCTTCGTCACGCTTCGCCCTACATCAACGCCCACCGCGATTGCACCTTCATCGTCATGCTGCCCGGCGACGGGGTGGAACACCCTAATTTCGGCAACATCGTCCATGACCTGGTGCTGCTGCACAGCCTCGGCGTGCGCCTGGTGCTGGTCCATGGTTCGCGCCCGCAGATCGAGACCCGCCTCGCTGCACGGGGCCTCACGCCTCATTACCACCACGGCATGCGCATCACCGATGCCGCGACCCTGGAGTGCGTGATCGACGCGGTCGGCCAGTTGCGCATCGCCATCGAGGCCCGCCTGTCCATGGACATGGCGTCCTCGCCCATGCAGGGCTCGCGGCTGCGGGTCGCCAGCGGCAACCTGGTCACCGCGCGGCCAATCGGCGTGCTCGAAGGCGTGGATTATCACCACACCGGTGAAGTGCGCCGGGTCGATCGCAAGGGCATCAATCGCCTGCTGGACGAGCGCTCCATCGTGCTGCTGTCGCCGTTGGGTTATTCGCCCACCGGAGAGATCTTCAACCTCGCCTGTGAAGACGTTGCCACCCGGGCAGCCATCGACCTGGCAGCCGACAAGCTGCTGCTGTTCGGTGCCGAACAGGGGCTTATCGGTGAGGACGGGCGGCTGGTTCGCGAATTGCGCCCGCAACAGGTTCCGGGCCATATGCAACGCCTGGGCAGCGACTATCAGGCCGAATTGCTGGATGCGGCAGCCCAGGCCTGTCGGGGCGGCGTCGCGCGCAGCCATATCGTCAGCTATGCCGAGAACGGTGCGCTACTGGCCGAACTGTTCACCCGCGATGGCAGCGGGACGCTGGTGGCCCAGGAGCAATTCGAGGTGGTACGCGAAGCGGCCATTGAGGATGTTGGCGGCCTGCTGGACCTGATCAGCCCGCTGGAAGAGCAGGGGATCCTGGTGCGTCGCTCCCGCGAAGTGCTGGAGCGCGAGATTGAGCAGTTCAGCGTGGTCGAGCGCGAAGGCATGATCATCGCTTGCGCGGCGTTGTACCAGATTGCCGATTCGGACGCCGGGGAACTGGCCTGCCTGGCCGTGAACCCGGAGTACCGCCATGGTGGCCGGGGCGATGAGCTGCTGGAGCGGATCGAAACCCGGGCCCGCGCCCAGGGGCTCAAGACGCTGTTCGTGCTGACGACCCGGACCGCCCACTGGTTCCGTGAACGTGGCTTTGAACCCAGCAGTGTCGAGCGCCTGCCGGCGGCGCGGGCTTCGCTCTACAACTACCAGCGCAACTCGAAAATCTTCGAAAAATCCTTGTAAGCGGCCGTCGGAAAATTTGCGCTGTCGCGATCTTCTTGATTTCAGACAATGAGCAGCTAGTCTGGAACACGTCAAGATCGCGGCATGTGCGCGCTGTCTTGAACAGGAATCGAAGGCGCAGGAGGCGCGCAAACAGATCTCGCCGCCAAGAATTCACGGGCCTCGTAAATCCCCGACGAATCAGCATTCAGTAATTCCCTGCGTCGCCGATAAGTCATGTCACGGCCTGATGGTGCCGTGATGGCACTCATATGTCGAAATGAGCTGAAAACTGTTGAAACAATTCTTTTTGGAATTATAAACAATCCATTATCCTGCGATCCGGTGTAGTGGGGGTTAGACCATAGTCGTAGTCATAAATGGTTACGATTGACTTGTCAGTCACGGTCTGGCGCTAATCGCGCATCCGCGGAATCCGGGCGTTCGATCCGGAACCAAAGACACACAAGAATTAGAAAACGAGAGGAGCGAAGCATGAACAAGTCCACCTTGGCCCTGGCTGTGGCCGTTGGGGTTTTGGCGCAGCAGGCAGGCGCCGCCGGTTTTATCGAGGACAGCAAGGCGTCTGTCAGTTCTCGTACCCTGTACTTTGATAACGATAACCGCGAAGGCGGCAATGACCAGCGTGAGACGGCTACTGGCCTGAAATTCGACTACAAGTCCGGCTTCACTCAAGGCGTCGTTGGTTTCGGTATCGATGCCCAGGCGCTGGTTGGTATCCACCTCGATGGCGGCAGAGGCCATCACCCGGATAGCAACTCCTTCGTTCCAAGCGATTCCGATGGCTCCGCCGTACACGACTGGAGCCGGCTGTCCGGCAACGTGAAGGCGCTGTTCTCCAAGACCGAGGCCCACCTGGGTGGTGCCCTGGCGCCTAACCTGCCGATCCTGGTCGCCAGCGACGGTCGTCTGCTGCCGCAAACCTTTGAAGGTGGCACCATCACCTCCAAGGAAATCGACAATGTGACGTTCAATGCCGGTCAGCTGGAACACGTTGTGGGTCGTGCCGGCACCAACAGCACTGGCATGTCGGTAAACGGCGGTACTGAAGACAGCAACCAGTTCCGTTACGGCGGTGCCGACTGGAAGGTCACCAAGGACCTGACGCTGCAGTACTACTACGCCAACCTGCAGGATTACTACAAGCAGCACTTCCTGGGCGCAGTACACGTTTTCCCGATCAGCGAAGGCCAGTCGTTCAAGACTGACCTGCGTTACTTCGACAGCAGCTCGGATGGCCGCAACGGTGATGCGGGCTATCGCTTCAACAACAACGGTGGCTACGCCAAGAACCCGGGCGAGGTCGATAACAAGACCTGGAGCGCCATGTTCACTTACACCCTGGGTGGCAGCGCGTTCCTGTTGGGTCACCAACAAGTCGGTGATGACGGTGGCTTCGTCTACCTGAACCAGGGCAGCCTGCTCAATGACGCCGGTCGTAACGAAGGCGCGGGTGGTTCCAGCTTCTACCTGTTCACCGACAGCATGATCAACGCGTTTGTCCGTGCCGGTGAAAACACCACCTTCGGTCAATACTCCTACGACTTCACGGCCCTGGGTGCTCCAGGCCTGAAGGCTTCGATTGCCTACCTGCACGGTGATGACATCAAGTCGGCTACCGGCGGCAGCGACACTTCCGAGTGGGAACGTGACATGCGCCTGGACTACGTCGTCCAGCAAGGCCCTCTGAAAGGCTTCGGCACCACCCTGCGTCACGGTACCTACCGTGGCAGCAGCACCGGTATTGCCGACCAGGATCAGACCCGCCTGATCTTCAACTACACTTACAACTTCATGTAAGACGTAGCGAAGTAAAAAAAGCCCCGCCCGGCAGCACGCCGGGCGGGGTTTTTGCGTTTCGGGTCTGGCCCACCCCTATAGCCTTCCCCGAGCCTTCTCCTCTTTTCAGCAACTCGAGGCCTTCTCGAAACCTCGGAAATGATCTTGGGCCGCTATGTGTTGTGGCGCCAGTGAACAGTTTTTTATATTCCCTATCGATCTAGATAAATGGATATTTATTCTTTTTAAAGCAATCGAAACCGGTGCAAAGTTGGGCTCACAACAACCTCATCCAGGAGCCGCACCATGAGCCTCAGACTCGGCGACATCGCCCCCGACTTCGAACAGGATTCCAGCGCCGGCAAGATTCGCTTCCACGAATGGCTCGGCGACAGCTGGGGCGTGCTGTTTTCCCACCCGGCGGATTTCACCCCGGTGTGCACCACCGAGTTGGGCCTGACCGCCAAGCTCAAGGACGAATTCGCCCAGCGCGGGGTCAAGGCCATTGCCCTCTCGGTTGACCCGGTGGACTCGCACCACAAATGGATCGAGGACATCAACGAGACCCAGAACGCCGTGGTCAATTTTCCGATCCTGGCCGATGCCGACCGCAAGGTGTCGGACCTGTACGACCTGATCCATCCCAACGCCAGCGACACTTTGACTGTGCGTTCCTTGTTCGTGATCGACCCGAACAAGAAGATCCGCCTGACCATTACCTACCCGGCCAGTACCGGGCGCAATTTCAATGAGATCCTGCGGGTGATCGACTCGCTCCAATTGACCGACAACTACAAAGTCGCCACCCCGGCCAACTGGCAGGACGGCGATGAAGTGGTGATCGTGCCGTCGCTCAAGGATGAAGAGGAACTCAAGCAGCGTTTTCCCAAGGGTTACCGCGCCGTGAAGCCTTACCTGCGCCTGACCCCGCAGCCCAATCGCTGACGCAACCCCTGAACCTGACTCTGAAGCTGTGGGAGCGAGCTTGCTCGCGATGGCGTCGGATCTGCCAACGTCGATGTCGACTGATACACCGCTATCGCGAGCAAGCTCGCTCCCACAGGGGATTTCTGTGCACCAAGGGTTTTGGCCGTTTCGACGGCCTTTTTTTATTGCTTGAAGAGAGTGGGTTTCATATCTCCAAATTGCATAACCAAATGAATAAATATGATTTAAAGATATATTAATCCCCTGTTATGGTTTGACCCATACAGCGAGATCGCCCACCGCGAATCGCACGTGACAGTTAAGGAATGGCAGGCATGTTGGTCGTCTCACTCGGTGGCAGTCCCAGCCAACGCTCCCGCTCCGGGGTGCTGCTGGAGCGGTCGCAACGCTGGTTGCAGCAGCAAGGTGTGGAAGTGGTGAGCTATCAGGTACGCGACTTTCCGGCCGAAGATCTGCTCCATGCCCGTTTCGACAGCCCGAAGGTGATCGACCTGCTCCAGCAGATCGAAAATGCCGACGGCCTGTTGATTGCCACGCCGGTGTACAAGGCGTCTTTTTCCGGTGCGCTGAAGACCGTGCTGGACCTGCTGCCTGAACGGGCCCTGGCTCATAAAGTGGTGTTGCCGATGGCAACCGGCGGCAGCATCGCCCACATGCTGGCAGTGGACTACGCCCTCAAGCCGGTGTTGTCTGCGCTCAAGGCCCAGGAAATGCTCCATGGGATCTTTGCTGAAGATAGCCAGATCGCTTACGGCGAAGGCAGCGCCCAGGCGCAATTGGTACCGGCCCTGCAACAGCGCCTGGACGAGGCGCTGGAACAGTTTTTCAGCGCCATGGCCCGTCGGCCCAGGCCGTTGGACCCAAATGTATTGAACGAACGTTTGTTGAGTGCTCGCTGGAGCATTTGAACCCCGAACACCCTGATTCAACTCACCTTACTCAGCCGTCAACGGCCCAGCAGGTGCAGCCAAAACCCCACAGCAAAAAGGAGAGGCGCCATGCGCACTGTCATTTTGCGTCGCGGGCTGGTCGCTCTGTTTGCTGCGGCTGTGTCCCTCGGCGTCATTACTCAAGCTCAAGCCGAGACCTTGCGGATCGGTTACCAGAAATACGGCACCCTGGTGCTGCTCAAAGCCAAGGGAACATTGGAAAAACGTCTCGCCGCCCAAGGCGTGGACGTGCAATGGACCGAGTTCCCCGGTGGCCCGCAGCTGCTTGAGGGCTTGAACGTCGGTTCCATCGACTTTGGCGTGACCGGTGAAACCCCGCCGGTGTTTGCCCAGGCCGCAGGCGCCGATCTGCTCTACGTCGCTTACGAGCCACCGGCGCCCACCAGCGAGGCGATCCTGGTGCCCAAAGGCTCGGCCATCCAATCGGTGCAAGACCTCAAGGGCAAGAAAGTCGCGCTGAACAAAGGCTCCAACGTTCACTACCTGCTGGTGCGAGCGCTGGAAGATGCCGGCCTGAAGTATTCCGACATCCAGACCGTTTTCCTGCCACCGGCCGACGCCCGCGCCGCGTTCGAGCGTGGCAGCGTCGACGCCTGGGTGATCTGGGATCCGTACCAGGCTGCCGCCGAACAGCAGTTGCAGGCACGCACCCTGCGTGACGGCAAAGGCATCGTCGACAACCACCAGTTCTACCTGGCCACCAAACCCTATGCGCAAAAAAATCCCCAGGTCATCACGACGCTGGTGGAAGAGGTGCGCGCAGTGGGGGAGTGGTCCAGGGCCAATCCTGACGACGTGACCAAGCAGGTATCGCCGCTGCTCGGCCTGCCGGCGGACATCACCCTGACGTCGGTGAAACGCCAAGGCTATGGGGCGTTGTTCCTCACGCCGGAGGTGGTGGCGGCGCAGCAGAAAATCGCCGACAGCTTCTATCAGCTCAAATTGATTCCCAAACCCTTGAGCATCAAGGACGTGATCTGGACGCCGCCGGCGGCCGTTGCGAAAGCGCAGTAATTCGATCCCTTAGGAGACCACTCCATGAGCCTCAATATTTTCTGGTTCCTGCCTACCCACGGCGACGGCCATTACCTTGGCACTGCCGAAGGCGCCCGCGCCGTCGATCACGGTTACCTGCAACAAGTCGCCCAGGCGGCGGATCGACTGGGTTTCGGCGGTGTGCTGATCCCCACCGGGCGTTCCTGCGAGGACTCCTGGCTGGTGGCCGCTTCGTTGATTCCGGTGACCCAGCGCCTGAAATTCCTCGTTGCCCTGCGCCCCGGGATCATTTCCCCGACGGTGGCCGCGCGTCAGGCTGCGACCCTGGACCGGCTGTCCGGCGGACGTGCGTTGTTCAACCTGGTGACCGGCGGCGACCCGGATGAGCTGGCCGGCGACGGCCTGTTCCTCGACCACGAGCAACGCTACCAGGCGTCGGTGGAGTTCACCCGCATCTGGCGCCGGGTGCTGGAAGGCGAAACCGTGGATTACGACGGTGAGCACATCAGTGTGAAGGGCGCCAAGCTGCTCTATCCACCGATCCAGCAACCGCGTCCGCCGCTGTATTTCGGTGGCTCGTCGGAAGCCGCCCAGGATTTGGCCGCCGAGCAGGTGGAAATGGTGCTGACCTGGGGCGAGCCGCCAGCAGCCGTCGCGCAAAAGATCGAACAAGTACGGGCCAAGGCTGCGAAATTGGGGCGTACGGTACGCTTCGGCATCCGCCTGCATGTGATCGTGCGTGAAACCAACGCCGAAGCCTGGCAAGCAGCCGACCGGCTGATCTCCCACCTGGACGACGACACCATCGCCCGTGCCCAGGCTTCCCTGGCGCGCTTCGACTCAGTGGGCCAGCAACGCATGGCCGCGCTGCACGGTGGCCGTCGCGACAAGCTGGAAGTCAGCCCCAACCTCTGGGCCGGCGTCGGCCTGGTGCGCGGCGGTGCCGGTACGGCGCTGGTGGGCGATGGCCCGACCGTGGCGGCGCGGGTCAAGGAATACGCTGACCTCGGCATCGACACCTTTATCTTCTCCGGTTATCCACACCTGGAAGAGTCCTATCGCGTGGCGGAACTGTTGTTCCCACACCTGGACGTCGAGCGTCCGGAATTACCGAAAAGCCAGGGCTATGTGAGCCCGTTCGGTGAAATGGTCGCCAACGATATTCTTCCCAAAGCTGCGTCCCAGAGCTGAGGCGGCCATGAAGAAAATCATCCACACCCTCGCGCCCTGGGCGGTGCCACTGCTGTTGCTGGCGGTATGGCAACTGTCGGTATCGGCCGGTTGGTTATCCACGCGGATCCTGCCGGCACCTGTGGCCGTGATCGAGGCCGGGATCAGCCTGGTGCGCAGCGGCGAGATCTGGACGCACCTGGCGATCAGCGGGTGGCGCGCAGCAGTCGGATTCCTGATCGGCGGCGGCATCGGCCTGGCCCTGGGCTTCATCACCGGTTTGTCGAAATGGGGCGAACGCCTGCTGGACAGTTCGGTGCAGATGGTGCGGAACGTGCCGCACCTGGCGCTGATTCCGCTGGTGATCCTGTGGTTTGGCATCGATGAGTCGGCGAAGATTTTCCTGGTGGCGCTGGGTACGTTGTTCCCGATCTACCTCAACACCTACCACGGCATTCGCAACGTCGACCCGGCGCTGGTGGAAATGTCCCGCAGCTACGGTTTGTCCGGCTTCAGCCTGTTTCGCCAGGTGATTTTGCCGGGCGCCTTGCCTTCGATCCTGGTGGGTGTGCGCTTTGCCCTGGGTTTCATGTGGCTGACGCTGATCGTGGCGGAAACCATCTCGGCCAGCTCCGGCATCGGTTATCTGGCGATGAATGCCCGGGAGTTCCTGCAGACCGATGTGGTGGTGCTGGCGATTCTTCTGTATGCCGTGCTGGGCAAATTGGCCGACCTTGCCGCCCGTGGGCTTGAGCGGGTCTGGCTGCGTTGGCACCCGGCCTACCAAGTGAACAAGGGAGGTGCCGCATGACCGCCCAACAACCTCCGCGCCTGCTGCGTGGCATCCCGCTGGCGGTGCGCAAGCTGCAAAAAACCTTCGGCACGCGCCAGGTGTTGCGCGACATCGACCTGCATATCCCGGCCGGGCAGTTCGTGGCCGTGGTCGGTCGCAGTGGCTGTGGCAAAAGTACCTTGCTGCGGTTGCTGGCCGGTCTCGATCAGCCTACCGATGGTCAACTGTTGGCGGGCTCGGCGCCGCTGAGTGCTGCGCAACAGGACACGCGGTTGATGTTCCAGGAAGCGCGTTTGCTGCCTTGGAAAAAAGTCATCGACAACGTCGGCCTTGGATTAAAAGGCAACTGGCGCCCGCAGGCGCTGCAAGCACTGGAAGCCGTCGGCTTGGCCGACCGCGCCCATGAGTGGCCGGCGGCGTTGTCCGGCGGGCAGAAACAACGAGTGGCCCTGGCCCGCGCGCTGATTCATCAGCCACGCCTGTTGCTGCTCGACGAACCCTTGGGGGCGCTGGACGCACTGACCCGCATCGAGATGCAGCAATTGATCGAAAACCTCTGGCAGCAGCACGGTTTCACGGTGTTGCTGGTGACCCACGACGTCAGCGAGGCGGTAGCGATTGCCGATCGGGTGATCCTGATCGAGGACGGCCAGATCGGCCTCGACCTGCCCATCGACCTGCCACGCCCACGGGTTCGCGGCTCTCATCGGCTGGCGAGCCTGGAAACCGAAGTTCTCAACCGTGTGCTGTCCTTGCCCGGCCAACCGCCGGAACCCGAACCCGTTTCACCCTTGCCCACGCAATTGCGTTGGGCGCAATAACTTCATCCAGACAGGAATCGACACCATGACTATCAAAGCCATCAACGTACGCAACCAGTTCAAAGGCACCATCAAGGAAATCGTCGAAGGCGACGTGCTGTCGGAAATCGACGTGCAGACCGCTTCGGGCATTGTCACGTCGGTCATCACTACCCGCTCGGTCAAGGAGTTGGAACTGGCGATCGGCAGCGAAGTGATCGCCTTCGTCAAATCCACCGAGGTGTCTATCGCCAAGTTGTGAGCGATGCTTGACCCACAGCCCCGGACGGCGTGAGCCCTTCGGGGCTTATCGTTCCCACGCTCTGCGTGGGAATGCCTCTACGGACGCTCCGCGTTCGGCTCTTGGGCGCGCGGAGCGTCCCTGGCTGCCTTCCCACGCGGACGTGGGAACGATCAATGGGTCAGAGGGCTTCACGCTTGGGCAGATACGGCGGCAGATACAGCCCCAGGTACGCATCGAACACCCGCATGCCTTCTTCGGCCATGCGCGGGGTGATCTGGCCGTGTTGTTGTACCGAGCGGGCGTAGACGCGGTCGCCCAGTTCCATGGCCAGGGCGAATACGTCGACGTCTTTGGGCAAGCTCGGCAGCTCGAAATGGTGGTTGAACACCTTATGCATCAGGTCGCCCAGCTCGAGGTCGTGCTGGCGGTCGGCCTGGATGACTTCGGTCAGGCCGTGCTGGGCCAGGATCAGTTGGCGAGCGGCGGCGTCCTGGCTGTAGATGGTGAGCATGCGCTGTTCCACCAGCCGTGACAGGTCGTGCCAATGGTTCAACGCCGCATGATCGATCGGTGCTTGCAGGCCGGCGCGAAAGGCGGCGTGGATGTCGGCGGTCAGGGCTTCGAGCAGGGCCGGGACGCTGGCGAAGAAGTGGTACACGGAAGAGGGCGGGATCCCGGCGCGCTCGGCGACGCTGTAGATCGACAGGCTGGCCACGCCTTCGGCGGCAAGCAGCGTACGGGCGGCATCAAGAATGGTGTCGATCCGGGCCTGGCTGCGTGCGCGGGGTTTGCGGGGGGTGGCGATGCGCGTCATGGACGTCTCCTGCGGGGCTGCCGGGCATTGTACGAGTCGGGTCCTGTGTTGTCTTCCCGGTCGCCATCGCGAGCAAGCTCGCTCCCACATTGGGTGTGTGCTGACCCTCAAATCAGTGCACCGAAAATCCCCTGTGGGAGCGAGCTTGCTCGCGATCCGCCGAAGGCGGCCATTCACCCAAATACATAAAAAAACGCCGCAGGCCATAAGGCCTGCGGCGTTTCTTGTTTACCGCAGCCGCTTACACGGTATGCAGGTACCAGTTGTACTCGAGGTCGGAGATGGAGTGTTCGAACTCCTCCAGCTCGCTTTCCTTGCAGGCCACGAAGATATCGATGTATTTCGGGTCGATGTACTTGGCCATGACTTCGCTGTCGTCCAGCTCGCGCAGGGCATCGCGCAGGTTGTTCGGCAGGCTTTGCTCGTTCTGTTCGTAGCTGTTGCCTTCCACCGGCGCACCGGGCTCGATCTTGTTGGTCAGGCCATGGTGTACGCCCGCCAGCACGGCGGCCATCAGCAGATAGGGGTTGGCATCGGCGCCGGCGACGCGGTGTTCCAGGCGCACGGCATCGGCCGAACCGGTAGGAACGCGCAAGGCCACGGTGCGGTTGTCCAGGCCCCAGGTCGGCGAGTTCGGCACGTAGAACTGTGCGCCGAAACGACGGTAGGAGTTGACGTTCGGGCAGAGGAAAGCCATCTGCGCGGGCAGGGTCTCGAGCACACCGCCGATCGCGTGACGCAGTGCGGCGTTCTGCTCGGGATCCTCGCTGGCAAAGATATTCTTGCCATCTTTATCAAGAATCGAGATGTGGACGTGCAGACCATTACCCGCCTGGCCCGGATACGGCTTGGCCATGAAGGTGGTGTCCATTTCATGGTCGTAGGCGATGTTCTTGATCAGACGCTTGAGCAGGACCGCATAGTCGCAGGCCTTGATCGGATCGGCCACGTGGTGCAGGTTCACTTCGAACTGCGCCGGGGCACTTTCCTTGACGATGGCGTCGGCGGGAATGCCTTGCTCCTTGGCCCCTTCCAGAATGTCCTGGAGGCAATCGACGTATTCGTCGAGGTCATCGATCAGGTAGACCTGGGTCGAGTGCGGGCGTTTGCCGGAGATCGGCGAGCGAGGCGGTTGTGGGCGTCCATTCACGTTCTCCTGGTCGATCAGGTAGAACTCCAGCTCGAATGCGGCGCAGATGGTCAGGCCCAGTTCATCGAACTTGGTCACGACTTGGCGCAGGACTTCACGCGGGTCGGCGAAGAAAGGCTCGCCTTCGAGTTCGTGCATGGTCATCAACAGTTGCGCAGTAGGGCGCTTCTGCCAAGGCTCGTTGCACAGGGTGTCAGGGATTGGATAGCAGATCCGGTCGGCATCGCCGATGTCCAGACCCAGGCCGGTGCTTTCCACCGTAGAGCCATTGATATCCAGGGCAAATAAAGAGGCCGGCAGGTTGATGCCTTTCTCGTAAACCTTGTGGAGGCTGGTGCGTTCTATGCGCTTGCCGCGCACCACACCATTCATATCCGCAATCAGAAGGTCAACGTACAGAACCTCAGGATGTTCCTTAAGGAACGCGTTCGCTTCGTTAAGCTGAACGGCACGCGGGGGTACCGACATGATGCAACACCTTTGTTGTTAAAAATATCAATCATTGATCTCTTCGAAAGCCAGTCAACCCGAACGGCATGCCGAAGTCAAGCAGGGCCTTTTTTGCCCTAAAAAAGCACCTTCAAGGCTTTTTTGAGGCAATTTAGGGCGTTTTTTTCCCTTTAAGGGTCTTGGCGCCCGCGGGCTTGAGCGGGCCGTGTTGTATTTTTTACGGGGGTGTTGTGTAAAAAAATGAACAAGGCTAAGCTCGATTCAAACCCATAACAGCAATAATACCGGGGTGCTTCATGTCTGGCCTGCCGTTAATCGGCGTCACCACCTGCTCCAGGCAGATTGGTCTGCATGCTTATCACATCAGTGGCGATAAATATTCCCGGGCTGTCGCGACAGCCGCCAAGGGCCTGCCAGTGCTGCTTCCGTCCCTGGCGGATCTGTTCCCGCCGTCCGATATTCTGGACGCCCTGGACGGTATTCTCTTTACCGGCTCTCCTTCCAATGTAGAACCTTTTCATTACCAGGGCCCGGCCAGTGCGCCAGGCACTGCTCATGATCCTGCACGGGACGCCACCACCTTGCCGCTGATCCGCGCCGCTGTCGCTGCGGGCATCCCGGTGCTGGGCATTTGCCGAGGTTTCCAGGAGATGAACGTAGCCTTTGGCGGCAGCCTGCATCAGAAAGTTCACGAAGTCGGAACCTTCATCGATCATCGTGAAGACGATACTCAAGCGGTGGATGTCCAATACGGCCCTGCCCACGCCGTGCATATCCAGCCTGGCGGCGTACTGGCAGGCCTGGGGCTGCCCCAGCTGATAGAGGTCAACTCGATCCACAGCCAAGGCATCGAGCGCCTGGCGCCTGGGTTGCGGGCCGAAGCGGTGGCCCCCGACGGCCTGATCGAGGCTATTTCGGTGCCAGAAGGCAAGGCTTTTGCTTTAGGTGTGCAATGGCACCCCGAATGGGAGGTAAGCTCTAACCCGCACTACCTTGCGATTTTCCAGGCATTTGGCGATGCCTGCCGAGCAAGGGCAGCACAACGCGACGCCGATGCGTCAAACAACGCCTGACGATTAATAGCAGTCAGGAAACTCACGCCTAGAGGCATTTATGAGTAACAACCTCGACCAGCTCACCGATTGGTTGAAAGACCACAAGATCACAGAAGTCGAATGCATGATTGGCGACCTCACCGGTATCACCCGGGGCAAGATCTCGCCGACCAACAAGTTCATCGCCGAGAAAGGCATGCGCCTGCCCGAGAGCGTTCTGCTCCAGACCGTGACGGGCGACTATGTCGAAGACGACATCTATTACGAACTGCTCGATCCTGCCGACATCGACATGATCTGCCGCCCGGACGAGAACGCAGTATTCCTTGTGCCCTGGGCCATCGAGCCCACAGCCCAGGTCATCCACGACGCCTACGACAAGCAGGGCAACCCCATCGAGCTGTCGCCGCGCAACGTGCTCAAGAAAGTGCTCAAGCTCTACGCCGACAAGGGTTGGCAGCCGATCGTCGCGCCGGAAATGGAGTTCTACCTGACCAAACGCAGCGACGACCCGGACTTTCCGCTGCAACCGCCCATTGGCCGCTCCGGCCGCCCGGAAACCGGCCGCCAGTCTTTTTCGATCGAGGCGGCCAACGAATTCGACCCGCTGTTCGAAGACGTCTACGACTGGTGCGAGCTGCAGGAACTGGACCTCGATACCCTGATCCACGAGGATGGCACGGCGCAGATGGAAATCAATTTCCGTCATGGCGACGCTCTGTCCCTGGCCGACCAGATCCTGGTATTCAAGCGCACCATGCGCGAAGCGGCACTCAAGCACGACGTGGCTGCCACCTTCATGGCCAAGCCCATGACCGGCGAGCCGGGCAGTGCGATGCACCTGCACCAGAGCATCATCGACAAGGAAACCGGCAAGAACGTCTTCTCCAATGAAGACGGGACCATGAGCGATCTGTTCCTGCACCACATCGGTGGCTTGCAGAAATTCATCCCCGAGCTGTTGCCGCTGTTCGCCCCCAACGTCAACTCGTTCCGCCGCTTCCTGCCGGACACGTCGGCGCCAGTGAACGTGGAGTGGGGCGAAGAGAACCGCACCGTGGGCCTGCGCGTGCCGGATGCCGGGCCGCAGAACCGTCGGGTGGAAAACCGCTTGCCGGGCGCCGATGCCAACCCGTACCTGGCGATTGCCGCCAGCCTGCTGTGTGGCTTCATCGGCATGGTCGAAGGCATCAACCCGAGCGCGCCGGTGGTGGGCCGAGGCTACGAACGCCGCAACCTGCGTTTGCCGCTGACCATCGAAGACGCCCTGGAACGCATGGAAAACAGCACCACCATCGAGAAATACCTGGGCAAGAAATTCATCACAGGCTACGTCGCGGTCAAGCGGGCCGAGCATGAAAACTTCAAGCGCGTGATCAGTTCGTGGGAGCGGGAATTCCTGCTCTTTGCCGTCTGAAGCGCCGGGCGGGGCTGCTTCAGGCAGCTTCGCCCTCACCGATAACAGGAGAATTGGCATGACCCGCAATAACCCGCAAACCCGTGAATGGCAGGCCCTGAGCAACGATCACCACCTGGCGCCGTTCAGCGACTTCAAGCAGCTCAAAGAGAAAGGCCCGCGCATCATCACCCACGCCAAGGGTGTCTACCTCTGGGACAGTGAAGGCAACAAGATCCTCGACGGCATGGCCGGCCTCTGGTGTGTGGCCGTCGGTTATGGCCGCGAGGAACTGGCCGACGCCGCCAGTCAACAGATGCGCGAGCTGCCGTACTACAACCTGTTCTTCCAGACCGCCCACCCGCCAGTGCTGGAATTGTCCAAAGCCATCGCCGACATCGCCCCTGAAGGCATGAACCACGTGTTCTTCACCGGCTCCGGCTCCGAGGGCAACGACACCATGCTGCGGATGGTCCGCCACTATTGGGCGATCAAGGGCCAGCCGAACAAGAAAGTCATCATCAGCCGCAAGAACGGTTATCACGGCTCGACCGTGGCCGGCGCGAGCCTGGGTGGCATGACCTATATGCACGAGCAGGGCGACCTGCCGATCCCGGGCATTGTCCACATCGCCCAGCCTTACTGGTTCGGCGAAGGCGGCGACATGAGTCCCGAAGAGTTCGGTGTGTGGGCGGCCAACCAGTTGGAAGAAAAGATTCTGGAGCTCGGCGTGGACAACGTCGGCGCCTTCATCGCCGAGCCGATCCAGGGCGCCGGTGGCGTGATCGTGCCGCCGGACAGCTACTGGCCGCGCATGAAGGAAATCCTCGCCAAGTACGACATCCTGTTCGTGGCCGACGAAGTGATCTGTGGCTTCGGCCGTACCGGTGAGTGGTTCGGTACCGATCATTACGGGTTGAAACCGCACATGATGACCATCGCCAAGGGCCTGACCTCCGGCTACATCCCCATGGGTGGGCTGATCGTGCGTGACGACGTGGTCGCGGTGCTCAACGAAGGCGGCGACTTCAACCACGGGTTTACCTATTCCGGTCATCCGGTGGCCGCGGCAGTGGCCCTGGAAAACATCCGCATCCTGCGCGACGAAAAGATCATCGAGCGCGTCCATGCTGAAACGGCACCCTATTTGCAGAAGCGTTTGCGGGAACTGAACGATCATCCGCTGGTGGGTGAAGTGCGCGGGGTCGGTTTGCTGGGGGCGATCGAGCTGGTTCAGGACAAGGCCACGCGCAAGCGCTACGAAGGCAAGGGCGTGGGCATGATCTGCCGGCAGTTCTGCTTCGATAACGGGCTGATCATGCGCGCGGTGGGCGACACCATGATCATTGCGCCGCCGCTGGTGATCAGCAAGGCCGAGATCGATGAATTGGTGACCAAGGCGCGACAGTGCCTGGACCTGACGCTCAGTGCGTTGCAAGGCTAAGTGCTAGGCTCTGAGCGAGGTGCCTGCGAGGGCCTCGCCCAGCGAGAATAAAAGGCTGGGCTTGTGTTGAAAGCCTGGCCTGTAACTTGCCAGACTACCGGCTGTTCAAGTTGCCCGCGAGCCGGCTACTGAACTGTGGCTAAGAAGAATAACTGGAGCATTTTTTCATGAAGGCATTAGGTATGAAGATAGCTGGCAAGACCCTCCTCGCCATGTCCCTGATGGGCGTGATGGCGGGCGCTGTTCAGGCGGACGACAAAGTGCTGCACGTCTATAACTGGTCCGACTACATTGCGCCGGACACCGTCGCCAAGTTCGAGAAAGAGTCGGGGATCAAAGTCGTCTACGACGTGTTCGATAGCAACGAAACCCTGGAAGCCAAGTTGCTGGCCGGCAAGTCCGGTTATGACATCGTGGTGCCGTCGAACAACTTCCTGGCCAAGCAGATCAAGGCCGGGGTCTACCAGAAACTCGACAAGTCCAAGTTGCCCAACTGGAAAAACCTGAACACCGACCTGCTCAAGGCCGTTTCCGTGAGCGACCCGGGCAACGAACACGCCTTCCCGTACATGTGGGGTTCGATCGGCATTGGTTTCAACGCCGAGAAGGTCAAGGCCGCGCTGGGTGCCGACGCGCCGACCAACTCGTGGGACCTGCTGTTCAAGCCGGAAAACGCGGCCAAGCTGAAAGCCTGTGGCATCAGCTTCCTCGACTCGCCGACCGAGATGATCCCGGTGGCACTGCACTACCTGGGCTATCCGACCGACAGCCAGGACAAGAAACAGCTGGCTGAAGCCGAAGCGCTGTTCCTCAAGATCCGTCCTTCGATCGGCTACTTCCACTCCTCCAAGTACATCTCCGACCTGGCCAACGGCAACATCTGCGTAGCGGTCGGCTACTCGGGCGATATCTACCAGGCCAAGTCCCGTGCGGCCGAAGCCGGCGGCAAGGTTAAAGTCAGCTACAACATTCCGAAGGAAGGTGCTGGCAGCTTCTTCGACATGGTCGCCATCCCCAAGGATGCCGAGAACGTCGAGGGTGCCTACAAGTTCATGACCTTCCTGCAGAAGCCGGAAATCATGGCTGAAATCACCGACACCGTGAGCTTCCCGAACGGCAACGCGGCCTCCACGCCGCTGGTCAACAAGGAAATCACCAGCGACCCGGGCATCTACCCGCCGGCAGACGTGCAAGCCAAGCTTTACGCGATTGCCGACCTGCCAGCCGCGACCCAGCGGATCATGACCCGCAGCTGGACCAAGATCAAATCCGGTAAATAAGCCGGCCTGAAGCATCTTCCTGTTGTCGCTGCCATCGCGGCGGCGGCAACAGGAGCAATTAAATAACTAAAAGTTTTGCTGGATCGGTTTATCGAGGGTAAGTTGCGCGCCGGTTTTGTTGCAGGGCCTCTCTTGGCCAAGTAACGGGGGCAACTTGGGCCCAACTATTTAAGAGGACCTCCACGTGCCAGTCTTTTCTTTGTTACGTAACGCCTTGCTGGTCGGCGCCGGACTGACGCTCGCCGTCAGCGTCCAGGCCGCCTCCACCGTGCATATTTATAATTGGTCGGACTACATCGGCGAGACCACCCTGGCGGATTTCGAAAAAACCACTGGCATCAAGCCGGTGTATGACGTGTTCGATTCCAACGAAACCCTGGAAGGCAAGTTGCTGGCCGGGCGTACCGGTTATGATGTGGTGGTGCCGTCCAACCACTTCCTGGGCAAGCAGATCAAGGCCGGGGCGTTCCAGAAGCTCGACAAGGCGCAGTTGCCCAACTACGCCAACCTCGACCCTGTGCTGCTCAAGCGCCTGGAAAAGAACGACCCGGGCAACCAGTACGCCGTGCCTTACCTGTGGGGCACCAACGGTATCGGCTACAACGTCGAGAAGATCAAGGCGGTCCTGGGCGTCGAGAAGATCGATTCGTGGGCCATGCTGTTCGAGCCGGAAAACATCAAGAAGCTGTCCAGTTGCGGTGTTTCGTTCCTCGACTCGGGCGACGAGATGATCCCGGCGATGCTCAATTACCTGGGCCTGAACCCCAACAGCGAAGACCCTGAAGACTACAAGAAGGCCGAGGCCCAGCTCCTCAAGATCCGGCCTTACGTGACCTACTTCAACTCCTCCAAGTACATCTCCGATCTGGCCAACGGCGAGATCTGCGTGGCCGCCGGTTTCTCCGGCGACATCTTCCAGGCCCGCGCCCGTGCCAGTGAAGCCGGCAAGGGCGTCAACATCGCCTACGTGATCCCCAAGGAAGGCGGCAACCTCTGGTTCGACATGCTGGCGATTCCGCGCGACGCCACCAACATCAAGCAAGCGCATGCCTTCATCAACTATGTGCTCAAGCCTGAAGTCATCGCCCAGGTCAGCGACACCGTCGGTTATGCCAACCCGAACCCCAAGGCTGGCGAGCTGATGGATCAGAAAGTACGCACCGACGAAGCGGTTTACCCACCGCAAGCGGTCGTCGACAAGCTCTACGTCAACTCCGAGTTGCCGCCCAAGATCCAACGACTCATGACCCGCAGCTGGACCAAGGTCAAGTCGGGTAAATAACGTCAACACTCTTAGGTTCGTCCACGTGGGGCGAACTGCAAATTCTGTGGGAGTTTCGTAAATGGCAGTTGCCTCCGGCGCCTATAAGAAAGCCCTCGAGGGCGACCAGACACCCAAGCAGGTGTTGGTCAAAATCGACCGGGTCACGAAGAAGTTCGACGAGACGATTGCCGTGGACGATGTGTCCCTGGAAATCAAGAAAGGCGAGATCTTCGCCTTGCTCGGCGGTTCGGGATCGGGCAAATCCACCTTGCTGCGCATGCTGGCCGGTTTCGAGCGGCCCACCGAGGGACGGATTTTCCTCGATGGCGTGGACATCACCGACATGCCGCCCTACGAGCGGCCGATCAACATGATGTTCCAGTCCTACGCCTTGTTCCCCCACATGACCGTGGCGCAGAACATCGCCTTCGGCCTGCAGCAGGACAAGATCCCGAAAGCCGAGGTCGATGCCCGCGTGGCTGAAATGCTCAAGCTGGTGCAGATGAGCCAGTACGCCAAGCGCAAGCCGCACCAGCTCTCCGGCGGCCAGCGTCAACGCGTGGCCCTGGCCCGTTCGCTGGCCAAGCGCCCGAAGCTGTTGCTGCTCGACGAGCCAATGGGCGCCCTGGACAAGAAGCTGCGCTCGCAAATGCAGCTTGAGCTGGTGGAGATCATCGAGCGGGTCGGCGTGACCTGCGTCATGGTGACCCACGACCAGGAAGAGGCCATGACCATGGCCGAGCGCATCGCGATCATGCACCTGGGCTGGATCGCCCAGATCGGCAGCCCGATCGACATCTACGAAACCCCGACCAGCCGGCTGGTCTGCGAGTTCATCGGCAACGTCAACATCTTCGAGACCGAAGTGGTGGACGATGCCGAAGGCCACGCGGTGCTGACCTGCAAGGACCTGGACCGCAACATCTACGTGGGCCACGGCATCAGCACCTCGGTGCAGGACAAGTCCGTGACCTACGCCATCCGCCCGGAAAAACTGCTGGTCACATCCGAGCAGCCGACCTGTGAGCACAACTGGTCCAGCGGCAAGGTCCATGACATCGCCTACCTGGGCGGCCACTCGGTGTTCTACGTCGAGTTGCCGAGCGGCAAGCTGGTGCAGTCCTTCGTCGCCAACGCCGAACGCCGCGGCCAGCGTCCGACCTGGGGCGACCAGGTATTCGTCTGGTGGGAAGACGACAGCGGCGTGGTACTTCGCTCATGAACATGCGCAAACTCAAACGCCGACTCGATCGAATAACGCCCGGTGGCCGCCAACTGGTCATCGGGGTGCCCTTCATCTGGCTGTTCCTGTTCTTCATGCTGCCGTTCTTCATTGTCCTGAAGATCAGCTTCGCTGAAGCCGACGTCGCCATCCCGCCGTACACTGAGATCTACAGCTACGTCGACCAGAAGCTGCAGGTGCTGCTCAACCTCGCCAACTACGCGATGCTGAGCGAGGACGAGCTGTACATTGCCGCCTACCTTGGCTCGCTGAAGATGGCCCTGATCAGCACGGTCTTGTGCCTGCTGATCGGTTATCCGATGGCCTACGGCATCGCCAATGCCCGCAAAGAGATGCAAACGGTGCTGGTGCTGCTGATCATGATGCCGACCTGGACCGCGATCCTGATCCGCGTCTATGCGTGGATGGGTATCCTCAGCAACAACGGCTTGCTCAACGGCTTTTTGCTGAGCATGGGTTGGATCAGCGAACCGCTGCAGATCCTCAACACCAACCTGGCGGTGTATATCGGAGTCGTCTACTCCTATCTGCCGTTCATGATCCTGCCGTTGTACGCCAACCTGGTGAAGCACGACGCCAGCCTGTTGGAGGCTGCGTCGGACCTGGGTTCGAGCACCTTCAACAGTTTCTGGAAAATCACCGTGCCGCTGTCCAAGAACGGCATCGTCGCCGGTTGCATGCTGGTGTTCATCCCCGTGGTGGGCGAGTTCGTGATCCCGGAACTGCTGGGTGGTCCGGAAACCCTGATGATCGGCAAAGTGCTGTGGCAGGAATTCTTCAACAACCGTGACTGGCCGGTGGCATCCGCCCTGGCGGTGGTGATGCTGGCGATCCTGATCGTGCCCATCATCCTGTTCAACCGCAGTCAGGCCAAAGAAATGGAGGGCAAGGAATGAAGCGCTTCAGTTTTTCAAGCCTGATGCTGGTGCTGGGTTTGCTGTTCATCTACGCACCGATGCTGATCCTGGTGATCTACTCGTTCAACGCCTCGAAACTGGTGACGGTGTGGGGCGGTTGGTCGATCAAGTGGTACGTCGGCCTGCTGGACAACAGCCAGTTGATGGGCTCGGTGATGCGCTCGCTGGAAATCGCCTGCTACACGGCGATTGCCGCGGTGGCCCTGGGTACGCTGGCGGCTTTCGTGCTGACCCGCATCACCCACTTCAAGGGGCGCACGCTGTTCGGCGGCCTGGTCACCGCGCCGTTGGTGATGCCGGAAGTGATTACCGGTCTGTCGCTGTTGTTGCTGTTCGTGGCCATGGCCCAGATGATCGGCTGGCCCCAGGAGCGTGGCATCGTCACGATCTGGATCGCCCACACCACGTTCTGCGCGGCCTATGTGGCGGTGGTGGTCTCGGCGCGCTTGCGTGAGCTGGACCTGTCCATCGAAGAAGCAGCCATGGACCTCGGTGCGCGGCCGTGGAAGGTGTTCTTTTTGATCACCATCCCGATGATCGCGCCGTCACTGGCAGCGGGTGGCATGATGTCGTTCGCGCTGTCCCTGGATGACCTGGTACTGGCGAGCTTCGTCTCCGGCCCCGGCTCGACGACCTTGCCGATGGAAGTGTTCTCGGCGGTGCGCCTGGGGGTAAAACCGGAAATCAACGCCGTGGCGAGCCTGATTCTGCTGGCGGTGTCGCTGGTGACTTTCCTGGTCTGGTTCTTCAGCCGCCGCGCCGAAGAAAGCCGTAAGCGGGCGATCCAGCAAGCCATCGAAGAAAGCGCCGCCGACTCCTGGAAACAACCGGAAGTACGCCGGGCAGAGACCGCGTCGGTCTAAATCTGTGGGAGCGAGCTTGCTCGCGAAAGCGGTGTGGCAATCGACGAAGAGGTTGAATGCCAGGCCGCCATCGCGAGCAGGCTCAGCTCCCACAGTTTTTTTGGGGCGCCTATAAATCCGCGGCCAAACGCCGATCCCATTGTGGGAGCGAGCTTGCTCGCGATAGCGGTGTGGCAGTCGACGAAGAGGTTGAATGCCAGTCCGCCATCGCGAGCAAGCTCAGCTCCCACAGTTTTTTGGGGCGCCTATAAATCCGCGGCCAAACGCAGATCCCATTGTGGGAGCGAGCCTGCTCGCGATAGCGGTGTGACAGTCGACGAAGAGGTTGAATGCCAGTCCGTCATCGCGAGCAAGCTCGGCTCCCACGGTTTTTTTGGGGCGCCTATAAATCCGCGGCCAAACGCAGATCCCATTGTGGGAGCGAGCTTGCTCGCGATAGCGGTGTGGCAGTCAATGAAGAGGTTGAATGCCAGGCCGCCATCGCGAGCAAGCTCGGCTCCCACAGTTTTTTGGGGCGCCTATAAATCTGCGGCCAACCGCAGATCCCATTGTGGGAGCGAGCCTGCTCGCGATAGCGGCCGGCAGGTTATTGGCCTCTCACTTCTTCAACGCGTCATGGGCCTCCAGCGCGCGCAGAGAGTAGATGTACGCCGCGCCCGCGTTCAGGGACACCGCGGTGGCGAGGGTGGCGGCGATTTCTTCGCGGGTGGCGCCGGCCTTGATGGCGGCGTCGGTGTGTACGCCGATGCAACCGTCACAGCGCGTGGTGATGGCGACGGCGATGGAGATCAGCTCACGGGTCTTGGCATCGAGCACGTCGTTTTCAGCCGCGGCTTCGTCCAGGGCCATGTAGGCCTTGACCATCTTCGGATTGCTTTTGCCCAGGGCGCCAAAGGCGCTCTTGATGGTAGGCAGCAGCTCGGACCAGTTATTGAACATAGCGTTTGACTCCTAGTGGGAAAGGCGGGATTGCGCCCTTGTAGTCTTGACCATCAATGACGATCAAGCCCGTGTGGCGATGAAAAAGACTTGCGCCCGCTTCAGGGCGCCCGGGCCGGCAACAGTTTCAAGGTGCCACGGGTATTGGCCGTCACTTCCTCCTCGGCCAGGTGCGCCTGGTGATACAGCCCCTCTATGTACGCCTCGGCCTGGTCCTCGTAATGCTTGTCGAACGGCACGCCGCTCTGGCCGACGGGGTTGATGGTGACGCTGTGGGTCGGGTCGGCGAAGTCGATGATGCGCCGCGTCGAAGGCCCGTAGGTCACCGGCCACGGCGCCGGACCGATTTTGGCGGAGAGGTTGTTGGGCACCTCGTGGGTGCCCGGTGCGGCGAAGGGGCCGACGTTGAAGATCCGGTCCAGCGGCTTTTGCTGGCCCAGCGGGTGGCCGTGGGTCAGGGTATGGGCCTTGCCCCATTGCCATTGCGTGGCGTCATCGCCGAGGGCGGCCTTCAGGTGCGCCAGGCTCTTGTCCCAGGCCTTTTTCACGGTGTCGGCACGGGTCTCCGTGCCGAGAGTCGTGCGGTCATCCCACCACGGTGAATCCTTTGAAGCCGCCAGGCGTGGAAGGGCGGCGTCGATCACCCGCGTCGACAGCGCGGTTTCGAAGAAGCCGTCACCCAGCTCATCGTGCAGGGCGGCGTCGGCCAGGTTGAACAGGAACTGGTTGAACAGCGTGGCGCTGGTGGAGTCCAGGGGGTAATCGCCCGGCCATTGCTCCAGTTGTTCCACCCATTTGCGTTCCTGTGGGTCGCTGATCACCTCACGCAGCACCGGCAGCAAAGGCGCGAGCAGGCGAGGGCCGTAGGCGGTGGTGGTACCCAGTTGCAGTTTCTGGGTGGTTTCGATGTCCCACTTCGCCTGCTTGTCGCTGAGCTGACGGTTGAGTTGCTGGCCGCGGTCGGCGAGGTTGTAGTAACCGGGGATCTCGATGCCGCTGGTCGGCACCGGCTGGAAATTGGCCGAGACGATGTAGCCCCGTGTCGGGTTCTCTTCCTGCGGGTTGCTGCTGAACGGATAGAAGCCTTCCTTTTCCGCCTCCGGGCTGCTGCCGTCGAGAATGAAGCCAGGCTTCACGCCGACTGGCCGCTTGGGCAGTTGCGCGGCCGCCCACCAGCCGATGTCCCCCTTGGCGTTGGCCCACACCACGTTCAGCCCCGGCGCGTGGATCTTGGCCGAAGCGCCGCGAGCCTTGGGGAGGGTGTCGGCGCGGTTGAGCTGGTAAAAGGCCTCGAGGATCGGGTTGCGGCTTTCCAGGAATCCCCACCACATGGCGACCGGGGTCTTGCCGGCGTTCGCGCCGAGGGCATCGTTGACGATCGGACCGTGGGGCGACTGGCGCAGCACCAGCGTCACCGGCGCCTGGCCCTTGACCGCGATCTGCTGCTCGCTGCGGCTCATGTCCACCCATTTGTCGCGATACCAGACCTGTTCGGGATTGTCCGGGTTGACCTTCTCGGCGATCAGGTCCAGGTCGTCGTTCTGGAACATGGTGATGCTCCAGCCAAAATCCCGGTTCATGCCCAGCGTCGCGAAGGGCAGCAGCGCCTGGTATTGCCCGTAGAGTTCGAACCCCGGAGCCGACAAGTGCGCCTCGTACCACACCGAAGGCGTGGAAAAACGGATGTGCGGGTCACCCGCCAGCAACGGTTTGCCGCTGTGGGTGCGGCTGCCGGAGACCGCCCAGGCATTGCTGCCCTCGAACTGCGGCAGGCCGTTATCAGCCAGGGCCTGCTCGCTCAGGCGGACCAGGGCGTTGAGGTCTTTCCAGTCGGCGGCAGCCAGCGGCAAACCGCCCTTGCGACCTTCGGCCAGCACGCCCTGGGGCTGCCAGTCCAGGTCGAAAATGTTCAGGTAGTTGGCACCCAGCACATCGCGCACATAGGTCAGCAGCGGTTCGGTGCGAAAGGCCGCGGCGAAGCTGTAGGCCATGTAGCCGGTAACGCTCACGGTGTCTTCGGCGGTGAACGGGCGCTTGGGAATGCCCAGCACATCGAATTCCACGGGCCGGGTGTGGCTGTCCTGATAGGCGTTGATGCCGTCCAGGTAGGCTTGCATGGCGCGCCAGGCCGGGGATTGTGGGTCCTGCTCGGTCACGTAGGCCGCGGCGCGCTCGCGAATGCGCAGGCTGCGCATCAGCTTGTCAGTATCGAGCAGCTTCGGCCCCAGCACCTCGGCCAGCTCACCACGGGCGAGGCGGCGCATGATCTCCATCTGGAACAGCCGATCCTGGGCATGGACATAACCGAGGGCGCGGTACAGGTCGGTTTCGTTCTCGGCGCGGATATGCGGCACACCGCGTTCGTCGTAGCGCACCGTCACCGAGCCATGCAGCCCTTGCAACTGCACCGTGCCCTGGCGGGTGGGCTGCTTGCTGTAGAGGTAGCCGCCCGCGACGATGATCGCGGTGACGATCAATGACAGGAAGGCGATGAGGGTGCGTTTCATAAAAGTCCTTTTCCTAATACCGATGGCTATCGATAAACAGCGTAGGGCATTGATCTTGAAAAAATAATAACCCGGTCAATAGCTTGATTCCTACTAAAAGAAGTTGGGTGTAAGAGGTTTCCTTCGTTTTTTTGGGAATTGAACTACAAGAATCTCATTGCTGGGGGCGTGGGCAAGGCCTATAAAAGATACGAGTGGTTACATGTGTTTCATTTGTGTGAGGTGGATCTTGAGAAAGCCGTAAGGAGGTGGGCATGTCCGAACTCATGGAGTATGTTTTTCAAAAAGTAACAGGCGCTGAGCTGGTGAGTGAACCGTTCAAGTTTTTTGAAGTAAAGGACTTTGTTCCGGCAGGATTTTACAAGGAGTTTATTTCCAACTTGCCAGTGTTGGATTTATACAAGCCTTTGATGCATAAAAGCACCTTGAGAAATGGCAGCTCGACGCGATTTGAGTTGCCTTTGTCTCTTGAAGGAGTTTCGGTTGATCTTGGTAACGTTTTTTCGGGGTCTAAAGTTGCTATTGATATTGTTGAGCTTCTTTGTGGTGAACAATTCAAGCGTCTTTTGCTAGACAAGTTTGGTTCTGATTTTGAGGTGACTCCTTATCCGCATTTGTATAAAGATTTTGCCGGATTTGATTTGCCTCCGCACACGGATATTGTTGAAAAAGCAATGACATTTGGATGGTATCTGCCAGAAAGTACAGAACATAAAAATTCAGGGCTCGGGTTGTTTGTGAGAAGTAACGGTGGTTTTGACGAGTTTAGGAGGATTCCTTATGAGCCAAATGTGGCGTTTGCTTTTTTGAGATCGAACGATAGCTGGCATGGAGCTAAACATCATCCCAGTGTTTCCTATGAGAGAAATAGCTTGTTTGTGACGTTTTATCTAAAAAATCATTACAGGGATGGAGCTCTGTTCGTAAATGATCCAAATGTCGACCGTAAGGAGATAAGAATTCGTGAATGATAAATTATTGTCGGAAATGGGGTCTGACAGGCATCTACTCACTTTGGGAAGAGAGGTGTTGATCAGTGAGGGGCGGGCATTGATAAAACTTTCCAATGAGTTGGAGGGTAATGGGTTTGTCGATGTCGTTCGACTTATATTGGCCTGCAAGGGGCACGTGGTGATTCTAGGGGTTGGAAAAAGTGGCCATGTCGGTAAGAAAATTGCCGCAAGTCTAGCCTCTACGGGGACGCCCAGCTTTTTTATACACCCGTCCGAGGCTAAGCATGGGGACTTGGGCATGATTACGGCGCATGACCTCGCAGTACTAATATCCTATAGCGGTAGAAGTGAAGAGATTTTATCTCTGCTTCCCTATCTTCATGATCTAGGTGTAAACACCGTAGCGTTGACAAATTTTTCAGACTCGGAATTGGCATGTAAAACAAATGCGCATGTGGCGTTGAAAGTGGATAGGGAAGCCTGTCCATATAATCTGGCGCCAACCGTAAGCTCTAGTGCCACATTAGGCGTTGGAGATGCGATTGCTATGGCTCTGATGAGAATTAAGCGCTTCACGAAGGAAGCGTTCTCAAAAAATCATCCCGCCGGAAATCTAGGCAAGGTGTTGACGGTGAAAATTCGTGACGTAATGGTGAGAGGGGATAAAGTCCCTGCACTACCGCCTGGTACATTGTTCCTGGATGCGGTTAGTTATATGGCGAATAAGCGTCTTGGGTTTGTCGTTGTGGTAGATACATTCTCCAGGCCTTTGGGGGTGTTTACGGATGGCGATATGGCTCGAGTGCTCAGGGGAAATGACGATATTGCTTGTCTTAAGATTTCGGATGTTATGGAAGTCAATTTAAGATGCGTATATGAAAGCGAGCTGATTGCAGACTGTATAGGTGTTGGTGTGTCTGCAATCTTGGTTGTTGACCACAAGGGAAAACTTCTAGGTGTTTCGCACAAGCATGATCTTCTAGCTTCTGTTGCTGTGTGATTTGCAGGAAGAGTGAGTTTTTTATTGAAAGTATGTGTTCGTTTGGTTGCTGCTGATCGGCAGGTGGACTGGTTATGTTGATATTGTCTTTGAATTCCACGTTGTCTATATTTGTTTTGATACTGTTGGGTTGTTTGCTTTCGTTTGCTGGTCTTATGCGTCGCGGTGCTGATGAAATATTGAGCGACTATGTTTTTTATATTGCGCTCCCGGTAGAGATTTTTTTAACGACGCTGAAATCCGATTACACGCCGGACGTCAATATAAATGCTTATATTCAGGCGTATGCTTTGGGGGTTTTTATATTGTGGGTCCTGATTTTTATCATGTACAGGGTTTGTCTGAAGAAGAGTCTGGTGGAGGTTGGTTTAAATTTTATTGCAATAGGGCAAACAAATACCGCTTTTTTGGCGGTGCCTGTCTTCATATTGCTGTTGGGTGATTCGGCTTTGGTTGTGCCAATAATTATTTTTCAGTCTGTTGTCCTTACGAGCGTTGCGATATTTGTCATGGAAACTTCTTCCTTTTCGAAAACTGGATCTGCGGGTGTTTTCTTAAAGAAAGCCCTGTTGGTAGTTTTCAAAAATCCATTGATAGTTTCCGCGCTGATGGGGTCTCTCATTTCGCAAATTAAGCTCTCGCACATGATCGATACAGATTTTTTTATCATCGAGAGTATGGAGATGATTGCTGATACTGCGGCGCCTATTGCTCTAATAGCATTAGGTGCTTCGTTCTATGCTGGTCGTGTAGCGTCCACCATGAGAAACGACTGTAATGAAATAGTGCTGGGTGTGTTTATAAAGAATTTTTTGCATCCCGCGATTTCTTTCGTGGTGGGACAGTATTTTTTTGGACTGTCTGGCTTGCTGTTGTTTGCACTGATACTGATATCGGCAATGCCTTCTCCAAAAAATACGTTTATCTTTGCGCAAGCCTATGGTGTGTCGGTGCAGAAGTTTAATTTAATACTTTTGGCTACCACGGGGGTTTCTTTTTTTGTGGTCAATGTGGCTGGCTATTTTTTTCTTCCTGATGTGGTCTGAGGTGAAAATGCCTGAAGCGCTGAAGCGTTACCTCGATTTTGACGAAATTTCCTCAACTTCCAGCACGCGGACAGCATCAGTCTAAGCGAAGACAAACCCATCTCTTAGCGGACGTGCGTTCAGTTCGCTCTTGGCTGAAAGATGAGTTTGGTCGTAGATCAGCAGCCATGCGAGCGGGGTGAAGGGAATTTTGCAACCGGTGATCGCCGGACCATCGAACGATGGCCCGGCGAATTCATCAGCTTGGCCGGGTAGTGGGTGCTGGTTCGTTGGACGGTCCGCCCTGGGTCCGCGCTTCGCCTCGCTCTGCCAGTTGAATGTCATCGCCAGAGGCTTTTTTGGGCCTCGTTGCCAGGCTCTGGGCCCATTCGGTACCCAGGTTAAGCCCCGCGATAGCGGTTTGCGGAACGACCTGGGTAAGGCCGCGGGTCACGTGGTAGGTATTTTCGAGGTCGCGCCGCCAGCCTTCCGGCTGGGTGTGGGGCAGGCCGTCTCGGTTTGGACTTGTCACGTTCTGCAGCGGTACGTTTGCTCGCTTGGTCAGGTCGTCTTTGCCGCTCAGCGCCTTGTTTTCGAGTGGTGCCGCCACGCTGTTGGCAAAGAACGGAAGCAGCGTCAGGCCGGAGGAGAAAAAGGTGGTGACAATCTGCTCCATTTTTTCCCGCACTTCCGGATTTTCACCCACCGCGGCTGCGTCACCCACGGCTGTACGCATGGCGACCCCTTCGCCTACGCCTACGATCCGGTTGGCGTAGTCGCTGATGTTGGTCATGCTGATCGGGTTGAGCTTTCCTGTCGCTTCTGAAAATGCCTTGGGTAGCAGCTCGCCCCAGTTGCGGTTTTCCTTTGTCACCCGGTAGGTGGGGATCTCCTCGTCACCGTGGGTTTGCGCATATTTCGCCACTGCCTGGCCACCCGCCATGAAGGTGCCGCCCACTGCGGAGGCCGTCGTACGGGCGACGATGCCGCCGGCGTTTACCGAGGTGAATTGATCAATGGTATCGCGCACAGCATGGGCGGCACCGAAGGCGAGGTAGCCGGTGAAGTCACCACTCATGGTGCCAAAGTTGTTCGCGTTCTGTTTGAGCTTGAAGTCGTTGCGCTTTTGTTCCTGTGTGAGGTTGAGGGTATCGCGTCCAGCGTTCTCGACCCGACGTCCGTCCTGCGTGACGACTTGCAAGGCCTTGGGATAGACCGACATCGGATCGACTTTTTCCAGGCCGGCGCCGATGGTCTTGTCGACGACGACCTGAACGAATGGGCGGATGCCGTCGCTGATCACCTTGTGAGCGGCGCCAAGGACCGTCGAGGTCGCCGCGACATGCTTGCCGTAGGAGGCGTCCGCCATTTTTTCATCTATCGACGCAGTGATTGCGCCAAAGTGGCCCGCAGACGCCACGCCCTGCGGGATCCCCGCCCCGGCGAACACCGCCAGGCCGGTTACAAAGCCGCTCTTGGTCTTGAGGTCGGCGACATAGTCCTGGCGTGCGACGTTCTTCAGTGCGGTGTCCAGCACCTCGTTTTTCTTCGTCGCCGTTGCCAGTTCGCTTGGCGTGTTCGGCTTGTCGTCATCGGTCTTGAGCAACTCGCCAAGCTCCCCCTGGACCTCGCGTAACTGGCCCAGTTGATCCTTCGCCTGGTCGCGTGCGGCCGGGGGAAGGCTCTCGTTGCTCGCCGCTTGTTGCGCGTGCTCGATTCGGCTTTCCATGAAGGTATTCAAGCGCGTGGGCATGTCTTGCGTCATGGCTTGCATGACACCTTTGGCATAACCGCGGAAGGCTTCATGGCTATTTTGCAGCAGCTGGCGATCGTTCCCTTCCGGGGTTTTATCGATGACTTCCTGGCACAACGAATGATAGGCGCCAAGGGTATTACCCATGCGCTCGCAGTGTTTGTCCCAGACCGCTTTGAAACCGCCGTCCTCCTTCCTGTCGTCCTCGTTCTTGCCCAGGTATTCGTTGAAGTCCTTGACGAATGCCTCGGTTTCTTCGTGGCCCGACAGCATCGGGTGCGGCGTGCCGCCGAGTTCGGCGAGATGCTTCTGTACATCTTGATAACTTGTGCCTGGCGCGTAGCCCAATACTTTGCCTTCCAGGCTCATATGCTCACGTGCGTAGCCGATGGGGTCGCTCTCAGGGTTTTTCTTGCCGAGGTTGTTGACCAGTCCTGTCAGGCGCTGCTGCCGGGTCCTGAGTGTTTGCTGGGTCTTGTCGGACGCCTGTCCTTCGAAGTGATAAGGCACCAGGGGATTGGTGGAGGGCCGAACCTGCCCGGACAGGCTGGTTCCCACCGGCGTGATCCGATCATCCTGCTGGTGTAACGCCGCCGAGCTGGTGCTTCGTCCTACTGATAAATCTGGCATGTCGTGCTCTCCTAGATTGACAGGGCACTGTTGAGCCCGGTGCTACGGGGGGTGGGTTTGTGCTGGGTGGTCTTGGCGGTGTCGTTTGGGCTGGCGCCGTCGAAGAAGTAGCCATCGCGCCAAATCAACGCCATGTCGGCGGCACCGCCCATCAGCCCGAGCAGGCGCTCGGCCGTGAGGGTTTCCAGGGGGACGTGGCCGATCAGGATTACCTGTTCGCTGTCGCGGTTGTAAGACAGGGAAGGGCAGAACGCGCCGCTCAGCAGGTACAGGTTGGTTTCCAGCAGCCGTTGCAGGACCGCTTCCCGATTCGCCACCGGCAATGGCCCGAAGCTGCAATAGATAAAGATGTCTCCCTCACCCACGCCAGGGGTGTGCTTGAGGGAAAAGTCGACATCCTTGACCGACAGGTTCGCCTGCTCGTAGAACGCTGCCGGGGTAGGAATCATTGTGAGTTCGCAGAGCTGATCGATCAGCTTGCAATAGATGGGTGACGCCATGAGTGACCTCGCATTGTCATCCAGGCGCCGACGAGCGCCTGCTGCCCATGGTGAGTGACACCTGCGGCATTTCGGTTCCAACCGAGCTCTCTGCCGCCCGATGACGGCGTCCCGGACGAGTCGGGTGGAACCGCTGCCTTGCGATCTGCCACCCAATGGCGCCACCTCACTCAAGGTTGACCGCCCATGTCCCGATCACTTGCACCTTTGTCGGCCCTTCGATTCGTCCCCAAAGGGTTGTCCATGCTGGCCATGGGGACCTTGCTGTATGGTTGCCAGCACCTCGAACCGCAGTTGACCATCGGCGATCCGTTTGCCAACGAGCCTTACCGCTCGCAACTGCGCTGGCTTGAACCGGCGCCTACGGACACGATCATCCAGATCGGCGAGTCATCCCCGCAAAGCGGCGGCAGCCTGTGGACGCGCATGCGCCAGGGGTTTTCCTTGCAGGCCAAGACCCAGGGTGTGGCGCGCATCGATGAGCAGCGCCGCTGGCTGGTGGATCGCCCGGCTTTTCTCACCCAGACCGGGCGTGCCGGCAGCCGTTACCTGCACTTCATCGTGGGGGAACTGAACAAGCGCAACATGCCGCTGGAACTGGCGCTGTTGCCGGCCATCGAGAGCGGGTTCAATCCGAATGCCCAATCGCCGGCCCAGGCCCTGGGCCTCTGGCAATTCATTCCCGCCACGGGGCGCCGTTACCAATTGCAGCAGCGGGGCGACTATGACGAGCGCCGGGACATTCCGTCATCGACGCGGGCCGCCCTGGATTATTTGTCCTACCTGCACGATTACTTCGACGGCGACTGGCTGCTGGCGCTGGCCGCCTACAACGCCGGGGAAGGACGCGTACGCGACGCCATCACGCGCAATCGCGCCCGCGGCCTGGCGACCAACTATTGGAACCTGTCGTTGCCCGGCGAGACCCAGAACTATGTGCCGCGGTTGCTGGCGCTGTCGCAACTGGTGAATGCGCCCGCCGACTATGGCGTGAGCCTGGCGCCCATCGCCGACCAGCCGTATTTCCAGATGGTCGCCTTGGCGCAGCCGGTGGACCTGGCGCACCTGGCGCAGTTGTCCGGTGTGCATGAGCGAGAGTTGCGCATGCTCAACCCTGCCGCGCGCGGCCGGGCCAGGGGGCGCCTGCTGATGCCCCTGGACGCATCACGCAGGTTGCTGGCCCAACCGGACATGATCGCCAAGGCCGCGCTGCCCCGCGTGGCCGGTAGCGAAGAACAAGTGGTTGCCTCACCCGATACCGGCGCGGCCGAGCCGCAGGTGGCGGAGGTGGTAGTACCGCCAGGGGTGTGAGCCGATTATCCGCCATGTTGATCGTTCCCACGCTCTGCGTGGGAATACATCCCGTGACGCTCTGCGTCACCTTCCAGAAGCGGAACGCGGAGCGTCCCTGGCGGCATTCCCACGCGGAGCGTGAGGAACGTTCTTCCACAGCCCCTCACCACCTGATCTTTCGGATCTCCAGAGCCTACAGGCAGCCCATCGCGACATTGGCCAGGCCGCGTGCGCGTGGGTCCATCAAGACGTAGGAGCCAATGGTGTTGCAGGCGAATCCGAACGCCACACCGCGTTCAGGGTCGGCAAACCCGATGGTGCCACCGGCGCCCATGTGGCCGAATGCCTCGTTGCCCATGCCATAACTGCCGTTCGCCACGTCCGGCTGGTTGAGCATGATGCCCAGGCCGAAACGCGTTGGGGTCTGGATGGTCGGGTCGTATTCGGCGCTGTGCTCGCGCAACATTTCGTTGAGCAGCGGTGACTCCAGCAGTTGCCCGTCGAGCAGGCCTGCGTAGAACGCCGCCAGGCTGCGGGCATTGCCATGTCCGTTGGCCGCCGGTTGGGTCATGCGTTTCCAGCCCGCCTCGTTACTGCGTCCCAGCACCATGGGCGGGTTGGCGAAGGCCAGTGTACTCATGGCGGTCGGTTCGTTGAGCACGTCCGTCAGTACTCGCCCAAAGGCCTCGTCGTCGATCTCGTCTTTGGTGCGCGCCATGTAGGCGCAGCGGGCGATGGTCGCGTCGTCCAGGCCGAGGTGAAAGTCCAGCCCGAGCGGCACCGCCACGCGTTGGTGAATGCTTTGCGCCGGCGTCAGGCCATCCACCCGGCGTAGCAGTTCGCCGAGGATCCAGCCGAACAGCAAGGGCGAATAGGTCTGCTGTTCTCCGGCTGCGGCCCAGGGAGTTTCCTCGGCAATCAGGTCGGTCATGGTGTGCCAGTCGTAGAGGGTTTCCGGTGCCAGGGGCGTGCGCAGCGCTGGCAGCCCGGCACGGTGGCAAAGCACCTGGCGCAGGGTGACCGACGCTTTGCCGGCGTTGGCGAAGGCCGGCCAGTAGTGGCAGACCGGTTTGTCCAGCTCCAGGCGTCCTTCGCCGACCAGCTGCATGATCGCCACCGCCGTGAAGGGCTTGGTGCAGGAAAACAGATTGAGCAGCGTGTCGCGCTGCCAATGGCTGTCCGGCTCCGGCCCGGCAGTGCCGGCCCACAGGTCGATGACGGTTTCGCCGTCAATCTGGATGCAAAGGGCGGCGCCGCGTTCGAAGGGGCTTTGCATCAGCCGGATAAACGCCTCTTTGACCGGTTCGAAACGAGTGTCGCATTGGCCATGGATAGCAGGTGCACGCGTCATGTCAGCTCCACACAAGGGTTGGTGTTTCCCTTTGAGTGACCGTGGCCGTGCAAACGGTTCACCGACAGGTAGACCCCATGTGGGAGCGAGCTTGCTCGCGATAGCGGTGAGTCAGCCAACGTTGAAGTGACTGATACACCGCTATCGCGAGCAAGCTCGCTCCCACATTGGCACTGAGGCGTGCATAACATTTGTGTCCGACGCCGGACCACAGGGATCTTTTTTGGCGAGCCCTGCCACTCAGGAGCAATGATTGATGCCCCTGGAGAGTGTTCATGGCTTACGAACGTACCCTTGATTTGAATAGCGACGCGTTTCGCGGCGAGGCTTATCGGCATTATGCGGCGCTGCGCCAGGCGTCCCCGGTGTTCTTCAGCCAGGCCGAAGGGCAGTTGCCGATGTGGTACGTCACTGGTGCGCGGGAAGTCGAGGAGGTGCTGCTGGACAACGAGCGCTTCGCCCGTGACCCGTCGCGGATCGATGCGCAGTTCGCTGCGATGCTCGGCGGTGAGCAATCCATCGCGTTTCTTAACGACCACATGCTCAACCGCGATGGCGACAGTCATCGCCGCTTGCGTCGCCTGGTCAACAAGGCCTTCACGTTGAAGGCGGTGAACGCCCTGCGGCCGCGTATCGAACAGATCGCCGAGACGTTGCTGGAGCCCGTGCGGTCGAGCGGGCAAATGGACGTGGTGAGCCAATATGCGTTCCCTTTATCGATCACCGTCATCGCCGAGCTGCTTGGCGTTCCCGCACAGGACCGCGACGATTTCCGCCGTTGGTCCCACATGATCGTCCAGCAGGTGGGGCATGACCTGAGTGAGTTGCGGCATTGCTACACCGAATTCGCGAGCTACATGCTCGCGTTGATCGACCAGCGTCGAGCGCAGCCGGGCGATGACCTGGTGTCGGCGCTGGCGCAGGTCGAGGAAGAGGGCAGCATGCTCAGCCAAAGTGAGCTGTGCAGCATGATCGCGCTGCTGATCATCGCCGGGCACGAAACGTCGGCATCGATGATCGGCAATGCGGTGCACATGCTCGTGCAGCACCCGAAGGCGCTGGCGCGATTGCGTGACGAGCCGGCCTTGATGCCTGGCGCGGTCGAGGAGTTTCTGCGCTATGACTCCTCGGTGGAGCGAGCCATGGTCCGCTTCGTTACCCGAGACACCGAACTGGCCGGGCAACGCTTGCTGCGCGGGCAACTGCTGATCGCGGTGGTGGGTTCGGCCAATCGTGACGAAGCGCTGTGTGCAAATCCTGACACGCTCGACATCACCCGCCCGGCCTGCCCGCACATGTCGTTCGGCAAAGGCACGCACTATTGCCTGGGCGCCTCGTTGGCCCGGCAGGAACTGGAAATTGCATTGAATACACTTCTTCGATGCTGCCCCGGGCTGCAATTGGCGGTCGATCCCGGCGCAGTACGCTGGCGTTATGTGCCCAACTTCAGGGGGCCGGAGGCGCTGCCGGTGCGTTGGTCGGTGGATTGATGAGAACGAGCAAGCTCGCGCTGGGTTCTGTAGGAGCTGGCGAAGCCTGCGATCTTTTGATCTTTCGCTTGAGATTCAGGTGGCTGGGGAAAGATCGCAGCCTCGTTGCACTCGACAGCTCCTACACAGCTCCTCCAGTGGGAGTCACTGGGTTGTGCAAAAAATGGCATCGGCTCGAATGAGCGCAGGCCCATGCCTGAGAAAGAGGCGGCTCGCCCGACTGTCCAGCCGGACGAGCCGTGGATTTACACCAGGCTGGCCTCTTCGTTTTGCGCTGGCGCTGAAAGGCTGGTGGATGCCGTGTCGCCTGGCGTCAGGTGCAGTCCATAGAGCACGACGTCCGCACGGTTATCAGCGAACCGGGCGATCCCTGGAAAGCGTCCCCATTGGGTCGCACCAAGCCCTTGTACGCCGCGTTTGCTGGCCTCGTTGTGCTCGATGATCCAGGCCACCAGCGTCTCGAAACCATACTGCCTGGCCAACACCACCGCGGCTTGGCCAAGGCGGATGCCGACGCCGCTGCCAATGTGGTCGCCGCGCACGTAGATCGACACTTCGCCGGTCAATCGGCAGGCCTGGGCGCCCCAACAGAAGCGGTTGACGATCAACCAGGCGATGACTTCACCTGCGCGTTCGAGTACGTAGATCGGATCACCCTCGTTGACGAAACAGTCGACGAAAAACGTCATTTCCTTCAGGGAAAACGCTCTGAGCACGGGGGAGCTGGTACCTCCCAGAGCGCTTTCGTTGAAGATATCTGTCATCACCGGCAAGTCGTCGGGGGTGTAGCGGCGCACGCCGCGTGGCAGGTCGGGTCGGCTGTTCAAGCGATTGTGGGTCATGGCCGGGCTTCTCCGTAGACGCTTCGTTTGAGTTGTTCACGCGCGCGAAACAACCTTGAACGCACGGTGCCGATAGGGACGCCCAGACGTTCGGCGGCATCGCGGTAGCTGCTCTCGGTGTCCACGGCGGTCCACAGGGTATCGCGCATGTCCTTGGGCAGCGCGTCCATGGCTAACAGCGTTCGGTCCAACAGCCGACGGTTGTCGCACAGTTCACTCAGGTCAATGTCGTCACTGGACTCGCTGAACTCGCTTTCATCGAAAGTGCTCAGCGGCGGCTGCGCATAGAAGCGGCGGAAGTGGTTGCGGATCAGGTTGAGGGCGATGCCACACAACCAAGTGTCCTGCTTCGCCAGCCCTTTGAACTTCTGCTGGTTGCGCCAGGCTTCCAGGTACGTGAGCTGGATGATGTCGTCGGCGTCGTCTTGATTGAGTACGCGTTTTTGCACAAACAGACGCAGCTTGCGTTGCTCGCCGAAGCAGATGTCTGGCGCACCTGTGGGTGCCGGGGAGGTTTGCGGGGGGGCCATGAGATTCAGGCTGTTCATCAATAAATCCCTCTGAGTAGGTTCCATAGCGTCGATCAAAAAATGTCGACGGTTCCCCTGTCAGCAGGACCTGTGCCAAGCCGTATTTATGTCTTATCTATTTGATAAATAAGTGTTTTTATCTAGTGCTTTTGCTCTATTTGTGCAAGAGCATGCACAGCCGTCCCAAGTTCCACTGCATGAAATTGCACCGAGCAAACGCTCGGGCAGGAACCCTTGCGAACCGGTCAGAAAGGCCACGACCGCTGATGGAACTGAATGCTGGATCGCCGCCACCCACTGAGCGTCCAAAACCACGTTCACGGCCATCATGAAAGTAGAAGCCCCGACAAATGCGCATATTGCCGCCAACCTTGCCCAGGCCGTTTCGGCCGTCGTGGGCATAGGTAAGCCTGTCGAATCGTTCCAGGCCGTGCAGTCCAATTCGATGGAGGAGGTCGGCATGACCTTCAGCCATCATGTGGAGCGCAATACCAAGGCGCTGAGCCAGCGGCGTATACGCAATGCCCGCAGCGAGGTGGGCCAGGTGCGCGTCGAGACGCGCGAGCAATTGGAGGAGTGGTACGACCAACTCGGCCACCCAGGCAAGCAGAGCCTGGGGGCAATGGCCGCCCAGGCGGGTCTGTTGTTGTGTGGCGAGCCGGTGCTTGAAGAGGTGGTGCAGTCCACGGGCGGTGACCCGGCCCGTACCGACCTGATCCTGCAGCAAGCGTTGCGCGAGGCCGAAGTGCAAGGTCGTCTCGTTGAAGCCCAGCGCGCTCGCGACTACCTGCAGCTATTGCGCGAGCGTTATGGCGCGCAGATCCAGGCGGGCATGAACATCGCCGAGGCCTTGCGCGCTGCGGGCGGCGATCCCGAACTGCGCCAGGCGGTACGACGGCTCTATTACGACACCGTGGTGCTCAAGCAATCGTTGCCCACCATGATGCAGGCGTTGCTTGGCCTGTTCGGCGAGGCGGCATTCGTGCCGGGGCTGGACATGATGCGCCGGGCA
Source organism: Pseudomonas sp. B21-010 (assembly GCF_024749325.1). Taxonomy (NCBI): domain Bacteria; kingdom Pseudomonadati; phylum Pseudomonadota; class Gammaproteobacteria; order Pseudomonadales; family Pseudomonadaceae; genus Pseudomonas; species Pseudomonas sp. B21-010. Next base: position 6,125,737 of record NZ_CP087198.1, on the reverse strand, counting down.
TTGGCTGACGACATCGCTGCGCACACACCGTCACGTCCTACCGCGCTGTTGCGCACGTTGTTGATCGGCCTGGCCGCCTCGACTCAACTGGGCAGTGTCCTGCACAGCTGCCGCCGTTTGCTCGAGCAACTGGCCTACAGTTGCCCGGCCAGCCAGCTCACGGCCGTGCTGTTGCTCCAACGCATGCTGGGGTTTGTCAGCAGTGGCCTGTCGGCGGCGGAAGTACGGCGCATCGGGCGTGAATTGGGTGGAGAAGAGGAGCGGGACCAACTGGTCTCCCTGAACGGCCTGTACCCCTTGCTCAAGCGTTTGCCGCTGCCCCTCTGGCGCGATAGCAAAAGCCGACAGACCGCGCTGAAGAACCTGTTGGTGCTGCTCGATGAGCGTTCCCGTGGCGAGCCCCGAAGCCAGACCGCTGCCCCGGTGATTGGAGCGCGCTCATGATCGCCCTGTTGAACAAAGTCGCCAACGAAGCGGTGCGGCGCATCGAGGTGGTTGCGGCGTTCGTGGTGCTCGGCATCGTGTTCATGCTGATCCTGCCCTTGCCGACCCCGGTGGTCGATGCGCTGATCGCGATCAACATCTGCATCTCCTGCCTGCTGATTGTGCTCTCGCTGTACCTGCCACGACCGCTGGCGTTTTCCTCGTTTCCGGCGGTGTTGCTGCTGACCACGCTGTTCCGGTTGGCATTGTCGGTGGCGACCACCCGATTGATCCTGCTCCAGGGCGACGCCGGTCATATCGTCCAGGCGTTCGGTAATTTCGTGGTGGGGGGCAACCTTGCAGTCGGGTTGGTCATCTTCCTCATTCTGACGGTGGTCAACTTCCTGGTGATCACCAAAGGCTCGGAGCGGGTCGCCGAAGTAGCGGCGCGGTTCACCCTGGATGCGCTGCCGGGCAAGCAGATGTCCATCGACAGCGACCTGCGCGCCAACCTGATCGATGTCAGCGAAGCCCGGCGGCGTCGCGAGGAACTGAACAAGGAAAGCCAGCTGTTCGGTGCGATGGACGGGGCGATGAAATTCGTCAAGGGCGATGCCATCGCGGGCTTGGTGATCGTGGTGATCAACCTTATCGGCGGCTTTACGGTCGGCATGATGCAACACGACATGGGCGCGTCCGAATCGATGCACTTGTATGCCGTGTTGACGATCGGTGACGGTCTGATCGCGCAGATTCCGGCCCTGCTGATTTCCCTCACTGCGGGCATGATCATCACCCGGGTGTCGCCAGAAGGGCAGCCGGCGGGCAGTAGCGTCGGCAAGGAAATCACCCAGCAGTTGACCGCCGAACCCAAGGCCTGGGTGATCGCTTCGGTGGGCATGCTCGGCTTCGCGGCCTTGCCCGGCATGCCCACGCTGGTGTTCGTCGTCATCGCCTTGATCACCGGCACCGCCGGCATCGTTCAGCTCTACTCGCGCGCCCGGCTGGCACGCCAGGGCGACCAGCCAGCGGAGGTCGTGGTCCCGGCACAGAACGGCGCTGAGGACCTGCGCAGCTTCGACCCGACCCGTGCCTATCTATTGCAGTTTTCCAAAGCCATGGAAGGCAACGCGGCCGCCGAGGAAGTCGTCCAGGCGATCCGCAAGAAGCGCAATGCCCTGGTGGCCGGCTTTGGCCTGACCCTGCCGCCCTTCGAGATCGAATACAGCGCACTGCTGGAAGACGACGAGTTCCGCTTCTGCGTGCACGAGGTGCCGATGTTGCGGGCCACTTTCGGCGAACGTGTGGCCGTGGCGCGCGGGCCGCTGCCGTTGGAACCGCGCGACGGGCAGGTCGGCAGCGAGGTGCGTGACGAGCAGCAGTGGCTATGGCTGACGCCTGACGATCCGCTGCTGGCGGACGAACGCGTGGAGGCGGTGTCGGCCGCCGAGTTGCTGGTGGAGCGGATGAGCCGCGCGATGTTTGCCACGGGCCCGCAATTCTTGGGGCTTCAGGAGAGCAAGTCGATTCTCAGTTGGCTCGAAGCGGGCCAGCCAGAGCTGGTGCAGGAGCTGCAGCGGACCATGCCATTGGCCCGTTTCGCCGCCGTGCTCCAGCGCCTGGCCGGCGAAGGTGTCCCGCTGCGCGCGGTGCGGCTGATCGCCGAGTCCTTGATCGAGCATGGGCAGCATGAGCGTGACGTCGGTGCGCTGACCGACTACGCGCGCATCGCCCTGAAGTCGCAGATCTATCACCAGTACCGTGACGAAGACGGCCTGCACGTGTGGCTGTTGACGCCGGAAACCGAAGGCCTGTTGCGCGATGCGCTGCGCCAGACCCAGACGGAAACCTTTTTTGCCCTGGAAAGCCTGCATACCCGCGCCTTGGTGATGCAGTTGCGCGAAGGCTTCCCGTTGCGCGCCAAGCGCGTGGCCGTGCTGTTGGTGGCGCAAGACCTGCGGGCGCCGCTGCGCGATCTGTTGCGCGACGAATTCAATCACGTGCCTGTACTCGCCTTCAGCGAGCTGCACAGCAACGCCCAGGTCACCGTGCTGGGACGCTTTGATCTCGAGCAGGAAAAACTACGGATGGAGGATGCCGCGTGACGGGCTTGTCTTGGCACGCCAGCAGCGGTGTCTCCACGTAACGATGCAAATCCAGGTGTGTTCGATGGCCTGGCTGTGACAGAGGACGGGGGCCGCCGGTGCCCCGTCGTACAACCGGATCGTGGGCGAGCATCTGTCGCCCCTTGAGGAATTGACCATGTTCGAACTGCGAGTCTTGAGTGGTCTGCACCGAGGTGCGGCGTTGCCGCTGGTTGGCGAGCAATGGGTGGTCGGGGCGGCGGAGGAGGCCGACCTGGCGCTTTACGATCCGGGCATCTGTGGGCGTCACGTGGGCCTGCGGCAGGTGCAGGGCCAATGGCTGCTGGAACAGCTGGAGGGCACGGTTTGCGATGGACAAGGCCAGCCCTGGGCAGCGACCGAGCCCTTGCAGAGCAATGCTCCGTTTGCCGTGGCAGGCGTCTGGCTGTGCCTGGCCCCGGCCGATCAGCCCTGGCCCGAAGAGGCGGCGCTGGATGACGCTGCGCATCTGTCGGTGGACCGGGAAACCCCGAAGCCCGCCGTGCGGCCGTCGTGGTCCAAGCGCCTGGCTATTGCCGCGGCGGTGATCACCGTCGCCTCCAGCGCCTGGGCCTTTACCAGCCAACCGGCGCAGCCCGTGGCGCGCAGCCCGGCCCAGCAGCTCAAGCAGACCAAGGTGGCCTTGGATAATGTCGAGGCGGTCCGCCTGGAGCTTGATCGCATGTTGCAGGAACGTGATCTGGGCGCCGGTGTGCGGGTCGAGAGCCAGGACGACCGGCTGGTCCTGATGGGTGAGCTGCCGCGCCAGCGCCTGGCGATGGTCGAACGGTTGATCGAGCGCTTCCACGACCGCTACGAAACGCCGATCGGGATCACGGCCAACGTCAAGGAACGGCTGACGAAGCTGCCGTTTCAGATCGCCCAGATCGTGGGCGGCAAGCATGGTCACGTAGTCACCGCCGATGGACGTCGGTTGTTCCTGGGCGACCAGATCGACGGCCTGCGCTTGACTGCCATCGACAGCGGCAAAGTCACCTTCGAGGGCGACCAACGCTACGAGGTCACCTGGTGATGACGCAGGCGGCCATCGCGCGACTGGAGGCCTGGGAGGCCGGGCAATTGGCGCACTTGCGTCGCTTCGCGCCGGTCATGGTGCGCGGACGGGTGCAGCGGGTCAGCGGCATCTTGCTGCAGTGCCGACTGCCGGGGGCGCAGATCGGCGACCTCTGCCGGGTCGAGCGCGACGCCCGCGAGCCGCTGCTGGCCGAAATTGTCGGCTTCGACCAGCACGATGCCTTGCTCAGCGCCCTGGGCGGCCTGGAGGGGATCCGGGTCGGTGCGGCGGTGGAGCCGCTGGGCATGCCGCATCGGGTGTGCGTGGGACCGGAGCTGCTGGGTCAAGTGCTGGATGGCTTCGGCCGGCCCCTGTTGGACGGCGGGACGGGGGCGTTCGCCGGCCCGCATGTGCTGCACGCCTCGGAGGTGATTGGCGAGGCGCCTGCACCCACCGCACGACCGCGTATCCAACGACCCTTGATGACTGGCGTACGGGCCATCGACGGCCCGCTGACACTCGGCGAAGGCCAGCGTGTGGGGCTGTTCGCCGGCGCCGGTTGCGGCAAGACCACGTTGCTGGCGGAGATCGCCCGGAACGTTGACTGCGATGTCATCGTGTTCGGCCTGATTGGCGAGCGTGGGCGCGAACTGCGCGAATTTCTCGACCATGAGCTGGATGATGAACTGCGTGCCCGTGCGGTGCTGGTGTGCGCCACCTCTGATCGCTCCAGCATGGAACGCGCCCGTGCGGCGTTCACCGCGACGGCGTTGGCCGAGGGGTTTCGTGCCCGGGGCCAACGCGTGCTGCTGCTCATCGATTCGCTGACCCGCTTCGCCCGGGCCCAGCGTGAGATCGGCCTGGCCGCCGGCGAGCCGTTGGGGCGCGGTGGCCTGCCGCCGTCGGTCTACGGCTTGCTGCCGCGTCTGGTCGAGCGGGCCGGTCTGACCAACGAGGGCGCTATCACCGCGTTTTATACGGTGCTCATCGAGCAGGATTCCATGAACGATCCCGTGGCGGATGAAGTGCGTTCGCTGCTCGACGGTCACATCGTGCTGTCACGCAAGCTCGCGGAGCGCGGCCACTACCCGGCAATCGATGTGCTGGCCAGCCTGTCGCGAACCTTGGCCAACGTGGCCGAGGCGGAACACCTGCGGGCGGGCATCAATCTGCGTCGGTTGTTGTCGGCCTATGAGCAAATCGAACTGATGTTGCGCCTGGGCGAATACCAGACCGGCGCCGACCCCTTGACCGACCTGGCGGTGGAGTCGCGTGGCGCCCTGGACGCCTTCCTGCGCCAGGACCTGCGCGAGCCGGAACCGTTTGCGTCCACGCTCGCCCACCTGCAGCAGTTGACCGCCTATGTCCCGGGTTGATCTGGACGCCCTGGCGCCGATACGCCGCCACCGCGAAGCGCAAGCCGAGCGGGCGTGGCGCCAGCAGCGCGAGCTTTTGCGCGAGCGCGAAGCCGCGGTTGCCGCCGCGCGCACGCAGATGCAGGCGACCCGTGAGCAACAGGCGGTGCAGCGCGAGGCGTTGTACGGCGAGCACCGTGGCCGGGCCTTGAGCGTGTGCGAACTGAATGCCTGGAGTACCCAGGAACGTCGTTTGATCGGCGAACTGGCCGAGCAAGCGCGGGCAGTGCAGGCACTGGACGATGAACAGGCGCAGCAGGCACAGCACACGGCTGCTGCCCAGCAGCGGCTACAAGGGCGCCGGCGAGATCTGGAAAAACTCAGCGCAATGATGGAGTACCTGGTGGAGCCCCCCAGCGATGAATGAACGCAGCGTGCGCGGTGGGCCGACACCGCACAGCAATCCCTCGGCGGCCCCCGTTCGGCAACCGCCTCGAGCGTATGAGCAACCGCCTGCCCAGGTGAGCCGGGCAAGTCGTCCGGCTGCACGTGAGTCCGCCCCTGCTGCCGGGCGCGACCCCGACATGACAGCAGGAAGCAGTGACGGTTACTGGTTCCGCCAGTGGGTCGATGCGCCACGGGGTGGCGCGCAGGATGACAGCGCCGGCACCGGTTCGCTGTCGGGCCTGGTGAATCTTTCGAGCGGCGAAGAGGAGGCGTTTGTCGACCAGCTCACGCCACGCTTGCGTGCCACACTCGACCAGCAATTGGACCTGCTGCTGCATCTTCCCAACCTGGGCCGCATCAAGGTATCCGCCCGGCGGCTGGGCGGGGCGTGCGGGTGGGACATCGGCTTGAGCTGCGAAAGTGCAGACGTACAGACGCGGCTGTCGAGTCGATCCGGCCGTTTCGAGGAGGCGCTGACCCAAAGCCTGGGCCAGCCGGTGAGCGTGCGCGTAGCGCGGGAAGAAGAGGTTAGCGCGACATGACCGTCCATGCATTGGTGCTGCCGACTGTGGGCAGCGAGGACGCCACCGCCCGGCGACTATTGGGAGTTGGCGTCCGGTTGCCCTTCGAGGTGGCGGGTGAGGCGGGGCTGCTGGAACTGACCCCGGGCGGCACTGCGGCGGGGAACTCGCCGTGTGTGCTGGCGTGTGCCCATGGTGCCTTTACCTTGGACGAGCCCGGCGCGGTGCTCAGCCTGTTTGGTGAATGCCCGGTGGTCCTGCCTGCCGAGCCCGGACCGGATGACACGTGGTTCTGGTCGCTGTTCCAGCAAACCCTGAGCGAGCCCCTGCGCCAGGCATTCGGTTTTATCAAGCCAGCGGCCGTGCCCGCGGTGCAGGGCATTGCCTGCCGGCTCGACGTGAGGGTGGGCGCGGCCCGCGTCACGAGCCATCTGGAAATGAGCGGTGCGACCTTGCTGGGGCTGCTTCGCGCCGTGCCCTGGCAACGGCGAGCCGCGCCCGGGATCGAGGGCTTTGCGCTGCATGTTCCGTTGGAACTGGGACAGCTGGCGCTGGCCGCCGGGCAGTTGGCGATGTTGCGCCCCGGTGATGTGTTGGTGCCGCAAACCGCTCTGTTCGATTCATCCGGCCACGGGCTGATTCGCCTGGGCCGGCATTGTTTGCAGGTGCGGGTACACAGTCGTGCCGCACCGTTGCGCCTGACCTTGCTCGCTCTGGAGGAGACCGTTATGAGCACCACCGCTGACACCGACACCGATATCCTGACGCCGGACTGGGACGATAGCACCGGCTACGAACCTGACGACCAAACGTGCGAGGCGACCGAGCACCCGCTGTCGGCCTATGCCGCAGAAACCGAAGAGACGCCAGTGACGGAGCCGGTCGCGGCCGAAATCCCCGAGCGCTTCGACGACCTGCCGCTGGCGCTGACGATACGCTGCGGTCACTTGAGCCTGACCTTGGGTGAGCTGCGCAATCTGGCGCCCGGCGCGGTGCTGCAAGTGCAAGGTGCGACACCGGGGACGGCGGCGCTGTTCTATGGTGAACGTGCCCTGGCCCATGGCGAGTTGGTCGAGGTCGATGGCCGGCTGGGCCTGCAAATCGCCCGCGTGGATGTGGCTGGATGAGCTTCCAGGGGGTCGACCCCTTTCTGCTGGCGCTGTTCATTGGTGGGATTTCGTTGGTCCCCTTGCTGCTGATCATCTGCAGCGCCTTTCTCAAGATAACCATCGTGTTGACCATCACCCGCAACGCCATCGGCGTGCAGCAGGTGCCACCCAATATGGCCCTGTATGCCATTGCCCTGGCCGCGACGCTGTTCATCATGGCGCCGGTCGGCCACAACATCGCCGAACAGTTGAAAGAACAGCCGCTGGATTTCAGCAACACCGAGGCACTGCAAGGTTCTGCCTTGAACGCGATAAAGCCGCTGCAGGCCTTCATGTCGCGCAATACCAACCCGGACATCCTCGCCCACCTACTGGAGAACACCCAGCGGATGTGGCCCAAGGAGCGTGCCGAGCAGGCCAGCCGCGATGACCTGATGCTGCTCATCCCGGCCTTCATGCTGTCGGAGCTCGAGGCCGGTTTCCAGATGGGATTTTTGATTTATATCCCGTTCATTGTCATCGACCTGATCGTGTCCAACCTGCTGCTGGCGCTCGGCATGCAGATGGTCGCGCCCATGACCATTTCGTTGCCGCTCAAGCTGCTGATTTTTGTCCTCGTGCAGGGCTGGACGCAATTGCTCGACAGCCTCTTCTATTCCTATCTTTGAGGACATGCGATGGACGCGCTGACGTTGTTTAAGGAAGGCATGCTGCTGGTGGTCCTGCTCTCCGCACCGCCCTTGATCGTGGCGGTGATCGTCGGTGTGCTGACCTCCCTGGTGCAGGCCTTGATGCAGATCCAGGACCAGACCTTGCCCTTCGGCATCAAGCTGGTGGCGGTCGGGCTGACCTTGCTGGTCACGGGCCGCTGGATCGGCGTGGAATTACTGGGGCTGCTGCGTCGGGCATTCGAAATGATGGCCAACACCTGATGACGGCCCAGGCTTTTGTCCCGTATTTCGACTTGCTGCTGTCGATCGCGCTGGGCATGGCGCGAATTTACCCGGTCGCCTACCTCGTCCCGGTGTTTTGCTTCCAGCACCTGCGAGGCTTGCCGCGCCATGCCGTGGTGTTTGCCCTGGGCATGTTGCCGGCGCCCGGTATTCGCCAGGCGCTGATCGACGCCCAGGTCAATTGGCTGTCGCTGGCCGGGTTGATGTTCAAGGAACTGGTGCTGGGCTTCTTGCTCGGGGTGCTGCTGGCGATGCCGTTCTGGTTGTACGAATCGGTGGGCGCCCTGCTGGACAACCAGCGCGGTGCGCTCATCGGTGGCCAGTTGAATCCGGCCCTCGGCAGCGACACCACGCCCCTGGGCCTGCTATTCAAGGAGATGACGATCTTGCTGCTGGTCACCACCCTGGGCATTGGCACGTTGACCCAGGTGATCTGGGACAGCTACCTGGTGTGGTCGCCCACCGTTTGGTTTCCATTGCCTGGCGCGGATGGCTTCGGCGTGTTTCTCGGGCTGCTCGGCGAAATGTTCATGCACATGATGCTCTACGCAGCGCCCTTTATCGGCTTGCTGTTGCTGGTGGAGTTCAGCCTGGCGTTGCTCAGCCTGTATAGCCCGCAATTGCAGGTGTTCGTCCTCGCCATGCCGGCCAAGAGCCTGATCGGCCTGGGCTTCCTGCTGTTCTACCTGCCCACGCTGTGGGACGCGATGACTGGCCGTCTCGGCCGCTATGGCGAAATCCGGCATCTGCTTCACCTGTTGTTGCAGGCGCCCTGAAGGAGGGCTTCGCCCATGAGCGAAGACAGTGGCGAAAAGACCAAGCGGGCGACGCCGAAGAAGATTCGCGACGCGCGCAACAAAGGCCAGGTCGGCCAAAGCCAGGACTTGAGCAGCCTGCTGGTGCTTGCGTCGATCACCGAAGTGGCATTGACCCAGGCCGACGACAGCATGCAGGCTTTGGGAGATATGGTGGCATTCCCGCTGCATCGGCTGGATGTCGACTTCGTGCGTGCCTTTGAGGAAACCTTGGCCCATGCCGGTGGCGTGCTGCTCAATTTCACCTTGATGACCGTGGGATTGGCGATCGTCACGCGCCTGGTGGCCGGTTGGATACAGTTCGGTTTCCTGTTCGCCCCCGAGGCCCTTCAGCCGGACCCGAACCGCTTGAACCCGATGAACCAGGCCAAGCAGATGTTCTCCGGCCAGGCGCTGATCAGCCTGTTCATGGGGCTGGTCAAGGCCGTGTTTATCGGCACCGTGATTTATCTGGTGACCCTGCCGGCACTCGGCTCGTTGATCAGCCTGGTCAACGGCGACCTGCACAGCTATTGGCGCGGGCTGGCCAGCCTGTTCCGGCACATCATGCACATTTGCCTGGGTGTACTGCTGGTGCTGGCGATTCTCGACTTCGGCCTGCAGAAATATTTCTTCGCCAAGCGCCTGCGCATGAGCGAGGAGGAGGTGCGCAAGGAGTTCAAGGAAATGGAAGGCGACCCCCATGTAAAAATGCATCGCCGTAGCCTGGCCCGGCAATTGGTCGACCAGCCTGTCAGCAAAGAGACCAAACCGGTGGAAGACGCCGACATGCTGGTGGTCAACCCTACCCACTTTGCCGTCGCCCTGTCGTATCGCCCCGAGGAAACGCCGCTGCCGCAGTTGATCGTCAAAGGCGTCGATGCCGAGGCCCGGGCGCTGATCGAGCGGGCCAAGGCGGCGCGAGTTCCGGTCATCCAGTGCATCTGGCTGGCGCGCACGATCTACCGTGAAGACGTCGGCGCTTATATCCCCCGGGAAACGCTCCAGGCGGTTGCCCATATTTATCGGGTGTTGCGCGAACTGGATGACGAGGCCAAGGGCGAGGTCATCGAGATTCCGGAATTGAACCAGCGTTGAAGTCGATGGAACCGATGCATACGCGGTTGCCACTCAGGGAGTGAGCCAGGCTCGTCCGCAGGATTCCCGCCTGCCGACAGTGCCCACCACACAGACATCGCCTCGTGGAGGATCCCATGCCCGAACCCAGTTCCCTGACGAGCCCCTTAAGGGGCACAGGTGCCCTGCACGGCACCGACAGCTTATCGCCCTCGCGCTCACCCTCGCTGAGCCAACGACCCCGCGAGGCGCAGCAGCGCGAAGGCACTCAAAGCCTGCATGGCCGGGGACGTTCCTCCTCGACACCACCGACGCTGCATCAGCGTGGCCGCGCCCGAACGCGGGACGCCAACCACGCGGCGACGTCGAATGACACGCAACCGCTGGATGACGCGCAAACGTCCAGCCCCACTTCGGAGTCTCGCACTCCGGACTCTTTCATGAGTGAGATGGAAACCCGTCAAAAGCAGTTGATGGAAAAGCAGTTCAACATACAAATGGGCATGGAAGAGCGCCAGAGCACCATGATGCTGATCAAAAGCTCCGCCGACATGGCCAAGTTGATGAGCGATACGGTGACGGAGGTCACCAAGGGCTTCATGGACAGCGCGAGGAAAGTCATGCAGGAGGGTGGCGAGGCGATGAAGCTTCGATAAAGCGATGAGCCTGCATCAACCTGTGTAGGTGTCGTGTAGGAGCTGTGTAGGAGCTGTCGAGTGCAACGAGGCTGCGATCTTTCCCCAGCCACCTGGATCTCAAGCGAAAGATCAAAAGATCGCAGGCTTCGCCAGCTCCTACAGAGTCCCGCAGTAGTAATTCCAGGCCACGGGTGCCTAGCCCAGTCGGGTGCGGCTTGTGTTGAGCGAGGCCGGACGAGGGTTGCCCGGCGTTGCAGGCACCGCCAAGCGTGCCCGAATGTCGCCGACCTGGGCGATGAAACCGACGATCCAATGGCAGAACCGCGCCTCGTCGAGCATCGCCAGCGGACAATGGGCACACAAGCGAACGCTGCCCTTATCGTCCAGGGCCAGCCAGCTGCCGCCGAGCAGGTCCAATCGAAAGTTGAGTTCCAGCAAGCGCTTGTGCAAGCCGGGCGCGTGGGCAGGTACATCGATCGAGCTATGGAGGATGGCGACATCGCCGTGATCGGGCAACTCGATGATCACGGCTTCGCGGTTGCTCGCGTCATACAGCGCGCACACGCCACCTTCCAACTGCAAGTGCGCATGCAAATGTTCCGCGAGGGCCGAGATCAAGCGCTGGGCAAGCGGTGCGACGGTCATGGAAAACCTCCCTCATAAAGTCTCTGTATGAATCACTGTGGCCAGAGATTGCTCCCGCTGGGCCGTACGAGCTGTGTAGGAGCTGTCGAGTGCAACGAGGCTGCGATCTTTCCCCAGGCACTTGAATCCCAAGCGAAAGATCAAAAGATCGTCCGAACGCGGCCCGAGCCTTCGCCAGCTCCTACAGAGCCGAGCGGGAGCAATCTCCGGTCACAGATTCAATACGTGGCCGAGTAATCGTCGAGGTCTTCCAGGCCCAGCAGCGACAGCTGACGGGACTGGATTTCATCGAGCAGTTCAGTGGATAGCGGCGCGTCGGGCAGCGCCTGCCAGACCACGAGCGCTCGCTGCGGATCGAGAAATACGAACAGCTGTGCGTAGTCGGTCGGCTGGGCGAAACGCCGTTCGAGGGCATGCTGGATCTGGTTTGCGCGCAGCGCCTGGCTTTGTATTTGTAAGGCGAGCCCCACGCTGTGAGGCTCGCGTCGCAGACAGAACTCAATGCCTGGGGCTATTTCCCAATACGTCGCGATGCCGGCGATGATGTTCTTCTGGAAGGCTTGGCGAGTGCTTACGCTGTGTACTGAAAAAGACATAGCGTTCAGTTCTCCAATGGGACGACCGTATGGTCCAGTGGGTGTTCGGGGGAGCCAAGGCCGCCGCGCATGCCGGGTGACCACCAGATCACCAGCCGACCGTTGTCCGGTTCGGCGCGGCTGCAGGCATCGCCCTGGCAGCCCGAGCGGTTCGCGCAGCCGGCGAACACCGGCAGGCTCAGCAATAAAACGAGCAGCAGTGGCGTGCGACTCATGGCAGGGTCCTCGCGCTGGTTTGCAGAAGAGAAGGGCGCTCGCCGCCTGGCGTGCGCGTGGGTTGCTTCATGACCACGAACACTTCCGTTTCCTCGCCGGGCTCAAGCCAAACCTTCGGCCAGGCGGAGGTGGCCAGGGCCCAGCGGCTGCCGCAGCTCGCCTCGTCGAAGCGCAACCTCCGCTGGCCATCGTTGCGTACCACACCCACGGCGATGCCGTAATCGGGACCGGCGAACCATTGGGCCCGGGCAGCGTCCAGGGATAACCCGGGTTGCAACGCGCACAATGTGTCGGGTGAATAAGGAATCGACGCCGCTTGCTTGAACGTGGCCGGAATGTTGCCGTCGGCGAGTTGGGCGAGCACGTCGCTGACCTCGACACGACCGACGGGGCGGGTGCCGTTGCGACGCTCTTCCAGGCGGGCCATGGCGCTGTCGACCTGTTCGCGGTCAAGGGCGGAGATGTAGCGGGCCGGGTCGACCTGGTCACCGATCAGGCGAGGCGTCAGGATGAAGACCCGTTCGCGGCGACTGGTTTCGCGCGTGGTCGAGGAAAACAGCAGCGGCCCGATCAGCGGGATGCGACCCAGCCATGGCACCCGCTCGAGGTTGTCGCCGGTCTCTTCGGTATGAAAACCGCCTACCACCAATGACCGGCTTTCCCCCATGACAGCCTGGGTGCTGACCACGCCCCGGCGCACGCTGGGCGTCTGCTGGCCGACCTCCGAGGGTTCGATGCGGCCGTCCTCGATGTCCAGGGACATCTGGATCTGGTTGCGGCCCCCGGTCTCGATGGCATGGGGCACGACCTGCAAGCTGGTGCCTGCCGTGATGGGCTCGATGGTGGCTACCCGCTCGCCGATGGCCGAGATGTACTCGGTCCGGCTGAAGTCGATGACCGCCGGCTGGTTCTCCAGGGTCAGTACCGACGGGTTCGCCACCACCGAGGCCAGGCCACGGCCCTCCAGGGCCCGCAGTTGCGCGGAAAAGTCGCCGTAGTCCTGAATGAACACCGTCGAGCTGGCACCAGGGCGAATCATCGAGGCGCCGCCGATCAGATCGCCGCTCTCGACGTTCCAGTTCGAGGCCAGCTCAGCCAGTTGTGTGCGGTCGATGTCGAGGATGATCGCATCGATTTCCACCAGCTTGCGCGGCACGTCCACATCGCGAATCAGCGGCGTGTAGATTTCCCGTCGCTTGGGTGCGTCGTAGATGAGCACCGCATTGTTGCGCACGTCGGCTTCGACGCGGATCTTGCCCCGAGCGCCTGCACTGCTGTTCGCGCCGGACGGCACCCGGCTGGTGTTCGGCCGACCCATGCCGTTCATTGCCAACTGTTCGATATTGCCCATGGTCATGGACTGCTGGCTCTGCATGTTCTGGAACGATGCCTGGGGCGAGGCCGTCTGCATGCCCCCCGACACGGCGCTGCGACTTTCCAGCAAACCTTTCAGGATGCTGGCGACCCCGGGAATGACCAGCGTTTCGCCGCGGTACTTGACGTTGCGGTCGGCGGCGGTGGCATAGCGCAGCGGGAAGCTGATCACTTCCTGCTTCTCTTCGGGTGTCTTGCGCACTTCGGCAAACTGCGCCACCAGGCGCACATAGCGTTCCGGGCCGGAGACCAGGACCACGCCTTCGTCGGGCAATTCACCCCAGCCGAAACGCGGATCCAGCAAGCCGATGTCGGTCAAGGCCTGCTTCATGTCCGGCACTGCGTCGGCGGACACTTCCAGGCGCGTGGAGTCCTGGTTCTGCAAGGGGCTGACGTACAAGGTGTTGCCGTACATGAACCACTGGAAGCGATTTTCCAGGCCGAGCCTGTCGAGGAACGCCTGGGGACTTTCGGCGCGCATCCGCCCCTCGACGGTGCCTTTCACCGTGCCGTCGATGACCAGTTGCACTGCGAAGGTATTGGCAAAGTCGCCGAGTACCTTGGCCAGCGGTGTGCTCTGGGCGTCGTAGGCGTAAGGCGTGTTCTTCCAGTCGGTCGGTATGGCCGCCTCTGCCGGCATGCCAGCGCCAAGCGCGCCGGCCAATGCCAGTGCGATCAGCGAAGGTTTCGTCCAGCGGCGTGCGATCAACTGGCGAAGGTGTACCTTGCCTGCGGTCATCAAGCAGTACGGTGCAAGCCACCTGTTAGGCATGGCGGATTCCTGTTCCGAGCAAGTGAGAGTGCGAGAGGCGTCGCGCCACGGGCGCGGCAACGGCACGTTGGTCTTTATTGATAATCGATTGCCAGGTGTCACGCTGGTTGAGCAGTGCTTCGAGCACCTCGATCAAATCGTCGATGTGCCTGTCCGGCGGCAGTTGCGCCAGTAGCCACAACCGGCCGTCTTGTGGCGAACGGGCCAGCGCGCCGGGAAATCGCGAGAGGCTTGGGTGCGCCAGCCGAAGCAGGTCTTCCAGAGCCACCTCGTGGGTCACCGGGACGCTCAGCTCGACCGATGCCAGCAGGCCTTCGTCGAGCTTGCTGAACGTTGCTTCGCCATCGTCGATGACAACGGTGAAGTGCTCCGGGCCATCGACGTCGGCGTTCCAGCGGGTGAGCTGTGCGCGCAGCTCATGGCATTGCATCGATGATCGCCTTGGCGAGGTTGTGATGGGCTGTGGTCTGTTGAGTGGCTGCGTTCACCGCGACGGACATGCCGTTCATGCTGGTCACGAATGAGTGCATGTCGTCGAGTGACTGACTTTCTGCTGCGTTCATCGCAGCGTTGTTGACGTTGTCGGTTGCGCGTTGGAAGTAGGTGTCGAGGCGGCGCTGGACGGCATCGGCGGAAGACATGGGCGGTTCCTCTGGGCTGGGCATATTCACGATGTGAGTGGTGGGTATGCCGTTGGCGGTTCCGCGTAAATGAGGAAAAAAGCTGGTGGGGTGATGGTGGCCTTAGTAGCCGGACAGGATTTCTTTGAGCGGGTACATATCCGTTGCTGCGGTAACGGCTGCTTAGGGTTCCGCCCTTACGGCGGGTCACTTTTTTCAGACGCCAAAAAAGTAACCAAAAAGGCTTTGCCCCACCACTCGGTGCCTCGCCTAGGCTCGGCATGCCCGAACGAAGGCATTGCTCCGTGGGCCCGCCGCGAAGGGCCATCCATGGCCCAGCGCGGCTACCTCGGCATCCATGCCGAGGTGCCCACTACGCAATGCCTGCGTTCGGCCTGCGTGGTTAACGGGGCGCCCGAGATCAACGTCCACCGCGAGGCGGCCTAGTAGCCGACCTGGCTCTCCCGGTCGTACACCCATCAGATCTGTTTGAGCAGGACCTGTGGGAGCAAAGCTTGCTCGCGAGGCGGCCTGACAGCCGACCTGGCTCTCCCGGTCGTACTTCGATCCATTTGTGGGAGCGAGCCTGCTCGCGATAGCGGTGGGTCAGTTTGCGGTGATGTTGGATGTACCGGCGTCATCGCGAGCAAGCTCGCTCCCACAGTTTTTACCGGGGTGTTCATAGGCATTACAGTCACCCCAAATCCCTTGTGGGAGCGAGCCTGCTCGCGATAGCGGTGGGTCAGCTTGCGGTGATGGGTTGTGGTTCGGGTAGGCGAAGCGCCTCGACGGCGGTGGGCCAGTCGAGCAGGTATGTACCGCCCGGCGTTTCCAGCTTCAGTTGATGTCGTGCCATGTCGGCATCGGCCACCGGCGTCCAGGGGCGTCGGCTGTCGGTGCCCAGGCTCTGGGTCAGGTTTGCCAAATCTTCAGGATGACAGCGAAGGGTGGCGCTGACCGGGTCGTCCTGGCGCGACGCCAGTTGGCGGACGAGTGCATCGATGCGTGCCTGCTCCGGGACCTCGTTCAAGAGCATCCCCAGGGCCTCGTTGACCACGTGTGCAGCACTCGTCTCGATCCGCTCCCACATGGCTTGGCGCTGGGTTTCCCACGCGGCGAGCAAGGTTTCGGCCTTTTCCCAGAATTGCGCTTGGGCCTTGAGCACGGTTGCGTCCGCCTCTGCGCTGGCGCGTTCAAGCAATTGCGCGGCGTGCACCTGGGCCTGTTCGAGGATGACCTGTGCGCGGGCACAATCAACCAGGGTTTCGCGCGCGATGTAGGGCTGCGACAGGCCTTGTCCATCGGGGCGCAGTTCAAGCGAACGCCGAGCGAGCATCGTGTCTCTCCGTTTGGATAGGGGCCGAGGGTGCCAGGCTTTGCTCAGCCTTCCAGCAGGCGGACTGCCAAAGCGTGTTCAGCTTGGCGGCTGGCGGTTGAGGGGCGGGTGCCGATTCGATGGCGATGATTCTGTCGCGTGGGAACGCCAGGCGCGCCCGTTCCCAGGCCCGTTCGCCCAGCCAGGCGCGCAGCAGGGCGAGCGGATCCTGGTCTTGTTCGAGCCAGTGCCCTGGGCGCAGGGCTTTGGCGGTGCGCTCGCACCAGGCCCGGTCCTGCGCCGAAAGTGCCTGTGTTGCCGTTAACGGTGCGCAAGTGCTCGCCACCAATTCGCAGGCAAGGGCCAAGGTCCGGGGCGTGCCGCAGAACAGCGATTGCAACGCCGGGCTGGGTTGGGGGGGCGTGCACGGCGTCATACCGAAGCTGCGGGCAAGCGCGGCATGCTGCCCCCGGGCTAGGGTGTCGATCTGTGGCGCGGTCAGCAGGCAAAGCGCCGACGAATACCAGCCCCGGTCTGCTTCGCGCCACGCGAGGTTCCACCAGCGAACCCATGCAATCTCCGTCGTCATGCGGCGGTCCCGTTACTGTCGGGTTTGGTCCCCGGGTTTTTCACGGCGAACAGCCCAGGTGTCGCGCTGCTTTGGGGGGCGGCGGGCGTCCCGGCTGGTTTGGTGAGCTTGCGATCGAGAAATCGTGGTAGCACCAACACGCCCTGGCGCCATAGTCGGTAGAGGCCATACAAGACGCCCATCAGGATGGCGAGCAAGGTGATGCTTGCCGTCACGGTCACCGCCCGCCAATAACCGATGTCGTCGGCCTGCATGAGGAACGGTCCGAAGTACGCCATCTTGCGCCGCTCCTGATACGGCACGGCGGGAACGAAGACCACCGATAACTTGGTCGGGTTCTGGGTGGCATCGGCCATGCCGGGGATCCCGCTGGCGACCAGGTTGCGCACGCGCGGGGTAATGCTGTCGGGGTCCAGGGCACTGGTGTGCTTGATAAACACCGAGGCCGATGCGGGCTGGACCGGCTCTCCCGGGGCCACCCGCTCCGGCAGGACCACATGGACCCGGGCGAGCACCACGCCATCTATTTGCGAAAGCGTCGATTCGAGTTCCTGGGACAGCGCGTAGATGTAGCGGGCACGCTCTTCCATCGGCGTGGAAATGACCCCTTCCTTGCGGAAGATCTCCCCCAGGCTGGAACGTGAGCGACGCGGCAGGCCGGCGGCTTCGAGTACCTGGACGGCGCTGTTCATGTCGGCAGGCTCGACCAGCACGGTCAGCCCGTCTTTATCGACCTGCTTGCTCGCTTCCACGTTCTTGTTCGCCAGCTCGGCGATCACTTCGTTGGCATCCTGCTCGGAAAGATGGCTGTGCAACGCCGTCCGTTCATCGCAACCGGAGAGCAGCAGACACAGCAACAGTGTTGAGAATGCGCGCATAGACATGACCGGCCTTCCCTTTACTGAAGATTGGTGAGCTTCTCGATGGCCTGGGAGCCCTTACTGACGATTTTCGCGGTCATCAGGCTTTCCAGATGGAAGGATGACAACGACCGGTTCGACTGCAGCATGTCTTTCGGGTCGGCGGTGCGGATGGCCTTGAGCATGTCCCGGTTGGCGCGATCGTCCAGCCGCTGCAATTCGCCGGAGCGGCTCGACAACGAATCGATGATCCTTGCCGCGACATTGTTTTCACTGTCCGGGGCGGGGGCTTTTTCGCGCATTTGTGCGTTGAACCAACTGACATCGCTGGTCTCGGCGCTCGCTTGTGGCTTGGCGCTCGTTTTGGCGGAAGTGGAGGCGAGGTTGCTGGGATCGATGGCTTGTATGTCCACGGAATGTCTCCTGTTTCAAAGGTCGGTTTGAAAACTCAAAGGTCGGGTGCCTTCAGGCGTACATCAGCCTCAAGACGTTGCGAGCGCTACCGGTAACGCTCAGGTGAAACTCGATTTCCTCCCGGTTGCGCCGGGCACGCTGGCGCAGCGGGGGCTGCTGGCCGGCCAGGCGGGCGAGGGCGAAGTCCAGCTCTTCCAGGGCAAGCTGGAACAATCGGGTTTCGCGAGCATCCAGCGCTGTGCCGCGGGCAATGCGTTCGGTCCATGTCCAGCGTTCTGCGTCGGGGGTCGCCGGTGGGGGATAGCGCGCCGGGTGCTGGTCCATGAAGGCGGCGATCTCGAACAACAGGTCCTGGTCGTCTGGTTCATACCGCGCCTGGCCGTCACCTTCGTCGATGTCCAGCAGCGTCAGCAGTTTCCTGCGGCCCAGGACCGCGATGATCTTGAGCAGCAGCGACAGGCTCGCGTCATGACGACTGCGCCGCGTGGCGTGGTCGCCCTCCATCTCCCAGGCGCCGAACAGCGCGCCACAGAAGGGGTTGTTGGCATTGCCGAAATCACTTTGGCTGTCGACATCGTTGTCACCGATGGGCTGCCGGCGATGGGCGAACATCTGTGCCAGATCGCTGAACAGGTCTTCATTGGAATAGGCGTCATCGATGTCGACCTCGAGATTGGAGCCGGTACCACCGTTGATCTCCTCCAGGATGTCTTCCAGTACCAGGCGCAAAGGGTCTTCGGTCTCTGCGGCCAATCTGTCCTGGGGGCTGGGCCAGCCAGACCGAGACTGTCCGCCCGCCGAACCCTTTTCGTTGCCCCACTGGATGAGCGATTCCCTTAACCGGTCGCCGGCCCCGTGCAGTGCCAGATGCTCGGCGACCACGTTTGCCAGGCCCGGCGGGGTCGGGGCGGGGCGCCGCGTTGGCTCGTCATGGGGCAGGTCTCTCTGGGCACGAAGGCTGTCTGGCAAGTCGATGTGCATAGGGGCCTCCTCGCATCGCGCTTGAAGTTACCCCGCCGGAGCGGGGCTGAAGCGAGAGGGTCAGAATCGTATATTTTTCGAGGCCTCCCCCATGGCGGTGATGGCTTTGGTTGCCGTGTCCATCGACCCTGCCGCGATTGCGTTCATGGTGTCGGCGACCAGTTTTTTCTGGTCGAATTGGGATTTCATGGTTGTCATCGCAGCCGAGGTCGCGTCCATCTGCTGCATGGCAGCCGTGGAAGCGGCGAGAGAAGCTCCACCAAAACTCATAGTCGTATCTCCGGGTTGTGGAATGGCGAGACGAACGTGAACGTCTCGATGGTTAAGTGGCGACCGTTGTGTAAACGGTTCCACCGATCCCACTCAACTCGTCGATATTTGCAGGCACTTCATCCGGTAATACAGCGTGCGTCGGGCGATACCCAGTTCGGCGATGACCTTGTCGATGCAGTGATGGTGGCGGCGCATGCAGTCCTCGATGAGGATTTTTTCGAACTGCTGCAGGTGCTCTTTCAACTTGAGCGTCGAGCTGTTGTGTTCCAGTTGCTCGGCGCGGGGCAGTGCCGGCAAGCCGAGTACGTATCGCTTGGCGGCGGACTGCAGCTCGCGGATGTTGCCAGGCCAGGCGTAGCCGAGCAGTTGGCGCAACAGCGCTGGCGACGGCGCGACGTAGGGCCGGTCGAGTGCCTGGGCCTCCCGGCGCACCAGCGACTGGAACAGCGGCACGATGCGCTCCTTGCGGCTGCGCAGTGGAGGCAGCTTGAGGCTGATGATGTTCAGGCGAAAATAAAGATCCCTGCGAAACTCGCCACGTTCGACCATTTCTCCCAGCGGGCACTGGGCGGAGGCGATCACTCGCATGTTCACCGGGATGCTCTGGGTCGAGCCCAGACGCTGGACCGTCCTGGATTCCAGGACTCGCAGCAGCTTGGCTTGCAGGCCCAACGGCATGCTGTCGATTTCGTCCAGGTACAGCGTGCCGTTATGTGCAGCTTCGACGAACCCCGCGCGATTTTGGCTGGCCCCGGTAAACGCGCCGGTGTTGGCCCCGAAAAGCTGGCTCTCGGCGAGGGTTTCGGGAATGGCGGCGCAGTTGATGGCAACGAACTTGCCGGAGCAGCCGGACATGCGATGGATCTTTTCTGCCAGCGTGTCTTTACCGGTACCCGTCTCGCCGCGCAGCAACACGTCGATCATGAGCGGAGCGACGCTTTGGACGAACGCCTCAAGGTTGAGGGCATCTTCTTTATAGGGATTGGAAAGTGCAGCGCATAGCAGCTTTTGCATCACTGACGATTCCATTTCTTGTTTGGTTAGAAGGGTCGACAAGTTGAACGATGAAAAGGCGTGTGAAACTTCCTCGAGTTAGCGCCGCCGTGCGACTGCATGGGTAATGAACATTTTGCTGGTCACGAGGTTTAGAGAAGAGATTAAAAAAAAGTTCATGCTGGCACGGTCGCTGTTAATCGATTCAGCTAAACGGTCAGCCGGGCTCAAATGCCCTGCACAAGCCGTCTGGCATGGGGCACAGGCCGAAAAGGATCGGTAATGGCGCCGTTTGCAAAAATTGGATCCGACAAACGGTTCAGCCCAGGCCCTTACTTTGAGCAAGAGCTCTAAAAAACAAACACCAGGCATAACTTAGTGGCATCAGCCTAGAGGCGGTCGGCAATACGCGTTGTAGTTAATTCGTCAGTTTGAAACCGACCATGGGCAATAACAGCCGACAGCCAACGTGTGAGTCGCAGTAACTTCCCGGCCGACACTCAACGCCTCGAGAATCGGCTCGATGAAGCTGTTGCTCGAGTTGCAGGTCAGGCCTTCGCTGTAGGGGCCGAAGTACGCGAGTTTGCCGCTGCGATCCCAGATCGCTACGGCCGGGCTTGCAGGAATTTGGCTTGAACCGGGGAGCGCCGGGAGGCTTTTCAAGTGGCTCAACGTGGCCGGCAGCTGACCTTGGCTGCCGGCTTTTTGTACCGCATAAAACTCGACGCCTTGCGGTACATATTTATCGACCAGCTCGGCAAGGTGTTGCTGGTTGCCGACGTTGCACGGGCACGCCGGATCCCAGAAATGCACCAGGCGAATGGCGCCGGGGCCGGCCAGCTCGGCAGGCAGGCGCAGCGGGTCGCCGGAAAACACCGCGGTGTGTTGGCTGAAAGCCCGCAGGAAACGGCCCTGGAACCAGTCGTAGGCCATCCACAAAACGACGGCGCATCCGAGGGCGAGCAGGCTGGCGAGCAGGGTCGTGCGGTGGGACGGGCGCATGGAGTCGATCCTCTGAAGCCGCGTAGCTTGCCATGCCTGCCGCGACAGATGAATATCGCAGCCTATAAAGTCTGTTTCGCGCGATGCGCCTATGCCTGGAAATCTTGATGCCTGCCACTTTCGACCCCGATCTCCTGCGTGCCAGCCTGCAACCGCTGGCCCAGTGGCAAGCCCTGTCCGAGCAAGCCCAGGCCTACCAGCGGTTCTATGGCCTGGACTTTCCCCAGCGCAGCGTGCGCAAGGGATTGGGGCGTTTCGAGGTGGGTGGGTATGAGCTGGTCAGCCAGGTCTGGTGGCCGGAAAAAGCCGTGGCGACCTTGTTTGTGTTCCACGGTTACTACGATCACATGGGGCTGTATCGCCACTTGATCGAGTGGGCTCTGGAGCAGAAGTTCGTGGTGATCGCCTGTGACCTGCCGGGCCACGGCCTGTCCAGTGGCGAGCGCGCCAGCATCGAGGATTTTGCCGAGTACCAGGCCACCTTGCAGGGCCTGTTGGCCGAGGCCGGGACGCTGGACCTGCCGCAACCCTGGCATCTGTGCGGGCAAAGCACCGGCGGGGCAATCGTCGTCGATCACGTGCTCAACCAGGGCGCGCAGAGCCCGGCCCAGGGCCAGGTCATCCTGCTGTCGCCCTTGGTGCGGCCACGGGCCTGGGGCTGGTCGCGCCTGAGCTATTACCTGCTCAAGCCCTTCGTGAGGGGGATTGCCCGGCGTTTCAGCGAGAACTCTACCGACCCGGACTTCCTGCCGTTCCTGCAAGCCGACCCGCTGCAACCACTGCGCCTGCCCACCGCCTGGGTGGGCGCATTGGGGCAATGGATCAAGCGTATCGAAGCCGCCCCGAGCAGCCCGCGCCAGCCATTGATCGTGCAGGGGCAGGCGGACATGACGGTGGATTGGGCGCACAACCTGCAAGTGCTGCGCAGCAAGTTCGATCGGCCGCAGGTGTTGATGTTGCCCGAGGGACGCCATCATTTGGCGAATGAGGCGCTGGCGTTGCGGCAGGAGATGTTTGGGTTCTTGACCAAGCGGATGAGCCGGGTCCGGCGGTGACCGGGCTATTGCTATCGCGAGCAAGCTCGCTCCCACAGGGTATTGAGCAGCGAGATCCAATGTGGGAGCGAGCTTGCTCGCGATAGCGGCGCTGAACTACTGCCCGAGATTCTGCCCCACCGCCAACCCCGCCCGAATCGCCGCCAGGGCCGCTTGATAATAAGCCTGGCCCTCGGTCGATTCGGCGAAGGTGGCGAACTCTTCCAGCTCGGTATCCGTCAGGTCACGGTAGACGTACAGCAGCGTGTTGTTCAGGTCCGTGCCGATCTGCTCCATTAACCGCTGGCGCTGGCCGTTGAGCATGCCCTGGGCCTGGCCGCCGCCCAGCAGCCCCGGGATCATCGAACTCAGGCTGTCGGCCGCCACGCCGGCGATCGCCAGGCTGACTTCGGCGCCGGCCTCGCGGGCGGGCAGGGCCTGGGCCAGGTGGCCGATGATCAACAGGCGGTTGTCGCTGGCAGGCATCTTCGGCAGGCCCTTGGCGTTTTTCGCCAATTGATCACGCCGGGTCGCGAGTAATTCGGCCGCGACGACCTTGCGGCCCAGGGGCGACTGGAAAAAGCTCAGGGCCGGGCTGGGGTCACGCAAATTCCTGCGCATTTGCGCCTCGGCCCGCTGGTCCATGGCCTGGGGGGCGAAACGTTGATTGCTGTTGTTCACCAGGGCCTGGAACACCGCCGGCGGCAGGCTGCTCTGATAGCGCTGCTGGGCGGCGCTCAAGGCGTCATTGAAATGCGCCCGCTGTTCCGGCCAGCCGGCGACCTTGTACAACTGGTCGTAGCTGTCTGCCCAGGCGGGCAAAACGCAGAACATCAACAGTGAGAAAAGCAAACGGCGCATAGGGACTCCTGTCAGCAGCCGACTATTCTCCGTGGGGTGTGGGGTCTTGTCGAGAATTCGTATCAAGTTCGTACGGCGGTGCAATTTGACGCAGCGAACTGACACTGCGAACCCGCTGCGTGGCGCTGTCGGTTTTGCAGGCACAGGCATACTATGCGCGCCATGCAAATACCTTCTGATCACCCGCTGCTGTTACGTATCGTCGACGATCTGGCCGAGCGCGGCTGGTCGCAGCAGAACCTCTTCCTGCCAGATGCGCTGACCCGCGCCCTGGCGGCCGAATGCCGCCAGCGGGCCGCCGAGGGCGAACTGGCCCCGGCAGCGGTCGGGCGCGGGCCGTTCTCGGAGATCCGCGAAGGGATCCGGGGTGATCACATCCAGTGGATCGAACCCGGCCAGGCGCAAGCCTGCGACCATTACCTGGGGCTGATGGACAGCCTGCGCGAAGCGATGAATCGCGGGTTGTTCCTGGGCCTGGAAGACTTCGAAAGCCACTTTGCCCTCTATCCACCCGACGCGTTCTACCTCAAGCACGTCGACCGCTTTCGCGATGACGACCGCCGCATGGTGTCGGCGGTGCTCTACCTCAATGACGACTGGTTGCCGGAACACGGCGGCCAGTTGCGCATGTACCTGGACGAAAGCCTGGAGCAGGACGTGGTGCCCATCGGCGGTTGCCTGGTGGTGTTCCTGTCGGGGGACATTCCCCATGAAGTACTGCCGGCCACGCGCGATCGCCTGTCCTTGACCGGTTGGTTCCGCCGTCGCGGCAACGAGTTGTTCTGACGATGGAAAAGATCCTGGTCAGTCGCTGCCTGCTCGGGCATCGCGTGCGTTACGACGGCGGTGCCAGCGGGCCGTTCGATCAACTTCAGCAGTGGCTCGACGAAGGCCGGATCGTGCCGCTGTGCCCGGAAGTCGCCGGCGGCTTGCCTACGCCTCGGGCGGCGGCGGAGATTCCTGGCGGACAGGGCGGGCAAGTGCTCGACGGCCAGGCACGGGTCACCACCACCGACGGCGAAAATGTGAGTGAGCAGTTCCTGTCAGGCGCGTATCAAGCGCTGGAGCGGGTACGTGAACACGACATCCGCATCGCCGTGCTCAAGGCCAATAGCCCGTCGTGCGGCAACCTGTTGACCTATGACGGAACGTTCAGCGGTGTGAAGGTCAGCGGCGAAGGCGTGACGGCGGCGTTGCTCAAGCGGCATGGCGTGAAGGTGTTCAGTGAGTTGGAGTTGGCTGAAGCGGCGACGGCCCTCAAGGCCTTGAACAGCGATTGATGGATTGCTTTTGTGGCGAGGGAGCTTGCTCCCGCTGGGCCGTAGGAGCTGTCGAGTGCAACGAGGCTGCGATCTTTCCCCAGCCACTTGAGTCTCAAGCGAAAGATCAAAAGATCGCAGGCTTCGCCAGCTCCTACAACCCAGCGGGAGCAAGCTCCCTCGCCACAGGGGTTTTGTGTACGTGGGCGCAGGGTTTTGTGTCGTTCAGAGCTGCTCAGCCAACTGCTCAATCAGCTCCTGGCGTTCTGCCTGGCTCAGTCGCGGTTGAGTATTCAGGGATGACCATTGTGGATGCGCCCGCGCCTTGTTCAAGGCTTCGGGCAGCTTGCCCTCGCGCCAGGTCTTGTCCTGGGGCGTGGCGATGCGGATGCTGTCCATTGCCGCATGGCCGCGCTGGTTGAGGGCTTGCAGCAGTTGGCGTTGGCGCAGGGCCAACAGGCGCAGCACGCTGTCGTCCACCGTCAATTCCCGTTGCCCCTTGAGCTTGCCCATCAGCCGGTTGCCATAGCTGCGGGCGGTTTGCAGGGTGCCGCCGACAATGGCCCCGGCCAGGGCGGCGGCGCCAAGGGTCAGGCCGCCCACTAGCAAATCGACGCCGGCCCCGGCCGCTGCGCCCGCCGCGATTCCGCCACCGACGCGTACGCCCAGTTGCTTGAGGGTCTCGGGGTTGAACAGGTCATCGCCCCAGCGCCCGTCGAGCAGCGGCAGATCGCTGGCGGCGGCGTCCTGGGGACGAAAAGCGTAAAGCTTGAGCAGGGCCTCGACGCAGCGCTGCTCACGCTGACGCACTGCGCTGCGCAGTTCGCTGATGGCTTCGCGTTCCAGCTCGGCGTCGCTGGCGACGCTGCGTCGGCAGGCGGCGCAGTCGATCAGCAGTTCGGCGATCAAGCGCGCCGCGCTCTGCTGGCGGGCCAGGCGTTGGACCTGTTGATCGGCGACCAGGCGTTCCAGTTGCCCACGGGCGCTTTCCAGCAACAGCGCGAGGCTCTCATACAGGCGTCGCTCGCCGTCCTCGGGCGGGGCGACGCTGTCAAAACGTACCAGGGCGTGCAGCCCCAATCGTGCCAGGGCTTCGCGCCAGTCGGGCTCGCGATGGTGGGCGCTGCTGACGAAATTCAACACCGGCAGCAGCGGCTTGCCACAACTGGCGAGGACTTCCAATTCATCGCGGTACTTGGCCAGCACCGGCTCCCGGGCGTCGATCACATAAAGCCCGGCGTCGCTGGCGAGTAGTTGCCGCAGCACTTTGGCTTCTTGTTCGAAGCGTTGCCGCGCCTCGCTGCCCTCAAGGAAACGGGCCAGGCGCGCCGGGCCGTCCAGGCGTTCGCCAGGACGCTCCAGGCGCTCGAGGTAATCGAGCAAGGCGATGGCGTCTTCCAGGCCCGGCGTGTCGTACAGTTCCAGCAGCGCTTCGCCGTCCACCGACAGGCGCGCGCCCTCGACATGCCGGGTGGTGCTCGGGCGATGGGACACTTCGCCGAAGCCGACATCGCGGGTCAAGGTACGCAGCAGCGAGGTCTTGCCCACATTGGTGTGGCCGACGACCGCCAGCTTCAGCGGCTTCATGGGTTCAGTCATGGCCGGTCTCCAGCCAGTTCAAGGGCATGCAGTCGGCGAAGGGCAACTGCAACTGTTGCAGTGCGGTGTGCCAGTCGCCCAGGCGCTCGGCGTCCAGCGCTTCGCCGGGCGGCGCCTGCAACAGCCAGACGCGGGTGGCGCTGGCGCTGCGGGCCAGCTCGGCGATCAGCGCCAGGCTGCCGCGGTCCGGTGAACGGCGTGGGTCGCACGCAATGGCCAGGCGTGCCGGCGGAAAGCGCGACAGCTGTTCGAGGAGTTTGTGGCGCGACTCGCGGCTGTCGAGAATGCCGGCGCTTTTCACGGTTTCGGGCAGCTTGGGCGGCCAGGGTCGATCGTCCAACTCGATTGCCACCAGCAACGCGCCGTCGCTGTCCATGGCACTGACAGTACTTTCGATGGGATGCAGTTGCGCGGGGGCGGCGTCGTTAACGCCCAGTCGCTCGCTGCTGGGCATCAGCCGTTCGCGCAATTGGGCGTAGCCCGGCAGGTTCAAGTCCAGGCGCAGCGTGGTGCGGCCGCGCCGCCAGCGCCACAGGCACAACAGTGCCAGGCACAAGCGCGGCAACAGGCCATAGACCAGCAGCACACCGACCAGCCAGGCAGCCCAGGCCTGGCGGGCACTTTCGATGTTCAGGGCGGCATCGCCACTGGCGCGGATCATTTCCACCGTTGGCACGCGGAAACCCAGCAGGGCGGGCAGTGCGCCCAGGGCCTGGGTCATGGCGACGAAGGTCTCGCCGCCGAGGATGGTGGTTTCCCAGATGAAGCCATAGCGCCGGGTCGCCATCAGCAGCAGGACGATGACCAGCGCACTGAGCATCGCCAGCAGCCACAGGCCATTGACCAGCACGCCGAGGGCCCAGCGATTGAGTTTGTGCCGTTGCAGCAACAGCAGCAGGGCCGGTGCCAGTTGGGCGGCCTTGGCGTCGCGGGCGAGTTTTTCGCTGAGCCACAGCCACAGGCGTCCCAGCGTGGCACCTTGCTCGCCTGCGAATATCAGGCCCAGGGCCCAGCCGCTGAGCAGGATCAGGTTCAGTCCCAACAGACTGCCCAAGGCCCAGAACACATTGACCGCTGCCTGCCCGTCGCCGAGTGCGGCAAAGCCCAGGCCGGCGCCGCTGATGACGGCGAGCAGCGCCAATGCGATCAGCGCCAGGCGCGCCCCTTGCAGCCAATGGCGCAGGGCCTCGGTGAGGCCATCGCGCTCAGCCAGCCAGCGGGCACGGTGGTGGATGCGCGTGGCTAAGTCGCCGCCGGCCGCACGGGCCAGGCGATTGGCTTCCTGGTCCTCGAGCGGGCCAGCGTGTTCTTCACGCAGGCGTATCGTCTCGGTCAACCAGAGGTTCTGCAGTGCTGTCACGGGTGCTTCCGTTGCTCGAATGAGGGTTGAGCATAACCGCTGTGATGCCTGTCGGGGTACGCCGAGCCTCTGGTATCCTCGCGGCCATGAACAAAACTCTCCCTTTAAGCCTGATCGCAGCCCTCGGTGAAAACCGTGTGATCGGCGTCGACAACAGCATGCCCTGGCACCTGCCGGGGGATTTCAAATACTTCAAGGCCACCACCCTGGGCAAGCCGATCATCATGGGGCGCAAGACCTGGGATTCCCTCGGTCGACCGTTGCCGGGACGCCTGAACATTGTGGTCAGCCGCCAGCCGGGCCTGGTGCTGGAGGGCGCGCAAGTGTTCTCCACCCTGGAGGCTGCGGTGGCGCGGGCCGAGGCGTGGGCACTGGAGCAGGGCGTCGACGAGTTGATGTTGATCGGCGGCGCCCAACTGTACGCCCAGGCCCTGGGGCAGGCGGATCGGCTGTACCTGACCCGCGTGGCGCTGAGCCCGGAAGGGGATGCGTGGTTCCCGGCGTTTGATGCGAGCCAGTGGACGCTGGTTTCGAACCAGCCGAACCCGGCTGAAGGGGACAAGCCGGCCTACAGTTTTGAGGTGTGGGAGAAGCGCTAAAAGCATCGCGAGCAAGCTCGCTCCCACAGTCGACCGATTTTTCCTGATAGAACTCGGTTAACTGTGGGAGCGAGCTTGCTCGCGATAGCGATTCAGCAGGCACTCCCCATCAAGCGTGCACCAGCTCCCCATGCTCCTGCGCATCGAGCAACGCCTTGTCAGTCTGCTGCATCACCTGGCTGGTAATCGCCCCGGCGGTGATCGAGCCGCTGACGTTCAATGCCGTACGGCCCATGTCGATCAGCGGTTCGACGGAAATCAGCAAGGCGACCAGAGAGACCGGCAAGCCCATGGCCGGCAGCACGATCAGCGCGGCGAACGTCGCGCCGCCACCGACCCCGGCCACTCCAGCCGAACTCAACGTCACGATCGCCACCAGCGTCGCGATCCACACCGGATCCAGCGGGTTGATGCCCACAGTCGGTGCGACCATCACCGCCAGCATGGCCGGATAAAGGCCGGCACAACCGTTCTGGCCGATGGTGGCGCCGAACGAGGCGCTGAAGCTGGCAATCGCCCGCGGGATGCCGAGGCGGCTGGTCTGGGCTTCAATGCTCAACGGGATGGTGGCCGCGCTGGAGCGGCTGGTAAAGGCGAAGGTCAGCACCGGCCAGATCTTGCGGAAAAAGCGCAACGGGTTGATCCCGGCAGCGGACACCAGCAGGCCATGGACCACGAACATCAGGCCCAGCCCCAGGTACGACACCACGACAAAACTGCCGAGCTTGATGATGTCCTGCAGGTTGGAACCGGCCACCACCTTGGTCATCAGCGCCAGTACACCGTACGGCGTCAGCTTCATCACCAGGCGCACCAGGCGCGTCACCCAGCTTTGCAGGGTGTCGATGGCGTTGATCACTTTCTGGCCTTTCTCCACGTCGTCCTTGAGCAATTGCAACGCCGCGACTCCGAGGAACGCGGCGAAAATCACCACGCTGATGATCGAGGTCGGCTTGGCCCGGGCCAGGTCGGCAAAGGGGTTCTGTGGGATGAACGAAAGCAGTAATTGCGGGATGTTCAGGTCGGCGACCTTGCCGGCGTAGTCGCTCTGGATCACTTGCAGGCGCGCCAGTTCCTGGGTGCCGGCCACCAGGCCTTCGGCGGTGAGGCCGAACAGGTTGGTCAGGCCAATGCCGATCAGTGCGGCGATGGCGGTGGTGAACAGTAGCGTGCCGATGGTCAGGAAGCTGATCTTGCCCAGGGACGAGGCGTTATGCAGGCGGGCCACGGCGCTGAGGATCGAGGCGAAGACCAGCGGGATCACGATCATTTGCAGTAACTGCACGTAGCCGTTGCCCACCAGGTCGAACCAGCCGATCGAGGCCTTGAGCACCGGGTTGCCGGCGCCGTAAATCGTGTGCAGGGCGAGACCGAATACCACGCCCAGCAGCAGTGCCAGCAGTACTTTCTTGGCCAGGCTCCAGGTGCGGTGACGGGTTTGTGCCAGGCCGAACAGCAAGGCGAGGAACACCAGAAGATTGAGGATCAGCGGCAGATTCATCAAAAGAGTCTCCGATAAGACGTGCCAGTCGCCCGAAGCCGCGACTGTAAGCCGGGAAGCCTAACAGCCTGATAACTAATGAATTAATACTAAAAACGCATGTAGATTGTCGTTTATGGAATAAGGCAACGACGTTTACGGATATGTCGCTGGCGCAATCAAGACGCAAGCGGTCGCGGGTAGGCGAGGACTGTCACAAGCATTTGTTAGCGTCGAGTTCTTTTGAACCCGGGAGAAATGCCGATGAAACTCGCACCTCGTTTTCTCGCTGTCGCCTTGAGCCTTGGTCTCGCCGGCCAGGCACTCGCCACCGATCTCAAACACTGGCCGGCGGAACAAGCCAAGGCCCTGGAGACGATGATCGCGGCCAACGCCAACAAGGGTAACTACGCGGTGTTCGACATGGACAACACCAGTTACCGCTACGATCTGGAAGAGTCGTTGCTGCCGTTCATGGAGAACAAGGGCCTCATCACCCGGGAAACCCTGGACCCATCCTTGAAGCTGATGCCGTTCAAGGACACCGCCGACCACAAGGAAAGCCTGTTCAGCTACTACTACCGCCTGTGCGAAGTGGATGACATGGTCTGTTATCCGTGGGTGGCCCAGGTGTTCTCCGGCTTTACCCTCAAGGAGCTCAAGGGCTATGTCGACGAGCTGATGGCGTCCGGCAAGCCAGTGCCGACCACCTATTACGAGGGCGACAAGGTGGTCCAGTACAACGTCAACCCGCCGAAAGTCTTCACCGGCCAGGCTGAGCTGTACAACAAGCTGATGGAAAACGGCATCGAGGTCTATGTCATGACCGCCGCTTCCGAAGAACTGGTGCGTATGGTCGCCTCCGATCCGAAGTACGGCTACAACCTCAAGCCGCAGAACGTGATCGGCGTGACCACGCTGCTCAAGGACCGCAAGACCGGCGAGCTGACCACCGCGCGCAAGCAGATCACCGCAGGCAAATATGACGAGAAGGCCAACCTCGGCCTGGAGTACACGCCTTACCTGTGGACCCCGGCGACCTGGATGGCCGGCAAGCACGCGGCGATCCTGACGTACATCGACGAATGGAAAAAACCGGTACTGGTGGGCGGCGACACACCCAGCAGCGATGGCTACATGCTGTTCCACGATGTGGACGTAGCCAAGGGCGGCATCCACCTGTGGGTCAACCGCAAGGACAAATACATGACTCAGATTAACAACATGATGGCCAAGCACGCTGCCGCCCAGGCCAAGGAAGGACTGCCGGTGACAGCGGACAAGAACTGGGTGATCGTCAAACCTGAAGACATTCAGTAAGTCCTGTCCCACATTGATACCAAGGAACCCTGTGGCGAGGGAGCTTGCTCCCGCTGGGCTGCGCAGCAGCCCCAAGGTCGTCAGCTCACACATTGAGGTGAGGGCGAATTTTGGGGCCGCTTCGCGACCCAGCGGGAGCAAGCTCCCTCGCCACAAAAGATCACTTGGCTCCAAGGGACCGAACAGGAGCCAAAAAAAAGCCCCGCACTTGGCGGGGCATTTTTATGGGCGGTTGCAGCGCTTACAAGCCGTCGAGCATTGCCTTGTTACGCACCGCGCCCTTGTCGGCGCTGGTGGCGAGCAGGGCATAGGCCTTGAGGGCCGTGGTGACTTTGCGTGGACGCACTTCCACCGGTTTCCAGCCCTTGTTGTCCTGTTCGACGCGGCGCCCGGCCAGTTCTTCGTCGCTGACCAACAGGTTGATCGAGCGGTTCGGAATGTCGATCAGGACCTTGTCGCCATCGCGCACCAGGCCGATGGCGCCGCCCGCCGCAGCCTCCGGCGAAGCGTGGCCGATGGACAGGCCCGAGGTGCCGCCGGAGAACCGGCCATCGGTCAGCAGGGCGCAGGCTTTGCCCAGGCCCTTGGACTTCAGGTAGGAGGTTGGGTAGAGCATTTCCTGCATGCCCGGGCCGCCTTTCGGACCTTCGTAGCGAATGATCACGATGTCGCCGGCCTTCACTTCGTCAGCGAGGATGCCGCGCACGGCGCTGTCCTGGCTTTCAAAAATCTTCGCGTTGCCTTCGAACACATGAATCGACTCGTCGACACCGGCGGTTTTCACCACGCAGCCATCCAGGGCGATGTTGCCGTACAGCACGGCCAGGCCGCCTTCTTGGGAGTAGGCGTGCTCGACGCTGCGGATGCAGCCGTTCTCACGGTCGTCGTCCAGGGTTTCCCAACGGGTCGACTGGCTGAACGCGGTTTGCGTCGGGATGCCCGCCGGGCCAGCCTTGAAGAAGTGGTGAACGGCCTCGTCGGTGGTCTGGGTGATGTCCCACTTGGCGATGCCTTCGGCCATGGTCTTGCTGTGCACGGTCGGCAGGTCGGTGTGCAACAGGCCGCCACGGGCCAGGGAGCCGAGAATGCTGAAGATCCCGCCGGCACGGTGCACGTCTTCCATGTGGTACTTCTGGATGTTCGGCGCGACCTTGCACAGTTGCGGCACGTGACGGGACAGGCGGTCGATGTCGCGCAGGTCGAAATCGATCTCGGCTTCCTGGGCAGCGGCCAGCAAGTGCAGGATGGTGTTGGTGGAACCGCCCATGGCGATGTCCAGGGTCATGGCGTTTTCGAACGCCTTGAAGTTGGCGATGTTGCGTGGCAACACCGACTCGTCGTTTTCGCCGTAGTAGCGCTTGCACAGCTCGACGATGGTCCGGCCGGCCTGCAGGAACAGCTGTTCGCGGTCGCTGTGGGTGGCGAGGGTCGAACCGTTGCCCGGCAGGGCCAGGCCCAGGGCTTCGGTCAGGCAGTTCATCGAGTTGGCGGTGAACATGCCGGAGCACGAACCGCAGGTCGGGCAGGCGCTGCGCTCGTACTCGGCAACCTTCTCGTCAGAGGCGCTGGAGTCGGCGGCGATGACCATGGCGTCGACCAGGTCGAGGCCGTGGCTGGCGAGCTTGGTCTTGCCGGCTTCCATCGGGCCGCCGGAGACGAAGATCACCGGGATGTTCAGGCGCAGGGCGGCCATGAGCATGCCCGGGGTGATCTTGTCGCAGTTGGAAATGCACACGATGGCGTCGGCGCAGTGGGCGTTGACCATGTATTCGACGGAGTCGGCGATGATCTCGCGGCTCGGCAGCGAATAGAGCATGCCGTCGTGGCCCATGGCGATGCCGTCGTCCACGGCGATGGTGTTGAATTCCTTGGCAACGCCGCCGGCGCGCTCGATTTCCCGGGCAACCAGCTGGCCGAGGTCCTTGAGGTGGACGTGGCCCGGTACGAACTGGGTGAAGGAGTTGGCAATGGCGATGATCGGCTTCTTGAAGTCGTCATCCTTCATCCCCGTGGCGCGCCACAAGGCACGGGCGCCGGCCATGTTGCGGCCATGGGTGGATGTTTTCGAGCGGTAATCAGGCATGGAGCACTCCGGGCGGCTAATCAGGTACTTATCAGGTATCAATGGGGAAGTGAGCTTCTGTCGACGTCTGGAGCACCCGGGTTTGGCCGTGTGTCCGCAAGTGGCTGATGACTTTGCAGGATCACTGCGCGCCTCAGCATGAGCTCATAAACCCGCCGGGGATGAATGGCGATGAATGACGCGATTCTACACCGCTGGCGCCAGGATGAAATGACGCAAAGCGCTGATCGGATGCCAATGTCGTGCGCGGGATGACGACTGGCAGGATTCAATCGGCCAGCAACCCTCGGTAGCGATGCCGGACCAGGGCATTGAGTGCCAGCCCAGCAGGCTGGGCAGTAACAGGCAGAGGGTGACCTGCCAGGCGAGGATCAATCAACCGCGCAAAAAAAATCGCAGCCAAGGCTGCGATCAGGATGCACAGGATGCAATGGGAGTCTGCGGGGCACAGCGCTACGGCACTGGCCCCGCCCGGCCTCAGCTGTTGGGCAACAACCGGCAGGTGATGCTCTTGATGTAGCGGGTTTCGGCAATGGCCGGGTGTACCGGATGGTCCGGCCCCTGGCCGCCGCGTTCGAGCAGTTGGATGTTGCGGTCCAGGTGACGGGCGCTGGTCAGCAGGATGTTTTGCAGGTCGTCTTCGGGCAGGTGCATCGAGCACGACGCGCTGACCAGGATGCCGTCCTTGCTGAGCAGGCGCATGGCTTGTTCGTTGAGGCGGCGATAGGCGCCTTCACCGTTTTTCAGGTCTTTCTTGCGCTTGATGAAAGCGGGTGGGTCGGCCACGATCACGTCGAAACGTTCTTCGCTGGCCTTGAGCTCCTTCAGGGCTTCGAACACGTCGCCTTCGATGCAGGTCAGCTTCTCGGCGAAGCCGTTCAACGCCGCATTGCGCTCGACACCATCGAGGGCAAAGGCCGAGGCATCGACGCAGAACACTTCACTGGCGCCGAACGCTGCGGCTTGCACGCCCCAGCCGCCGATGTAGCTGAACAGGTCCAATACACGCTTGCCCTTGGCGTACGGGGCCAGGCGTGCGCGGTTCATGCGGTGGTCGTAGAACCAGCCGGTTTTCTGGCCTTCCATGACCGGCGCTTCGAACTTCACGCCGTTCTCTTCCAGGGCGACCCACTCCGGCACCAGGCCGAACACGGTCTCGACGTAGCGGTTCAGGCCTTCGGCGTCACGGGCCGCGGAGTCGTTCTTGAACAGGATGCCGCTGGGCTTGAGCACCTGGGTCAGGGCGGCGATCACGTCGTCCTTGTGGGCTTCCATGGTGGCGGAGGCGATCTGCACCACCAGGATGTCGCCGAAACGGTCGACCACCAGGCCTGGCAACAGGTCGGAATCACCGTAGACCAGGCGATAGAACGGTTTGTCGAACAGCCGCTCGCGCAGGGACAACGCCACGTTGAGGCGATGCACCAGCAGGGACTTGTCCAGCGGCAGCTTCACGTCGCGGGACAGCAGCCGGGCGCAGATCAGGTTGTTGGGGCTCATCGCAACGATGCCCAGTGGCTTGCCGCCGGCGGCTTCGAGGATGGCCTGGTCGCCGGCCTTGAAGCCGTGCAGCGGGGTGGCGGCTACATCGATTTCGTTACTGTAGACCCACAGGTGGCCGGCGCGCAGGCGACGGTCGGCGTTGGCTTTGAGGCGCAGGCTAGGCAGGGACATGACGTCGCTCCGGAAAAAAGAGCGGGAGTATACCGTGTTGCAACCTTGGCGGGGCTTGCGGTGGACATGTGGTGGGGGAGCACATTCTCGCTTGACCATAGAAGCTATGTAGAAGCTATGTAGGAGCTGTCGAGTGAAACGAGGCTGCGATCTTTCCCCAGACACTTGAATCGTAAGCGAAAGATCAAGATCAAAAGATCGCAGGCTTCGCCAGCTCCTACAG
This sequence comes from Pseudomonas sp. B21-010, assembly GCF_024749325.1. NCBI lineage: Bacteria > Pseudomonadati > Pseudomonadota > Gammaproteobacteria > Pseudomonadales > Pseudomonadaceae > Pseudomonas > Pseudomonas sp. B21-010. The sequence goes on along the minus strand of NZ_CP087198.1, from coordinate 6,091,140 downwards.
AGGGCCCCAGGTTTCAGGCGGACAACGCGCTGATCAACTCGCGGTTGAACGCCGGAATGTCATCGGGCTGACGGCTGCTGATCAACGTGCCGTCCTTGACCACTTCCTTATCGACCCAGTTCGCGCCGGCGTTGACTAGGTCATCCTTGAGGGTCTTGTAGCTGGTCATGGTCTTGCCCTTGACCAATCCGCTCGACACCAGCAGCCAGCCGCCATGGCAAATCACCGCGATGGGCTTGCCCGCCGCCTCGAAGCCCTTGACCAGTTTCTGGGCATCGGCGTCGATGCGGATGGTGTCGGAGTTCTGCACGCCACCGGGCAGCACCACGGCGTCGTACTGTTCGACATTGGCGGCCTTGAAGGTCAGGTCGATCCGGAAGTCGTCGGCCGGCTGGTCATGGTTCCAGCCTTTGACCTGGCCTTCGCGGGCCGAAACGATGTCTACCTTGACGCCGGCCTGTTCCAGCGCCTGCTGGGGGCCGGTCAGTTCGGCCTGTTCAAAACCATCGGTCACGAGGATGGCGACACGTTTGTTGTTAAGAGGCATGGAAAAATCTCCTCAAGCTGAGTGGCTGGATTGCCGACTCAAGCCTTATGCAGGCGTGGCTGTCGGCCCTGTAAAGTCCGAAGCCGATGCCTGAAGGAAAGTTCCGCCGATCTACCCGGCGGTGTATCGGATCCATCTTTAAGGGTTAGAATCCCCGCCTGACACCGGAGTGTGTACGCATGTCCAAAGAACTTTCCGCCGAACAGATCCAACAGTCCCTGCAAGGCATCAGTGTGCCGCCCCAGCCGCAGATCATGGTGGATCTGCAGATGGAGCAGTACATGCCCGACCCGGACCTGGAGACCATCGCCAAGCTGATCTCCCACGACCCGGGCCTTTCCGGGGCCTTGCTCAAGATCGTCAATTCGCCGTACTACGGCCTGCGCAACAAGATCACCTCGATCCAGCGCGCGGTGAACCTGCTGGGCAGCCGTTCGATCATCAACCTGATCAATGCGCTGTCGATCAAGGGCGAGTTGCACGACGACGCCATCGTCACCTTGAACCGTTTCTGGGATACCGCCCAGGACGTGGCGATGACCTGCCTGACCCTGGCCAAGCGTGTCGGCCTGGAGAATGGTGACGAAGCCTATGCGCTGGGGTTGTTCCATGATTGCGGCGTGCCGTTGATGCTCAAGCAGTTCCCCAGCTACATGGGCGTGCTGGAAGAGGCCTACGCCAATGCCAGCGCCGAGTGCCGGGTAGTGGACACCGAGAACCGTGAGTTCAACACCAACCATGCGGTGGTCGGTTACTACACTTCCAAATCCTGGCGCCTGCCGGATCACGTCAGCCAGGCCATCGCCAACCACCACAATGCCCTGGCGATCTTCAGCGACGAGTCTTCACGCAACAACAGCCCGTTGAAGAACCTGCTGGCGATCCTGAAGATGTCCGAGAACATCTGTGCGTCCCACCGGGTGCTCGGCAATCAGGCCGAAGACCACGAGTGGGATTGCGTCGGGAGCCTTGTGCTCGATTACATCGGGTTGTCGGAATACGACTTCCAGACCCAGAAACAGGAAATTCGCGACCTCGCCACTCGTTGAGTGCGGGGCTTCGCCTGACTCGAGAGCCTCATGCCAGAACTGCCGGAAGTCGAAACCACCCGTCGCGGAATCGCGCCCCATCTTGAAGGCCAGCGGGTCAGCCGCGTGGTGGTCCGCGACCGCCGCCTGCGCTGGCCGATCCCGGAAGATCTCGACGTGCGGCTTTCGGGCCAGCGCATCGTGCAGGTGGAGCGGCGGGCCAAGTACCTGTTGATCAATGCCGAGGTCGGCACGTTGATCAGCCACCTGGGCATGTCCGGCAACCTGCGCTTGGTGGAAGTCGGCATGCCGGCCGCCAAGCACGAGCACGTGGACATCGAGCTGGAATCCGGCCTGGCCTTGCGCTACACCGACCCGCGCCGCTTTGGCGCGATGCTCTGGAGCCTCGACCCGTTCAATCACGAGTTGTTGATTCGCCTGGGTCCCGAGCCGTTGACCGACCTGTTCGATGGCGAACGGTTGTTCCAGCTCTCGCGGGGGCGGTCCATGGCGGTCAAGCCGTTCATCATGGACAACGCGGTGGTGGTGGGGGTGGGCAATATCTACGCGACCGAGGCCCTGTTCGCCGCCGGGATCGACCCACGTCGGGCCGCCGGAGGCATTTCCCGGGCGCGTTACCTGAAGCTGGCGATCGAGATCAAGCGCATCCTCGCCCATGCCATCGAGCGCGGCGGCACCACGCTGCGGGACTTTATCGGTGGGGATGGCCAGCCCGGCTATTTCCAGCAGGAGCTGTTCGTCTACGGCCGGGGCGGGGAGTTGTGCAAGGTGTGTGGTACGGGACTGCGGGAAATCCGCCTCGGCCAGCGCGCCAGCGTCTGGTGTCCACGCTGTCAGAGCTGATTTGTCCTACGGTCTATAGTCAAGTGGCCTGTGTGGCTAGTTCGTTAGCTCAAATTCGGATGCCAGAAGTCCATAGCCAAGGCGCTGTGACGAGTCATAGCCCGCTATGGCGAGGAACAGCAACGCAGGATATGGACTTCTGGCGCCGAAGTTGACTAACAGAACTAGCCACACAGGCCACTTTCGTACTGATTTAGCCGAAGGATCGCCCATGAAACTGCTTCGACCTGTCGTTCTAGCGCTGCTGCTGAGTGTCGGTTTGCCTGCCCTGGCAAGCGACGGCAGCGGCGACCCGCGCTACACCATCCAGAACCCGCCGGCCTTCGCCATGATCGGCGACCTGCTGATTGCCCGTCCGCTGCTGCTCGCCGCCACAGTGATTGGCGCCGGGGCATTCGTGGTGTCGTTGCCCTTTACCGCGCTGGGCGGCGGGGTCGGTGATGCGGGGAAGGCGCTGGTGGTGGACCCGGCGAAGGCCACGTTTGTGCGGTGCCTGGGGTGTATTGGGGAGGGGTTTGAGCGGCAGGAGTGAGGCGTCAAGGCATGTACATTTGTGGTGTGGCTGATGGCCTTATCGCGAGCAGGCTCGCTCCCACAAGAGATTTGCTCAGGACACAGATTATGTGAACTCAGTAGATTCCCTGTGGGAGCGAGCTTGCTCGCGAAGAGGTCGGCACAGACGCTACAAAACCACCTGGCTCAAGCCTTGCCAGTAATCTTGCGATACTTCGCCATCAACTGTTCTTCAGTTTCCGGATGAGCCTCGTCCAGGGGGATGCAATCCACCGGGCAGACCTGCTGGCACTGGGGTTCGTCGTAATGGCCGACGCACTGGGTGCACAAGTTCGGGTCGATGACGTAGATCTCTTCGCCTTGGGAAATGGCCTCGTTCGGGCATTCAGGTTCGCAGACGTCGCAATTGATGCAGTCGTCGGTGATGATCAGGGACATGCAGGCTCCTGCCGGGGCGTTGGGCCCGGGCATATGAAAACGTATGGGCGCAATTGTGCCGCATTGGCGAGCGCAGTGCACGCGGGCGCGATGGACTGCGCTGTGCTGCGAGGTGGCTCGCAGCGCCAGCCGGTTATTTCTTGAAGCGCAGGGTCAGCGCATCGGCCACGGCCGGGTGGACGAACTTGGTGATATCTCCGCCCAACGCCGCGATTTCCCGGACCAGGGTCGAGGAAATGAAGGAATAGCGCTCTGATGGCGTCAGGAACAGGCTCTCGACGTCCGGTGCCAGTTGGCGGTTCATGTTGGCCAGTTGGAACTCGTACTCGAAGTCCGAGACCGCACGCAGGCCGCGCAGGAACACATTGGCGTTCTTTTCCTTGGCAAAGTGCGCCAAAAGCGTCGAGAAACCGACCACTTCCACGTTGGGCAGGTGCTTGGTGACCTCGCGGGCCAGTTCCACACGTTGCTCCAGCGGGAACAGCGGGTTTTTCTTCGGGCTGGCGGCGACGGCAATGATCACATGGTCGAACAGGCGCGCGGCGCGTTCGACCAGATCGCCATGGCCCTTGGTAATAGGGTCGAAGGTACCTGGGTACAACACTCGGTTCATCGCGTCGTCCTGGCGGGAGTCCGTTGGGGAGTCGGATGGTATCGCAGCCTTCTCGGTCGGCCAAGTCGGCTGTTGCGTAAGAAAGCACTATAGACGGTGCGAGTAATCCGGATATTCAGACGTTCGGTAAGCCTGTGGCGAGGGAGTTTGCTCCCGCTGGGCCTGTAGGAGCTGTCGAGCGGAGCGAGGCTGCGATCTTTCCCCTGACGCTTGAATCTCAAGCGAAAGATCAAAAGATCGCAGCCTCGCTCCGCTCGGCAGCTCCTACAGCGCAGCCCAGCGGGAGCAAGCTCCCTCGCCACGGGTTCGTTGTTTTTCTCAATAAATTGTTCATGGATTTTTCAGGCGCTCGGCCAGGGCCGTCGCCAATTGCGCGGTCAGCCCGTACACCGATAATTGCGGGTTGGCGCCGATGCTGGTGGGGAACAGCGAGCCGTCATGGATCGACAGGTTGCCCAGTTGGTGATGGCGGCCAAGGCTGTCGGTGACAGCGGTTTTCGGGTCCTCCCCCATGGCGCAACCGCCCATCACGTGGGCGCTGCCCAGGCGTGTGCGGTACAACGCCAGGTCGAGTCCGTCGATCAGTGTGCGGGCTTCGGCCAGGGTCTTTACGTAGCGGGCATCGCTGTGCAAGGGCATGACCGCCTTGGCGCCGCCGGCAAACTGGATCTCGGCCATGCTGTGGAAGGCCCGGCGCAAGCCATCCCAGGCATACGGCGTAACGGGATAATCGAGCACGGGCGTGCCGTCGCTGCGCAACTCGACGCTGCCGCCGGGGCTGTCCGGATGAAAACCGTCGCGCAACAGCGCCAACATGGCGTGGGTATGGGGCAGTCGGGACATGTGCAACGCGTTCTCGGGGCCGAACCCGCCCAATAGCGTCGCGGCCAGGGCCGGGTGCAAGGGCGGGACTTCAAGCTTGTAGGACATTTTTCCGGTGGTGCCGTCCTGCCATTGGAAATGATCCGAATAAATCGATTGCGGCGCGCCGTAGAACGGGTTGATGACCTCGTCGAATTGCCCGGCGGACATGTTCACCAAGTGCAGGAAGGTGCGCTTGCCCACGCGTTCATGCGGGTCTGGCGCATCGGAGCGCAGCAGCAACCCGGGGCTATTGATGCCGCCGCCCGCCAGCACGTAGTGCCGCGCCTTGACGGTGATGCGCCGCCCGGTCGGCGCCACGCAACGTTCGTCCATGGCTTGGCACTCGAGGCCGATGACGGCATCGTTTTTGATCGTCAGACGCTCGGCCCGCGCCAGGTAAAGCAGCGCGCCGCCCTTGTCCAGCGTGGCCGGGATGGTGGTGACCAGCATCGATTGCTTGGCGTTGGTCGGGCAGCCCATGCCGCAATAGCCCAGGTTCCAGCAGCCGCGTACGTTGCGCGGGATGACGTGCCAGGCGTAGCCCAATTGTTCACAACCTTTGCGGATCACGTCGTTGTTGGCATTGGGCGGAATCAGCCACGGCGCCACGCCCAGGCGTTGTTCCATCTGCGCAAACCAGGGCGCCATTTCAGCGCAGCCGTGGCCTTTTACGTTGTGCTCGGCGGCCCAGTGGTCGAGGGTCTGGTCGGGCGTGCGGAAGCTGGAGGTCCAATTGATCAGCGTCGTGCCACCGACGGCCCGGCCCTGGAGAATGGTGATGGCGCCGTCCTTGCTCATGCGCCCGAGGCCTTCCTGATACAGGCTGCTGTAGGCCTGGTCTTCGAGCAGCGTGAAGTCATGACTGGTCTTGAGCGGACCTTCCTCGATCAGCAACACGCGGTAGCCGGCGGCGCTGAGAATTTCCGCCGTGGTGCCGCCGCCAGCACCGCTGCCGACGATGGCCACGTCCGCTTCCAGGGTCAGGTCCTGGGTCAGTTGCGCGCCGTTGTAGGTGGTCCAGCCACGGGCCAGGCCTTCGCGGAAGGGATCGGGTACGGGCATGTTGAGAGTCTCTTATTGTTTTGAGTTTGCGATGCCCCCTGTGGGAGCGAGCTTGCTCGCGATGGCGCCGGATCAGCAGCAAATGTAATTGACTGACACACCGCAATCGCGAGCAAGCTCGCTCCCACAGGGTTTAACTTGGTTTTCAGACCGTTGGCGGCCCTGGATACCCGCAATGCGCCCAGGCTTCGGATTGGCTGTACCAGGCCATCATCACCAATTGCAGCAATGAGCAATGGCCTTGTCGCAGCAGGTCCAACGAACTGTTTTCCCATCGCCCGAGGAACAGGCGGATGTCATCGGCGCTGGCGTTTTCCCACGGGCCCCAGACCCCGGTCAGCGGCCCGCGGGTAATGCCCAGCGTGAGCACGTCGAACAGCTGGCGCGTGAGCTTGAGCATGGCGGGGGACAGGTGGGCCAGGCTGCTGTCCAGGCTTCGCAGGGTCGCGTCAGTGGCGGCGGGGATTTGTCCGACGGCCACTGCGCCGTCCAGCATCACGGGGATGACGCTGCGTAAAAATGGCAGATCGCTGTCGCGCAGGGCCGCCAGGCCGTTGGCCGGTTGGCTTGGCGAGCAACCGCTCAGGCTGGCGCCCAGGCCGACGGTGGCCAGGAAGGCGCTGGCGCCGAGGCTGAACTTCAGCAGGCCGCGCCGTGACAACGCGGGTGTATCGGTGAGGCTTGGGTTCATTATTGTTATTACCCGGGAAGAGACGCGTCAGCGGACAAACAGCTTCTGGATCAGTTTCTGCAAAGGCTTGCCGTAAGGGGGATAAATCAGCTTCGCGGCGTTGAATCGCTGTTTGGTCAGCACGCCCTTGGCCTTGCTGAAGGTCAGGAAACCCTCATGCCCGTGGTAATGCCCCATTCCCGAGGGACCGATGCCGCCGAACGGCAAGTCGTCCTGGGCGACGTGCAGCAGCGTGTCGTTCAAGCAGACGCCACCTGAGTGGGTTTCGTGGAGCACGCGATTCTGTTCGGCCTTGTTGTAGCCAAAGTAGTAGAGCGCCAGCGGGCGGGGGCGCTGATTGATGTAGGCAAACGCCTGGTCCAAATTGTCATAGGGCACGATGGGCAGCAGCGGGCCGAAGATCTCGTCCTGCATGACGGTCATCTCGTCGCTGACGTTGAGCAGCAGGCTGTGGGCCATGCGGCGGTCCTGGCCCTGGTCGAACAGTTCGATCAGCAGCGCGCCCTTGCTGGTGGCGTCGCTGATGTAGCCGGTGAGTCGCGCCAGCTGTCGTTCGTTGATGATTGCGGTGTAGTCCGGGTTGTTCGCCAGGGTCGGATAAAAACCGCGTACCGCCTCGCGATACGCCTCAACGAACTCGCCGACGCGATTCTGCGGTACCAGCACGTAGTCCGGGGCGACACAGGTTTGCCCGGCATTCAGGGTTTTTCCGAAGGCAATGCGTTCGGCGGCATCCTTGATGGGGACATCGACCGACACGATGGCCGGCGACTTTCCACCCAGCTCCAAGGTGACCGGGGTCAGGTTTTCGGCAGCTGCGCGCATGACATGCTTGCCGATGCTGGTGGCGCCGGTGAACAACAGGTGATCGAAGGGCAGCTTGGAAAACGCCATGCCGATTTCCGCCTCGCCAAGCACCACGCAGACCAGGTCCTGGGGGAAGACCCGGGCCAGCAATTGCTTGAGCAGCAAGCCGGTCGCCGGTGTCGACTCGCTGAGCTTGAGCATCACCCGGTTGCCCGCCGCCAATGCCCCGACCAGCGGCCCGATGGCCAGGAACAGCGGGTAGTTCCAGGGCACGATGACGCCGATCACGCCCAGCGGCTGGTATACGACTTTGGCTGATGCCGGCTGGAAGGCCATGCCCACCTTGCGCCGGGAGGGTTTCATCCAACCCTGGAGATGCCGGCTGGCGTAATGGATACCGTGCAGGCTCGGCATCAGCTCGGCCAGCAGTGTTTCGTCGGCGCTGCGGTGGCTGAAGTCCTGGCTGATGGCGTCGATCAAGGCTTGTCGTTCGTTGCTCAATACCTCGCGCAGTGCCTTGAGCCATTGTCGGCGCTGTTCGGCCGGTGGCATCGGATGGGCGGCGTAGGCCTGGCGCTGGGCATCGAAGAGCGACCGCAGCTCGTCCAGTTGTTGAGACTCGTGCAGGTAGGCAACGTCGGCAGGCATCGTCGGGCACCGGATATTATTAGAGTGGGTGTTTTCTAGAGCTTATACTCTAGAAAGTCAATGGCATCCGTAACGGCGATGGGTTTTTCCTGTGACCGATAGGTCGTAAGATGCCGATCAATGCCTTCGTCGAATTAAAGCCCAAACCATGGCCCCACGAATGAAAACCAGCGAGCGCATCGTGCAAAACAGCCTCGAGCTGTTCAACCAGCAAGGCGAGCGCAGCGTCAGCACCAACCACATTGCCGCCCACATGGACATGTCCCCAGGCAACCTCTATTACCACTTCCCCAACAAGCAGGCGATCATCGCCGTGCTGTTCAGTGAATACGAGAACCTGGTGGACAGCTTCCTGCGTCCGCCCCAGGGCCGGGCAGCCACGGTGGATGACAAGCGCTTCTACCTGCAGGAGCTGTTGGCGGCCATGTGGCGTTACCGCTTCCTGCACCGGGACTTGGAGCATCTGCTCGACAGCGATCCGGAGCTTGCGGCGCGCTATCGTCGGTTTTCCCAGCGCTGCCTGATCCACGGCACCGCGATCTACGAAGGTTTCGTTGCCGCCGGCATCCTGAAGATGGACCGGGTGCAGATCGAGTCCCTGACCCTCAATGCCTGGATCATCCTCACGTCCTGGGTGCGATTCCTGTGCACCACGCGGGAAAACTTCAGCCACCTGAGCGAGCAGGCCATCAAGCGTGGCGTTTATCAGGTCCTGGTGTTAGAGGCCGGTTTCGTGACCGATCAGGCCCGCGAAGAGGTGGATGCACTGTTCAAAGAGTATTACGTCCCCCTGGCCCAGACCCTGGAGGAAGGGCAGTAGGACCGATCCGCGACTTAGCCACAGGAGCTCACCATGCCGATTGCGCAACTCATCAGCCCTCAAGCCCTCGAACAGCGGCGATCACAACCCGGGCTGGTCATTCTCGATTGCCGTTTTGCCCTGGAAGACCCCGATTACGGTCAGCGCAGTTATGCCGAGGGCCACATCGCCGGAGCAGCGTTCGCAGACCTTGAGCGCGACCTGAGCGGGTCGGTGACCAAAGGTGTGACAGGACGTCATCCGCTGCCGGAGCCGGGGGCCTTGATCGAGCGCCTCAAGGCTTGGGGAATCGATAACGACAGCGATGTCGTGCTGTACGACGACGGTCCCGGCGCCTATGCCGCGCGGGCCTGGTGGTTGCTGGCCTGGCTGGGCAAGCGCGATGGCGTGTACATCCTCGACGGCGGGCTCAAGGCCTGGCATGCCGCTGGCTTGCCTTTGAGCCTGGATCCACCGCAGAGCAGTCGCGGGACCTTCAGCGGGGCGCCGGATGCGAGCTTGGTGCTCAGCGCCCAAGCGCTGCAACAGCGCCTCGGTCAACCGGACATGACCCTGCTGGATGCCCGGGCGTTGCCGCGCTTCAAAGGGGAAGTCGAGCCCATCGACCCGATAGCCGGGCATATTCCGGGCGCACAGTGCGCGGCGTTCACCGACAACCTGGGCGCCGATGGCCGCTTCCTGCCGGCCGACCAGCTCAAGCAGCGCTTCGCCGAAAAACTGGGCGAGCGCTCGCCCACCGACCTGGTGGCCTATTGCGGCTCCGGCGTGACGGCGTGTCATAACCTGTTTGCCTTGTGCCTGGCAGGCTACCCGTTGGGGCGGCTGTACGCCGGCTCGTGGAGTGAGTGGATCAATGATCCGCAGCGGGGCGTGGCGAAGGGCGAATAACAAACACCCCGAAACAATGTGGGAGCGAGCTTGCTCGCGATGACGGTGTGTCAGTCAACATCAATGCTGCTGACCCGCCGCTATCGCGAGCAAGCTCGCTCCCACAGGGGATTTTTTGTTGTCTGCGAATCTTCAGCCCTGGCCCAGGCTGGCCAACCAATCGGGAATCCGCCGCTCCAGGTAATACCCTGGGCGCCGCAGGGTTCCGTCGACAAAGCCCACATGCCCGCCCCGGGCGTGCAGTTCAATCCGGGTCGAAGCGGACAATTCGCGCGGTTCGGGCAGGCTGTGAGGAAACACAAAGGGATCGTCGGCGGCCTGGATGACCAGGGTCGGCGTGCTGATGCCCGCCATGAAATAACGGCTGGAGGCACGGCGGTAGTAATCCGCGGCATCGGAGAACCCGTGCAGCGGCGCCGTCACCCGGCCGTCAAAGTCCCAGAAGGTCCGCATGTTTTCCAACGGGCCAAGCGCCGCCAGGGTCGCCAGGCCTTCGTGGCGTCCGTCGTGCTGGAACTGGCGTTGCTTGTTGCGCACATAGGCCACGAGCTGGCGCATGAAATGCGCCTGGTAGAACCTGGAGAATCCCTGGCCGATGCGATCGGCACACTGGTCGAGGCGAAACGGCACCGAGACCGCCACCGCCCCTTGCAACTGGCTGTCGCGGCCGGTTTCCCCCAGGTGCTTGAGCAGTACATTGCCGCCCAGTGAATAACCCACCGCAAACAGCGGCGCCAAGGGCCGACGGGCGCGCAAGTGGGTGATGGCGGCGGCGAGGTCTTCGCTGACGCCCGAGTGGTAGCTGCGGGGCAACAGGTTCGGCTCACCCGAGCAGCCACGCCAGTTCAAGGCCGCACTGGCCCAGCCCTGGCGACCGAGAGCCTGTTGCAGCCCGGCCACGTAAGGCGAGTTGGAAGAGCCGGTCAGCCCGTGAAGCACCAGCACCAGTGGTGCCTCTGCGCTGTGGGGGCCGTGCCAGTCAAGGTCGAGGAAATCACCGTCCTCCAGCCACAAGCGCTCGCGATGGCGCTCGATGTGGGTGGTCTGGCGCCACAATGGGCCCCACAGGGTTTGCAAGTGCGGGTTGCCAAGGCCCGGAGCAGGGACGAAACGTTCGGATGCGGCGGACATCATTATTATTCTCGATGCACTGGTCAGCCGTTCAGTCAATGTCCTTTGCCAAACGCTGCCACAACGCGTAATACACCCGTCCGGATTTCTGCTCGCGATGCAAGCGCCAATTGCCCGGCAAGCCCAGGGTGGACGGGGCGGTCTCGCTTTCAGTGTAGACCCAGGCATCCTCGGCCAACCACTGACGTTCCTCGAGCAAGGTGCAGACCGTCGGCAACAGGTTCTGGTTGAAAGGCGGGTCGAGGAATACCAAGTCGAAAGGCGTCGCCGGCTGGCTGTCCAGGTAGCGCAGGGCGTCGGCGGTCTGCACCTGGCCGACGGTGCAGCGCAGCGTGCCCAAGTGTTCTTTCAGGCTGGAGACCGCCAGGTTGCTGGCGTCCAGCGCCTGGCCCATGGCGGCGCCACGGGACAGGGCCTCGAGAAACAGCGCGCCGCTGCCGGCGAACGGGTCGAGCACCCGGGCACCCGCCACGTAGGGGGCGAGCCAGTTGAACAGGGTTTCGCGCACGCGGTCCGGGGTCGGGCGCAGGCCCGGGGCATCCGGGAAGCTCAGGCGCCGGCTGCGCCATTCGCCGCCGATGATGCGCAACTGGTTCACACCGTTGTGCACGGGTTTCTTGCTGGAATTCGATGGGCGGGCCATTAGTGCTCCGGAACCCCGAGCGGCTGCTCGGCAGGTTTGTCAGTGGGGGGCGGCAGCGGCTTTTGCGGCACGCTCGGGCCGGCGGTGACGATGACCATTTTGTCGGTGCTCAGGTGCTTGTTCAGCGCGGCCTTGACCTGCTCGACCGTCAGTTCCTGGGACTGACGCATGAAGTCCTCCAGGTAGCTCAGCGGCAAGTCATAGAAACCCATGGCGCCGAGCTGGCCGACGATGTCGGCATTGCTGGCGGCGGACAGCGGGAAACTGCCGGCCAACTCACGCTTGGCGTCGTCGAGTTCTTTCTGGGTGGGACCGTTCATGAGGTAGTCGGCGAACACGTCCTGCACCAGTTTCAAGGTGCCTTCGCTCATCTCCGCACGGGTCTGCAGGTTGATCATGAACGGGCCGCGGGCTTGCATCGCCGTGAAGCCGGAATACACGCCGTAGGTCAGGCCGCGCTTTTCCCGCACCTCGGTCATCAGCCGCGTGCCGAAGCCGCCACCGCCGAGGATCTGGTTGCCCAGGGACACGGCGGCATAGTCCGGATCGTCGCGGTCGATGCCCAGTTGCGCGAGCATCAGGTTGGTCTGTTTGGACGGGAATTCGATGTGGCCGATACTTGCCTTGGGCTCCACCGGTGGCGGGGTTTTCGCCAGGGCCGGGCCTTTGGGCAGCGCGGCGGATACCTGGTTGGCAACCGCTTCGGCTTCGGCGCGGGACAAATCCCCCACCAGCGCGATCACTGCATTGCCGGCGGCGTAGGCCTTGGCGTGGAAAGCCCGGGCCTGGGCCAGGGTGATCGGTGGAATGCTGTCGGCGGTGCCGTCGCTGGAGTGGGCATAAGGATGATCGCCGTACAGGCGCTTCATCAGTTCCAGGCCGGCCAGTTTGCCTGGGTTCTGTTTCTGGTATTCGAAACCGGCGAGCATCTGGTTCTTGATGCGGGCGAAGGAGTCGGCAGGGAAGGTCGGTTTGCCGACGACCTCGGCGAACAGCTTCAATGCCGGCTCACGCTTGTCGGTTGCGCTGAGGCTGCGCAGGGACGCCACGGCCATGTCCCGGTAGGCGCCGTTGCCGAAGTCTGCACCGAGGCTTTCGAAGCCTTGGGCAATGGCGCTGACGTCCTTGCCGGCCACGCCCTCGTTGAGCATGGCGTTGGTCAGCAGTGCGAGGCCGGGAGCGTCGCCGTCCTGGCTGCTGCCGGCGGCGAAGGTCAGGCGCAGGTCGAACATTGGCAATTCGCGGGCTTCGACGAACAGCACCTTGGCGCCGTCGGCGGTTTTCCAGGTCTGCACGTCGAGCTGGCGGTGGCTGGGAGCCTTACCGTCCAGTTCCGCCAACGATTGCAACTTTTTGCCGGACTTGGCGTTATCCAATGCCTGGCTGGCGGTGACGTCGGTGGTCGGCGACAGATAGAACGCCAGGGAGCCGGCCAGGGCGATGAGCGCCAGGCCGATCAGCACCGGGCGCCGTGATTTGCGCTCACTCATGAGCTTTCTCCTCGGGCAGGACATGCGCGACGCTCAGGCGCGAGCGGGTGAAATACAGCTGGGCTGCCTTCTGGATATCTTGCGGGGTCACGCTTTGCAGTTCAGCGAGTTCGGTGTCCATCAGCTTCCAGGACAAACCGACGGTCTCCAACTGGCCGATGGCGGTGGCCTGGCTGGTGATCGAGTCGCGCTCATACACCAGGCCGGCGATGACCTGGGCGCGCACACGCTCCAGCTCTTCGGTCGTCGGCGCGGTGGTTTTCAACTGTTCAAGCAAGCGCCACAGACCGGCTTCGGCTTGGGCGATGGTTTTGTTTTTCTGCGTGTTGGGCGTCGCCGACAACGTGAACAAACTGTCGCCACGGGTGTAGGCGTCGTAGCTCGACGAGCCGCCGGACACCAGCTCTTCGCCGCGCTCCAGCTGGGTCGGGATCCGCCCGCTGTAGCCGCCATCCAACAGGGCCGATATCAGCCGCAGCGCGTTGACCGCACCCTTGTCCGTCGCGGTGGCGATGCTCGGCACATTGAAGGCCAGCATCACGCTGGGCAGTTGGGTCTGCACATGCAGGGTGATCTGGCGCTCACCGGGTTCGGCCAGCTCCAGGGGGATTTTCGCGACCGGCACCGCGCGCCGTGCAATCGGGCCGAAATAACGCTGGGCCAGGGACTGGACCTCGTCCGGCGTCACGTCGCCGACCACCACCAGGGTCGCATTGTTCGGGGTGTACCAGGATTCGTACCAGTGACGCAGTTCCTCGACGGTCATCCGGTCCAGGTCGGCCATCCAGCCGATGGTCGGCGTGTGGTAGCCGCTGGCCGGGTAGGCCATGGCCTTGAAGCGCTCGTAGGCCTTGGACATGGGCTTGTCGTCGGTGCGCATGCGGCGCTCTTCCTTGATCACCTCGATCTCGCGGCTGAACTCCTCCGGCGGCAGGCGCAGGCTGGCCATGCGGTCGGCCTCCAGTTCGAAGGCCACGCCCAGGCGGTCTCGGGCCAAAACCTGGTAATAGGCGGTGAAGTCATCGCTGGTGAAGGCGTTCTCTTCGGCACCGAGGTCGCGCAGGATCAGCGACGCTTCGCCGGGACCGACTTTTTCACTGCCCTTGAACATCATGTGCTCAAGGGCGTGGGACAAACCGGTCTGGCCTGGCGTTTCGTAGCTGGAGCCAACCTTGTACCAGACCTGGGAGACCACCACCGGCGCACGATGGTCTTCGCGCACGACGACCTTCAGGCCGTTGTCGAGGGTAAATTCGTGGGTGGGTTGTGGGTCGGCAGCCAAGGCTGAAAAGGGCAGACAAACTGTGCTGAGCAGCAGGCCTGCGGCGCGGCGGGCAAGAGCATTCATTCGTGTTTAAACCTGTTGGGTTGCCTGCTTGGCCTTAGCCTCAGCAGGCGAGGAGGTGCTAGGATACTGATCCGTTTTACTGGCGGCCACGCCTATCGGGCCTTTTATCGGCCCGGGGTTGTCTGGGTTCCCCGGAGAAACATCGGGTTTTCTCGTTGATCCCGGCGTTTTCGCCGATGATGCCGTACCAGTCCTTCGAAAAAATCGACTTTGGGGTGTCCTTGGGACGCCTCGACAAAATGTTGCGCGTGAACAAGCTGGATGAAACGCAGTCTGTTCAGCATTGAATATTTATCACCGAGGCGCCCTTGTGGCGCGTCGCTACCGTGAGATAGCCGTCCTCCATGTTTGGTTCCAACGACGACAAGAAGACCCCAGCTGCGGCTGGTGAGAAAAAAGGCCTGTTCGGATGGCTGCGCAAGAAGCCGCAGGAAACCGTCGTCGAACCGCCACAACCGCTACCTGAACCCGCCGCCGAGGCCGTGGCCGAAGAAACCGCGCCCATCGTCCTGCCGATTGCCGAGCCGGTGCTGCAACCGGTCGAGGCTGAGACCGTTGCTGAACCGGTGGCCGAGCAGCCGCTGGCCCCGCCCGTCGAGCAAGCCCCCTGGTTGACCTTGCCGGTGGCGGAAGAGCCGGTTGCGCTGGTCGAGGAAACGGTGCCCCATATCACCCCGCCGATTCCAGCGCCGACGCAGGTTGTCGAGGCGCCAGTCGTCGACGCTGTCATTGAGCCGCCTGTCGCCGTCGTTGCGCCCGTGGTTGCGCAAGCCGCGCCCGAGCCAGCACCTGCGCTGTTGGAAACCATTGCCCCCGTCGAGCCCGTCCGTAGCGCCGAGGAAAACAAGGTCGGTTTCTTCGCTCGCCTCAAGCAAGGCCTGTCCAAGACCAGCGCCAGCATCGGCGAAGGCATGGCCAGCCTGTTCCTGGGCAAGAAAGTCATCGACGATGAATTGCTGGAAGACATCGAGACCCGCCTGCTGACCGCCGACGTCGGTGTAGAGGCGACCTCGGTGATTATCCAGAGCCTGACCCAGAAGGTCGCGCGCAAGCAGCTGACCGACGCCGATGCACTGTACAAATCCCTGCAAGGCGAGCTGACCAGTCTGCTCAAGCCGGTGGAAAAACCGCTGGTGATCGCGTCGCAGAACAAGCCGTTCGTGATCCTGGTCGTCGGCGTCAACGGTGCAGGCAAGACCACCACCATCGGCAAGCTGGCCAAGAAGCTGCAGCTCGAAGGCAAGAAAGTCATGCTGGCCGCCGGCGACACCTTCCGCGCCGCCGCGGTCGAACAACTGCAAGTGTGGGGCGAGCGCAACAAGATCCCAGTGATTGCCCAGCACACCGGCGCCGATTCCGCTTCGGTGATCTTCGACGCCGTGCAGGCCGCCAAGGCTCGTGGCATCGATGTGTTGATCGCCGACACGGCCGGTCGCCTGCACACCAAAGACAACCTGATGGAAGAATTGAAGAAGGTGCGCCGGGTGATCGGCAAGCTCGACGCCGACGCACCTCACGAAGTGCTGCTGGTGCTGGACGCCGGTACCGGCCAGAACGCCATCAACCAGGCCAGGCAATTCAACCAGACCGTCGAACTGACCGGGCTGGCCCTGACCAAGCTCGACGGCACCGCCAAGGGTGGGGTGATTTTCGCCCTGGCCAAGCAGTTCGGCCTGCCCATCCGCTATATCGGTGTGGGTGAAGGCATCGACGACTTGCGCACCTTTGAAGCCGAGCCCTTTGTCCAGGCACTGTTTGCCGAACGGGAGCATTCATGATTCGTTTCGAGCAGGTCGGTAAACGCTATCCGAACGGTCACGTCGGCTTGCATGAGCTGAGCTTTCGGGTCCGTCGGGGCGAGTTTCTGTTTGTCACCGGCCATTCCGGCGCCGGTAAAAGTACCTTGCTGCGCCTGCTGCTGGCGATGGAGCGGCCCTCCACCGGCAAACTGCTGCTGGCCGGCCAGGACCTGAGCACCATCAGCAATGCCCAGATCCCCTACCTGCGGCGGCAGATCGGCGTGGTGTTCCAGAATCACCAGTTGCTGTTCGATCGCACGGTGTTCAACAACGTGGCGTTGCCGTTGCAGATCCTCGGGTTGTCCAAGGCCGAGATCATCAAGCGCGTGGACTCGGCCCTGGAGCGTGTGGCCCTGTCGGACAAGACCGACCTGTACCCGGGCGACCTGTCCACCGGTCAGCAACAGCGCGTCGGCATCGCCCGTGCCATCGTCCATCGCCCGGCCTTGCTGCTGGCGGACGAACCCACCGGTAACCTCGACCCGCGCCTGGCGGCGGAGATCATGGGCGTATTCGAAGACATCAACCGCCTGGGCACCAGTGTGCTGATTGCCAGTCACGACCTGGCGTTGATCGCACGCATGCGTCACCGCATGCTCACGTTACAGCGCGGACGCCTGATTGGTGACGGGGAGGCTGGTGTATGAGTGCTACTCGCAGCCCGAAAGTGGCCGAACGCGTGGCCCCGAAGGCCTCCGATCCGCAGCCGAAAAAGAAAAAGCGCGACGATGATGACGGCCCGGACTTCGCCACGCTGCTGCGCGCCTGGATCGAAAGCCATCGCGCCAGCCTGCTGGACAGCCTGCGGCGCCTGGGCAAGCAGCCCATCGGCAGCTTCTTTACCTGCATGGTGATGGCGGTTGCCTTGAGCCTGCCCATGGGGCTGTCATTATTGCTGAATAATGTGGAGCGCCTGGGCGGTTCCTGGCAGCGCGCGGCGCAGATTTCCCTGTACCTGCAGATGGACGCGAGCCCCGGCGAAGGCCAGGCGTTGCGCGAGCAGATCAAGGCCATGCCGGGCGTGGCCGATGCCGAATACATCGGGCGCGAACAGGCGCTTGAGGAATTCCAGCAGCAGTCCGGCCTGGGCGAAGCCCTCAAGGAACTGCCGGAGAACCCGCTGCCGGGCGTGGTGCTAGTGACGCCAAATGAAGTCGACAAGCAGACCCTTGAAGCATTAAGACAAAGACTTTCCGAGTTGCCGAAGGTACAACAGGCGCAACTTGATCTAGTCTGGGTCGAGCGTCTTGCGGCGATCCTCAAGCTCGGCGACCGGTTTGTCTTCGGTCTGACGGTGCTGCTGGTTTCTGCATTACTTTTGGTGATAGGCAATACCATTCGTCTTCATATTGAAAACCGCCGCACCGAGATAGAAGTGATTAAACTCGTCGGCGGTACGGACAGCTATGTACGCAGGCCCTTCCTTTATATGGGCGCGCTGTATGGCTTCGGTGCCGGGATTCTGTCCTGGGGTGTATTGGCGTTCGGCCTGGACTGGCTGAACGATGCGGTAACAGGGTTGGCCGGTTTGTACGGCAGTGATTTCTCGCTGGCCGGCGTGCCAGTCGCCGACGGTCTGTCGCTCTTGCTTGGCGCGGTGCTGTTGGGTTATATCGGTGCATGGATTGCGGTCGCACGCCACTTGCGTGAGCTTGCGCCAAAATAAGTGTTTTTTTGCGTGTATTGACCTTTCAATTTTTGTGGGAACTTGTCCTAGGGTTCCCGGTCAATTTTCGCAGTGCTGAACTGCACGAGTTATGTGAGTCGGAGGTTTTTTCGTATGACCACTTCTTTGCAACCTGCTTATGCTCTGGTCCCGGGTGCGAACCTGGAGGCCTATGTGCACACGGTGAACAGCATTCCCTTGCTGACCCCCGAGCAGGAGCGTGAACTGGCCGAGAGTCTCTATTATGAGCAGGATCTTGAGGCGGCTCGGCAGATGGTGCTCGCCCACCTGCGTTTTGTCGTACATATCGCCCGCAGCTATTCCGGCTACGGGCTGGCCCAGGCCGACCTGATCCAGGAAGGCAACGTCGGCCTGATGAAGGCGGTCAAGCGTTTCAATCCGGAAATGGGCGTGCGCCTGGTGTCGTTTGCGGTGCACTGGATCAAGGCGGAAATCCACGAGTTCATCCTGCGCAACTGGCGCATCGTGAAAGTCGCGACCACCAAGGCCCAGCGCAAGCTGTTCTTCAACCTGCGCGGGCAGAAGAAGCGCCTGGCCTGGCTGAACAACGAAGAAGTCCATCGTGTCGCCGAGAGCCTGGGCGTAGAGCCTCGGGAAGTGCGCGAGATGGAAAGCCGCCTGACCGGCCATGACATGGCCTTCGACCCGGCCGCCGAAGCGGACGACGACAGCGCTTTCCAATCGCCGGCCAACTACCTGGAAGACCACCGGTACGACCCGGCGCGTCAACTGGAAGACGCCGACTGGAGCGACAACTCCAACACCAACCTGCACGAAGCCCTGGAAGTGCTGGACGAGCGCAGCCGCGACATCCTCTACCAGCGCTGGCTGGCCGAGGAAAAAGCCACGCTGCACGACCTGGCGCAGAAGTACAACGTGTCGGCCGAGCGGATTCGTCAGCTTGAGAAGAGCGCGATGAACAAGCTCAAGGTGTCGATCGCCGCCTGACTGCGATAGCGGCCATAAAAACGCCCCGATCAGTGATGATCGGGGCGTTTTTGTTTGTGCGATGCAATCCCCTGTGGGAGCGAGCTTGCTCGCGATAGCGGTAGATCAGTCAACTTCAATGTGGCTGACCCGCCGCTATCGCGAGCAAGCTCGCTCCCACAGGGGGGGGGGGGCTTCGGTGTTGCTGCTACTGGGCCCAAGGCGCTTGCCGCGAATTATTGAGTTCCAGCAAATAACTGTCGCCCCCCAATTGGCTCATCTGCTGGCGAATCCAGCCCGCCCGCCGCAGCACATAGGGGCTCGGCCGGCTGGCGCTCCATTTCCGCGGGTTGGGCAATACCGCCGCCAACAGGCTGGCCTGTTGCCGGGACAAGGCATCGGCGCTGATGCGGAAGTGATGGCGTGCCGCCGCTTCTGCGCCGAATACACCGTCATCCCACTCGACGCTGTTGAGGTACACCTCGAGGATCCGCTGCTTGGGCCAGAGCACTTCGATCAGTGCGGTGAACCAGGCCTCCAGTCCCTTGCGCAGCCAGCTGCGGCCCGACCACAGGAACAGGTTCTTGGACACTTGCTGGCTGAGGGTGCTGGCGCCGCGAATCGAACCGCCACGCCCATTGTGGGCGAACGCGGCCTGGATGGCGCCGATGTCGAAGCCCCAGTGCTCGGGGAATTTCTGGTCTTCGCCAGCAATCACCGCCACTTTCAAGCTATCGGAGATCTGGTCCCAAGGCTGCCAGGTGCGTTGCAGGTCGATGGGTTCGCCGCCGAACCAGGATTCAACCTTGCGCTCGATCATCAGCGCCGTGAACGGCGGCGGCACCACCCGAAACAACAGCACGAGCACAACGCTGCCAACGGCGAACCAGAGCAGGGCTTTAAGGAATCGTCGAAATAATAAACGCAGCATAGAGATGGCTTGGCCGAACCCGTCGAGCGGGCCATTATACAGACCCTGTCCACCGAGTCTGACTGGAGTTCTCATGCTGCGTAGCTTTCTGATGCTGGCTGCTTTTTTCGGCTTCACGGGCGTGGCACTGGGGGCGTTCGCCGCCCATGGCCTGAAAGATCGCCTGAGCGCCGAATACCTGGCGGTTTTCCACACCGGCGTCACCTATCAACTGGTGCACACCCTGGCGTTGCTGGGCGTTGCGCTGCTGGCCACGCACATTCCCGGCCGCATCGTCACCTGGGCCGGAGTTTCATTTGTGGTCGGCATCCTGTTGTTCTCCGGCAGCCTGTACCTGCTGACCCTCACGGGCATCAGCAAGCTGGGCATCATCACGCCGTTGGGCGGCGTGGCGTTCCTGATCGGCTGGGTATGCCTGGGGCTTGCCGCCTGGCGGCTGGGCTGACCGGGCGGTCCATTTCATGACGAATGGCTTGGGTCACCCAGACTGATCGGGCTAGAATGCCAGCCCCTAAAAATGATGGCGGCATCCGGCATGCGCATTCAGTTGAACGGCGAACCCCTTGATCTGCCCGACGGTGAAACCGTTGCGGCCCTGCTGACCCGTCTGGAACTCACCGGACGCCGCGTCGCGGTGGAACTCAATCTGGATATCGTCCCGCGCAGCCAGCACGCTGAAACCACGTTGAACGATGGCGACAGCGTTGAAGTGGTCCACGCCATCGGTGGCGGCTAGTCGCCTCGGTTTCGCAGCATTTCGCAAGAACCTCACCCCAACAGAGGATTTCCCATGAGCATCGTTCGTAGCGACAAGCCCTTCGTCCTGGCCGGTCGTACCTACCAGTCGCGCTTGCTGGTAGGCACCGGCAAATATCGCGACATGGAAGAAACCCGCCTGGCCATCGAGGCCTCGGGCGCCGAAATCGTGACCGTCGCCGTGCGCCGGACCAACATCGGCCAGAATCCGGGCGAACCGAACCTGCTGGATATCCTGCCGCCGGACCGCTACACCATCCTGCCGAACACCGCCGGTTGCTTCGACGCTATCGAGGCCGTGCGCACCTGCCGCCTGGCCCGTGAGCTGCTCGACGGCCACAACCTGGTGAAGCTGGAAGTGCTGGCGGACCAGAAAACCCTGTTCCCCAACGTGATCGAAACCCTCAAGGCCGCTGAAACCCTGGTCAAGGAAGGCTTCGACGTGATGGTCTACACCAGCGATGATCCGATCATCGCCCGTCAATTGGCGGAAATCGGCTGCATCGCGGTCATGCCGCTGGCCGGCCTGATCGGCACAGGCCTGGGGATCTGCAACCCGTACAATCTGCAGATCATCCTGGAAGAAGCCAAGATCCCGGTGTTGGTGGATGCCGGTGTCGGTACCGCTTCCGACGCCACCATCGCCATGGAACTGGGTTGCGAAGCGGTGCTGATGAACTCGGCCATCGCCCACGCCCAGCAGCCGATCCTCATGGCCGAAGCCATGAAGCACGCCATCGTCGCCGGTCGCCTGGCGTACCTGGCTGGCCGCATGCCGAAAAAACTTTACGCCAGCGCCTCCTCGCCGCTGGATGGTCTGATCAAGTAAGAGCCATTGATGACTGAATCGAACGACACGCCGGTCCTGCCGGAAGAAGGCGAAGAGCGCCAGCACCGCCGCATCAAGAGTTTCGTGATGCGCGCCGGGCGCATGACTGAAGGCCAGCAGCGCGGCCTGGAGCAGGGCGCGCCGCTGTTTGTCCTGCCACTTGCCGATGCCCCGGTGGATTTTGACCAGGTCTTCGGCCGCTCGGCCCCGCGCTCGCTGGAAATCGGCTTCGGCATGGGCCATTCGTTGCTGGAAATGGCCGCCGCTTCGCCGGAGCAGGATTTCATCGGTGTGGAAGTCCACCGTCCCGGTGTCGGTGCGCTGCTCAACGGCGTGCTGACCCAAGGGCTGACCAACCTGCGGGTCTACGATTGCGACGCCATCGAAGTGCTCAACCGCTGCGTGGCCGACAACAGCCTCGACCGCCTGATGCTGTTCTTCCCGGACCCTTGGCACAAAAGCCGCCACCACAAGCGCCGTATCGTCCAGGCGTCGTTCGCTGAACTGGTGCGCAGCAAGTTGAAGGTCGGCGGTGTGCTGCACATGGCCACCGACTGGGAACCCTACGCCGAATACATGCTGGAAGTGATGAACGTCGCCCCGGGCTATCGCAACCTGGCTGAAGACGGCAAGTGCGTACCGCGCCCGGCTGAACGGCCGATCACCAAGTTCGAGCGCCGTGGCGAACGCCTTGGGCATGGGGTTTGGGATTTGAAGTTCGAGAAGCTGGCTTAAACACCAGAAACCCCTGCTGAAAGGGGATCCCCTGTGGGAGCGAGCTTGCTCGCGATAGCGGCATAACAGTCAACCTTGATGTTGGATGTTATGGCCTCATCGCGAGCAAGCTCGCTCCCACCGTTGTTTTAGGTGACCGGGTCAGCGCCGATCCGCGACTACGCCTATCAACACCAGCACCACCAACAACACCGGCGCCAGGCTGTAGTTGTTGAACTGGCTCAAACCCCGAACGACCCACGGCGTGGCGTAGATCAGTGCTGCGCCGCTGCCGATCATGCACAGCAGGGCGATCAGCGGGACGCGCAAGGCGCTGGCGATGCTGCCCAGGCGTTGTTCGACCCAGCCCTTGATGTCGGCGCCAAACAGCACCAGCAGGCAGCCTATCAATGCCAGGGAGATTTCCGACAAGTTGCTGCGGCTCCAGCGGGACACGGTGGCCAGCAGGTCGAGTACCAGATCCATTCGATTTCCTTGTGTTGATCAGCTCAGAAATGTCTGCAGCAAGTCGTTGAGAAACAGCTGTCCGCGCTCGGTGGCCGCCAGACGTGTCGGTTCGACCTGCAACAACCCGCTTTGTTCGGCCTCGCGTCGGCCTTCGGCCAGGCTTTGCAGGGGCAACCCGGTGCGCTCCGGGTACAGCCGCGCTTCCACGCCCTCGGTCAGGCGCAGGGCATTCATCAGGAACTCGAACGGCAGCTCTTCGTTGGCCAGGGTTTTCTCGCCGGCCTGGAAGCTCTTGGCCGGGTTGAGGTAGTCCTTGGGTAGGCGGGTCTTCCAGGTGCGCACGATGCGCCCGTCCGGATGGCTGAGCTTGCCGTGGGCGCCGGCGCCGATGCCGATGAAGTCGCCGAAGCTCCAGTAATTGAGGTTATGCCGCGCCGCCCGGCCGGGTTGGGCGTAGGCCGAAACCTCGTATTGGGCGTAGCCGTGTTCGGCCAGCAAGGCTTGCCCGGCTTCCTGGATGTCCCACAGCGTGTCGTCTTCGGGCAATGTCGGCGGCTGGTTCCAGAACACCGTGTTCGGCTCCAGCGTCAGCTGGTACCAGGACAAATGCGTCGGCTTCAAGGCGATGGCCTGGCGCAGGTCGCTCAAGGCGTCTTCCAGGGACTGGTCGGGCAGCCCATGCATCAGGTCCAGGTTGAAATTGTCGAAGCCGGCCTGGCGAGCCATGCCGGCGGCGCGCACCGCTTCGTCGCCGTTGTGTATCCGCCCCAGGGCCTCGAGCTTGGCTTGCTGGAAACTCTGGATACCGATGGACAGGCGATTGATGCCCAAGGCCCGGTAAGCGACGAATTTTTCTTGCTCGAAGGTGCCGGGGTTGGCTTCCAGGGTGATTTCAATGTCCTGGGCGAACGGTATCCGCGCTTCCACTCCCTTGAGCAAACGCCCCAGGGCTTGGGCGCTGAACAGGCTCGGGGTGCCGCCACCAAAAAAGATCGAGCTCAACGGGCGACCATAAACCGCGTGCAAGTCCTGGTCGAGGTCGGCCAGCAAGGCGTCGACATATTCCTCTTCCGGCAACTGCGGGCTGGCGGTGTGGGAGTTGAAGTCGCAATACGGGCATTTGCGCACGCACCACGGTATGTGGATGTACAACGCCAGGGGCGGCAGCACTGGCAGCGGCGCCCGAGGCGTTTGTACACCGCCATGAATCAGCGGTGTGGGAGCGTCATCGATCATTGCAGGCCCAAGCGTTGACGCAGCAGGGCCATGGCGCGGGCGCGGTGGCTCAGTTGGTTCTTTTCCACCGGCCCCAGCTCGGCGCTGGAGCAATTGCGCTCCGGCACCCAGAACAACGGGTCATAGCCAAAACCGTGCTCGCCGCTGGCTTCGGTGAGAATGCGCCCGTGCCACAGGCCTTCGCAGAGGATCGGCAATGGATCATCGGCATGGCGTACCAGGGCCAGCACACACACGAACTGCGCGCCGCGCTCGGCTTCGGGCACGTCCTTGAGGGCGTCGAGCAGCTTGGCGTTGTTCGCCGCGTCACCTTTGCCGTCAGCGTAACGGGCCGAGTAAATGCCTGGCGCGCCGCCCAGGAAGTCCACGGCCAGCCCGGAATCGTCGGCCAGCGCTGGCAGGCCCGAAATGCGTGCGGCATTGCGGGCCTTGAGGATGGCGTTCTCGACAAACGACAGGCCGGTCTCTTCCGGTTCCACCTGGCTGAACTCGCCAATCGAGCGCAACTGCACCGAGCCGCCGAGCATGGCCTGCAGTTCCTTGAGTTTGCCGGCGTTGTGGCTGGCCAGTACGAGTTGGGTGAAATTGATCATTGGCCCGGGAACAGTTCCTGGTTGAAGTTGATGGTGTTGATCTTGTCGCCGGTTTGCACCTTGATCTCGAAGGTGCGGGTTTCCTGCTGGGGCACCGGGTACTGGGCGATGTAGTAGATCGCGCCTGGCTCGGTCACCTGCTTGAATTGCAGCGGGACGCTCTGGCTGGTGAGGTCTTTCACCGTGCCGCTGACCTGGGCCATCAAGGGCTTGCCATCCTTGAGCACCGAGATGTTGATCACGCCTTGTTGCTTGCTGCGAATCAGCTCGGCGGCCTTGGCGATGTCCGGTGTCAGGAAGGTGGAGTTGAAGGTGTTGTAGTGCACGGTGATATCACCGAACACTTCCTTGCGCTCGCCCTTGATAGCGTCGGCGGCCATGGCGCCAACGCTCAGGCAAGCGGTGATGAGAAACAACGCTAGACGGTTCATGTCGTGCTCCTGGTGAGGCCGGGGCTCACACCGCGACCTGGTAATCGGTAAGGCCTGGGCTGCTGACCCGATAGATGCCTATCTCACCTAACAGATTAGGCCATAGCTTGCTGGCCCACCCGTGGCGGTGCTGCTGGTCCACGGCCAGGCGATCGATGACCTTGGCTTCACGCTCGCGGCACAGCGCTTCGAAATCCTCGAAGGTGCAGAAGTGGATGTTTGGCGTGTTGTACCAGGTGTAGGGCAGGAACTCCGAGACTGGCATGCGGCCCTTGCTCGCCAGGTACCAGCGGCAACGCCAGTGGCCGAAGTTGGGGAAGGTGATGATGCACTGGCGTCCAACCCGCAGCATTTCGTCGAGGATCTTGTCCGGGTAGTGCACTGCTTGCAGCGCCTGGGTCATGACCACGATGTCGAAGCTGTTGCTGGCAAAGTTGCCCAGGCCCTTGTCCAGGTCCTGCTCGATGACGTTTATGCCCTTGGCGACGCATTCGGCAATGTTGTCCGGGTCGTTTTCCAGGCCGTAGCCGCTGACTTGCTTGTTGTCCCGCAGCCAGGTCAGCAGTTCGCCGTTGCCGCAGCCCAGGTCGAGCACGCGGCTGCCGGCGGGGATCCATTCCTGGATGATTTCCAGATCGGCTCTCATGGCGTCCTCACAGCGTTATACGGTTCATGTAGTTGCCGAACGCCTGCAGGTAGCGCGGGATCGGGATCAAAAAGGCGTCGTGACCCTGGGGCGCGTCGATTTCCAGGTAGCAGACGTCCTTGCGCGCAGCCATCAGCGCGTCCACCAGCTCCCGCGAGCGCGCCGGGGAGAAGCGCCAGTCGGTGGTGAACGACATCACGCAGAACTTGGCGGTGGCGTTGGCGAAGGTTTTCGCCAGGTTATCGTCGAAGTTCGCCGCCGGATCGAAGTAGTCCAGTGCCTTGGTCATCAACAGGTACGTGTTGGCGTCGAAACGCCCGGAGAACTCTTCACCCTGATAACGCAGGTAGCTCTCGACCTGGAACTCGACGCTGTGGAAGTCGTAGTTGAGCTTTTCGCTCTTGAGGCCACGGCCGAATTTCTCGCCCATGGAGTCGTCGGACAGGTAGGTGATGTGCCCGACCATCCGCGCCAGCATCAGCCCGCGCTTGGGGATCACGCCGTGTTCCTGGAACGAGCCGCCATGGAACTCCGGGTCGGTGAGGATCGCCTGGCGCGCCACTTCGTTGAAGGCGATGTTCTGCGCCGACAGCTTGGGCGCCGAGGCGATTGCCAGGCAGTGGCGCACGCGGTCCGGGTAGGTGATGGTCCATTGCAGGGCCTGCATGCCCCCCAGGCTGCCACCGATCACGGCGGCCCACTGGCCGACCCCGAGGCGATCGGCCAGGCGTGCCTGGCTGTGAACCCAGTCTTCCACGGTCAGCACCGGGAAATCGGCGCCGAAAGGTTTGCCGGTGTCCGGGTTGAGGCTGCTGGGGCCGGTGGAACCGTTGCAGCCGCCCAGGTTGTTCAGGCTGATCACGAAGAACTTGCTGGTGTCGATGGGCTTGCCCGGGCCGATGCAGCTATCCCACCAGCCGGGCTTGCGGTCGTCGACGCTGTGGTAGCCGGCGGCGTGGTGATGCCCCGACAAGGCGTGGCAAATCAGCACGGCATTGCTCGCCGTGGCATTGAGGGTGCCGTAGGTTTCGTAGATCAGGTCATAGGCTGGCAACGAACGGCCGCAGGCCAGGGCCAGGGGCTCGCTGAAATGCGCCATTTGCGGCGTCACCAGACCAACGGAATCGGGGGGAAAGGCAGCTGGCATCGACCCTGCTCGCGTTGAAATGAGGCGTAAGTCTAAAGACCGCTGTGGCAGGCGGCAAGCAAAGGCGCCGCTGATTGTCCGCCGTTGTTTTTGTGGCGAGGGAGCTTGCTCCCGCTGGGGCGCGAAGCGGCCCTGTAGGAGCTGTCGAGTGCAACGAGGCTGCGATCTTTCCCCAGACAATTGAGTCGTGAGTGAACGCACAACAGATCAAGATCAAAAGATCGTCCGAACGCGGCCCGAGCCTCCGGCAGCTCCTACAGGTGCGGCCCAGCGGGAGCAAGCTTCCTCGCCACAGGGTTAACCATGCCCCCGATCCAAGCCGGATCAGGTTGGCCGGACGAGGCCCGGCAACTCCGGCAGTTTCTTCGGCGAATGAATGCGCACCCGTTTCTGCCGGTTCAATTCGCCGCTGATCAGGCTGACCTGGCTCTTGGACACGCCAAACGCCTTGGCCAGGAACGCCATCAGGTAAGCGTTGGCCTTGCCCTCGACCGGCGGGGCGGTGAGGCGGATCTTCAGGCGGTCACCGTGCAGCCCGGCGAAATCATCGCTGCGGGCTGCCGGTTGCAGGTGACACTCCAGGATCAGGTCGTCACCGTCCCAGCGAAAGTAGCTCACCTGGGTCAGATCAGCAGGCGCAGGATTTCCGGCATCATGGTCATCGCCGCCAGGTTATTGATCACCAGCATGTCGATCAGCTTGAGCACCATGAACGCCAGGATCGGCGAGATATCCAGGCCGCCGAGGTTCGGCACGATGCGGCGGAACGGCGCCAGGGCCGGCTCGCAGATCTGGTTCACCAGCTCGGCGCCCGGGTTATGGCTGCCCGGCGCGACCCACGACAGGATCACGCTGATGATCAGGGCGAAGAAGAAAATCTTCAGGAACAGCGCGGTCACGCCAATGATCGACCAGATCAGCAGTTGCAGCGGGTTGCCGGTGGTGCCATAGGTCAGCAGCAGGGTCAGGGCCATCAGCGCCAGTTGCACGAGGATCGCCAGGACCAGCGACGACATGTCCAGGCCGAACAGGCTCGGGATGATCCGGCGCAGGGGCTTGAGCAGTGGCTGGGTGGCCTTGACGATGAACTGGCACAGCGGGTTGTAGAAGTTGGCGCGCACCAGTTGCAGCACGAAGCGCAGCAGCACGATCAGCAGGTACAGGCTGCCGAGGGTTTGCAGCACGTAGACCGCTGCAGTGTTCAATCCAATCATGAATAACTCCTTATTGGCCCAGTTGTTCGGCCATTTCGGCCGAGCGGTGCGCGGCGGCGCCGAGTGCTTTTTCCACCAGGGCTTCGAAGCCCCCGGCCTGGAACGATTTGATGGCCGCTTCAGTGGTGCCGGCCGGCGAGGTAACGCGGCGGCGCAGTTCGGCGGCATCGACGTCGCTGGACACCGCCATGTGCGCGGCACCGAGGGCGGTCTGCAAGGTCAGCCTGGCGGCGGTTTCCCGGGGCAGGCCGAGTTTCTCGCCGGCGGCAGTCATGGCTTCGATCAGCAGGAAGAAGTACGCCGGGCCCGAGCCGGAGACGGCGGTAACGGCGTCCAGTTGCTGTTCGGTGTCCAGCCACAGTGCCAGGCCGACAGCCGACAGCAGCTCCTCGGCCTGCTGGCGTTGTGCGGCGGACACTTGGGAAGTGGCGAACAGGCCGCTGACGCCCTGGCGCAGCAGCGCCGGGGTGTTGGGCATGCAGCGTACGATCGGCTGCTCGCCGAGCCAGTTGTTCATGCTGGCGCACGTGATACCGGCGGCAATCGACACCACCAGTTGATGAGGCTTGAGGCTTGGGCGCAGGGCCGCGCAGACGGTTTTCATCGCCTGCGGCTTGACCGCCAGCACGATGACGTCCGCGCCGTCGATGGCCTGGGCGTTGTCGGCGAAGGTTTCGATGCCGTGCTCGCTGCTCACCCGGGTGCGGGTCTCTTCACCCGGATCGCTGGCGCGAATCAAAGAAGCGTCCAGGCCCTTGGCCCGCAGGCCGCCGATCAGGCTGGCGGCCATGTTGCCGGCGCCGATGAAGGCAATACGCGTGTTGCTCATGACAGGTCCTTATAAAGAGATGAGTCGGCCATGTTTCAGGATTGACCGTAGTCGCGGGCGCCAAACAGGGCCGTACCGATGCGTACCCAAGTGGCGCCTTGGGCAATGGCCGACTCAAGGTCGTGGCTCATGCCCATGGAAAGGGTGTCCAGCGGTAGCGCCAGGCTGGCTTGCAAGCGTTGGACTGCGGCGAAGGCAGCATCCTGGGCGGCGCGGTCTTCGGTGGGTTCGGGAATCGCCATCAACCCGCGCAGTTTCAGGCGGGGCAGGGCGCTGATGGCGCTGGTCAGGGCGGGCAGGTCCGCTGGGGTGCAGCCGGATTTGCTGGCTTCACCGCTGACGTTGACCTGGATGCAGATGTTCAGCGGTGGCAAGTCGGCCGGACGCTGCTCGGACAGACGCTGTGCAATTTTCAAGCGATCCACGGAATGCACCCAGTCGAAATGTTCGGCGATAGCGCGCGTCTTGTTCGATTGAATGGGGCCGATGAAGTGCCAGATCAAGGGCAGGTCGGTCAGTTCGAGCTGTTTGCCCAAGGCTTCTTGCAGGTAGTTCTCGCCGAAGTCCCGCAGGCCGGCGGCATAGGCTTCGCGCAAGGCCTGGACGGGTTTGGTCTTGCTCACGGCCAGCAGTTTGACACTGTGTTCGGCGCGCTGGGCGGCCTGCTCCGCAGCGCGGATGCGCGAACTAACCTGAGCGATGTTGTCTGCTATCGTGGACATAAAGAAGCGCCAGCGGTGAGGTTCGCGGCATTCTACTGGAATTGAGGAGCGCTATGGATATCACTGAGTTACTGGCGTTCAGCGCCAAGCAGGGCGCGTCGGACCTGCACCTGTCCGCCGGGCTGCCACCGATGATCCGCGTCGATGGCGATGTCAGGCGCATCAACCTGCCGGCATTGGACCACAAGCAGGTTCATGAACTGATCTACGACATCATGAACGACCGGCAACGAGTAGATTACGAAAAGTTTCTGGAGACCGATTTTTCCTTCGACGTGCCGGGCGTCGCACGGTTCCGGGTCAACGCCTTCAACCAGAATCGCGGTGCGGGGGCGGTGTTTCGCACCATTCCGTCGAAAGTCCTGACCATGGAAGACCTGGGGATGGGCGAGGTGTTTCGCAAGGTGACCGAATCGCCGCGCGGGCTGGTGTTGGTGACCGGGCCGACCGGTTCAGGCAAGTCCACCACCCTGGCGGCCATGATCGATTACTTGAACAGCCACAAGCACCATCACATTCTCACCATCGAAGACCCCATCGAATTCGTTCACGAACCGCGCAAATGCCTGATCAACCAGCGTGAGGTGCACCGCGACACCCAGGGTTTTTCCACGGCCCTGCGTTCGGCCCTGCGGGAGGACCCGGACGTGATCCTGGTGGGAGAGATGCGCGACCTGGAAACCATTCGCCTGGCGCTGACCGCCGCGGAAACCGGGCACCTGGTGTTCGGCACCCTGCACACCACGTCGGCGGCCAAGACCATTGATCGGGTGGTGGACGTCTTCCCCGGTGACGAGAAGTCCATGGTTCGCTCGATGTTGTCGGAATCGTTGCAGGCGGTGATTTCCCAGACGCTGGTCAAGAAAATCGGCGGCGGCCGGATCGCGGCGCATGAAATCATGCTGGGCACCTCGGCCATTCGGAACCTGATCCGTGAAGACAAGGTGGCGCAGATGTACTCGGCGATCCAGACCGGCGGTTCGCTGGGGATGCAGACGCTGGACATGTGCCTGAAGGACTTGGTGAACAAGGGGCTGATCAGCCGCGAACATGCGCGGGAGCGGGCGCGTACGCCGGATAACTTCTAGAGGCAGCAGGAAGGCAGCACCGCTTTTGTGGCGAGGGAGCTTGCTCCCGCTGGGGCGCGGAGCGGCCCTGTAGGAGCTGTCGAGTGCAACGAGGCTGCGATCTTGTCCCAGATAATTGAGTCGAGAGCGAAAGATCAAGATCAAAAGATCGCAGGCTTCGCCAGCTCCTACAGAGCCCAGCGGGAGCAAGCTCCCTCGCCACAGGGGCCATGTACACCTTGAGTCAGCGCTGAACCACGCGCATCGCCCCCGGCTCTTTCGGCAGCACGCGCTTGGCCACCACGTAGTGGGTGTCCCAGTACGGCTTGTTCAGGGTGTCGATGCTCACCGACTTGCCACGGCGTGGGGCGTGGATGAAGCGGTCGTTGCCCAGGTAGATGGCCACGTGGTTGACCCGGCGGCTCTTGAGCTTGAAGAAGATCAGGTCACCGGGCTTGAGGTCCTTGCGCTCGACTTTCTCGCCATGACCGGCGGCCATGGCGTTGGAGGTGCGCGGCAGGTCGAAGGTGGCGTCGTTGAAGGCGTATTTCACCAGTCCGCTGCAATCGAAACCTTTACTTGGGCTACTGCCGCCCCAACGATAAGGTGTGCCAAGTACATTCACGGCGCGACTCAACACATTGCTGCTCGTTTTGGTCGCCATCGGCGGGACCAGCTTGCTGTTGGTCGTGCTCAAGTGCTGGGCGCCGGGCTTGTCCTTGCTCAAGGAAGCAGAGACATGGGATTTCGGGGTATAGCCGTTGACGTTGGGAAGACGTTGCTCACGATTGGTGGCGTGGGCGGCCAGTGGCAATAATAGGCAAATGGTTAGCCATGTCTTGAAAAATGGACGCATTAGGCAAGGCTCTTAAAGGTTAGCGCGCAACTTTATAACAGCTTTTTTTGCGTTTCCGAGGCCGTTTGTCGATTCGAAACGCAGCGCAAAACCCAGCGAAATGCGACAAATTGACCTGATTGTCCGACAGAACCCCTATGCCACGGGGCTTTCGCCGGTCCGAGTCGCCCAGGACCGCTTGTCGGCCAGACACGAAAAAGTCACAAAAACTCCGAAAAAATTTATCTATCGAGGCAAAAGAGGCCATTCATGAACAGCTATCAGCAGGATGCAATCCGCGATACTCACAGCAAGGTCATTGGGTATCTGCTGTGGATTTTCGGGTTCACCGGTGCCCATCGTTTCTATTACGGCAAGCCGGTCACGGGCACGATCTGGTTCTTCACCTTCGGCCTGCTGGGCATTGGCTGGTTGATCGACCTGTTCCTGATCCCGGCAATGGATCGCGAAGCGGGCCTGCGTTTCACCCCGGGGCCTATCGAATACAGCGTGGCGTGGATTCTGCTGACGTTTCTCGGGGTGCTGGGCGTACACCGCATGTACCAGGGCAAATGGCTCAGCGGGATCCTTTACCTGCTGACTGGCGGGGTGTTTTTCCTGGGGGTGCTGTATGACTTCTGGACGCTGAATGATCAGGTGTCGATCCGTAATGCGCAGAAGCGTGGGGCTTTTCAGTAAGACCGGGTCGCCTGCATCGCGAGCAAGCTCGCTCCCACACTGGATCGAGGTTCACCAAAGATCCACCTGTGGGAGCGAGCTTGCTCGCGATAGGCGCGGCGCGGTATCAGGCCTGGTGGGTAATCCTCCCATCCATCAGGGTGTAACGCACCACACCCGGCAGGCTATGGCCGAGGAACGGGCAGTTGTCACCCTTGGAGCGCCAGGCTTCACCGGCCACGGTGGAGGCGGCAGGGTCGAACAGCACGAGGTCCGCCGCGGCGCCAACCGCGAGTTTCCCCGCCGGCAGCTGCAGCGCCTGGGCCGGGCCGGCGCTCAGGCGTGCCAGCAGGGTCGGCAGGTCCAGCAAACCATCTTCCACCAGCGTCAGGGCCAGCGGCAGCAGCAGTTCGACGCTGCTGATGCCCGGCTCGGTGGCGCCGAACGGCGCCAGCTTGGCATCGCGCTCATGGGGTTGGTGATGGCTGGAGATGGCCGAGATCACCCCGGACTTCACCGCCTCACGCAGGCCATCGCGGTCGGCGCGGGTGCGCAGTGGCGGCTGGACGTGGTAGACGCTGTTGAAATCGATCAGCGCTTCGTCGGTCAGGATCAACTGGTACAGCGCCACATCGGCGGTTACTGGCAAGCCGCGGGCCTGGGCCTGGGCGATCAGTGCCGCACCGCGAGCACTGGTCAACTGGCTGAAGTGGGCGCGCACGCCGCTTTGCTCGACCAACAGCAGGTCTCGGGCCAGGGCCACGGTCTCGGCGGTTTCCGGGATGCCTGGCAGGCCGAGGAAACTGGCGGTCGGGCCTTCGTGGGCCAGGCCACCTTCGGCCAGGTCGTGGTCCTGGGAGTTGAAGATCACCGTCAGGCCAAAGGTCGCCGCGTATTCCAGGGCGCGGCACAGGGTGCGGGTGTTGCGGAAACTGTTCAGGCCGTTGCCGAATGCCACGCAACCGGCATCCCGCAGGGCGATGAGTTCGGCCAGTTGCTCGCCGTCCAGGCCCTTGCTCAGTGCGCCAATCGGGAAGACCTTGGTGTTGCCGGCCTCGCGGGCACGGTCGAGGATCAGTTCGGCCACGGCCGAAGTGTCCAGTACCGGTTTGGTCTGCGGCGGGCAGCACAGGCTGGTCACGCCACCGGCAGCGGCGGCCCGGGTTTCGCTGACGATACTGCCTTTGCGACTGTAGCCCGGTTCGCGCAGGGCGACGTTCAGGTCCACCAGGCCCGGAGCGGCCACCAGGCCTTGGGCGTCGAGGGTCTCGACCGCGACGAAACCGGCCGGCGCCGCGCCAAGGGCGACGATCTTGCAGGCATCGATATGGATATCAGTCACTTGATCCAGGCCACTGGCTGGATCGATCACGCGTGCGCCGAGAATGCTGAGCTTCACTGGGCGTTCTCCTGGTCGAATTGGCGCTGGGCCGTTTGCCCGCTCATGGCCATGGACAGCACGGCCATGCGGATGGCGATGCCGTAGGTCACCTGGTTGAGAATCACCGAGTGCGGCCCGTCGGCCACCGCCGACTCGATCTCCACGCCGCGGTTGATCGGCCCCGGGTGCATGACGATAGCGTCCGGCTTGGCCCCGGCCAGGCGTGCGGTGGTCAGGCCGAACAGGCGGTAGAACTCGCCTTCGCTGGGCAGCAGGCCGCCGGTCATGCGCTCGCGTTGCAGGCGCAGCATGATCACCACGTCCACATCCTTGAGGCCTTCGGTCATGTCGGTGTAGACCTTCACGCCGTATTGCTCGACGCCGATGGGCAGCAGGGTCTTCGGCGCGATTACGCGGATGTCCGGGCAGCCGAGGGTCTTGAGGGCCAGCATGTTCGAACGGGCCACCCGCGAGTGCAGGATGTCGCCGACGATGGCCACCGACAGGTTTTCGAAGCTGCCCTTGTGCCGACGGATGGTCAGCATGTCCAGCATGCCCTGGGTCGGGTGGGCGTGACGGCCGTCGCCGCCGTTGATGATCGCCACTTGCGGGCAGACGTGTTCGGCAATGAAATGCGCTGCGCCGGAGTCGCCGTGGCGCACGACGAACATGTCGGCGGCCATGGCTTCGAGGTTGCGCAGGGTGTCGAGCAGGGTTTCACCCTTGCTCGCCGAGGATGTGGACACGTTGAGGGTGATCACGTCCGCCGACAGCCGCTGGGCCGCCAGTTCGAAGGTGGTGCGGGTGCGGGTGGAGTTTTCGAAGAACACGTTGCACACGGTCTTGCCGCGCAGCAACGGGACTTTTTTCACCGCCCGGGCACCGACTTCGAGGAACGAGTCGGCAGTGTCGAGGATTTCCGTCAGCAGCTCGCGGCGCAGGCCGTCGAGGGACAGGAAGTGCCGCAGCTGGCCCTGATCGTTGAGCTGCAGCGGGCGCTTGGTTTCGAGAGGCGTCATCGCGATGGACTCTTACAAGGGCAGTTAAAGGGCAAGGTCTTGCAGTTCGAGTTGCAGCGGCGACGGGCCGGAGAGCTTGACTCGCTCATGAGCGGCCAGCGTCAGCGTCGCGCCGACCACGTTCGGCCGGATCGGCAGCTCGGCGGCGTCCAGGTCCAACAGGCACACCAGCGTCACGCTGGCCGGGCGGCCGTAGTCGAACAGTTCGTTCAT
This sequence comes from Pseudomonas sp. B21-010, assembly GCF_024749325.1. Lineage (NCBI taxonomy): Bacteria > Pseudomonadati > Pseudomonadota > Gammaproteobacteria > Pseudomonadales > Pseudomonadaceae > Pseudomonas > Pseudomonas sp. B21-010. Next base: position 6,056,623 of record NZ_CP087198.1, on the reverse strand, counting down.
GGCGGCGCGGATGGTCCGGCCACTCATCAGCACGTCGTCGATCAGCACCAGGTGCTGGCCTTCGATCTCGAACGGCAGGGCCGAGGGGCGCACTTGCGGGTGCAGGCCGTTCTGGCTGAAGTCGTCGCGGTAGAAGGACACGTCCAGGGTGCCCAGTGGCGATTGGCTGCCCAGTGCTTCGAGCAAGGCCTGGGCGACCCAGACGCCACCGGTGCGAATACCGATGTAGCGCGGCTCGCTGATGCCGCGGTGTTCCAGGTGTGCCTTGAGACGAATCGCCATCTGGCTGATCAGTTCGGCAGGATTGGGCAGGCTCATGCTGGCTCCTTCAGGTTCCCGGGCCGGTGGTGAGTGGCGCGGTCTATCGCTAAGAGAAAGCGCCTTGGCGGCGCTTTCAAAAAATCAGGTTTCGAACAGGGCGGCGTTGGCGTCGAGCCAACCTTGCAGCAGCAGGGCGGCGGCGATGGCGTCCACCGGGTTGTCGCGGTAACTGCCTTTCTGCCCGCCACGCACCAGGCGCTCGCCTTTGGCCTCGAAGGTGGTCAGGCGCTCGTCATGGGTATAGAAGGGCAGGTTGTAGCGGCCGTTGAGCCGGCGGGCGAACTTTTCGGCGCGCAGGCACATGTCGCTGGGCGTGCCGTCCATGTTCAGCGGCAGGCCGACCACCACGGCATCGGGTTTCCACTCCTTGATCAGCGCTTCGACCTGGTTCCAGTCCGGAACGCCATTCTGCGCCTTCAAGGTGCACAACTCGCGGGCCTGGCCGGTAATGACCTGGCCGACCGCTACGCCGATCTGTTTGGTGCCGTAATCGAAGCCCAGCAGCAAGCGCAGGGCCATCAGGCGTGTCCTGCCTGGCTGGTGAGCAGGCTGAGGTTGACCCCCAACCGGCTGGCTGCCGCTTCCAGGCGCAGTTCGCTGCTGGTGTTGAACAGGATGTCGGCGTCGAACGGGCAGGTCAGCCAGGCGTTGTCGGCCAGTTCGGCTTCCAGTTGCCCGGGTTCCCAACCGGCATAGCCGAGGGCGATCAGGCTTTTCTCCGGGCCGACGCCGTCGGCGATGGCGAACAGCACGTCCTGGGAGGTGGACAGTGATACCCCGTCCAGATCCACAGTGGCCTGGTATTTGGGGCCCGACGGATGGAGCACGAAACCGCGGTCGGTCTGCACCGGGCCGCCGATGAAAATCGGCACGTGCTGGCACAAGAGTGGCGGTTCCACTTCGGGGCGCAACTGCTCCAGGATGTCCGCCAGGTTCAATTCCTGTGGGCGATTGATTACCAGCCCCATGGCCCCATTGGCCGTGTGCTCGACGATGTAGGTCAAGGTGTGGGCAAAATTCGGATCGGCCATGTGCGGCATGGCAATCAGGAAGTGATGCTTGAGGTAGGTGGGGCTGACGTTTTTCATAGGCGCTAGTGTGGCGGGGCGGGGGCGAACTGACAAGCCAGGAAATACCTGAGACTGTCACCAATCCCCTGTGGGAGCGAGCTTGCTCGCGATAGCAATTGATCATTCAACACAGAGGTCGACTGACCGTCCGCTATCGCGAGCAAGCTCGCTCCCACAAGGGATTGGGCGGTCAATCAGTTACTGGAAAGCTTGTCGCCACGGGCGAACTTCCAGGTGCGGATGATTTCCAGCCGGTCGATGTCCGACAGGTCCCCGGTAAACGGCGCGAACGGTGCGGCCAGGCGCACGATCCGTTGGGCGGCCTGGTCCAAAAGCGGCTGGCCGGAAGATTCGAGCACCAGCACTTCATACAGCGAGCCGTCGCGGTTGATCGAGACCATTAGCCGCAGGTTGCCGTAGATCTGTTTGCGCCGCGCTTCGTCGGGGTAGTTGAGGTTGCCGATGCGCTCGACCTTCTTGCGCCATTCGTCCTTGTACCAGGCGCCCTTGTCGCGCATGGTCGAGGCGGCGCTCAGGCGGTGGATGCGCGGGCGCTTGGCGTAGAGCTGTTGCTCCTGGGCCAGTTCGGCTTCCAGGCTGGCGATGTCGCTGGACAACTGTGAGCTGTCGAAGGTGGGCTCGGGGGCCCTGGGCTTGGGATCAGGCTTGACCTCTTCCTTGGCCGGGGCCTTTTTCGGCTTCGGCGCCACGGTGGTCACGGCGGCCTTGGGCGCCGTCTCCTGCACCTCGGGCTTGGCGGCCGGCGGCGGGGTGACTTTTTGTACCTTGGTGTCCTGGAACGGCGCGATCTCGGTGGTCTTGGGGATCGCCTTTTTTTCCAGGGTGCCGCTGCCTTGCTGGTTGTCCTGGGCGAGGAAGTCGGCCTTCTTGGGCTTGGTCTCGCTCTTGAAGGTGGCCAGGGTGATTTCCAGGGTCTGGCTGATCTGCTTGGGCTCGACCGTGGCAAAACCGACGCCCAGCAGCAGGGCCAGGTGGATCAGCGCCGCCAGGAACAGGGTAAAACCGAGGCGATCAGCCGGGCGCACGCCACGATGGGCGAGCTCTTGGGGCAGATCGGACGGGAGCGTCATGACAAGGAAACCAACATCGCGTTTTTTTCAGGCCGGGCATGATAACGCAATGTGGGTTTCCTTCAGCAGATCTGGATCAACGAGCCTTGAGCTTCTGATCGATGGCATCCATCAGCATGCCACCGATGTCGGTGCCAAAGGCATTGTCGATCTCGCGGATGCAGGTCGGGCTGGTGACGTTGATTTCCGTCAGGTGCTCGCCGATCACGTCCAGGCCCACGAACAACAGGCCTTTTTCGCGCAGGGTCGGGCCGACCTGGGCGGCGATCCAGCGATCCTTGTCAGTCAACGGACGCGCCTCGCCACGCCCGCCAGCCGCCAGGTTGCCACGGGTTTCGCCGGCTGCCGGGATGCGCGCCAGGCAATAGTCCACCGGTTCGCCGTCGATCATCAGGATGCGTTTGTCGCCATCGACGATGGCCGGCAGGTAACCCTGGATCATGATCTGCTGCTTGCCGTGCAAGGTCAGGGTTTCCAGGATCACCGAGAGGTTCGGGTGGCCGGCGGTGTGCCGGAAGATCGAGGAGCCGCCCATGCCGTCCAGGGGCTTGAGGATCACGTCGCCGTGATGGTCGGCAAATTCGCGCAACACGTCCGGACGACGGCTGACGATGGTCGGTGGCGTGCACTGCGGGAACAGCGTGGCGAACAGCTTTTCGTTGCAGTCGCGCAGGCTCTGGGGCTTGTTGACCACCAGCACACCGGCGTTTTCAGCCTGTTCCAACAGGTAGGTGGAATACACGAACTCCATGTCGAACGGCGGATCCTTGCGCATCAGGATCACGTCCAGGTCGCTCAGCAGCGCGTCGCTCTCGGTGCCCAGCTCAAACCACTTCTCGGGGTTGGCGAAGACTTTCAGCGGTTTCATCCGCGCCCGAGCCTGGCCTTCGGCCTGGTAGAGGTCGCGCTGTTCCATGTAGAACAGCTCCCAGCCGCGCTTCTGAGCGGCCAGCAGCATGGCCAGCGAGCTATCCTTTTTATAGGAAATGCTGGCGATAGGGTCCATGACAATGCCGACGCGTACGCTCATGGCTTGGTTCCTCGAAATGTGATGGGCACATATTGGTGCGAAAAAGTGGCGTCAGAGTGGCGCCCGGAAGATTGGCGGTCAAGGAAAAACCACCGCGCCGAGCGGCCGATAGATCGGCGATGGAGACTGTGCTAAAAAGGCTGCCATGTGACGTGCGGGCCTTGAACATCAAGGGTTTGCGCTGTCGATCACACTTACGCGTTAAAAACCGGTTCGCAGTGGCAATGGCAGAGCATCTCACGCAGCAGCAACCCAGCGCCTTGAAGGTCATGGTCATCGACGACTCGAAGACCATCCGCCGCACCGCCGAAACCTTGCTGCGCAACGTGGGCTGCGAGGTGATCACGGCCGTCGATGGCTTCGATGCCCTGGCCAAGATCGCCGACCATCATCCGGGCATCATTTTTGTCGACATCATGATGCCGCGCCTGGATGGCTACCAGACCTGTGCCCTGATCAAGAACAACAGCGCGTTCAAGGCCACGCCGGTGATCATGCTGTCGTCCCGCGACGGGTTGTTCGACAAGGCCAAGGGACGCATCGTCGGTTCCGATCAGTTTTTGACCAAGCCGTTCAGCAAGGAAGAACTGCTGGGCGCGATACAGGCCCATGTTCCGGGCTTTGCCGCTGTCCAGCCGCACCAGGCACATTAATGACACTTGGCCAACGGGCCTGGGGTCAACAAGAAAATGGGGAACACCATGGCACGAGTTCTGATCGTCGATGATTCGCCGACTGAAATGTACAAACTGACCGGCATGCTGGAAAAGCACGGCCACGAGGTCCTTAAGGCCGAGAATGGCGCCGATGGCGTGGCCCTGGCCCGCCAGGAAAAACCCGATGCGGTGCTGATGGACATCGTCATGCCCGGCCTCAACGGTTTCCAGGCCACGCGCCAGCTGACCAAGGACCCGGACACCGGCCACATCCCCGTGATCATCATCACCACCAAGGACCAGGACACCGACAAGGTCTGGGGCACGCGCCAAGGGGCGAAGGACTACCTGACCAAACCGGTGGACGAAGAAACCCTGATCGCGACCCTGAACAAAGTGCTGGCGGGTTGACGGCACGGCCATGAGCCAATCCTTGACCGCATTCGAACTGCTGCTGCAGATCGACCGGCGCTGCCGGTTGCTGGGGGCGGACCTGCCCTCCCAGCCGACCCATCGCGCCGGTTGGAGCGGCATCGGCTTTCGCTTGGGCGAGCACTGGTACGTGGCGCCGATGGGCGAAGTCAGCGAAGTGCTGCACGAACCACGTCACACGCATTTGCCCGGGGTCAAGCCGTGGGTGCGTGGAGTGGCTAACCTGCGCGGGCGCTTGTTGCCGTTGATGGACTTGTGCGGGTTCTTTGGCCACGAGCTGTCGACCGTGCGCAAGCAGCGGCGCGTGTTGGTGGTGGATCACGACGAGGTGTTCGCCGGGTTGCTGGTGGACGAGGTCCTTGGGCTGCAGCATTTTGCCCAGGACAGCCTGGAACCGACGCTGGTGGACGACCTCGACGGCCCGGAAGCGGCCTTCGTCCGGGGCCGGTTTGGCGGCGAGCGCGAGTGGCAAGTGTTCAGCCCGTTTGCCCTGGCGCGGTCGCCGGGGTTCATGGATGTGGCGATTTAACGAGATGCAGCGCAGGCCCCCTTGAGGGAGCAAACCTGTGGGAGCAAAGCTTGCTCGCGATGGCTGCGCCTCGGTTGACGAAAAAACTGTGTCGTTCTCATCGCGGGCAAGCCTTGCTCCCACAGAGCCACACTGATTGAGCAGACTGCACAACACTACAGTTAATAGCAGTAAGTTGGATTGGGCAGTACAGGCGAGAACCGATGATCAAAGCAAAAACAGGCAAGCCACTGGAAGCGTCGCGCAGTCGTTCGCAGATCATCGTGCTGTTCGTCGCGCTGATCGTCTTCATCATGCTGCTGTTCGCCAACTTCGCCTACCTCAACACCCAATCCACCTATGACAAACAGTACATCGGCCATGCCGGTGAGCTGCGGGTGCTGTCCCAGCGCATCGCCAAGAACGCCACCGAGGCCGCCGCCGGCAAGCCCGCGGCGTTCAAGCTGCTGAGCGATGCGCGCAATGACTTCGCCCAGCGCTGGGGCTCCCTGAAACAGGGCGACCCGGTGACCGGCCTGCCCCCTGCGCCGGCCACCCTGCGTCCGCAGATGCGCGCGGTGCAGCTGGATTGGGAGCGCCTGCTCAAGAACACCGATGCCATCCTCTCCAGCGAACAGACCGTGCTGTCGTTGCACCAGGTGGCGGCGACCCTGGCCGAAACCGTGCCGCAGTTGCAGGTCGAGTACGAAAAAGTCGTCGAGATCCTGCTGCAACGCGGTGCGCCGGCCGCCCAGGTGGCCATGGCCCAGCGTCAGTCGCTGCTGGCCGAACGAATCCTCGGCGCGGTGAATACCGTGCTGGCGGGGGACGAAAACGCCAGCCAGGCCGCCGACACCTTCGGTCGCGACGCCGCGCGTTTTGGCCAGGTGCTCAATGGCATGTTGCAAGGTGACCCGGCCCTGAAGATATCCCAGGTCCAGGACCGCGATGCCCGGGCACGCCTGAGCGAAATCAGCGAGCTCTTCGAGTTCGTCTCCGGCTCGGTGGACGAAATCCTCGAGACCTCCCCGGAGCTGTTCAAGGTCCGCGAATCGGCCGGCAACATCTTCAACCTGTCGCAGACCCTGCTCGACGAGGCTTCGCACCTGGCCACGGCCTTCGAAAACCTCGCCGGCGGGCGCTCCATCAATACCATCGGCGGCTATGTGCTGGGTTTGCTGGCGCTGATGTCGATCATCCTGATTGGCCTGGTGATGGTCCGCGAAACCAACCGCCAGTTGCACGAAACCGCACAAAAGAACGAGCGCAACCAGAACGCGATCATGCGGTTGCTGGATGAGATCGAAGACCTGGCCGATGGCGACCTGACCGTCACGGCCTCGGTCACCGAGGACTTCACCGGCACCATCGCCGACTCCATCAACTACTCGGTGGACCAACTGCGAGACCTGGTGGCGACCATCAACCTCACCGCCGGCCAGGTCGCCGCTGCGGTGCAGGAAACCCAGGCCACGGCGATGCACCTGGCCCAGGCCTCCGAACATCAGGCCCAGCAAATTTCCGAAGCTTCGACTTCAATTAATGAAATGGCCCAGTCCATCGACCAGGTGTCGGCCAATGCCGCGGAGTCGTCGGCGGTGGCCGAGCGGTCTGTGGAGATTGCCAACAAGGGCAACGAGGTGGTGCACAACACCATTCATGGCATGGACAATATTCGCGAGCAGATCCAGGACACCGCCAAGCGCATCAAGCGCCTGGGTGAGTCATCCCAGGAAATCGGCGACATTGTCAGCCTGATCGACGATATCGCCGACCAGACCAACATCCTGGCCCTCAACGCCGCCATCCAGGCGTCCATGGCCGGTGATGCCGGGCGCGGGTTTGCGGTGGTGGCCGATGAAGTGCAGCGCCTGGCCGAGCGCTCTTCGGCGGCGACCCGGCAAATCGAGACCTTGGTGCGGGCGATCCAGGCCGACACCAACGAGGCGGTGATTTCCATGGAACAGACCACTACCGAAGTGGTGCGCGGTGCGCGACTGGCCCAGGACGCCGGTGTCGCCCTGGAAGAAATCGAAGGCGTGTCCAAGACCCTGGCGGCGCTGATCCAGAGCATTTCCAACGCGGCGCAGCAACAGACCACCTCGGCGGGGCAGATTTCCTTGACCATGAACGTGATCCAGCAGATCACTTCGCAGACCTCGTCCGGTTCCACCGCCACTGCCGAGAGCATCGGCAACCTGGCGAAAATGGCCAGCCAGCTGCGTCGTTCGGTGTCGGGGTTCACGTTGCCGGCGGCACCTGTGGTGGATGAGGACAAGTCGTGACTGGCCGGATCTGCATATTGAGAAGGGTCATGTGGCGAGGAAGCTTTTGTGGCGAGGGAGCTTGCTCCCGCTGGGCTGCGCAGCGGCCCCCACAGACTTTGTGAGCGCTGCGCGCTCAAGCGGGAGCAAGCTCCCTCGCCACAGGGTTTTATTTTTGCCCTCGGCATACGACTGTTGATTTGGAGTGGTTATGGGTGATCGGCACGACTATGTGGCCCTGGAATGGGTCAAGGGCGAGATTGCCGAAACGCTGAAGCAGGCTCATCTGGCCCTCAACCGCCTGGTGGACGATCCGCAGGCGTCGGACGCCCTCGGGCAATGCCTGGCCTGCATCCACCAGGTCCACGGCGGCCTGCAGATGGTCGAGTTCTACGGTGCGGCGCTGCTGGCCGAGGAGATGGAGCAGCTGTGCGCCGCCCTGCAGGACAACCGCGTCACTCATCGCGACGAAGCCGTCAGCCTGTTGAGCCAGGCCCTGGGGCAGTTGCCGATCTACCTGGACCGCGTACAAGGTGCCCGTCGCGACCTGCCGCTGGTGGTGCTGCCGTTGATCAATGACCTGCGCAGTGCCCGGGGCGAGAGCCTGTTGTCGGAAACCAGCCTGTTCAGCCCCGAGTTGCCCGATATTGCGCCGCTCAGCGACGAGGCCTTGCAGCGCCTCGAGCCCGCTGACCTGCCAAACACCTTGCGCAAATTGCGCCAGACCCTGCAAATGGCCCTGGTGGGCCTGCTGCGCGAACAGGATGACGCGACCCACCTCGGTTACCTGGCCAAGGTCTTCCATCGCCTGGAAACCTTGTGTACTGGGGCGCCGCTCAATGCGTTATGGCAGGTGGCCTCGGCGCTGGTCGAAGGCATGCGTGACGGGCGCATTACCAACAGCCCGGCGCTGCGCAGCCTGTTCAAGGAAGCCGACAAGGAACTCAAGCGCCTGCTGGACCAAGGCATGCCAGGCATCAATCAGCCGGCACCGCCCCACCTGCTCAAGAGTTTGTTGTTCTATATTGCCAAGGCCGAACATCCCAGCGGGCAGATGCAGATCATGAAAGAACGCTACTCACTGGACGACGCGCTACCCGACAGCGCCATGGTCGACGAAGAACGCGCGCGCCTGGCCGGGCCCGACCGCGATGCCATGCGCTCGGTGCTTGCCGCGCTGTGCGAGGAGTTGGTACGGGTCAAGGAGCGCCTGGACCTGTTCGTGCGCAGCGATCGCCAGCACGCCTCGGAACTGGACAGCCTGTTGGCGCCGCTGCGGCAGATCGCCGACACTCTGGCGGTGCTCGGTTTCGGCCAGCCGCGCAAGGTCATCATCGATCAACTGGCGGTGGTCCTGAGCCTCGCCCAGGGCCAGCGCGAGCCGGATGACGCGACCCTCATGGACGTCGCCGGGGCCTTGCTCTACGTCGAGGCGACCCTGGCCGGCATGGTCGGCACCGTCGAGCCCGAGAGCCGCGAAGACACCCACCTGCCCACCACCGACCTGACCCAGATCCACCAGATCGTCATCAAGGAAGCCCACACCTGCCTGCAACAGGCCAAGGACATGATCGTCGACTACATCGACGCGGACTGGAACAGCGAGCAACTGCAGCCCTTGCCGGCGCTGCTGACCCAGGTGCGCGGCGCGCTGGCGATGATTCCCCTGAGCCGTGCCGCCAGCCTGGTGGAGGCCTGCAACGGTTTCATCCGCGACCACCTGTTGCTGGACCAGGCCCAGCCGGGTTGGGAAGAACTCGACCACCTGGCCGACGTGATCACCGGCCTCGAATACTACCTGGAGCGCTTGAGCGAGGACCCGCAAACCCCTGGCGAGCCGTTGCTCGATGGGGTCGAGCGGAGCCTGGCTGCGCTCGGTTATTTCCCTGACGAAGCACGGGTGCCGGTGCTCGACGATGTCTTGAGCCCCAACGAAGCCCAGGTCATGCAGGACTTGCAGGAACTGGACGACCCGCAGACGGTGCAATCCTTGGCCGAGGTGCTGGCCAGCCCGATCTCGGCGGTCAATCCGCCGGCCAGGAGCACCCCGGGCAGCCTGTTGCCGCCACCGTTGGATGAAAGTCCGGTGGACGACGAGTTGCGCGAAGTCTTCCTCGAGGAAACCGGCGAGGTGCTGGACGTCCTGCGTGAATACCTGCCGCGCTGGAGTGCTCATCCCGCCGACCACGGCGCCCTGAGCGAACTGCGCCGGGCCTTCCACACCCTCAAGGGCAGTGGCCGGATGGTCCGGGCGCTGGTGCTGGGTGAACTGGCCTGGGCCGTGGAAAACCTGCTCAACCGGGTCCTGGAGCGCAGTGTCGAGCCGCAGGCCTCGGTCCGCCAGTTGATCGAAGACACGGTGCAGTTGTTGCCGGCCCTGGTGGCCGAATTCGCGGCCAATCACCAGCGCCAGCGCGACGACGTCGACCGCTTGGCCGCCCGTGCCCATGTCCTGGCCAAGGGCGGCGATGAGGAGGATGAAGACGAGCAGGACGTGGCCGCTCTCGATCCGCTGCTGTTGAAGATCTTCGATAACGAAGCCCAGGGCCACCTCGCCAGCCTCAATCGCTTTCTCGATCAGTCGGCCGACCACCTGCCCTTGCAGGCCAGTGATGAATTGCAGCGGGCCTTGCATACGCTCAAGGGCAGCGCTTCGATGGCCGGCGTGCTGCCGATCGCCGAGCTGGCCGGGGCGATGGATGAGCTGGCCCGGGAATACCGGGCACACCTGATTGCCCTCGACCTGGATGAGGTCGAATTGCTGCTGGAAGCCGAAGGGCTGCTGCGCCGAGGCTTGCGCCAGTTGCACAGCGAGCCGCTGGCGGCGATCCCCGGGGCCGAGGATCTGATCCTGCGCGCCCAGGCCCTGCTGGCCGAGCGCCTGCATGCCGCCAACAGTGCGCCGGACAAAGCGCTGCGGACCAAGCGCGACCCACAACTGATCAATAACTTCCTCGCCCAGGGCATGGACATCCTGCTGGACGCCGAAAGCCTCTTGCAGCGCTGGCAGCAGCACCCCGGCGAAGGCCAGGAACTGAGTGCGCTGCTCGATGAGCTGACCACCCTCGGCGAAGGCGCGCACCTGGCCGACTTGCACCCGGTGGATGAACTCTGCGAAGCCTTGCTCGACCTCTACGGTGCGGTAGAAGAAAGCAGCCTGGCGGTCAGCGATGAATTTTTCCAGGAGGCCCAGCGCGCCCATGAAGCGCTGATCGACATGCTCGATGAGCTGGCGGCCGGGCAGCATGTGCATCCGCAGCCCGAGCGGGTACAAGCCTTGCGCCGCCTGCTCCAGGAGAGCCTCGATCCGTCGGCCACCGGTCTGATCCGCAGCGACGGCAGCCGCACCCTGAGCATCCGCGAACTGGGCCACGCGACGGCGCAAATGGAGCGTGACGCGCCCGTCGATACCTCGATGGATGATGACCTCGCGGCGATTTTCCTCGAAGAAGCCCAAGACATCCTCGAAAGCGCCGCCCAGGCCTTGCAACGCTGGTTGGCCGATCCGGATAACGGCGCACCGCTGTCTTCGCTGCAACGTGACTTGCACACCCTCAAGGGCGGTGCGCGAATGGCCGACATCCGGCCGGTGAGCGATCTGGCCCAGGAGTTGGAAAACCTTTACGAAGGACTGGTGGACCGGCGCTACAGCTACAGCGAGGAACTGGCGCAACTGCTCGCCAGCAGCCATGAACGCCTCGACCTGTTGCTCGGGCAGTTGCAGCAGGGCCAGCCGTTGGGCGATCCCGTTGCGCTGATCGACGCCATTCGACGGTTCCGCCAGGACAAGCCGAACGCCATCGAGACGAGCGCAGCGGCCCAGGCCGACGGCGCCGGCCATGATCCCGAGTTGCTGGAAATCTTCCTTGAGGAAGGCTTCGACATCCTCGACAGCTCGGGCGCGGCGCTGCTGCGCTGGCAGGAAGAACCGTCGAATCGCCAGGCCGTGGAAACCTTGCTACGGGATTTGCACACCCTCAAGGGCGGTGCGCGCATGGTGGAAATCGTGCCCATCGGCGACCTGGCCCACGAGTTGGAAAACCTCTATGAAGGCCTGTCGGCCGGTCTGCTTCAGCCGACCCCGGCGCTGTTCGCCTTGTTGCAAAGCAGCCATGACCGACTGGCGCAGATGCTCGACGCCGTGCGCGCCGGTCACCCGTGCCCGCTGGCCGACCGACTGATCGCACAGATCCAGGCGGTGAATCATCCCCAGGAGAACGCTGCGCCGCAGGCTGAATCGGCGCCGGAACCGGTGCCCGTCGTGGCACCGCCAACGGCGCCCGCAAGACTCGATCCCAGTGCACCGGGCGACGGTGCGGACATGGTCAAGGTCTCCGCCGAACTGCTCGACGACCTGGTGAACCTGGCGGGCGAAACGTCGATCTTCCGTGGGCGTATCGAACAGCAGGTCAACGACGCACGTGTGGCCCTGGGCGAAATGGAAACCACCATCGAGCGCATGCGCGATCAGTTGCGGCGCCTGGATACCGAAACCCAGGGGCGGATTCTCAGCCGGCAACAGGTCGAGGCCGAGCGCCTGGGCTATGAAGAGTTCGACCCGCTGGAGATGGACCGCCATTCCCAGTTGCAGCAGCTGTCCCGGGCATTGTTCGAGTCCGCCTCGGACTTGCTCGAGCTCAAGGAAACCCTTGATCGCAGCAATCACGATGCCGAGGTCCTGCTGCAGCAGCAGGGGCGTATCAACACCGAGCTCCAGGAAGGCCTGATGCGTACGCGCATGGTGCCCTTCGAGCGCATGCTGCCCCGGCTCAAACGCATCGTCCGGCAAGTGGCGCAGGAATTGGGCAAGGACGTGGAATTCCTGGTCGGCAATGCCGACGGCGAGATGGACCGTAACGTGCTGGAGCGCATGGCTGCACCGCTTGAACATATGCTTCGCAACGCCGTCGACCACGGCCTGGAGCCGGCCGACGTGCGCATTGCCGCCGGCAAGCCGGCACGAGGACGTATCAGCCTCGACCTGTCCCGGGAAGGCGGCGACATCATTTTCGACATCCGCGACGACGGCGCCGGCGTGCCGCTGGAGGCGGTGCGGAACAAGGCGATCAAGCGTGGCTTGCTGGCACCGGACAGCGACATCAGCGACCACGACGTGCTGCAGTTCATCTTGCAACCAGGGTTTTCCACGGCCGAGAAAATCACCCAGATCTCCGGGCGCGGCGTCGGCATGGACGTGGTCCACGAAGAGGTGCGGCAATTGGGCGGCAGCATGGTCATCGATTCCACGCCGGGGCAGGGCGTGCATTTCCGCATTCGCCTGCCGTTTACCGTGGCGGTGAACCGGGCGTTGATGGTGCACTGTCACGAGGACCAGTATGCGATCCCGCTGAACACTATCGAGAGCATTGTCCGGGTGTTGCCCGCCGAACTGGACGGCCATTACCAGCTCGATCCGCCAACCTATACCTACGCCGGGCAGCGTTACGAGTTGTGCTACCTCGGTGAGCTATTGAAAACCGGCGCCCGGCCGAAACTGCTGGGCCAGAGCCAACCCTTGCCGGTGCTGCTGGTGCAGTGCAACGAGCGGCATGTCGCGGTGCAGGTGGACGCTACCGTCGGGACCCGGGAGATCGTGGTCAAGAGCCTCGGTCCGCAGTTCTCGGCGGTACAGGGCCTGTCCGGGGCGACGATCCTGGGGGACGGCCGGGTGGTGTTGATTCTCGATCTGCTCGCGCCCATCCGCGCCTTGCCCCACCAGGTCCCGCGTCGCCAAGTGCCGGTAGAAGGCGAGGGCGAACCGCAACGGCCGTTGCTGGTGCTGGTGGTGGACGACTCGGTGACCGTGCGCAAGGTCACCAGTCGCCTGCTGGAGCGCCACGGCATGCACGTCCTGACTGCCAAGGATGGCGTGGATGCCATGGCGCTGCTGGCCGAGCACGCCCCGGACCTGATGCTGCTGGACATCGAGATGCCGCGCATGGACGGCTTCGAAGTGGCCAGCCAAGTGCGCAACGACCCGCGCCTGGCGCACTTGCCAATCATCATGATCACCTCCCGCACCGGCCAGAAACACCGCGACCGCGCCATGGCCATCGGCGTCAACGACTACCTGGGCAAGCCGTACCAGGAATCGGTGCTGCTCGATAGCATCGCGTACTGGAGCAAAACCCATGCATGACCTGCATCTTCACTCGCGCACCAGCCCGCTCACCGGCCTGTTGTTGCCATTGGCTGACCGGCACCTGGTGTTGCCCAACGTGGCCGTGGCCGAACTGATCGACTACCAGAGCAGCGTATTCGATATGGACACCCCGCCGTGGTTCCTGGGCTGGGTGAGCTGGCGCGAACGGCAAATCCCGTTGTTGAGCTTCGAGTCGGCCTGCGGCCAGAAGACCGTGATTGGCGAGCGAGCGCGCATCGTCGTGCTCAACGCCCTGGGCGGACGGTCGGAGCTGCGTTTCATTGCCCTGCTGGTGCAAGGCATCCCGCGCTCCTACAAGCTCGACAGCCAATTGAGCTACGTCGACGTGCCGCTGTGCGGGTTGGAACAGGCTGCAGTGCAGGTCGGGGACCACGTGGCGAAAGTGCCGGACCTGTTGGCGCTGGAGGAGTTGGTGATGGCTGCGGGCCTGATTCAACCCTACAACACCTGAGATATACGAAATTCCGATGTGGGAGCGAGCCGACCTGTTTCTCCCGGTTGTACTTGATCAAACTGTGGGAGCGAGCTTGCTCGCGATGGCTGCCTGACAGCTGGCCAGGATTTTGTTGATCGGGTACATATCCATTGCTGCGGTAACGGCTGCTTAGGGTTCCGCTCTTACAGCGGCTCACTTTTGAAGAGCGCAAAAGTAAGCAAAACGCTCTTGCCCCACCACTCGGTGCCTCGCTTAGGCTCGGCATGCCCTCACTCCGGCATTGCTCCGTGGGCCCGCCGCGAAGGGCCATCCATGGCCCAGCGCGGCTACCTCGGCATCCATGCCGAGGTGCCCACTGCGCAATGCCTGCGTTCGGCCATCGTGGTTAACGGGGCGCCGAGATCAACGTCCACCGCGAGGCGGCCTAGTAGCCGACCTGGTTCTCCCGGTCGTACATCCATCAGGTCTGTTTGAGCAGGACCTGTGGGAGCAAAGCTTGCTCGCGAGGCGGCCTGACAGTCGACCTGGCTCTTGCGGCTGTACCCCAACCAGACTTGTATGCGCAGGACCTGTGGGAGCGAGCCTGTTCGCGATAGCGGTTGGTCAGGCGACATCAATATTGAGTATGCCGCTGCTATCACAAGTAATACCTTCTCTGTCGCGCTCGATAGATAGGTCCCATAAAGGGTCTGTTAAGTCCCTTTATGGGACCGGATTAAGCGACAAGACTTGCTAAGTCCCAATAAGGGACCTATCGTTCCCTTTTTGGGACTTTGTGTTGCTTATATGAACCACCTTTCTCTCAGCGACGCGCTGTTCACGGCCACTCAGCAACGGGTCTTGGGCTTGTTGTTTGGTAAGCCGGACCAAAGCTTCTATGCCAATGAAATTGCCCGCTGGGCCCAAATAGGTAAAGGCAGCCTCATGCGAGAGTTGGAACGCCTGCAACGCTCAGGCGTGCTCACCATGACTCGTCTGGGCAATCAGACCCATTATCAAGCCAACCCACACTGCCCGATTTACGCTGAGCTGCTAGGCATCGTGCGCAAAACCATCGGCATCGCCGAACCGTTGCGCCAGGCATTGGAGCCTTTTTCAGAACAACTGCGCTGGGCGTTCGTCTATGGCTCTATCGCCAAGGGCCAGGCAAACGCATCCAGTGACATAGATCTCATGCTGATCGGCGAAGGCCTGCACTACAGTGAAGTGATGGAGCGGCTTCTACCTCTGGAAGAGCAACTGGGCCGCCCGCTAAACCCAACGCTCTACACCCCCCAGGACTGGGCCACGAAACTTGCCGCTGGCAACAGTTTCGTGGTGCGTGTAGCGCAACAGGACAAGATCAATTTGCTGGGTGCAGACCCTTTGGAAACCAAGGATGGGCAAGCAAGAAAACCTGGAGAATCTGTTACGTAGCGGCGGCCTGAAAGCTGAACCATCGGATCGTCAGGAATGCGAGGGCCTGATGCGTTCGGCAACGGATCGCTTGAAGGATGCACAAACAACTTCCCTTTCTTTCGCCAGCCGGTTCGACCTGGCATACAACGCTGCCCATGCCTTGGCGCTCACGGCGCTACGCTTGAGTGGTTATCGGTCGGACAAGCGCTATCTGGTCTTCCAGTGCCTGATTCACACGACGGAAATCAGCAATGTGCAGGTCCGGTTATTCGCGTTGTGTCATGAGCGGCGCAACCTTGCCGAGTACGAGGGGTACATGGATGAAGATGATGCACTTCTTACCCAACTGATTGAGAGCGCTGCGCAACTGCTCGAACGGGTCCGGCAATTGATGGCCAAGACTTGATATCCGTGGCGAGGGAGCTTGCTCCCGCTGGGCCGCGAAGCGGCCCCAAAAGCGACGACTGCTGCGCAGCCGAGCGGGAGCAAGCTCCCTCGCCACAAAAGCATTGTCCGCTGCGGCGTTCAACCATTACTCCAACCGTAACGATCCGCCGTCGAGCTTGATTGATGCCCCCGCCATAACACTCCTAATGTGACTCCCACGACAGCGAACCCGTGGAGTGGTCATGACAACAACAATATCCCCCGACTCGCGCTGGACGCGGCGGCGCAGCGAAAAGCAGCGGCGTCTCGGGCTGGTGAAGGGGCTTGCCGACGGTGTGGTGCTGCCCACCGACAAGATCGTTGCTGCGCTGGAGGCGTTGATCCTGCCCGGTGACCGTGTGGTGCTGGAGGGCAATAACCAGAAGCAGGCGGACTTCCTTTCCCGCTCCCTGGCGAAAGTCGACCCTTCGAAGTTGCACGATTTGCACATGATCATGCCCAGCGTCGGGCGGTCCGAGCACCTGGACCTGTTTGAACGCGGCATCGCCCGCAAGCTCGATTTCTCCTTCGCCGGTACCCAGAGCCTGCGCATCAGTCAGTTGCTCGAAGACGGCCTGCTGGAAATCGGCGCGATCCACACCTAC
This sequence comes from Pseudomonas sp. B21-010, assembly GCF_024749325.1. Taxonomy (NCBI): domain Bacteria; kingdom Pseudomonadati; phylum Pseudomonadota; class Gammaproteobacteria; order Pseudomonadales; family Pseudomonadaceae; genus Pseudomonas; species Pseudomonas sp. B21-010. The sequence continues at coordinate 6,040,223 of NZ_CP087198.1, read as the reverse complement.
ATCGAACTCTATGCCCGGCTGGTGGTGGACCTGATCCCCAATGTGGTGCTCTCGGCCGGTTTCATGGCCGACCGCGCCGGCAATATCTACACCGGCCCCAGCACCGAAGATACACCGGCGCTGATCGAGCCGGCGGCCTTCAGTGATGGCATCGTTATCGTCCAGGTCAATCAGCTGGTAGACGACGTCAGCGACCTGCCGCGCGTCGACATCCCGGCGTCCTGGGTCGATTTCGTGGTGGTGGCCGACAAGCCGTTCTACATCGAGCCGCTGTTCACTCGCGACCCGCGCCACATCAAGCCTGTGCATGTGCTGATGGCGATGATGGCGATCCGCGGGATCTACGAAAAACACAACGTCCAATCCCTCAATCACGGCATCGGCTTCAACACCGCTGCGATTGAATTGATCCTGCCGACCTACGGCGAATCCCTCGGCCTGAAGGGCAAGATCTGCCGCAACTGGACGCTCAATCCGCACCCCACCTTGATCCCGGCCATCGAAAGCGGCTGGGTCGAGAGCGTGCATTGCTTTGGCACCGAGCTGGGCATGGAAAACTACATCGCCGCCCGGCCGGACGTGTTCTTCACCGGCCACGACGGCTCGCTGCGCTCCAACCGCATGGTCTGCCAGCTGGCCGGGCAGTACGCAGTGGACCTGTTCATTGGCGCCACCCTGCAAGTGGACGGCGATGGCCATTCCTCCACCGTGACCCGTGGCCGCTTGGCCGGCTTCGGTGGGGCGCCGAACATGGGTCACGACCCGCGCGGTCGCCGTCACGGCACGCCAGCCTGGCTCGACATGCGCCATGGCGATGGCGAGGCGCCGTTGCTCGAACGCGGCAAGAAGCTGGTGGTGCAGATGGTCGAGACGTTTCAGGAGGGCGGTAAACCGACCTTCGTCGACACCCTCGACGCGGTGGACGTGGCGAAGAAAGCCGGCATGCCCCTGGCGCCGATCATGATCTACGGCGACGACGTCACCCACCTGCTGACCGAAGAGGGCATCGCCTACCTGTACAAGGCCCGCACCTTGGAAGAGCGTCAGGCGATGATCGCGGCCGTGGCCGGCGTCACTGCCATTGGCCTGCGCCATGACCCGAAAGACACCGCGCGCATGCGCCGCGAAGGGCTGATCGCCTTGCCCGAAGACCTCGGCATCCGTCGCACCGACGCCACCCGCGAGTTGCTCGCGGCCAAGAGCGTGGCCGATCTGGTGGAGTGGTCCGGTGGCCTCTACAACCCGCCCGCCAAGTTCAGGAGCTGGTAAATGCACGCCTTTAACCTGCAACCGAAAAAACTGTCCTTGGCCGAGCGCCTGGCGGATATGGCGGTGGACGCGCTGATCGACGAAGCCGACCTGTCGCCTAAACCGGCCTTGGTGGACCGTCGTGGCAATGGCGCCCACACCGATCTGCACCTGGGCCTGATGCATGCTTCGGCACTGTCGCTGTGGCCGGCGTTCAAGGAAATGGCCGAAGCCGCCCTCGACTGTGGCGAGATCGGCTTGCCGCTACGCGAAGCCCTCGGGCGCATCGGCCGTGAGGGGGAAGCCTCGATGCTCGCCACCACTGGTGGGGTGAATACCCATCGCGGGGCGATCTGGGCCTTGGGCCTGTTGGTCGCTGCGGCAGCGCTGGAACCTGAATCCAGCGTCGCTGGTGCCGTGACTTTACGTGCTGCCCGCCTGGCCTTGCTCAACGACCGCTATGCGCCCCAACCTTTGAGCCACGGCGCCCAGGTAGCCGAACGCTACGGCGTGCGCGGCGCCCGGGAAGAAGCGCAACTGGCGTTCCCAGCGGTGACTGGCCTGGGTCTGCCGCAGCTCAAGCGCAGTCGCGCGGCGGGCGCGGGGGAGCAGAACGCCCGGCTTGATGCCTTGCTGGCGATCATGACCACCCTGGCCGACACCTGCGTGCTCTACCGCGCCGGCGAGCCGGGTTTGCAGGCCATGCAACAGGGCGCCAAGGCGGTGCTCGATGCCGGTGGCAGTGCGAGCCTGGGTGGTCGTCGCCACTTGCACGCGCTGGACCAACAACTGATTGCCTTGAACGCCTCGCCCGGCGGCGCTGCCGACCTGCTCGCCGCCTGCCTGTTCCTCGATCGTATCGAACGCGGCGATGGCCTCTTCCCTGGAGTGTGCTGATGGAAACCTTATCCTTTGAATTCCCCGCCGGGCAGCCGCCACGCGGCCGGGCGCTGGTGGGCTGTGTCGGCTCGGGCGACCTTGAAGTGCTGATCGAACCCGGCCTGGCGGGCAAGTTGACCATTCAGGTGCAGACCTCGGTCAACGGCAGTGAACAACGCTGGCAGCACCTGTTCGCCCGCATGTTCGACGGCCAGACACCGCCGGCCTTGTCTATCGACATCCACGATTTCGGCGCCACCCCCGGCGTGGTGCGTTTGCGCCTGGAGCAAGGCTTCGAGGAGATCAGGCATGACTGACAGTGCAGCGTTGCTCAACAAGCACAGCTTCGTCGAACTCGGCGCCCGGCAGCGGGCCAGGGCCTTGCTCGATGACGGCACTTTCCGCGAACTGCTCGACCCGTTCCAGCGGATCATGTCGCCGTGGCTGTTGCGCCAGGGCGTGGTGCCGCAAAGCGATGACGGCGTGGTGATCGCCAAGGGTACGCTCGATGGCCTGCCCGTGGTGATCGCCGCCATCGAAGGCGCGTTCCAGGGCGGCAGCCTCGGCGAAGTCGGCGGGGCGAAGATTGCCGGTGCGCTGGAACTGGCCGCCGAGGACAACCGCAAGGGCATTCCGACCCGCGCCGTGCTGCTGCTGGAAACCGGCGGCGTGCGTTTGCAGGAGGCCAACCTCGGGCTCGCGGCGATCGCCGAGATTCATTCGGCGATTGTCGACCTGCGCCAATACCAACCGGTGGTCGGCGTGGTGGCCGGCAGCGTCGGCTGTTTTGGTGGCATGTCCATCGCCGCCGGGCTGTGCAGTTATCTGCTGGTGACCCAGGAAGCGCGTCTGGGCCTGAACGGCCCACAAGTGATCGAACAGGAGGCCGGGATCGACGAATACGACTCCCGCGACCGGCCGTTCATTTGGAGCCTGACCGGCGGCGAACAACGTTTCGCCAGTGGGCTGGTGGACCGTTACGTCGCCGATGATGTGGCGCAGATCCGCCAACAGGTTGGCCAGTTGTTGCACCTGGGCGTTCCCGCGCAACACCGCAGCGGCCAGGCCGAGCTGTTCCTGCAACGCCTGGCCCGTTTGGACACTGAAGTGCAAATCGAGCCGGCCACGGTTCGTCAGCTGTATCAGGGAGAACGCCCATGAGTTCGTATTCATTGAGAGGTTTGCGCTGGTTCGAAGCCTTGGGTGGCGACGCCAGACCGCTGGAAGGCCTGCCGGCTTCGTTGAAAGCCGCTGACGTCCGGCTGGGCGAGCAAACCGTGCGCCTGCTGGCGGTGGTGGCGGATCCCGACAGTCGCTTTCCCCGTGCTCGCCAGGGCGAAGTCGGTTTGCTGGAGGGCTGGGGTTTGGCCAAGGCAGTGGATGACGCCATCGATGCCGACCGCGATGCAGTCAACAAGCGTCCGCTGATCGCCATTGTCGATGTACCGAGCCAGGCCTACGGCCGGCGCGAAGAAGCCCTGGGCATTCATCAGGCCTTGGCCGGTGCGGCGGACAGCTATGCCCGTGCGCGACTGGCCGGGCATCCGGTGATCGGCTTGCTGGTGGGCAAGGCCATGTCCGGGGCGTTCCTGGCCCACGGTTATCAGGCCAACCGCCTGATCGCCCTGCGCGACCCGGGCGTGATGGTCCACGCCATGGGCAAGGCCTCGGCGGCGCGGGTCACCCTGCGCAGCGTCGAGGAGCTTGAGGCGTTGGCTGCCAGCGTGCCGCCGATGGCCTATGACATCGACAGCTTTGCCAGCCTGGGTCTGCTGTGGGAAACCTTGTCGGTGGAGCAGATCGAGCAACCGACGGCGGCAGATCTTGCCCGGGTGACGGATTGCGTGCAGCAGGCGATCAACGATGTAGCCGCTGCGCCTCGCGACTTGAGCAGTCGCCTCGGTGCGACCCATCGCGCGGCTTCCAGCACCGTGCGCCAGCTGCTGAGAGCGCAGTGGTGAATACGTATCTGGCCCATGACCTGCTCTGGGGGATGACCCCGGAGCAGGTGCCTGCGGGAGCGCCGGCATGGGTGGTCGAATCGATTGCCGCCGGTCAACCGGTGGTGGTTCGGCGCTCGCTGACAGTGCCGGGCCAAATCGCGGTCGGCGTGCGCGGGCGCTTGCGCGAGCAGCGTTATGCAACGTCGATGGCGGTCGCGGCGATTGCCCGTCGTGTGAGGCCGGAAGACCTTGGTCACGTTGCGTCGACTCGCGACTTGCCAGCCCTGCGAGCGCTGTCCCGCCTGCGTCCGCTGCTCGATGCCAGTGGCTGGGCCTGGGGCGTCAGCGGCAGCGCCGGCTTCGAGCTCGCCACGGGTATCGAGGCGTTGCATGAACGCAGCGACCTGGATTTGATTCTGCGGCTGCCGCATTTTCTCGATCGTCTCCACGCCAGGGATTTGCTGGCGCAACTGGATGCCTCGGTTTGCGCCGTGGATATGCAATTGCAAACGTCCTGCGGTGCCGTCGCCTTGCGCGAGTGGGCGGGTTCGTCGCGGCGGGTCTTGCTCAAGGATGACGTGCAGGCACGGCTGGTGAGCGATCCTTGGCAGCCTTCATTGGAGCAAGTCGCGTGAGCAGCCTCTTCGTCTTTCCCGGCCAGGGTGCGCAGCGCGCGGGCATGCTCCACGGCCTGGCGCCGCACGTACTCGACGAGGCGGGTGATGTGCTCGGTGAGGACGTGTTGCAACTGGACAGCGCCGAGGCCTTGCAATCGACCCGCGCCGTGCAGCTGTGTTTGTTGATCGCCGGCGTGGCGGCGTCCCGTCAACTGCTGGAGCAGGCACCTGCCCCGGACTACGTGGCGGGGCTGTCCATCGGTGCTTATCCAGCGGCGGTGGTGGCTGGGGCGCTGGGGTTCGAGGATGCTTTGCGGCTGGTCAGCCTGCGGGGCGAATTGATGCAGCGGGCGTATCCGCAAGGCTACGGCATGACCGCGATCATCGGCCTGGACCTCGCGGCAGTGGAGGCATTGCTGGCGCAGGTGCACAGCGACCGCACCCCGGTCTACCTGGCCAACATCAACGCGGATAACCAGGTGGTCATCGCCGGCAGTGACGAGGCCATGAGCAACGTTGCCAGGCATGCGCGAAGCCTGGGCGCCGCAAAGGCCTGTCGGCTGGCGGTGAGCGTGCCGTCCCATTGCCCGTTGCTGGAAGCACCGGCCCGGGCATTGGCCCAGGCATTTGCCGACGTGTCGTTGAAAGCACCGGCCTTGGGTTATCTCAGCGGTAGCCGCGCGCGACCGCTGATCAACACCGAGGCCTTGCGCGACGACCTGGCGCTCAACATGTGCCGCGTGGTGGATTGGCGCGGCACCGTACAAAGCGCCTACGAGCGCGGCGTGCGACTACAGATCGAACTGCCGCCCGGCGCGGTGCTGACCGCCCTGGCGCGTCGGGTATTCGAGCAGGGCACTGTCATGGCTTTCGACGGCGCCCGGCTCGACACCTTGCAGGCGCTGTTGCGTGAGGAGGGAAACCGCCAACCCTAAACCACCGACTCAAGCTGGCGAAGCACAAAAACAACAACTTCGACGATGCACTTTGAGGACTACAACAATGATTATTTATGGTGTGGCGCTGTTGGCGATCTGTACGCTGACAGGGGTGATCCTGGGCGACATGCTCGGCGTGTTGCTGGGCGTCAAATCCAATGTGGGCGGGGTCGGCATTGCGATGATCCTGCTGATCTGCGCGCGGTTGTGGACGCAGAAACGCGGCGGCATGACCAAGGATTGCGAGATGGGCGTGGCCTTCTGGGGCGCCATGTACATTCCGGTGGTGGTGGCGATGGCGGCGCAACAGAATGTGGTTACGGCCCTGCACGGCGGCCCGGTGGCGGTGTTGGCGGCCATCGGTTCGGTGGTGCTGTGCGGTTGCACCATCGCGCTGATCAGCCGGACCCACAAAGGCGAACCCTTGCCTGATGAGCCGGCGGAACTGACCCCGCTGGGCACGCCAGCAGGAGGCCGCTGATATGTGGGATCTCATCGAGAAAGGCCTGGGAAATAACGGGTTGATCACGGCGTTTGCGTTCGTGGGCGTGATCATGTGGGTGTCGGTGATACTGTCCAAGCGCCTGACCTATGGACGGATCCACGGTTCGGCGATTGCCATTGTCATCGGCCTGGTATTGGCCTGGGTGGGCGGCACCATGACCGGCGGGCAAAAAGGCCTGGCGGACCTGTCCCTGTTCTCCGGCATCGGCTTGATGGGCGGGGCGATGTTGCGGGATTTCGCCATCGTCGCCACGGCCTTCGAAGTGCAGGCCACCGAAGCGAGAAAGGCTGGGCTGATTGGCGTCATCGCGCTGCTGCTGGGCACGGTGTTGCCATTCATTGTCGGAGCGAGCATCGCCTGGCTGTTCGGCTATCGCGACGCGGTGAGCATGACCACCATCGGCGCGGGTGCAGTGACTTATATCGTCGGGCCTGTGACCGGGGCCGCGATTGGCGCCACGTCCGATGTGATGGCGTTGTCGATTGCCACCGGCTTGATCAAGGCGATCATCGTGATGGTCGGTACCCCCATGGCAGCGCGCTGGATGGGCCTGGATAACCCGCGCTCGGCCATGGTATTCGGCGGCCTGGCCGGAACCGTGAGTGGCGTGACGGCCGGCCTGGCCGCGACGGACCGGCGGCTGGTGCCGTATGGCGCGTTGACGGCGACGTTCCACACCGGGCTTGGGTGCTTGCTGGGGCCTTCGTTGCTGTACTTCATTGTGCGTGGGATTGTCGGCTAAGCGGCAACTGCTTTTGTGGCGAGGGAGCTTGCTCCCGCTTGAGTGCGCAGCGCTCACAAAATTCTGGGGCGGCTGCGCCACCCAGCGGGAGCAAGCTCCCTCGCCACAACGTCCTATGCCTGGCGATTGGCATACATCCGGCACTCAGCCAGCAGCGCCAGCAGATTCGGATCACGCTCCTTGGCTTTCAGGAACACCACGCCAATGCGCTGTTGTAGCCGATACCTTTCCTGCAACGGGATCAATTTCACCCGGTTTTCATACACCGCCGCAATTCGTCCCGGCAGCAACGCATAGCCCACCCCGGAACTGACCATGCTCAGCAGGGTGAAGATGTCGTTGACCTGCATCGCCACCTTCGGTTCGAACCCCGCCTGCTTGAACACCCGGATACCGTCCTGGTGCGTGGCAAAACCCTGGGTCAGGGTGATGAACGTCTCGTCACGCACCTCGGCCAGATCGACCTCGCTGCGTTGGGCAAAGGGTGAGTCGGCCGGCGTGGCGAGGAAGATGTCGTCGGAAAACAGCTCGATATGCTCGCAGTCCGGGTCGTTCACGCTGTCGTCCAGGGAGATCAGGATCGCGTCCACCTCCATGTTCTTGAGCTTGTACAGCAGGTCGATATTCGAGCCCAGGATCAGGTCGATATTGAGCTCGCTGCGACGGATTTTCAGGCCCATGATCAGTTGTGGCACGGTCTTGACCGTCAACGAATACAGCGAGCCGAGCTTGAAGCGTTCGGCGGAGAAGCCAGCGGCTTCGCGGGTCAGGCGTACGCTTTCGACCACGTCCTGGATCAGCTTCTGCGCCCGCTCTTCGAGCACGTAAGCGCTTTCCAGCGGCGTGAGGTTGCGGCCTTCGTGCTTGAACAACGGGCAGCGCAGGGCGCTCTCCAGCGAGTGAATGGCCCGGTGCACACTGACATTGCTGGTCTGCAACTCGGCTGCCGCCCGCGCCAGGTTGCCGGTGCGCATGAAGGCCAGGAACACCTCGAGTTTCTTCAGGGTCAATTCTTCGTCGATCAGCATGGGACGGACTCTTATTCGTATGGCCCGATTGTGCCCCAATCGGCCTTGGGATGTGATCGTTCCCACGCTCTGCGTGGGAATGCCTCAATGGACGCTCTGCGTCCGCTTCGGGACGCGGAGCATCCCCGGCTGCATTCCCACGCGGAGCGTGGGAACGATCATTAGCCTTGCTTTCACAGCAAGCAAAACATTGCACTTTAAAGCGCCAGGCCTGAGCCTTGGCGTCTGTTCTGGAATGTGAGGTGGGACTGGATGTATCACGGGGAACGACTCAACGCCTGGACGCACTTGGTCGGGGCGGTGGCGGCTTTTATCGGGGCGGTGTGGTTGCTGGTGATTGCCGGGATGGCGGGCGATCCGTGGAAGATCGTCAGCGTGGCGATCTACGGCTTCACCCTGCTGGTGCTGTACAGCGCTTCGACGGTTTACCACAGCGTGCGCGGGCGCAAAAAAGCAATCATGCAGAAGGTCGATCACTTTTCGATCTACCTGCTGATCGCCGGCAGCTATACGCCATTCTGTCTGGTGACGCTGCGCGGGCCGTGGGGCTGGACCTTGTTCGGGATCGTCTGGGGGCTGGCGCTGATCGGGATACTGCAGGAGATCAAGCCGCGCTCCGAAGCGCGGATCCTGTCGATCGTCATCTACGCGGTGATGGGCTGGATCGTGCTGGTGGCGGTCAAGCCGCTGCTGGCGGCCCTGGGCAGCGCCGGGTTTGCCTGGCTGGCCTCGGGCGGCGTGTTGTACACCGTGGGCATTATCTTCTTCGCCCTCGACCATCGGCTGCGCCACGCCCACGGTATCTGGCACCTGTTTGTCATTGCCGGCAGCTTGCTGCACTTCGTGGCAATCCTGTTCTACGTGCTCTAACCACGTTCAGCCACCGCGAACAGGCGATCCAGTTGTGCCTGGGCCTGGCTGGCGAAAATCTCCAGCAACGCGCCGAGGGTGTGCACCGGGGCCTCGTTGGCCCGGGTCACGGCATACAGGGAAATGGGCAGCGGTGGCGACAACGGTCGGATGGCCGTGCGGGTGCTCGAGGCGCCGAGGGCCGTGAACGGGTCGATCACCGCCAGCCCGGCACCAGACTCGACCATGGCCCGGGCCAGTGAATACGTCTGTACAGCGATGCTGATGCGCGGCGGCGGTTCCACGGCCTTGAGATAGCTGTCCAGCCTGGCCGAGAGCGGGTCGGCGCTGGACAGGCCGATCAACGGTGCACCGGCCAGTGCCTGCAACGGCATCGGCTGGCCCACCTGTGCTTCGGTCCAATGCCCGCTTGGCGCCAGGGCCACCAGCACACCGCAGGCAAGGGCCTGGGCCTTGAGTCCCGGATGATCGGGCGGTTGCAGGGTCAGGGCGACGTCGATTTCGCGCATCAACAGGTTCTGCACCAGTTCGCGGCTGTGGGCGCTGGACAACTCGCAGACGATGTCCGGATAGCGCTGCGTCCATTGATGAACCGCCGCCGGCAGCAGCGACAGGGCCAGGGCCGGTGTCGCGCCGATCCGCAGGCTGTGACCCGGCTCGCGCCGCAGGCTCTGGGCGAGGCGCCGGACACCTTGCAGGCTCTCGCTGACCTTATCGACTTCGCGCTCCAGTTCCAGCGCTTCGGGCGTGGCCTGCAACTTGCCGCGTACCCGCAGAAACAACGCAAACCCCAATTGCTGCTCGGCATGCTGCAACACTTTGGTCACCGCCGGTTGCGAAACGTGCAGCAGTTGGGCCGCACCGCTGATGGAGCCGGCCTGGCGGATGGCCTGGAAGATCTCGATATGGCGAAGACGCATGGCGAGCCCATAACCTTTGTTTATAGGGAGTCCATCTTTATTCATTGTTCGAGGCCTGTCACCTGGCCCTAACCTCAAGCCACTGAAAACGGACGTGAGATGGACATGGCTCAGCGGGTTTGCATCATCGGTGGTGGCGTGGTCGGGCTGGCGACGGCTTATGCGCTGGTGCGCGACGGCGTCGAGGTAACCTTGGTGGAGGCCCGGGAGACCTTGGGCAGCGAAACCAGTTTCGCCAACGGTGGCCAGTTGTCTTATCGCTACGTCACCCCGCTGGCGGACGCCGGGGTGCCCTGGCAGGCGCTGGGCTGGATGCTGCGCGGTGATTCGCCGCTCAAGTTGCGACCGCGCCTTGATCCGGCGCAGTGGCGCTGGATGGCCGCGTTCATCGGCGCCTGCCGGAGCTCGGTCAACCGGCGTAACGGCGCCCACCTGTTGCGCCTGGCACTGTTGAGCCAGGCCACCTTGCAGGACTGGCGCGAGCAAGACCGCCTCGACGGTTTCAACTGGCGGCGCAACGGCAAGCTGGTGACATTTCGCGACGCGAGGCATTTCCAGCGTGCGCGGCAGGGGTTGTTGGACAGTGCCCACCAGCAGGTGCTTGGCCCCATCGAGTGCGCGAGCCTGGAACCGGCGCTGGCCGGCGTGCCGTACGTGGGCGGGATCTACACGCCGGCTGAGGAAGTCGCCGATTGCCATGCCTTCTGCCAGCAATTGGCGGCACGTTTGCGGGCTTCGGGGCGTTGCGAGTTCCTGTTGGGGCACCCGGTCAGCGGCATCGAGCACGCCGACGGTGCGGTGCAGGCCATTGTGCTGGACGGGCAGCGGCTGCCGGTGGAGCAACTGGTGATTGCCGCCGGCCACCGCAGCGCAGCGCTCGCATTGCCCGGCGTGCGGATGCCGCTGTATCCGCTCAAGGGCTACAGCTTGACCGCGCCCATTGGCCCACGGCATCGGGCACCGCAGTTGAGCATCACCGACTATGACCGCAAGGTCGTCTACGCGCGCATCGGCGAACAACTGCGCGTTGCGGCGATGGTGGACATCGTCGGTTTCGACCCGGCGCCGGACCCCAAGCGCCTGGCCCTGATCAAGCGCCAGGCCTTGGAAACCTTCCCTCTGGGTGGGGATTATTCGCGTGCCGTCGAATGGGCCGGCATGCGCCCGGCGACCCCCAGCGGCGTGCCGCTGATCGGCGCCACCGGCTACCGTAACCTGTGGCTCAACCTCGGCCATGGGGCCTTGGGCTTTACCCTGGCGTGTGGCAGCGCTCGCTTGCTCAGCGAGCTGATCGGCCAGCACACGCCTTCCATCGACTTGCAGGGCCTGACGCCCCGCGCCGCCTGACCCACCCAACGGAGAATAACAATGCAAAAAATCACGTTGATCGGCTACACCCTGAGCCTGTTGTTAAGCGTCCAGGCCCATGCCAATGAAGCCCCCCCGGCTGGCACACTGGGCAAGATCGCCAGCACCCGGAGCATTACCCTGGGCTATCGCGACGCTTCGGTACCGTTTTCCTACGTCGGTGACAGCAGCGGCCAACCGATGGGTTACTCGGTGGAACTGGCGGGCAAGGTTGTCGGGCGCATCAAGACCCAACTGGCGTTGCCGCAACTGAACGTGAAGTACAACCTGGTCACGTCCCAGACCCGCATTCCACTGGTGCAGAACGGCACCGTGGACCTGGAGTGCGGCTCTACCGGGGTGACGGCCGAGCGGCAGAAGCAAGTGGCGTTTTCCTACGGCTTCATCTACGTGAAGGGCCAGTTGCTGACGGCCAAGGACAGCGGTATCCACAGCTTCGCCGACCTGCGCGGCAAGAACGTGGTGACCACCGCCGGCACCACCAACGAACGCTTCCTGAAAAGCTACAACCAGGACAACAAGGCCGACATGTTCATCATCAGCGCCAAGGACCACGGCGAATCCTTCCAGATGCTCGAAACAGGCCGGGCGGCGGCGTTCTACATGGATGATGCGTTGCTATACGGCGAACGGGCCAAGGCTCGCGACCCGCACAAATGGGTGGTGGTGGGGCAAGAGCAATCGCGGGAAATCTACAGCTGCATGGTGCGCAAGGACGACCCGCAATTCCTGGCGCTGGTCAACGCGACCCTGGCCGATTTGTATAAGTCGGGAGAGATCAACGACATTTACGACCGTTGGTTCCAGAAACCGATCCCACCCAAGGGCCTGAACCTGGAATTCCCGATGACCAGCGAGTTGAAGGCGATCATTGCCAAGCCCACTAGCGAGCCGGTGCAGTAGGCCTGTGGGAGCGAGCTTGCTCGCGATAGCGCCGGATCAGTCAGCATCGATGTTGACTGACCCACTGCTATCGCGAGCAAGCTCGCTCCCACATGGGGTTTATATCCGACTTCAGAAATCCCCCCACAACTGCTGCGCCACCGCCAGTGCCACCACCGGCGCGGTTTCGGTGCGCAGCACGCGAGGGCCGAGGCGGGCGGCGTGGTAGCCGGCGGTCTTGGCCTGTTCGACTTCGGCGTCCGACAAACCGCCTTCAGGACCAATCAGGAACGCCAGCGTCGACGGTTTGTCATGGCTGACCAGCGGCTCGGCCACCGGATGCAGCACCAGTTTGAGCGCGGCCTCGGTCTGCTTCAGCCAGTCGGCCAGCAGCAGGGGCGGGTGGATGATCGGCACGCTCGAGCGCCCGCATTGCTCGCAGGCGCTGATTGCCACCTGGCGCCAGTGCAGCAGGCGCTTGTCGGCGCGCTCGTCCTTGAGACGCACTTCGCAGCGTTCGCTGAAAATCGGCGTGATCTCGTTGACGCCCAGCTCCGTGGCTTTCTGGATCGCCCAATCCATGCGCTCGCCTCGGGACAGGCCTTGGCCGAGGTGAATGCGCAGCGGCGATTCAGGCTGTCCGGCGAACTGCTCGTCCAATTGCACCCGCACGCGTTTCTTGCCGACCTCGGCCAGGGTGCCGCGAAACTCCTGGCCCGAGCCATCGAACACCTGCACCGCATCGCCCTCGGCCATGCGCAGCACCCGGCCGATGTAGTGGGCCTGGGCTTCAGGCAGTTCGTGGTCGCCGAGGCTCAGGGGCGCGTCGATGAAGAAGCGGGACAGTCTCATGCTGAATCTCTGGAAAAGTTAAATGTGTAGGAGCTGTGTAGGAGCTGACGAGTGCAACGAGGCTGCGATCTTTCCCCAAACACTTGAGTCTCAAGCGAAAGATCAAAAGATCGCAGGCTTCGCCAGCTCCTACAGAGTCCCGCGGTGCGGTGCGACGTTTCGCTAAATCCCCTCACCACAACAGTGTTTCAACAGAAAGCCGGGATTCAGCCCGGATCGCGATAACCCGGGTGGAAGTCCTTCGGCACCGCCACGCTGACCTTGTCCCGGGTGGCAATGTCGATGCCTTCGCTGGCCACTTCGGCCAGGAAATCGATCTGCTCCGGGGTAATGACATACGGCGGCAGGAAATACACCACGCTGCCCAGCGGACGCAGCAAGGCACCGCGCTCCAAGGCATGCTGGAACACACTCAGGCCGCGCCGTTCCTGCCACGGATAAGCGGTTTTGCTGGCCTTGTCCTTGACCATCTCGATGGCCAGCACCATGCCGGTCTGGCGCACTTCGGCGACGTTCGGGTGATCGGCCAGGTGCGCGGTGGCGCTCGCCATGCGCTGGGCCAGGGCCTGGTTGTTTTCGATGACGTTGTCTTCTTCGAAGATATCCAGCGTCGCCAGGGCCGCCGCGCAGGCCAGCGGGTTGCCGGTGTAGCTGTGGGAGTGCAGGAAGGCGCGCAGGGTCGGGTAGTCGTCGTAGAACGCGCTGTAGACCTCGTCGGTGGTCACGCATACGGCCAGCGGCAGGTAACCGCCGGTCAGGGCCTTGGACAGGCAGAGGAAATCTGGCGTGATGCCGGCCTGCTCACAGGCGAACATCGTCCCGGTACGGCCAAAGCCGACGGCGATTTCGTCGTGGATCAGGTGCACGCCATAGCGATCGCAGGCCTCGCGCAGCAACTTCAGGTACACCGGGTGGTACATGCGCATGCCGCCGGCGCCCTGGATCAGCGGTTCGACGATCACTGCCGCCACCGTGTCGTGGTGCTCGGCCAGGGTCTGTTCCATGGCCGCGAACATGTTGCGCGAATGTTCTTCCCAACCCATGCCTTCAGGGCGGTGGTAGCAGTCGGGGCTCGGCACCTTGATCGTGTCCAGCAGCAACGCCTTGTAGGTTTCAGTGAACAACGGCACATCGCCCACCGACATCGCCGCGATGGTTTCGCCGTGGTAACTGTTGCTCAGGGTGACGAAGCGCTTCTTGTCCGGCCGGCCGCGATTGATCCAGTAGTGGAAGCTCATCTTCATCGCCACTTCGATGCAGGACGAGCCGTTATCGGAGTAGAAACACCGGGTCAGGCCTTCGGGCGTCATCTTCACCAGGCGCTCGGACAGCTCGATCACCGGCTGGTGGCTGAAGCCGGCGAGAATCACATGCTCCAACTGATCGACCTGGTCCTTGATACGCTGGTTGATGCGCGGATTGGCGTGGCCAAACACGTTGACCCACCAGGAGCTGACGGCATCGAGATAGCGCTTGCCTTCGAAATCTTCCAGCCACACGCCTTCACCGCGCTTGATGGGGATCAGCGGCAGCTGTTCGTGGTCTTTCATCTGGGTGCAGGGATGCCATAGCACCGCGAGGTCGCGTTGCATCCACTGGTTATTCAGGCCCATTTACAGTCTCCTCGAGGCGGCTCGCGGCGGGCGCGGGCAAAACAATCGCGCAAGCCTATGCAATGGCGGCCCTGGGGACAACCCATTGTGTCATTCCCACTACTTTGAACGAGGCGATAGACGTCGCTGGCGGCGTTTTGATGGCTGACGTATTCTTCGCCGTTCCCTGAGCCGACTGGCTCGAAAAACCGAGAGCCGCCTGGCTCGAAAACTGAAATTTCCTACGTTTTAATCCGGAGTTCGTTGAATGTCTGCTGGTTGGCTGCGCGCCTGTGCGCTGGTGATGATAGGGCTGTTCAGCGTTTCGGCGCTGGCCAAGGACAAACAACCGACGGCCATCGTGATTGGCGGCGGCCTGGCGGGGCTCACCGCAGCCTACGAGTTGCAGAACAAAGGCTGGGCCGTGACGCTGCTGGAAGCCAAGCCGGACCTGGGCGGTCGTTCGGGCATGGCCACCAGCGAGTGGATCGGCAACGAGAAGACCCAGCCGGTGCTGAACAAATACGTCTCCACATTCAAGCTGGGCACCACGCCGGCGCCGGAGTTCGTGCGTACCCCCAGCTATCTGATCGACGGCACCTACTTCACCGCCGCGGACCTGGCGACCAAACAGCCGGCCACCGCCGAAGCCCTCAAGCGCTACGAAACCACCCTGGACGACCTGGCGCGCTCCATCGAAGACCCGCAGAACCCGGCGGCGACCAGCACGCTGCATGCGCTGGACCAGATCACTGTGTCCAACTGGCTCGACCGTCTGCAACTGCCGGCCACGGCGCGGCAGTTGGTGAACCAAGAGATTCGCACCCGCTATGACGAACCTTCGCGTCTGTCGCTGCTGTATTTCGCCCAGCAGAACCGCGTCTATCGCGGCGTGTCCGACCGCGACCTGCGGGCCTCGCGCCTGCTCGGCGGCAGCCAGGTCCTGGCCCAGGCGTTCGTCAAGCAACTGAAAACCATCAAGACCAATTCGCCCGTGTCGGCCATCTCCCAGGACAAGGACGGGGTGACCGTCAAGGTTGGCGCCGTTGGCTACCAGGCTGACTACGTGGTGCTGGCCGTGCCCCTGCGGGCCCTGAACAAGATCCAGTTGACCCCGGCCCTGGACGCCCAGCATCAAGGCGCGATCAAGGGCACCAACTACGGCTGGCGCGACCAGATCATGCTCAAGTTCAAGACCCCGGTCTGGGACAGCAAGGCGCGCATGTCGGGTGAGATCTACAGCAATGCCGGCCTGGGCATGATGTGGATCGAACCGGCCTTGAAGGGCGGTGCCAACGTGGTCATCAACCTGTCCGGCGACAACGCCCGGGTGATGCAGGCCTTCGGCGACAAGCAGATGGTCGATCAGGTACTGATCCGCCTGCACGCGTTTTATCCACAGGCCCGTGGCGCGTTCACCGGCTACGAAATCCGCCGCTACAGCACCGACCCGTCCATGGGTGGCGCGTACCTGGCCTTTGGCCCGGGCCAGATCAGCAAGTACTGGCGCCTGTGGGAAAAGCCACTGCAGCGCGTAGCCTTTGCCGGTGAACACACCGACACCCTGTATCCGGGCACCCTGGAAGGCGCGCTGCGCAGCGGCCAGCGGGCCGCCAGCCAGGTTGAAGACCTGGCGGCGGGCAAGTCGTTTGAACCTCCCAAGGTCGCGCCTGCTGCAACGGCGGCTGCTGGTGCAGTGGCGGCGAAGAAGGGCAACTTCTTCAGCAACCTGTTTGGTGGCTCGGACGATGACAAGAAGCCAGAGCCGGTCAAGGCACCGGAACCGGTAGCGCCGGCTCCAGCACCTGCACCCGCTCCTGCGCCGGCACCGGTGGAACCACCTGCACCAGCCCCGGCAAAGGTTGAGCCAGCCAAGAAAGCAGCGGCCAAACCAGCGGCGAAAAAACCAGCGGCCAAGACCCCGGCTAAAAAAGCGCCAGTGAAGAAAGCCACTCCGGCGAAGAAACCGGCGGCCAAGCCGGCAGCGACAACGCCGGCGGCGACTGAGACGAAGGCTCAGTAACGATCAGGTGGAAAGAACGCGGCTCAAGGGCCGCGTTTTTTTATCCAGCATCAAGCGTACCGGCGGCGCCTCTCAAAGCCCGGCATCGCTTAATAAGCGCTACGTCCTACACGTCTTGGCGATATATCGGAAACTTCCCACCCTTTAACCGGAAGCAGGCGATAGCCCGCACCAAGCCACAAATCTAGGCTCCTCCAAAAACAGGAGCGCGTATGAAAATACTAATGGCAGTGGTCGTATTGGCTTCGATATATGGATGTGTGTATGGCGAATGCCGAGATCCTTTGACGAATCCGATGATTCCAAAAATAGATCCGCAGCTAGCACACAAATGCTCCATCGATCCATATAGGCCTGAGTGCTCGGTAAACTAATAATTCAAAATTTCCACCTCGTGAAAGCTGGAGTTAACATGAAATTGATAGCGGCTTTAATGCTATTGGCAGTATTCGGTGTCAGTGGTTGCACTGCTGATGGCCGTATGGTGCTGAAAAAGCACGATCCTCAATTAGTTTATAGATGCGACATGGATCCTTACCGGTCTGAGTGCGTCAATAAGTGACTCTAGAGAGGCGGCAGCGAAAACGACCAAGTTTTAATTTCAAAGTTCTCAAATAAAGTTTTGACCCGCTCAATCGGAACCGCCCATTGCTGGATTTTAGGTATTGCCCCGTGGATATTGTTTGATTAGGCGGTAGTTGCGGCGAACCGCTAGCTTTGAAAGGGGTATAACGAACAACCATTTTGTTCACCTTGTTCACCTTGTTCACCTTGTTCAATAAGTTGTTGAGTGCTCATTTGATCAAGGGTAAAAGTGGAAATGGCGATACATATATATTGCATGGCAAAAATAGTTGGGCGGCGGTGACAGCCCCTGCGTGGTCTCCTGTGGGAGCGAGCCTGCTCGCGATGAGGTCCATGCAGGCCCCTAAAGGCTGCCTGACCCCCTCGCCATCACCCACCGTTTCCCCTTTAATCTTTCCTTAACCCACCCCCTCCAGACTGATGATCGTATTTCTCGATATTTCAAAGCGAAATTTTCCGCTTTAAATCGATAGATAACTCGCTAGTCTTGATCGCAGTTTTTACAGGAAATGAGCAATGCAGCTACGCAACTCTTCTTCTCGCTATGGCTGGGTCAGTATCGCTTTGCACTGGGGTGTTGCGCTGGCGGTCTATGGGCTGTTTGCCCTGGGCCTGTGGATGGTTGGCCTGGATTACTACAGCACCTGGCGCAAAGACGCACCGGACCTGCACAAGAGCATTGGCCTGGTGCTACTGGCGGTCATGCTGCTGCGGGTGATCTGGCGCGTTGTCAGCCCGCCGCCACCGACCCTGCCAACCTATGGCCGCCTGACCCGCGTCGGCGCCAAGCTCGGTCATAGCGCACTGTATCTCGGGTTGTTCGCCGTGATGATTGCCGGTTACCTGATTTCCACCGCAGACGGTGTCGGGATCCCGGTGTTTGGTTTGTTTGAAGTACCCGCGCTGGTGTCCGGACTGCCCGATCAGGCAGACGTCGCTGGCCAGATTCACCTCTACCTGGCGTGGGCGTTGGTAATTTTCTCCGGCCTTCATGCGTTGGCAGCATTGAAACACCACTTTATCGACCGTGACGCGACCCTCAAGCGAATGCTGGGGCGCCAAGCCTGATGTTCAACCTCGACTCCAAAGGAATAGAAAGCATGTTGAAAAAGACGCTCGCCGCCCTGGCAATCGGTTCTGCCCTGTTGTCAGCCGGCCAGGCCATGGCTGCTGACTACGTGGTTGACAAGGAAGGCCAGCACGCCTTCGTCGACTTCAAGATCAGCCACCTGGGCTATAGCTACATCACCGGTACCTTCAAGGACATCGACGGCAAGTTCAGCTTTGACGCCGCCAAGCCTGAGGCCAGCAAGATCGAGTTCAACGTACGTACCGCCAGTGTGTTCACCAACCACGCCGAGCGCGACAAGCACATCGCCAGCAAGGACTTCCTGGACGTAGGCAAGTTCGCCGATGCCAAGTTCGTGTCCACCAGCGTCAAGTCCACTGGCAAGAACGCTGATGGTAAAGACACTGCAGACGTGACGGGTGACCTGACGCTGCATGGCGTGACCAAGCCAATCGTGGTCAAGGCCACGTTCCTGGGCGAAGGCAAGGATCCATGGGGCGGCTACCGTGCTGGCTTCGAGGGCACCACCAGCATCAAGCGTTCCGACTTCGGCAAGATGATGGACCTGGGCCCACAATCCGACGCCGTTGAGCTGTACATCTCGTTTGAAGGTGTCAAAGCGAAGTAACCTTCGCAGTGACAAAAAACGCCCCTGGTCTTGCGATCAGGGGCGTTTTTTATTGCGCGGATTCCGGCAACACAGAGATCCTCTGTGGGAGCGAGCTTGCTCGCGATTGCGCCGGATCAGCCATACAGATATTGACTGACCCAACGCTATCGCGAGCAGGCTCGCTCCCACGGGGTTAGATCGGTATCACTCAAAAAAAAGCCCCAGGTCGCGAGACCCGGGGCATTTTTCAAGGCTTGGAAAAAACTCAGCGATTGCGCGTCAGCAATGCCGGTTTTTCGCCCCGTGGACGGCTTGGCAGTTGATCCAGCTGTTCAGGCGTCGGGAAGCGATCGGCTTTCGACTCCTTGTGCATGATCTTCGGCTGGCTGCCGCGCGGGTTCTGCACGGCGGGTTCCTGACGAGGCTGGTCGTCATGGGCCGGGCGGCGCGGGCGGGTGTCATCGCGACGAGCCTGGCCGTCACGCGGGGCACCGTTGCGTGGGCCGCTGCGCTTGGCCGGTGGCGTGCCGGTAGACGAGCCGTTGCTGTTGCGCGGACCGTTCTGGCGGCCTTGTGGCTGGCCACTGCGCGGCGCGCCTGCAGTTGCACCCTGTGCCGGGGCACCCGGGCGACGACCACGGCCCTGGGCCGGTTTCTGCTGTGGCACGTAGTCGACGCGGTTACCGAAGTTGTCGACGTCGTCATCCAGGAACTCGTCCGGGGCACGATCGGCTGCGGCGCGCGGGGCTGGACGCTGCTGTTCACGGGCTGGCGTGCCTTCGCGGGGCTTCTGTTCGCGGGCTGGGCGTTCGCCGCGGCCATTGCTGTTGCTGGCCGATTTTTCCTTGCCCTTGTCCTTGCCTTTGTCTTTGCGGCCGCCACCACCACCGCCGCCGCCATTCGGACCGTCGCCGCGCGGGCCACGGGCATTGCGCGGATTGCGCACGTCCGGACGTTCGCGCACTTCAGGCTTCTCGGCCTCGATGGTGCTGGCATCGAAGCCCATCAGGTCGCCGTCGGCAATTTTCTGCTTGGTCATGCGCTCGATGCTTTTGAGCAGTTTTTCTTCGTCCGGTGCGACCAGCGAGATCGCTTCGCCCGAGCGACCGGCCCGGCCGGTGCGGCCGATACGGTGCACGTAGTCTTCATCGACGTTCGGCAGTTCGAAGTTGACCACGTGAGGCAACTGGTCGATGTCCAGGCCACGGGCCGCGATGTCGGTGGCCACGAGGATGCGCACTTCGCCGGCCTTGAAGTCGGCGAGGGCTTTGGTGCGGGCGTTCTGGCTCTTGTTACCGTGGATCGCCACAGCCGGCAGGCCGTGCTTGTCCAGGTACTCGGCCAGGCGATTGGCGCCGTGCTTGGTGCGGGTGAACACCAGGACCTGTTCCCAGGCGCCGGCGGTAATCAGGTGCGCCAGCAGGGCGCGCTTGTGGCTGGCCGGCAGGCGGAAGACGCGTTGCTCGATGCGCTCGACCGTGGTGTTCGGTGGCGTGACTTCGATGCGCTCCGGGTTGTGCAGCAGCTTGCCAGCCAGGTCGGTGATGTCCTTGGAGAACGTCGCCGAAAACAGCAGGTTCTGACGCTTGGCGGGCAGGCGAGCGAGGACTTTCTTCACGTCATGGACAAAGCCCATGTCGAGCATGCGGTCGGCTTCGTCCAGCACGAGGATTTCCACGTGGGACAAATCGACGCTGCCCTGGCCGGCCAGGTCCAGCAGGCGGCCGGGGCAGGCAACCAGTACATCGACGCCACGGGACATGGCCTGGACTTGGGGGTTCATGCCCACGCCGCCAAAAATGCAGGCGCTGACGAACTTCAGGTCGCGAGCGTAGACCTTGAAGCTCTCGTGTACCTGGGCCGCCAGTTCGCGGGTTGGGGTCAGGACCAGTACGCGCGGTTGGCGCGGACCATGACGCTGGGACTTGTCTGGGTGACCGTTGGGGAACAACCGCTCCAGGATCGGAAGGGCGAAACCGCCGGTTTTACCAGTACCTGTCTGCGCCGCGACCATCAGGTCGCGACCTTGCAACACGGCGGGAATGGCCCGCTGTTGCACCGGGGTAGGCTGGGTATAGCCGGCGGCTTCGATGGCGCCGACTAAAGCCTCGGAGAGACCGAGGGAAGCAAAGGACATGAGTAATCCTGTTTTAGTGAGGGCCTGGCCCAATGGGATAGTCTTGCCTGGCGCGAATGACGTTCAACAAAAAGACGTCATCCCGTCCGGTCCTGCCGGGCCTCGAAGGCGGATCCGGACAAGGCTCGCGCGGGCCGTAGGCGGCGCTGTAGCGGTGTCGGGATGCCTTTTGCAAGGCCGGGCGTCCGGGCGTGAGCCTGGCGGGAAGGCCGGAGTATAACAGAGCAAACGCCGTGCGCCGCTTTCCTGCTGCTCAACGGTTTATTTCAACGTTGACCCAGGTCCGGCGAGATGACCTTGGCCACTGGGCCGGCACCGTAGCGGGCGCTCAGTTCGGCATAGGCGGGTTCGCGCTTGAAACGCTTGAGTTCGGCACTGAAGCGTTGCACCAGCAAATCCATCCCGGCGTTGCGCCGCACCGCCAGGTATTGGCTTTGGCGGCTCACGACCGTCGGGTTTTCGGTGATCTGGTCGCCCAACTGCATTTGTTCGAGTACATATCGGCCCACCCTGCGGTCGGTGATGAGCAGGTCGATGCGTCCCAGCTGCAACTTGCCGAAATTGGCTTCGTGGGTGGGCGCCGTTTCCCGGGTGAACAGGGTCGACTCACTGAAGGCCTGGCTGTAGAGATAACCGGGTGAGGTGCCGACGGTCAGGCCGCCCAGGTCATCAAGTGTGCGAAACGGATGGGGCCGGGCATTGGCGTAGAACATCACGAACTCTACGTCCGACAGCGGTTCGCTGGGGTAAAGCAGCATGGAATCGCGTTCATCGCTGTGGAAAATGTCCAGCGCACCGTCCGCCAATCCCTGCTCCAGCATCACCAGGCAACGCTTCCACGGCAGGAACTGCCATTCCACGTCGATACCCAGGCGCTTGAAGACGATGGCCGTGGTTTCGTAGTCCAGGCCCAGCATCTTGCCGTTCTCTTCGTAGACATACGGGGCCCAGGGTTCGGTGACAATGCGCAACTTCTCGGCCCGGGCAACCATGCTCAGGCACAAGAGAAGAAGGGCGGTCAGCAGCTGGACAATGACGGGCATGGCCTGAGGTTACGACGAGAGCTCATCAAATAGCTAGAGCGCTCTGGCCTGCGCCCTAGTGGCAACTAACGAACTAACCACACAGGCCACTAATTGCCCTTCGCCTGCATCAGGTGCTCGTAGATGGCTTCGCGGCGCTGGCCCAGTACCAGGCGAATCAGTGGATGATTGAACCAGCGCTTGAGCTCATGGTCGTGCAATGGTTTTTTCAGCCGCTGTTCGACGTTCTCCAGGGCCTTTTCCCACCAGACCGGGGCGCAGGCTTGATCGAACTGGTTGGTGTGGCGATAGCAGCCGTAGAGGATCTCGCGCATGAATTGGCGTTTATGGCTGGGCAGTGCCAGGGTGATGAACTTGTAGGCCAGGCGCTGGAGGCCCGGCGGCCGGGGCAGCGTCGCAGTCACTTGGCCGGTTTCATCCAGAGCCTGTTGGCAGACCGGCGCGTCACGGTGTTTGTCGAGCCAGGCTTTGGTCTTGGCGCGGAACAGTTGCTTGCGGCTCCAGTAATGATGGATCAGATCCGGGCATTCGCGCACCTGCACCGAGCGATAGGCGGCCACCGAAAGGCAGAACTCTTCGAGTGTGTAGGCACCCTGCGCCAATGGATACAGTTCATCCATCAGGACGATCGAGCGATCCAGGACTGACGCATCGGCGCAGTTGAGCCCAATGACCCCCGAGTTCAACAAGGGCATGTCGTCGTCTGCCAATTGCCGCTGGCGCAGTGTGTCGGCCAGTGTCTGGTACAGCCCGGCATCCTTGTTGGCGCCATAATTCATGCCGAAGGCGTTGCACAGCAGCGTGCCAGGCTGCACACGGCGGAACAGTTCGAGGGGCGAGCAGTGGAAAAAAGTGTCGGTGTCGATCAGCAGCGCCACTTCGGCTTCTTCAAGGACTTTCTGCATCACCACATGCTTGGCGCGGAAATGATAACCGTAGGGTTCGATCCAGGCCTGGCGGGTCTCGTTGTCCAACGGGCGCAAACGCACCGGCAGCCCTTCGTACGGCGCGGGATTGTCGGTGAATACCTGGATATCCAATGCTTCGTCCGGCGTCTTGCGCAGGCCGGCCACCGCGCTGGCGATGCTGAACAATGCTTCCTGGTGATAGGTTTCGGCCCCGTAGACCAGGTAAATGAGTTGTGGGGTCGTTAGCCTGTGACCATTAGGCATCTATTGCAATCCTCCGGATTTCCTTGCTTAAAAAAAAGGCCTTGGTTTTCGCCAAGGCCTCTTTGTACCACCGCATTAAGTCATTCAGCGCGGCAGCTTGAGGTTGTTCCATACCGCGAGGCTGGGTTCGGCCTGGTTAAGGGTATAGAAATGCAGCCCCGGTGCACCACCTTGTAACAAACGCTCACACATTTGCGTGATGACTTCCTCGCCAAAGCTTTGGATGCTGGAGGAGTCGTCGCCGTAGGCTTCCAACTGCTTGCGGATCCAGCGTGGGATTTCTGCACCGCACGCGTCGGAGAAGCGCGCCAGCTTGCTGTAGTTGGTGATCGGCATGATCCCCGGCACCACAGGAATGTCGACGCCCAACTGGCGTATGCGCTCGACGAAGTAGAAATAACTGTCGGCGTTGAAGAAGTACTGGGTGATCGCGCTGCTGGCGCCAGCGTTGGCCTTGCGCACGAAGTTGCGCAGATCGTCTTCGAAATTGCGCGCCTGTGGGTGCATTTCCGGATACGCAGCCACTTCGATGTGGAAGTGATCGCCGGTTTCTTCACGAATGAACTCTACCAGTTCGTTGGCGTGGCGCAGCTCGCCGCTGGCCATGCCCATGCCTGACGGCAGGTCGCCGCGCAGGGCAACGATGCGCTTGATGCCGGCGGCCTTGTACTGGGTCAGCAGGCTTCGCAGGTCGTCCTTGCTGTCACCCACGCAAGACAGGTGAGGGGCGGCCGGGACTTTGACTTCGCTTTCAAGCTGCAACACGGTGTTCAGGGTGCGGTCACGGGTCGAGCCGCCGGCGCCATAGGTGCAGGAGAAGAAGTCGGGGTTGTAGCTGGCCAACTGACGGGCAGTGGCGATCAGTTTTTCATGCCCAGCATCGGTCTTCGTCGGGAAGAACTCGAAGCTGTAGCGACGGTCTTGGGACATGGTCATATCCTTGGAAACTCGTAAGCCGGAGAGGCCTGCACAAGCCTTGAGAGGCGGGCTTGTGTGGGAGCGAGCTTGCTCGCGATTGGCATTGCCTCGGTCTGACAGCTGAGTCGAGGTGTCTGCATCGCGAGCAAGCTCGCTCCCACAAGAGAGCCCGCTCCCGCAGGGGGAGCAGCGCCGATCAGTAGCGGTAAGCGTGCGGCTTGAACGGGCCTTCGACGGTGACGCCGATGTACTCAGCCTGTTGCTTGGTCAGTTTGGTGACCACGCCGCCGAAACCGCGGACCATTTCCAGGGCCACTTCTTCGTCGAGTTTCTTGGGCAGTACTTCCACGGTCAGGCGCTCGGCTTTCTGGGCTGGCGACAGGTCGGCGTATTTCTGGCCGAACAGGAAGATCTGGGCCAGGACCTGGTTGGCGAACGAGCCGTCCATGATGCGGCTTGGGTGGCCGGTGGCGTTGCCCAGGTTAACCAGGCGGCCTTCAGCCAGCAGGATCAGGTAGTCGTCGTTCTGTGGATCGAAGCTGCCAGTGCCGGTGCGATGCACCTTGTGGACCTGCGGCTTCACTTCTTCCCATGCCCAGTTCTTGCGCATGAAAGCGGTGTCGATTTCATTGTCGAAGTGGCCGATGTTGCAGACCACGGCGCGCTTCTTCAGGGCCTTGAGCATGTTGGCATCGCAGACGTTGACGTTGCCGGTGGTGGTCACGATCAGGTCGATCTTGCCCAGCAGAGCCTTGTCGATGCTAGCTTCGGTGCCGTCGTTGATCCCGTCGATGAACGGCGAAACCAGTTCGAAACCGTCCATGCAGGCCTGCATGGCGCAGATCGGATCGACTTCGGACACCTTGACGATCATGCCTTCCTGACGCAGGGACTGGGCCGAGCCCTTGCCCACGTCGCCGTAGCCGATCACCAGTGCCTGCTTGCCCGACAACAGGTGGTCGGTGCCGCGCTTGATGGCGTCGTTGAGGCTGTGACGGCAGCCGTACTTGTTGTCGTTCTTGCTCTTGGTCACCGAGTCGTTGACGTTGATGGCCGGGATCTTCAGTTCGCCCTTGGCCAGCATGTCCAGCAGGCGATGCACGCCAGTGGTGGTCTCTTCGGTCACGCCGTGGACGTTTTCCAGCACGGCTGCGTACTTTTTGTGCAGCAGCTCGGTCAGGTCGCCGCCGTCGTCGAGGATCATGTTGGTGTCCCACGGCTGGCCATCCTTGAGGATGGTCTGCTCCAGGCACCACTCGTACTCTTGCTCGGTCTCGCCTTTCCAGGCGAATACCGGGATGCCGGCGGCGGCGATGGCGGCCGCGGCCTGGTCCTGGGTCGAGAAGATGTTGCAGGACGACCAGCGCACTTCGGCACCCAGGGCAACCAGGGTTTCGATCAGCACGGCGGTCTGGATGGTCATGTGGATGCAGCCGAGGATTTTTGCGCCCTTCAATGGCTGTTCGCCAGAGTACTTGCGGCGCAGGCCCATCAGGGCTGGCATTTCGGATTCGGCGATGATGATTTCGCGACGGCCCCAGGCAGCCAGGGACATGTCGGCGACTTTGTAGTCGGTAAAATCGGCAGGCGTGATAACAGCGCTCATGAAGAGTCTCCATTCGTAATGTATGCGAATGGGCGCCGTTGTGCGTTTAGTGTCCGTGCGGGGAGCCCCCGTACAAACAACGCCCCATCCGAGCCTGACAGGTCGAGCCTGCTGCAGCGCCCCTCGGACAGGTGGCGGGAACGGTCCAAAGGGTGGACCGAGGTAAAGCGGTGGCGATTATAACGGGCTAATCGGATCTTCCAAAAGGGTTTCTGTCGGCAAATCGAAATTGTCGATGACCGTTATAGGGGCCGCGACGTAGAGCCTGACCGTGCGGTCTGCCATGATGCAGCAATCCAACGGCCAGACACTCAGGAGTGATCATGAATTTCCACACCCGCAAATGGGTCAAGCCCGAAGACCTCAATCCCAACGGCACGCTGTTCGGCGGCAGCCTGTTGCGCTGGATCGACGAGGAGGCGGCGATCTACGCCATCGTCCAGCTGGGTAACCAGCGCGTCGTCACCAAGTACATCTCGGAAATCAATTTCGTCAGCGCTTCGCGCCAGGGCGACATCATCGAGTTGGGCATCACCGCCACCGAGTTTGGCCGTACTTCCATTACCCTGACCTGCGAGGTGCGCAACAAAATCACCCGCAAGAGCATCCTGACCGTGGAGAAGATGGTCTTCGTCAACCTCGGCGAAGACGGCCTGCCCGCGCCTCACGGGCGGACCGAGATCACATACGTCAAGGATCAGTTCAAGGATGCTGTCGTCGAGTGAGATCGGCGGCGCTGCTATCGCGAGCAAGCTCGCTCCCACATTGATTTCGGGGTGATCACGGGATTTGTGTTCACCGCCGTCCCCCTGTGGGAGCGAGCTTGCTCGCGATAGCGGTTTGAGGCTGAGGTAACTGAACAGCGCTGATCGCCGCGTGTCGTAGGTACATCACGCCACCGGTTCAGGAGCTGTATGGACACCCATGAAGAAGGCAAGACCCCTGACCTTTCAGCCCAGGAACAGCACGAAGTCGACCGCAACCAGCCACCGCGGGCTGCGGTGCTGCACGAAATCATCCGCACCCAGGGCAATCAGGAGCTGGAGCGCAGTATCGCCGCGCTCTGGTGGTCGGCCCTGGCGGCGGGTTTGACCATGGGCCTGTCGCTGATGGCGATGGGGTTGCTCAACTCCCGGCTGCCGGACCACGAAGGCTTCAAGGTGATCGCCAGTTTCGGTTACTGCGCCGGCTTTCTCGCGGTGATCCTGGCCCGCCAGCAACTGTTCACCGAAAACACCCTGACCGCCGTGCTGCCGATCATGAGCAAACCCACGCTGGGCAACTTCGGCCGGCTGTTGCGGCTCTGGGGCGTGGTGCTGGTGGGCAACCTGTGCGGCACCTTGCTGGTGGCCTACGTGATGTTGCACTTGCCGATCTTCGATCAGCGCACCGACCAGGCTTTCCTGGAGATCGGCCGCAAGGTCATGGAAAACGACACCGGCCAGATGTTCGCCAAGGGCATCATTTCCGGCTGGATGATCGCCACCATGGTCTGGATGATCCCGTCCATGGAAAGCGCCAAGATGTGGATCATCATTCTGATCACCTACCTCATGGCGCTCGGGGATTTCACCCACATCGTCGTCGGTTCGGCCGAGGTGTCCTACCTGGTGTTCGCTGGCCAGTTGTCCTGGGAGGACTTCTGGATGGTGTTCGCCGGGCCGACGTTGGCAGGCAATATCGTTGGCGGGAGTTTTATCTTTGCGTTGATCAGCCATGCGCAGATTCGCAGCGAAGTCGGCCTGCCCAAGGATAAATCATCCGCTACGCCAGCACGGCGCAGCGACTCGGAGTAGGCGCGAACCTGTTACCAGGCGCCCCGCTCACGGGCAGGGTTGATTGCCCAGGCCTTCAAACAGCGACTGCGGCCAAGCGTCGTTGGCGATGAATGAAGAACAAGGCGGTCAATACCGTGAGGCCGCCGACCGCTGCTCCGGTCCATGGCAAATCCGCCAGGTCGGCACCACTGGCCACCACCAACCCACCCATCCAGGCCCCGGCCGCGTTGCCCAGGTTGAATGCACTCTGGTTGAGTGTGGAGCCGAGGTTCGGTGCTTCGTGGGCCTGGTCGATGATCAGCAGTTGCAGGATCGGGCACAGGGCGAAGGCGAAGATCCCCCACAGCACCAGGGTGATCGCCGCCGGAATCACCGACTGGCTGGTCTGGCTGAACGCGGCCAGCACCAGCACCACGGCCAGGGCCATGCCCACCAGCGCAGGCAGCAGGCGCCGGTCCGCCAGGCGCCCGCCGAGGAAACTGCCCGCTGTCAGGCCGACACCGAACAACAGCAGCATGACGGTGATGCCGTGGGGGCTGACACCGGTGATGTCCTGCAGGATCGGCGCGATGTAGGTGAACACGCTGAACAAACTGGTGGAGGCCAGTACGCTCATGCCCAGGGCCAGCAACACGTTGACCTTGCCCAGCACCTTGAATTCGCTGGCCAGGTTGGCCCTCTCCATGGGGATTTCCCTGGGCAGCCAGACCCATTGGGCGATGGCGGCGATCACGCCGATCACCGATACCGCCCAGAACGTCGAACGCCAACCGGCGAATTGCCCCAAAGCCGTGCCCAACGGTACGCCCAGCACGTTTGCCAGGGTCAGGCCGGTGAACATCATGGCAATCGCCTGGGCCCGTTTGTTCGGCGCCACCAACCCGGCCGCCACCACCGAACCGATGCCAAAGAACGCTCCGTGGCACAGTGCAGTAATGACCCGGGCGGCCATCAGCGTGGCGTAGTTCGGCGCCAGGGCGCAGAGCACGTTGCCGAGGATGAACATCAGGGTCATGCCCAGCAGCGTGGCCTTGCGCGGCATGTTGGCGGTGCCAATCGCCAGGATCGGCGCGCCGAACACCACGCCCAGGGCGTAGCCAGTGATCAGCAGCCCGGCCTGGGGAATGCTCACGGCCAGGTCACGGGCGACATCGGGTAACAGGCCCATGATGACGAATTCAGTCGTGCCGATGCCGAAAGCGGCGACGGCCAAAGCAAGCAAGGCGAGTGGCATGCGCAAGGTCTCTGTCTGTAGTCTTGACGCTCTGATCAGGCATACGCATGCCGGCGCCCCCATTCGAATGAGCGGGGCAACAGTGAGATTATTGGAATAGGTGTATGCGCAACTGAGTGCGGCGTGGTCGGTTTGCAGTATAAACGATAGCGAATCAGTTCATGAGCCTTACCGAGCGTAGGAGCTGTAGGAGCTGTCGAGTGCAAACGAGGCTGCGATCTTTCCACCGACAATTGAGTCTGGAGTGAAAGATCAAAAGATCGCAGCCTCGTTGCACTCGACAGCTCCTACGGCTCCTACGGCTCCTACGGGGCGGGGGACAAGACAAGGAGCGTGCCGTGCTTGCAACGGCCTTGGTGTTGGTCGCGGCGCTGTTGCATGCGGCATGGAATACGCTGATCAAGTTCAGTGGCGAGCGCTTGCTGGTGGTGGCATGCATGGACAGCGTCGCCTTGCTGTTCGTCGCGTTGGCACTGGGTTTCGTGGCCTTGCCGCCGTTGGAGATCTGGCCGTGGATCCTGGCGTCGGCGGCGTTCGAGTTGCTCTATCGCTATTTGCTGATCCAGGCGTATCGGGTCGGTGACCTGGGGTTGGTCTATCCGCTGATGCGCGGCCTGTCGCCGCTGGTGGTGCTGGCGCTGACATTTATGTTCGCCGGTGAAGCCCTGACGACCCAGCAGGTCATCGGCATTTTGCTGATCCCGTTCGGCATGCTTTGCCTGTTGTGGCAGGGCGGTGGTGGCGAGCGGCTGCCCTGGTCGATGCTGCCGGTGGTGGCGCTGATCGGCCTGTGCATCGGTTGCTACACCTTTATCGACGGTCACGCTCTGCGGCGCTGGTCCCATCCGCTGGATTACTTGGTCTGGGTCACGCTGCTCAGTGCCTGGCCGTTCCCGTTGCTGGCGCTGGTGAGCAAGCGGCCGGCCTTCATGCGGTTCTGGCGTGAGCAGTGGCGGTTGGGGTTGGCGGTCGGATTCTGCGTATTGTTCAGCTACGCTCTGGTGCTGTGGGCCATGCAACTGGGCTCGATCGCCGAAGCGGCGGCGCTGCGGGAGATCAGCGTGATCCTGGTGGTGCTGTTCGGCATGCGTTACTTGAAAGAACCTTTCGGCTTGCCGCGGCTCTTAGCCTGCGGGCTGGTGTTGGTTGGCATGCTGGTGATGAAGTTCTGACCGGCGCCCGAACTCGCGATTTTCTATAAAACTCAAAGAAGGAACTGCGTCAATGACGGTTGCCCTGTGGTGTATTTTGATTGCCTTTCTCCTGCCTTATCTGTGCATCGCCATTGCCAAGATTGGTGGACGATACAGGTTGGCAGATAACCACGACCCTCGGGACTTTCTGGAAACACTCGAAGGCGCTCCCCGGCGGGCATACGCTGCGCAACTGAACAGCTTTGAAATCAGCCCGTTTTTTGCCGCCGCGGTGATCGTCGCGCACCTGGCCGGCAATGCCGAGCTGGTGACCATCAATGTGCTGGCGGTGCTGTTCATCACCAGTCGCCTGCTCTACATCATTTGCTATCTGGCTGACTGGGCGATCCTGCGTTCGCTGGTGTGGTTCGTGGGGGTGGGGTTGGTCTTGAGTTTCTTCTTTGTTTCGGTCTGAATCTGGCTGGTGAATTTCTGGCGTCTGTGCGGGCCTCTTCGCGAGCAAGCTCGCTCCCACAGTTGATCTGGGTGAATACATATTTTGTGTACACACCCGATCCAAAGTGGGAGCGAGCTTGCTCGCGATTGGGATCCTAGGGATTGGCGGTAACCGCATTCGCCACCTGTGGCACTTGCGGCAACGCCATGCCCTTGGGCCAGAGCATCCAGATCTGCCCTTGTTGCTTCATGTCCCCGGCCAGTTGCCCGGCCGCCTCGCCCGTGCCCCAGAACAGGTCCGCCCGCACTTCGCCGGCAATTGCACCGCCAGTGTCCTGGGCGGCGACGGGCCGGTTCAAGGTGCTGCCGTCGGGTCGGGTGGTGGATAGCCAGAGCAGGCTGCCCAGCGGAATCACCTTGCGGTCCACCGCCACGCTGTAGCCGGCTGTCAGCGGTACATTCAGCGAGCCTCGCGGGCCTTCGTTGCTGTCGGGGTTACGGTTGAAGAATACGTAGCTGGGGTTGCTGCCCAGCAATTCGGGAATACGGTTCGGGTTGGCCTTGGCCCAGGCACTGATGGCGCCCATGGTCACGTCTTCTTTCTTCAGTTCGCCCTGTTCAACCAGCCAGCGCCCGATGGGACGGTAAGGGTGGCCGTTCTGGTCGGCATAACCGATGCGCAGCTGGCGGCCATCGGCGAGTCGAATGCGTCCCGAACCCTGGATTTGCAGGAATTGCAGGTTCATGGGGTCGGTCAGCCAGGCGATGACCGGTGCCTTTACGCCGTTGGTTTCGATGGTGGCCGCGTCGTCGTAGGGCTTGAGCACTCGACCTTCGAGGCGGCCACGCAGGCGTTTGCCCTTGAGTTCAGGGTAAATGCTGTCCAGCGACACAATGATCATGTCCTCCGGCACACCGTAGACCGGGATATTCGCCGTGGCGGTCTGGGTGAGGCTGCCGGGGTAGACCGGCTCGTAGTAGCCGGTAATCAGGCCGTTGGGGCTGTTGTCTCCCGAGCGCAGGCCATAGACGTCCAGGTTCTGTTTCAGGAAATTGCGTACATCCTGTGCGGTTTGCGGCACATTGGCCGCTGCCGCGCAGGTCGGGCCCCAGGTCGCATCGGCCTTGAGCCGGGTGCAGGCACTGCGCCAGGAGCCGAAACCGGCCAGCAGGTCTGCATCGGACACCGACGGCAACGCTTCCCACGGTGCGCTGACATAGGTGGCGAGGGCGTGGGTCTGAGGTTCTTCGACCTTTTCGCCGCGATTACAACCGGCCAACAGTGCGATCAGCGGTAGGGTCAATGCCAGGCCTTTGTGCCAGGTCTTGATGCAGCTGTTCATGAAGATTTCCTTTGCAGTCATTCGAACGCTGTCAGGCGCTCGAACAACCCGTATTGTTGATAGGGCCATTGGTCTTTACCGATGACCCGAGGATACTAACTGCCGTTTCCTGCCCCGAGGCCAAGATGTTTGTAAAACGATTTTCCATGGCCGTACTGGCCTGCCTGATGTTGTCCGCCTGTGGTGGCGTCGATCCCAATTCTCCCCTTGGCCAGCGCAAGGCGATCTTCAAGCAGATGCTCAAGACCAACGAAGAGTTGGGCGGCATGTTGCGTGGGCGAGTCCCGTTCGATGGTCCACGATTTGCCGAAGGCGCGGCGCAACTGGATCAACTCTCTCATGAGCCATGGAAACACTTCCCGCAAGTGCGCGAGCAAGACCACACCAGCGCCCGGGATGAAGTCTGGCAAAAGCAGGCGCGTTTCCAGGAAATGGCCCGCAACCTTGAAGCCGCCACCGGTGAGTTGGTGACCGCCAGCAACGTCCAACCCTACAAGGCCAGTTACTTGGGGCCGGCGGTGCAAAAGGTCGAGGATGCGTGCAGTGCGTGTCATAAGGAGTTTCGCGATCATTGACATGTCTTGAAAGATCGCAGGCTTTGCCAGCACCTACGGGGAATCGTATTCAACCTGTAGGGGGCTGCGATCTTTTCAAGGTTCACTTGTCCAGCTCGTCCACCGCTTCCTGCAGCTCCTTGCGGGAGGTTGCCAGCTTGTCCTTGCGTTTGTTGATCCGCTCGGCGTCGCCTTTCTTCATGGCCTTTTCCAGGTCGGCCTGACGCCGACTGACCTCGTGCTTGGCATCGAGCACCTTGTTTTCACGCTCCTTGCGCAAGGACGCATCGGTGCAATGGCTGGTGACTTCGTCCAACGCGGTTTCCAGGCCTGCCTGCTGGTCCTGGTTGCCACGGGACTTGGCCAGTTCGATCTGGTTGATGATGCCCTGGCGCTTGGCCGCGCAACCGGTGAGCTCCGGGGTTTGCTCGTCCGCCATCAAGGGGGCGGCCATGGCACTGCATAAGACCAGCAGGGCAACGGGGGACAGGAAATTCATAGCAACTCCGTAAAAAATCGCGAGCGGTCGGTACAGATGCGCTGTTGGAACGCATGCTTGCCCCTTGGGTTCAACCGCACAGGGCCCGGATTAAAAACCGTCGACCCCGGCAGTGCGTAATACGTCACTCAAGGCCAGCACCTGCGGGTCGCGAAAAAATGCGCTCAGTTGCGCGGCGCGTCCCGGTCCGATGCCGGCCTCGGCTTGCCATTGTTCGGTGCTGCGCTCGGCCAGCACCTGCCACGGCCCTTCCAGCCGGGCCTCACCAGCGGGCGGCAGGCCCAGGGCCTTGAGCCATTGCGCGAAAGGGCGTTGCCGGGCGCTGTGCAGGCTGGCGAGCAGGCGGGTGCTGCTGTGTTCGCCGAAGCCGGCAATGTTAGCAAGCTCGGCGGCATCGAGGGTCATCCAATCCAGCAATCCGTCGAGTCGTCCGGCGGCCAGCAGCTTTTCCCAGGTGCCCGGGCCGACGTGGGGCAGGGCAAGCCCTTGTTTGCCGCTGAGCCAGCCCAGTCGTGCGAGGAACTGGCTTTCACAGCCGGCTGTCGGTTGCCAGCAACTCAAGAAGTGGTAATCGGTTTGCGCAGGGGCGTTGAGGTCCTGCCGCTCGACGCTGCGCAGCACGACGCTGTCGAGCCGTGGGATGGTCAGCCCGGCCAGGCTGATGGCGACCTGGTCGCCGGGACGAATGTCCATCTCCTCCCAACGCTGGAGGGAACTGACACTTACCCGGCGAATCCACCGGTCGTCGAGCCGGATGCGTTCAAGCTCCAGTGCGGGCGTGATGCGCCCGGTACGACCGACTTTGAAGTGCACCTTGCGCACTTCGGCCAGCGCCTGGGCATACGGGTATTTCCAGGCGACGCTCCAGAATGGCGCCCTGGCTTGCCAGCGGTCGGCGGGTGGGCGGCGGCTCTGGCGCAGGACGATCCCGTCGCTGGCGAATGGCAGCGGTGTGCGGTACCAGTGATCGCGCCACTGCTCGGCATCGGCCAATGTCCGCACAGGTTGGTTGTAGTCGAGGGTGTCGGCGAAACCCAACTCCCTCAGAGCGGCCATTCGCTCGGGCAGGGTGTCCGGTCCGTCAGGCCACTCCCAGACAAACAGGCCGATATATATCCCATCGTGCACCGTCAAGCTGCCGCGTGCCATCAAACCCGCCATGGTGCCCCGGGCGTTCACACTGCCATTGTTGGCTTGGACATGATCCAGCAGGCGCCAGTACAGCTCGCCCTGAACGACAAGGTCCACAGGCTGGCGGAGTCGATGCGGGATGGCGGCGATCTTGCGCGCATTCGTGGTCCAGTCGTGCCCTTGGACGCCATCGCCACGGCTGATTGCCTGATGCAGGTGACCCTTGCGGTAGACCAGGGTTACCGCCACGCCGTCGACCTTCGGCTGGACCCAGACGTCCTCTCGACCGTGCAGCCAGGTCCCCACAGCCTCGGCATCCTTCAATTTTTCCAGGCCGGTATGGACGACGGGGTGCGGCAGTTTTCCGCCCGCTGAGCCCAGGGGATCGTCGGGCGCCGCGAGGTTGAAGCAACTGCGCCATTGGCCCAACTGTGCGCGGGACTGATCATACAGTTCGTCGGCCACCAGCGATTGGCCGAGGCGGTGATAGCTGTCGTCCCAGGTGTCGATTTGCTGTTGCAGCGCGGCGATCTCGGCCCGGGCGCGTTCAGCGGGCCAGTCGGGACAGGGCGCGGCGAGCGCAGGAATGGCAATGAAGACAAGACAGGCGAGTGCATACAAAAACGGTGGCATCGAAGCATCCTTGCTGGGTTGAGTACTGAAGGCTAGCCACCGTCCCGGAAGTTGCGAGGCCCGGAGCGTTACCGGATTTTGCGGAGCCTGGTGGCAAAATCGCGGCGGTACAGTGCGGGGCGATTTAGCCGCGCAACTGTGCCTTGTCCTCGGCAACGGCCGGCGCAGAATGGGCTTTCGATTCGCCGCTGCCTGGAATGCTCCCGATGGAACTGTCGACGCTCGCTGTTTTCATCCCGGCCTGCTTTGCGCTGAACATGGCGCCGGGGCCGAACAACCTGCTGTCCATCAGTAACGCCTCACGTTATGGCTTCGTCCGGGCGTGCAGTGGCGGCATTGGTCGATTGCTGGCATTTGCGATCATGATCGCCCTGGCAGCGGTGGGGCTTACCGCGGTGCTGCACACCTCGGAGTTGCTGTTCCTGGGGATCAAGCTCGTCGGTGCCGGTTACCTGTTCTATTTGGCGGTGCAATTGTGGCGGGCCCAGCCCGAGGCCGGCAGTGAAGCCGCGGTCGCGTCGATGAGCCGGGCCGGCCTGGCGCGCCAGGAGTTCCTGGTGGCGATCGGCAATCCGAAGGCGATCCTGTTGTTTACCGCGTTCCTGCCGCAATTCGTCGACCGTACAGGCACCGTCACTCAACAATTCGCCGTGCTGGGTGGTTTGTTCCTGGCACTGGAGTGCATCGCCATCGGCTTGTATTGCTACATGGGCATTTACGCGCGACGGCTGTTCGCCCGGCCTAGTGGCAAGCGCCTGTTCAATCGGATGTGTGCGGGGCTGCTCGCCAGTGCGGCTTCGTTTTTGCTGGTGGCACGGCGGGCTTGAATTCGATGACCAGCCCAGTGGCGAGGGAGCTTGCTCCCGCTGGGTTGCGTTGTAGGAGCTGTCGAGTGCAACGAGGCTGCGATCTTTCTCCGGACACTTGAGTCTCAAGCGAAAGATCAAAAGATCGCAGCCTTCGGCAGCTCCTACAGAGCCCAGCGGGAGCAAGCTCCCTCGCCACAAAAGCATGAAAACACAAAGGCATGAAAAAGCCCCTGGCGACCGAGTCGCCAGGGGCTTTTCTTTACCCGCCGGTATTACAGGCCGGCAGCGGCGCGCAGGGAGTCGGCGCGGTCGGTTTTTTCCCAGGTGAAGGTGGTGAAGGTATCGTCACCCACGGTCTTGGTCTGCGGCGTACGACCGAAGTGGCCATAGGCGGCGGTCTCCTGGTACATCGGGTGCAGCAGGTCGAGCATGGTGGTGATGGCGTATGGACGCAGGTCGAACACTTCACGGACCAGGTTGATGATCTTGTCATCGCCGATCTTGCCGGTGCCGAAGGTATTCAGCGAGATCGACGTAGGCTGGGCCACGCCAATGGCGTAGGACACCTGGATCTCGCAGCGCTCGGCCAGGCCGGCGGCGACGATGTTCTTGGCGACATAGCGGCCGGCGTAGGCCGCCGAACGGTCAACCTTCGATGGGTCCTTGCCGGAGAACGCGCCGCCGCCATGACGGGCCATGCCGCCGTAGCTGTCGACGATGATCTTGCGACCGGTCAGGCCGCAGTCGCCCACCGGGCCGCCGATGATGAACTGCCCAGTCGGGTTGATGTGGAACTGGGTGTCCTTGGACAGCAACTCGGCAGGCAGCACGTGCTTGACGATCAGTTCCATCACGCCTTCGCGCAGGTCTTTGTAGGACACATCAGGGTTGTGCTGGGTCGACAGGACGACGGCATCGATACCCACCACCTTGCCGCCTTCGTAACGGCAGGTCACCTGGGACTTGGCGTCCGGGCGCAGCCAAGGCAGCAGGCCGGATTTACGGGCCTCGGCCTGGCGTTGAACCAACTGGTGCGAGAAGGTGATCGGGGCCGGCATCAGCACGTCGGTCTCGTTGCTGGCGTAGCCGAACATCAGGCCCTGGTCGCCGGCACCCTGGTCTTCCGGCTTGGCCCGGTCAACGCCTTGGTTGATGTCGGGGGACTGCTTGCCGATGATGTTCATCACGCCGCAGGTCGCGCCGTCGAAGCCGACGTCGGAGCTGTTGTAGCCAATGCCCAGGATCACGTCGCGGACGATCTGTTCCAGGTCGACCCAGGCCGAAGTAGTGACTTCGCCGGCGATGATCGCCACGCCCGTTTTCACCAGAGTCTCGCACGCCACGCGGGCGAACTTGTCTTCAGCAATGATGGCGTCCAGCACCGCATCAGAAATCTGGTCGGCGATTTTGTCCGGATGCCCTTCAGACACGGACTCGGAGGTGAAAAGGGAGTATTCGCTCATCTCGATGTTTTCCTACAAGTTACCGTTGGTGAGTGTCGCCAGTCGGCCGCTGAAAGTGGCGAACCTGGATCTGGAAACCATTACGTAAGCCTACATAGAGGCTTTCCCCGGGCACGAGGCCCGCAGCGGTGGCCCAGCGGGCCAGGTCGTCCTGTTCGAAGCCGAGCCAGAGATCGCCACAGGCCTCCCTGGCCCAGCTCTGGTTGTGACTGCATAACTCCGTCACCAGCAGGCTGCCGCCCGGTTGCAGCAGGGCGGCCATGTGCCTGAGTGCATCGGCCGGCGCGGCGAAATGATGAAGCACCATGTTCAATACTACGCAGTCGGCCTGCAGGCTCATGCCATCCAGGGCGTCGGCCAGTTGCAGGCTGACGTTAGCCAGGGCCTCGCGTTCACACACCTGGCGCGCCAGCTCAAGCATGGCCGGGCTGTTGTCCAGCGCCGTCACCTGGCTGAAGCGTCGCGCCAGCTCCGGCAGAAAGGCGCCATCGCCGGGGCCGACTTCGATCGCCGTGGCCGTGGCTTCGAAGCTTAGTTTATCGAGCAGCGCCACGACGCTTTCGCGGTATTGCGGCAGTCCGGCGATCAGGTCTTGCTGGGCGCGGAATTTCTCGGCGACCCGGGCGAAAAAGTCCTGGCTGGCTGCGGCCCGTTGCCCGTGTACCTGGGCGATGCGAGCCTGCACGTCCGTCGGCAGGTTCAGCGCGTCCACTTCGTCCAGCAGCGCGGCGTGCAGCTTGCCGCCCAGCAGGTCGGTGTGGGGCAGGGCGCGGCGATAGAAAATGGCGTTGCCTTCCCGGCGGGTCGCCACCAGGTCAGCCTGGGCCAGGACCTTGAGGTGGTGGCTCATGCCGGACTGGCCGATGCCGAAGATCTGCGCCAGTTCCAGCACGCCGAACGAGTCGTTGGCCAGGGCGCGCAATACATTGAGCCGCAACGGATCGCCGCCGGCCTTGCAAAGGGCCGCCAGTTCATCGCAGTCGTCATGGCGAATGGACGGCGCAGGTAAGTTCATAGTGCGGCAGTCTGTTTCATAGTGGGGCAGTCTAGTGAGGGGTTTGGATCATCGCAAGTTCAATATCAAAAAGTTTTGATATTGCTGGATAAATGGCACTTCCCAACCTGTGCTTGACTCTACAAGCCATCAGCGGAAAGGTTTCACCTGGCTAATGCGACTTTATCCACCGGAAAAACGCCCAAGGATGACTATCTGTCATTGCCCCGGGGCGGGTGGGTGAGGGAAAATGCTCGCCTTTTTTCAGTTCCATTTTTATTCATTCTCGATTCAATACCCGCAGGAGAACAGCGATGCCCAGCCGTCGTGAGCGTGCCAATGCCATTCGTGCCCTCAGCATGGATGCCGTGCAGAAAGCCAACAGCGGCCATCCCGGTGCCCCCATGGGTATGGCGGATATCGCCGAGGTGCTTTGGCGCGACTACCTCAAGCACAGCCCGAGCAACCCAGCCTTCGCCGACCGTGACCGTTTCGTACTGTCCAACGGCCACGGCTCGATGTTGATCTACTCGCTGCTGCACCTGACCGGCTACGACCTGTCGATCGATGACCTGAAGAACTTCCGTCAACTGCACAGCCGCACCCCGGGCCACCCGGAATACGGCTACACCCCAGGCGTGGAAACCACCACCGGTCCATTGGGCCAGGGCTTGGCCAACGCCGTAGGTTTTGCATTGGCAGAAAAAGTCCTGGCGGCGCAATTCAACCGCCCCGGCCATAACGTCGTCGATCACCACACCTACGTATTCCTGGGTGATGGCTGCATGATGGAAGGCATTTCCCATGAAGTCGCCTCCCTGGCCGGCACCCTGGGCCTGGACAAGCTGATCGCCTTCTATGACGACAACGGCATCTCCATCGATGGCGAAGTCGAAGGCTGGTTCACCGACGACACTCCCAAGCGTTTCGAAGCCTACAACTGGCTGGTGATCCGCAACGTCGACGGCCACGATCCGGAAGAGATCAAGACCGCCATCGAGACCGCCCGCAAAAGCGCCCAGCCGACCCTGATCTGCTGCAAGACCACCATCGGTTTCGGCTCGCCGAACAAACAAGGCAAGGAAGACTGCCACGGCGCGCCACTGGGTGCCGAGGAAATCGCCCTGACCCGCGCCGCGTTGAAGTGGAACCATGGCCCGTTCGAAATCCCGGCCAACATTTATGCCGAGTGGGATGCCAAGGAAAAAGGTCGCGCGGTCGAAGCCGAATGGGATCAGCGTTTCGCTGCGTATTCCGCCGAATTCCCTGAGCTGGCCAATGAGCTGGTGCGTCGCCTCAGCGGCGAGCTGCCGGCCGACTTCGCCGAAAAAGCCTCGGCGTACATCGCTGAAGTCGCCGCCAAGGGCGAAACCATCGCCAGCCGCAAGGCCAGCCAGAACACCCTGAACGCCTTCGGCCCATTGTTGCCGGAACTGCTGGGCGGTTCGGCCGACCTGGCCGGTTCCAACCTGACCTTGTGGAAAGGCTGCAAAGGCGTCAGCGCTGAAGATGCCAGCGGCAACTACATGTACTACGGCGTTCGCGAGTTCGGCATGAGCGCGATCATGAACGGCGTGGCGTTGCACGGCGGCCTGGTGCCTTACGGCGCGACCTTCCTGATGTTCATGGAATACGCCCGCAACGCCGTGCGCATGTCGGCGCTGATGAAAAAACGCATCCTGTATGTGTTCACCCACGACTCCATCGGCCTGGGCGAAGACGGCCCGACTCACCAGCCGATCGAGCAACTGGCGAGCCTGCGTTGCACGCCGAACCTGGACACCTGGCGCCCATGCGATGCCGTGGAATCGGCGGTGGCCTGGAAACACGCCATCGAGCGCAACGACGGTCCATCGGCGCTGATCTTCTCCCGCCAGAACCTGCAGCACCAGAACCGCGATGCCGACCAGATCGGCGACATCGCTCGTGGCGGCTATGTGCTCAAGGACTGCATCGGCGAGCCTGAGCTGATCCTGATCGCCACCGGTTCCGAAGTCGGCCTGGCCGTCCAGGCCTACGACAAGCTGACCGAGCAGGGCCGCAACGTGCGCGTAGTGTCCATGCCTTGCACCAGCGTGTTCGATGCCCAGGATGCCGGCTACAAGCAAGCGGTGTTGCCGCTGCAGGTCAGTGCGCGGATCGCCATCGAGGCTGCTCACGCCGATTACTGGTACAAGTACGTGGGCCTGGAAGGTCGCGTGATCGGCATGACCACCTACGGCGAATCGGCGCCTGCGCCGGCGCTGTTCGAGGAATTCGGTTTCACCCTGGAAAACATCCTGGGTCAGGCTGAAGAGTTGCTGGAAGACTGATCCGAAAGTTGCGTCGCCTGGGCTGACGCCATCGCGAGCAAGCTCGCTCCCACATTTGGAATGCAATCCCATGTGGGAGCGAGCTTGCTCGCGATAGCGATGGCCCAGGCCATGCAGGATTGAAGGATTCACCCCGCTAATCGAGAACCCCATGCCCCAACCGCGTCCCTACAAAGTTGCACTCAACGGCTACGGCCGGATAGGTCGTTGCGTCTTGCGTGCGTTGTTCGAGCGAGGGGCCAAGGCCGGTTTCGAGATTGTGGCGATCAATGACCTGGCCGACATGGCCAGCATCGAATACCTGACACGCTTTGACTCCACCCACGGCCGGTTTCCCGGCGAAGTGCGGGTCGAGGGTGATTGTCTGCATATTAATGGCGACTGCGTGAAGGTCTTGCGCAGTGCCACCCCCGAAGGCATCGATTGGGCGTCCCTGGATGTCGATCTGGTGCTCGAGTGCTCCGGCGCCTACCACACCCGCGAAGACGGCCAGCGTTTTCTCGCTGCCGGCGCGCCACGGGTGTTGTTCTCCCAGCCGATGGCCAGTGAAGCGGACGTGGACGCCACCATCGTCTACGGCGTGAACCAGGATTGCCTGACCGGCGAAGAGCTGCTGGTGTCCAACGCGTCCTGCACCACCAACTGCGGCGTGCCGCTGTTGCGCCTGCTGGACCAGGCCATTGGCCTGGAATACGTGTCGATCACCACCATTCACTCGGCGATGAACGACCAGCCGGTGATCGACGCTTACCACCATGAGGACTTGCGCCGCACCCGTTCGGCGTTCCAATCGGTGATTCCGGTGTCCACTGGTCTGGCGCGCGGCATCGAACGGCTGTTGCCGGAACTTGCGGGGCGAATTCAGGCCAAAGCCGTGCGGGTGCCGACGGTCAACGTGTCCTGCCTCGACATTACGATGCAGACCGTGAGCGATACCGACGCCACCGAGGTCAACCGGATCCTGCGCGAAGCCGCCACCAGCGGTCCGCTCAAAGGCCTTCTGGCCTACACCGAGTTGCCTCATGCCAGTTGTGATTTTAACCATGACCCACATTCGGCCATCGTCGATGCCAGCCAGACCCGTGTTTCCGGGCCTCGGCTTGTGAACATCCTGGCCTGGTTCGACAACGAATGGGGGTTTGCCAACCGAATGCTGGACGTTGCCGAGCATTACCTGCAAACCGCTTCTAAAAAACCTGCTCTCTAAACAGTTACCCAGGAATTGCGACCCATGACCGTGTTGAAGATGTCCGACCTCGATCTGCAAGGTAAGCGCGTACTGATCCGCGAAGACCTCAACGTCCCCGTCAAGGACGGTGTTGTCACCAGCGACGCGCGCATCCTGGCCTCGCTGCCGACCATCAAGCTGGCCCTGGAAAAAGGCGCGGCCGTGATGGTCTGCTCCCACCTGGGCCGTCCGACCGAAGGCGAGTTCTCGGCGGAAAACAGCCTCAAGCCTGTGGCCGATTACCTGAGCCGTGCCCTGGGCCGTGAAGTGCCATTGGTCGCTGACTACCTGGGCGGCGTGGACGTGAAAGCCGGCGATGTCGTGCTGTTTGAAAACGTGCGCTTCAACAAGGGCGAGAAAAAGAACGCCGACGAACTGGCCCAGCAATACGCCGCCCTGTGCGACGTGTTCGTGATGGACGCGTTCGGCACCGCCCACCGTGCCGAGGGCTCGACCCACGGCGTGGCGAAGTTCGCCAAAGTCGCCGCCGCAGGCCCGTTGCTGGCTGCCGAGCTGGACGCACTGGGCAAGGCCCTGGGCTCCCCGGCCCAGCCGATGGCCGCCATCGTTGCCGGCTCCAAGGTCTCCACCAAGCTGGACGTGCTCAACAGCCTGAGCCAGGTCTGCAACCAGTTGATCGTCGGTGGCGGCATCGCCAACACCTTCCTCGCCGCTGCGGGTCACCCGGTCGGTAAATCCCTGTACGAACCGGACCTGCTGAACACCGCTCGGGAAATCGCCGCCAAGGTCAGCGTACCGTTGCCAGTGGACGTGGTCGTGGCCAAGGAGTTCGCAGAAAGCGCCACTGCCACCGTCAAGCTGGTCGATGACGTAGCCGAGGACGACATGATCCTCGACATCGGCCCGCAAACCGCAGCCAACTTCGCCGAACTGCTGAAATCTTCCAAGACCATCCTGTGGAACGGCCCGGTCGGCGTGTTCGAGTTCGACCAGTTCGGCAACGGCACCAAGGTGCTGGCCCAGGCCATTGCCGACAGCGCTGCGTTCTCCATCGCCGGTGGCGGCGACACCCTGGCGGCCATCGACAAATATGGCGTGGCCGAGCAGATCTCCTACATTTCTACTGGCGGTGGCGCATTCCTCGAGTTCGTCGAAGGCAAAGTGTTGCCAGCCGTGGAAGTCCTGGAAAGCCGGGCCAAGGCCTGAAGCTGCATTGACCAGGCAAAGGAGTGTTCTGATGGTCAAGACGATCCCGTTGCTGTTGGCGGCGACGATGCTGGTGGCCTGCTCAAGCGGCCCGCAGGCTCCGGCCTCGCAACCCGGCACGCCGGCGCCTGAAGACGGCTGTTACCAGGCCGACTGGCAGGCCGAGACCAACCCGGTGCTGAACAAGCGTTCCGGACCGGACGGCCTGGACAAATACGAGACGCAAACCCCGACCAAGGAACATGGTTGTCCTTGACGGGTCTGACTCTTAACTCATGGCTGGCGGCGTGTGCCGTCCGTCGAGGAACACGGATGAAAGGCTTGATCGCCGTCGTGGCGTTGGCATTGCTGGGCGGTTGTGCGCAGTTGGACTTTTTGCACACGTCCGAACCTGTTGAAGGTTGGACGACCTGGACCTGTGACAGCGAGGCCAAGGTGCTCTGGCGCTACACCGACACCGCCCACAAGGAAGTCGATGTACGCCTGGGCGGCGCCGATAAGGTTTATCGCCTCAAGCTTGAACCGGGTGCTGAAGGTTCACTGTACAGCGATGACATGCTGGCGTTTCACGTCAAGGGTGAGGAAGGCCTGGTTTATTGGGTCGCCACCAATGATTTGATTGGGCGCGGCTGCAAGGCCGAGTGACAAGATTGATCCACACGGATCCAGAGGCTGGAACAGAACCCATGTGGGAGCGAGCTTGCTCGCGATAGCGGTGTAGCAGGCGACAGTGATGTTGCATGTGCCGCCCTCATCGCGAGCAAGCTCGCTCCCACAGGGATTGCGTCAGTATCTGGGTTTAGCGATACCGAACACGCAGACCGGGACCGACCCCCGATCCGCAATGACTTGAATAGCCGCCGCCGCTCCGGCAGGCTGGCACGATTAACGACCCTCGACCGGGAGAGAGACACAATGGCACTTATCAGCATGCGTCAGATGCTGGACCACGCAGCCGAGTTCGGCTACGGCGTTCCAGCCTTTAACGTCAACAACCTTGAGCAGATGCGCGCCATCATGGAAGCCGCTGACAAGACTGACTCTCCGGTGATCGTCCAGGCTTCGGCCGGTGCCCGCAAATACGCTGGCGCGCCGTTCCTGCGTCACCTGATCCTGGCTGCGATCGAAGAATTCCCGCACATCCCGGTGTGCATGCACCAGGACCACGGCACCAGCCCGGACGTCTGCCAGCGTTCCATCCAGCTGGGCTTCAGCTCGGTGATGATGGACGGTTCCCTCGGCGAAGACGGCAAGACCCCGACCGACTACGAGTACAACGTACGCGTCACCCAGCAGACCGTCGCCATGGCCCACGCCTGCGGCGTGTCGGTGGAAGGCGAACTGGGTTGCCTGGGTTCGTTGGAAACCGGTATGGCCGGTGAAGAAGACGGCATCGGCGCCGAAGGCGTGCTGGACCACAGCCAGATGCTGACCGATCCGGAAGAAGCGGCGGACTTCGTCAAGAAGACCCAGGTCGACGCCCTGGCCATCGCCATCGGCACCAGCCACGGCGCCTACAAGTTCACCAAGCCGCCAACCGGCGATGTGCTGGCGATCGACCGCATCAAGGAAATCCACAAGCGCATCCCGAACACCCACCTGGTGATGCACGGTTCTTCCTCGGTTCCACAAGAGTGGCTGGCGATCATCAACCAGTACGGTGGCGACATCAAGGAAACCTACGGCGTGCCGGTTGAGGAAATCGTCGAAGGCATCAAGTACGGCGTGCGCAAGGTCAACATCGATACCGATCTGCGTCTGGCTTCTACTGGTGCCATGCGTCGTTTGATGGCGACCAACCCGAGCGAGTTTGATCCGCGTAAGTTCTTCGGTGCGACCGTGACGGCGATGCGTGATGTGTGTATTGCGCGTTATGAGGCGTTTGGTACTGCGGGTAATGCTTCCAAGATCAAGCCGATCTCTCTGGAGGCTATGTATCAGCGGTATCTGAAAGGTGAGTTGAACGCTAAGGTTAATTGATGTTTTAGCGTTGTGAGAAAACCCGCAGTGATGCGGGTTTTTTTATGGGTGGGGTTTGTGTGTGTATCCGTTTTTTGGGTGATGGCGGCTTATGGTTCCGCCCTTACGGCGGCTCACTTTTGAGAAGCGCAAAAGTAAGCAAAACGCTTTTGCCCCACCACTCGGTGCCTCGCTAGGGCTCGGCATGCCCTCACTCCGGCATTGCTCCGTGGGCCCGCCGCGAAGGGCCATCCATGGCCCAGCGCGGC
Source organism: Pseudomonas sp. B21-010 (assembly GCF_024749325.1). Classification (NCBI taxonomy): domain Bacteria; kingdom Pseudomonadati; phylum Pseudomonadota; class Gammaproteobacteria; order Pseudomonadales; family Pseudomonadaceae; genus Pseudomonas; species Pseudomonas sp. B21-010. Next base: position 5,995,714 of record NZ_CP087198.1, on the reverse strand, counting down.
TATCCCGGCATCCATGCCGGGATGCCCACTGCGCAATGCCTGCGTTCGGCCATCGTGGTTAACGGGGCGCCCGAGATCAACGTCCACGCCGAGGCGGCCTTATAGCCGACCTGGCTCTTGGTGAGACCGCGTTTCCCCTGTGGGAACAGGTATGTGTGGGAGCAAAGCTTGCTCGCGAAGGCGGTGGTTCAGTCGATGAAGATGTTGAATGTACCGACCGCCTCGCGAGCAAGCTTTGCTCCCACAGATCCTGCTCAAACAGAGCTGATGGGGGTACGACCGGGGGAGAGCCAGGTCGGCTGTCAGGCCGCCTCGCGAGCAAGCTTTGCTCCCACAGGTCCTGCTCAAGCAGAGCTGATGGGTGTACGACCGGGAGAGCCAGGTCGGCTACTAGGCCGCCTCGCGGTGGACGTTGATCTCGGCGCCCCGTTAACCACGCTGGCCGAACGCAGGCATTGCGTAGTGGGCACCTCGGCATGGATGCCGAGGTAGCCGCGCTGGGCCATGGATGGCCCTTCGCGGCGGGCCCACGGAGCGATGCCGGAGTGAGGGCACACCGAGCCTAGGCGAGGTGCCAAGTGGTGGGGCAGGAGCGCTTTGGTTACTTTCGCGCTTTTCGAAAGTGACCCGCTGTAAGAGCGGAACCATAAGTGGCCGTTACAAAAAAACGGATATACACACAGATCCTGATAGCGCTGTGTCAGCCGACATCCCTATCACTGACCCAGCGCTATCGCGAGCAAGCTCGCTCCCACAGGGGATCATCTCCCACTGGGAGGGCTTTATTGGTCTTCGAGCCCGCGTTGTTCAATGACACCAAACACATCGGTGACATCCTGAACCAGGATCCGGGCAACATTGGTGAGGGTGTTGAAATCGCTGGCGGCCGAATCGCGCAGGGTGGCGCAGGCCATGAGTGTCAGATAGTCGAGGGTGGCGTGTAGGCGTTCGCTGGCGCAGGCGTGAAGCTCTGTTAGCGGGACGGTTTTGTCAATGAACAGCACAGGTTGGGTGGTGGCGATTGGAGTGAGAGGGGTGAAGCGGCTAAGTGATTGAGTCGTCGTCATAAGGTTTGGGCTCTATTAATAAAAATCGATCGCCACCCTCTTGCTGCGAAACAAATGGGTGGCAGTTGCGCGCGGGTTCGCAGACCGAGATAGAGACCAAACCCGGCAGACCCGAAGGTCTCCCGCACGCAACCGCCATAAAATGAACGCAGGCGAGTTTGCCTGAATTTTCATTTGACGGTGCAAAGTCTCTGTTCTGTCAGTGGGCTGCGAAACCCCTGCCTACTGACCAAAGCCAGCAGACAAGCCGAACTATAGAGGAGATTTTCGAGACCAAAATCGACCTGTAGGACGCACCGCCCCCCTGTGGCGAGGGAGCTTGCTCCCGCTCGGGGGCGCAGCCGCCGTAAAGTCGGCACATGCGGTGGGTCTGACGAAAAGAGGGGCTGCTTCGCAGCCCAGCGGGAGCAAGCTCCCTCGCCACGGGGAGCAAAATCCTACGAGATTTTCGGAAGCACTTTTAAGTGTTGTGATCGATATCCAGCACGCTGAACTTCACTTTCCCGCCTTCACTGGTGTAGCCACTGTTGTCCTGCACGTACACCCCGGCCTTGAAGTACAACGGCTTGACCCGCCAAGTGGAGCTGATGGTGGTGTACCAGCTACGACCCGCCGCCGTAATGCCCAGGTCGCCGGTACGATCAAGGTGGATCCGGTAACTGAAGGACTGATTGAGTTTCACGCCGGTGGCGACGGTGATGACCCGGCCTTCGTCGTCATCGGGGCGCATGCGCACCTTGGCGACGATGTCCCCCGTGCTGGTGGCATCCTTGTATTGGTATTCCAGCTTCACCAAGGGCTTGCTGCTGTCCTTGGCATGGATCTGACCGATCACGATCTTGCCGCTACTGGGCACCTGGTTGACGACCAGGTTCGCACGCAATTGGTTGTCGGCGTCGGGGTACAGCCAGTTGCGCAAGGTGCCGTCTTTATAGGTCTCTCGCAATTCGCTGCGCGGGTAGATCGCGTTTTCAGTCTTGGTGCCGGTCACCGGCGACCAGAAATACACCGTGCTGCCTTCGGAGTTGAAATATTTGTCCTGGAACCCATCCACCAGTCGAGGGGTTTCGATGGTTTTCGGCGGGCTGCCTTCGGGGATGCTCAGGTTCCAGGTTGCAAGATCGACCATGTTCGGATCCTTTCTGAGAAGAAGAAATGATTTACGCCACAGCCGGAGGCTCTAAGACGCGCTTTTGCTGAGGCCATAAGGGGGGCGCGGACGAGTTTTTGGCGCGGTCGTCCGGCGGAGGGTTGGCGTCAGCAGACCGTCAGAGTGGTGTTTTCCGGTTTTGTGCCCGAGATAAACAACCATTGGTCGGCTGCCTGGTTTTTTCTCGGAACCATTGCGCGATGGCAATTTGGCAGCTTTGCCAGGTACAGGGCAAAAAAAGCACCCTGAACCGGATGCCTTCTAAGGAGGGGCGCCGATAGCAGCGTTCCGTGCTGCTGTTGCGGCTGAGCAGATTTTCGATCAAAGCGTCGTGTGTTTGATTTCCAGCGCGCTGAACGTCACTTTGCCGCCTTCGGTGGTGTAGCCGGTGTTGTCCTGCACGTACACGCCCGCTTTGAAATACAGCGGTTTGACCTTCCAGGTAGGGTCGACAGTGGTTCTCCAGTTGTAGCCCGCCGCACTGATGCCCAGTGCCCCCTTCGGGCTGAGGTGGATCATGTAGGTAAAGCTCTGGTTGAGCTTCACGCCGGTGGCGATGGTGATGACTTGACCGGTTTCGTCGTCGGGGCGCATGCGCACCTTGGCGACGATGTTGCCGGTGGAGCTATAGGTTTTGTACTGGTACTCCAGTTTCACCATCGGACTGGTGCTGTCTTTGGTGTGGATCTGACCGATCACGATCTTGCCGGAGCTGGGCACCTGATTGACGCTGATGGCGGCACGCAGGGTGTTGTCCGCCGCTGGGTACAACCAGTTGCGCAGGGTGCCGTCGCTGTAGGTTTCCCGCAGTTCGCTGCGTGGGTAGATCGCGTTTGCAGTCTTGGTGCCGGTCACCGGCGCCCAGAAGAGCAGCGTGCCGGTGTCGGAGTGGAAATATTCATCCTTGAACCCTTGGGCCAGTCGAGGCGTTTCGATGGTGATGGCGGGGCTGCCTTCGGGAATGCTCAAGTTCCAGGTGTTGAGATCGATCATGGTCGGATCCTGCGTAACGGGCGTAAAAGTGCTGAGTACCAAAGCGGGAGGCTCTACTCCGAGCATTTGGAGTGTGTTGATCACGCAGGAAGGGGTCTTTTTGAATAGCCATCCGGCGGATGTTTGACGTCAATTGTCCGTCGAACATGTCAATTGCAGCATTTATGCCTGGATGGATAACCGTTAGTCGGTAGTTTCGAGATCGCACTGAACTATGGCGTATCGATAGTGTCTGGCTTGGCTGGCAGCATTGCGTTGCTGCCCTGGCACCACGCAAAGCGCCTAGATGTGATCGATATCCAGCAGGCTGAACGTCACGGTCCCGCCTTCGGTGGGATAACCGGTGTTGTCCTGCACATACACGCCCGCCTTGAAGTACAGCGGCTTGTCGCTCCAGGTGGAGCTGATGGGGGAGCTCCACTGGTAACCCGCGCCATTGATGGTCAGGACGCCGGCGGGGCTGAGATGGATCAGGTAAGAGAAGGATTGATTCAGCTTGATGCCCGTGGCGATGGTAATGACCTGGCCTGCTTCGTCGTCCGGGCGCATGCGCACCTTGGCGACAATGTTGCCGGTGGGTAGGTCTTATATTGGTATTCCAGCTTCACCAGGGGGCTGGTGCTGTCCTTGGCATGGATCTGACCAATCACCACCTTGCCGGTGCTGGGCACCTGGCTGACGGCCAGGGTGGCAGCCAGCTTGTTGTCCGCGGCCGGGTACAGCCAATTGCGCAAGGTGCCGTTGCTGTAGGTTTCACGAAGTTCACTGCGCGGATAAATAGCATTGGTGGTCGTGGCGCCGGTTACCGGTGCCCAGAAAAAAACCGTGCCGGAATCGGAATGGAAATACTGGTCCTGGAATCCTTGCACGAGTTGAGAGGTTTCGATGGTGGCCGGAGGGCTGCCTTCGGGGATGCTCAGGTTCCAGGTTGAGAGATCGATCATGATGGGATCCTATGTCACTCGATGAAAAAGCCGCACACCACGAACCAAGGCTCTAGGCCGGTCTTTTCGGGCGTATGGGTAAGTGACGGAAGAAACTGCCTGGCAACTTTTCGGCGGGTGGTTGACGTCAATTGTCCGTCGAGGGTGTCATTGCAGTTTCTGTGCCCGAGGAGGGTGACCGTTAGTCGGCTATTTCGGGCTTTGTCTGGATGATGGCGCGTTGACACCTACTGCTTTTGACAATCCCGGTCTAGAGTGGGGGGACAGTATTTGTCCGCTTTGCTACGTAAAAACGGACGTGGCGCCCGATAAGAGAAGCAGCATGGAATGCGCGCAACCACCGCTCGGCGAAGACAGCTCTGTCCTTTTGATTGTTGATGACTACCCTGAAAACCTGCTCAGCATGCGAGCCTTGTTGCAGCGTCAGGATTGGCGAGTCATGACCGCGTCCTCGGGGGTCGAGGCGCTTAACCTGCTGCTCGAACACGATATCGACCTGGTTCTGCTGGATGTGCAGATGCCTGACATGGACGGTTTCGAAGTGGCGCGCCTGATGCGCGGCAGCCAGCGCACGCGGCTCACGCCGATCATTTTCCTGACGGCCAACGAGCAATCCCAGGATGCGGTGATCAAGGGCTATGCCAGTGGCGCCGTGGATTACCTGTTCAAGCCCTTCGATCCGCAAATCCTCAAGCCCAAGGTCCAGGCGTTGCTCGAGCACCAGCGCAATCGCCGGGCCTTGCAGCGCCTGAGCCAGGATCTCGAAGCGGCCAGGGCCTTTAATGCCTCGGTGCTGGACAACGCCGCCGAAGGCATCCTGGTGGTGGATGAGAATGGCTGTATCCGCTTCGCCAACCCTTCTACCTGCCGCTTGCTCAATGCCACCGCCGAGCAATTGCAGGGCATGCCATTCCTGGACTTCCTGCAGAAACCGCACATTCCCGAGTGGCTCGATTCCGATATCCACAACGCCTATCGTCGCGGTGAAACCTGGCGATTGCATGACGCGGTCCTGCGCACGGCGCCCGGCCAGCAGGTGTCGGTGGCCTTGTCCTGTGCGCCGTTGCCGTCGGAGCAGAAGGCGATGGTGGTGACGCTCCAGGACATGTCCGTGGTTCGCCACTTGCACCAACAACTCGAATACCAGGCCGTCACGGACCCGCTGACCGGTTTGCTCAACCGTCGGGGGTTCTACCAGACCGCCGAAAACCTGTTGATGCGCAGCGAGCGCCAGGAAAGCAACTGGGTGTTGCTGTACCTGGACCTCGATGGTTTCAAGCGGGTCAATGACTCGCTGGGGCACGATGCCGGGGACCGGGTATTGCGCTGGGTGTCGGAACAGTTGAAGGCCTGCCTGCGCCCATTCGATATCCTGGCGCGCCTGGGCGGGGACGAGTTCACGGCGCTGCTGGACCTGGAGTTCCCCGAGCAGGCGGCCAAGATCGCCGAGAAACTTATCGAGCGCGTCGCCATCTGCCAGCAGATCGAAGGCATGGACGTGGCCCTTGGGGCCAGCATCGGCATCGCGACGTACCCCGACTGCGGCGCCAATCTCGATGGTTTGCTGCGGGCGTCCGACATCGCCATGTACGAAGCCAAGCGTGCCGGCCGCCAGCAATACCGTTTTTACGATCATGAAATGAACGGTCGAGCCCGTTCACGGCTGATGCTGGAAGAGAGCGTGCGCTCGGCCATCGAGAACCGCGATTTCAATATGGTCTACCAGCCGCAGGTGAGCATCGTCGACGGGCGGATCCGCGGGTTCGAAGCGCTGTTGCGCTGGCAGCACCCCAGCGTCGGTGATGTTCCGCCGGGCCTGTTCCTGCCCTTGCTGGAAGAGGCGCGGTTGATCAGTCGCCTGGGCAGCTGGATTTATCATCGCAGCGCCGCCCAGCGCAAAGTCTGGGAGCGCTTGTTCGCTGACGACCTGGTGTTGGGGGTAAGCCTGAGCAGTACCCAGTTCGGCATGCCCAACCTGGTGACCGAGTTGCGCCAGGTCCTGGAGCGTCATGCCTTGAAGCCCCGGCAACTGGAGGTCGAGGTGACTGAGGATGCGCTGATGCGCAACCCCGATGAAACCCAAAAGCAATTGCGACTGCTGCGTCACCTCGGGGTGCGGGTTGCATTGGATGACTTTGGTTCGGGGCCCTGTTCACTGGCGCATCTGCGCGACCTTGAGCTCGATACCCTCAAGCTCGATCGGCATTTGATCGCCCGCATACCAGGATCGCCCCGGGATGCCGCGTTGGCCGCCTCGGTGATCGACCTGTGTACGCAACTGGGCTTGCGGGTGATTGCCGAAGGGGTGGAAACCCGCGAGCAATATGAGTGGCTGCAGGCCCATGGCTGTGAGTACGTGCAGGGGTTCCTCGTGGCGCGGCCCTTGATGGCCGAAGACACCAATGCCTTCGCCACGCCGTTCGACTGGAGCGCGGTGCAGGCTTGAATTCGCTACACTGGCGGCCTCTTGTGACTGTGTTGCCCCTTGATGACCGCGCTCAAATACCTCCAGGCCTATCCCGCCGCCCTGCAAGCCCAAGTGCAGCAATTGATTGCCCAGGACCGACTGGGCGATTACCTGCAGCAGCGCTACCCGGGCCGACATCCGATCCAGAGCGACAAAGCCCTGTACGGTTATGCGCTGGACCTCAAGCAGCAATACCTGCGTAACGCGCCAGCCATCGACAAGGTGTTGTTCGACAGTCGCCTGGACCTGACCCACCGCGCCCTCGGCCTGCATACCGCGGTGTCGCGGGTGCAGGGTGGCAAGCTCAAGGCCAAGAAAGAAATCCGCATCGCTGCGTTGTTCAAGGACGCGGCGCCCGAGTTCCTGAACATGATCGTGGTGCACGAGCTGGCGCACTTCAAGGAGTCGGACCACAACAAGGCCTTCTACCAACTCTGCGAGCACATGCTGCCGGGGTATCACCAGTTGGAATTCGACCTGCGGGTGTACCTGACCTGGCGGGATCTGCAACCCCACAAGGAATGACCGAATGGATGTCAGCAAGACCAAGACCAGCTTCTACCGTCGCTTGTACGTGGCTTACCTGATCGACAGCGGTATCGCCAGCAACGTCCCGGCCCTCACCGAAACCACCGGCATGCCCCGGCGCACCGCCCAGGACACCATTGCCGCGCTGGCTGACCTGGATATCGTTTGTGAGTTCGAGCAAGAGGACGGCGCACGCAACCATGCCGGGCGTTATCGGATTCGCGATTGGGGGGCGATCGATCGGGGGTGGATCGAGGGGAATTTGCCGCAGATCAAGGCGGTGCTTGAGTATCCCTGAGTATTGGCTTTGCCTGGGCTGGCCCCATCGCGAGCAAGCTCGCTCCCACATTTGATCGTTGTTCACTGAAGATCCCTGTGGGAGCGAGCTTGCTCGCGATGGCGTCCTCAGGGCCGATGCATGCCAATGTGCGGAATCCCATCTTCCAGATATTCCACACCCACCACTTCAAACCCGTACCGCCCGTAATACCCCTGCAAATGCGCCTGGGCCGACAATGAGATCGACGTACCGGGCCAATATTTCTCGGCCTGCTTGAGCGCCTGTTCCATCAACGTGTGACCCAGCCCCTGGCCGCGTGCGTGGGGCGCGATGATCACGCGCCCGATCACCACGTCACTGTTTTGCGAGTGCGGGTCGAGCAGGCGCAGGTAGGCCACCAGGTGGTTGTCCTGCCAGGCCATCAAATGGCACGTGTCGCCTTCAAGGTCCAGGCCGTCAACATCCGGGTAGGCGCAGTTCTGCTCGACAACGAACACTTCGGCACGCAATTTGAGGATGGCATACAGCTGTTCCTTGCTCAGGTCACTGTGATGTTTACAGACCCACTCGATGTCCATTTTTTGAATTTCCTGAAGAACCTGATGCCGATATTAAGCGTGCTTGGCCCGGAAGTCTTTTTCTCGGTCGGCTGGAAAATCTGCGATAAAGGCCAAAACGCCATCATTCCTCTGTCGCGGCGTTGTCGTCTTTGTGTAATCTTCGTGACAGCGCTGCGCAGCGGTTCCAATGAGCTAATGTTAGAACCGGGTGTCTGAGGATGCCTGTTGAGTGTCGGCTAAAAACAAACCGGGCTTTGAACCCGTCAAGGACGTTTGGCATGCCGCGATTGCATCGAGCTCTTGCATTGATCGGGTTGCTGTTACTGAGCTATGAGGCCTGTGCGCAAAAGCTGCGTCTGGTCGCCGATGGCTGGCCGCCCTTTACCGATTCCACCTTGATCAATGGTGGCCTGGCGACCGATATCGTCAGCACGGCCCTGGCGCGGGCCGGCTATGCCACGGACTTCGAACAGGTGCCCTGGGCCCGGGCGATGCTGGGCATCGGCGAGGGCCGCTATGACGTGCTGGTCAACACCTGGTACAGCGAGGAGCGCACTCACATCGGCCAGTTCTCGGCCGAGTATCTGCTCAACCGTGTGCGTTTCATCAAGCGCAAGGACGAAGAGATCCAGTTTGACAACCTGCAACAGCTGCGTGCCTATCCCATCGCCGTGGTTCGCGGCTACGCCTACTCCAAGGACTTCGACGAAGACCTGCAAATGCAGAAAGTCCCTGTGCATAACTTTGCGATGGCGGTGCGCATGCTGGCTGCCGATCGTGTGAAGTTGACCCTGGAAGACGAGTACGTCGCCCGCTATTACCTGGCCCGCGAATCCGCCAAGGTGCGTAACGCCGTGGAGTTTTTGCCCAAGGCATTGAGTGAAAACAGCTTGCACATCCTGGTCAGCTTGAAGAACCCGGAGCATGAGCAGATCGTGGCGGGGTTTGACCGGGAGATCGCGGCGATGAAGGCGGATGGGAGTTATGCGCGGTTATTGAAGGCCCACGGGATGTAGGGGGCCTGGGCCGGCCTCATCGCGAGCAAGCTCGCTCCCACATTGGACCTGCTGTAACCACAAAGTCTGTGTACACAAGAAACCCCCTGTGGGAGCGAGCTTGCTCGCGATGGCGATGGTGTAAACACCACAACCCTCAAGCCTCGCCAGTGTCCTTGATCAGATGTGCTGCCAAGGTCCGCAACGGACCGAGCTGACGGCAGATCAACCCCAGCTGTGTCTGCACCAACCGCTGTCCTTCGTCAATTTCATCGGGCATCTGCTCAAGCTCGTTGGCCAGGGCTTCCTCCTCGTCGCTTTGGAGCACAATCGGCGTTTTACTCGCCAGGCCCTGGGCGATCTCGTCGATGCTCGCCGCCAGCTTCACTCCCGCGCCATCGATCAGTTGCTCGCGTACCTGCGCCGGCAGTTCGGTGCCGCGGTGGGCGCCCAGGCCCGACAGGTAGCTGAGCAGGGTGTGGGACAACACCAGGAAGCGGAACCCCACATCGGCTTCCTTACGGAAATGCCCCGGCTCCATCAGCATGTTGGCCAGGGTGGTGGACAACGCGGCATCGGCGTTGTGGGCGTTGCGTCGGGCCAGGCGATAGGCCAGGTCGTCGCTTTTGCCGGCGGCGTACTGCTGCATGATCTGGCGCAGGTAGATGCTGTTGCAGGTCAGCGTATTGGCCAGCACTTTATTCAGCCGACGGCCCTGCCAGTCGGGCAGGAACAGGAAGACCGCCAGCCCGGCAATCAGGCTGCCGAGCAAGGTATCGAACAGCCGCGGCAACAGCAGCCCGTAGCCGTCGCCCACCTGGTTGAAGCAGAACAGCACCATGATGGTGATCGCCGCTGTCGCCAGGGTGTAGCGGGTCGTGCGGTTGGTAAAGAACACTACCCCGGCGGCAATGGCGAAGCTCGATTGCACCAGCGGATTGGGAAACAGATCGAACAGCGCCCAGGCCACCGTCAGGCCGATGGCGGTGCCGATGATCCGCTGGCCGAGCTTGCGCCGGGTGGCGCCGTAGTTGGGCTGGCACACGAACAGTGTGGTGAGGATGATCCAATAGCCCTGGGACGGGTGGATCAGGTGCACCATGGCGTAGCCCACGGCCAGGGCCAAGGGCAAGCGCAGGGCATGCCGGAACAGCAGCGAAGTGGGCGTGAGCTGGGTGCGCAAGCGCAGCCAGACATCCTTGAGGTTGCGCGGCGAGCGGTCGAGCAGGCTGCTGTCGGTGGCGTCGGCCAGGGTGTCGGGGTTGCTCGCGTCGCTGAGCAGGCGGTCCATGGTGGCAAGGTTCACCGACAGTGCCCGCAACGAACGCAGCAAGCCACGCCAGGCCGGGTTGCTCTGGATGCGCAGGTGTTCGAGGGACGCGTGCAGGTCGTCGAGGGCCTCGGCAAAGGTGTGGTCGTAGACGAACGGCTGGCGCAGTTGGATCGACTCGGCCAGTGCCTGGCAGGCCTTGCCTTGCTGGCGCAGCAGGCGCTGGCAGCGGAACAGCACATCGCTGTGAAAGAAGGCCTCGGCCAGGGCATTGTAGGGATAGTGAGATGAGCTGGCGCGTTCGTGGATGTCCTGGGCCAGGAAGTACAGTTTCAGGTAGCGGCTGACTTTCGAGCCGGGGCGGCCATTGCCCACGCGGTGCAGGATGATTTCCTTGGCGCTGTTGAGCGCAGCGACCACCCGGCCATTTTGCTGGGCCAGTTCCAGGCGGCGGGCTTCGACGTCCAGTTGGCGGATCGGCTCCAGGAGCGACGATTTGAGTTTCAGGTAGCGCCCCAGCTCGCGAAACAGCCGCGCCAGGCTTTGTTGCACCGGTTGGTTGGAAAACAACGCCTGCCACAACACCGACAGCAAGCCGTACCACGCGGCACCGGCGACCAGCAGCAGGGGTTCATGCCAGAAATCGTTGACGGCGCCGCCGCGCTGGTCCACGCCGATCATGGTGTAGACCGACAGAATCAGCGTGGCCGAGGCGATGGCGCCATAGCGCTCACCCAGGGCGCCAAGCATGGTCAGGCCAAAGGCCGCCAGGGCCAGGGCGATGATGAACAGGACGGGGTAGGGGAACAATAATTCCACCGACAGCGCCGCGACGGTGAAACACACCAGGGTCACGGCCAGCGCGTTGAGGCGGCCCTGCCAACTGTCGTCCGTCTCGGCCAGGGCGCTGGCGATGATGCCCAGGAACAAGGGAATCAGCAGCACCATTTCGTCCAGGTACCAGCACAGCCCCATGCTGCCGGTGAGGGCGATGAAGACCCGCACGCTATAACTGAACTTATCCAACGCCCAAAGGCGACGCAAAGACTGGCTAAACGAATTCGCTGACATGAAGTGCACAGGCCTGACGGGCAATGACGCTAAATTGAGGCAGTAATGACGCCGACGCAATGGCGGCGATCACATCTGACAGCAAAAAGTGTTCCGGCGTATACCGCTGAACCCCTGTGGGAGCGAGCTTGCTCGCGATGGCTGTAGGAGCTGTCGAGCGGAGCGAGGCTGCGATCTTTCCCCTGACGCTTGAATCCCAAGCGAAAGATCAAAAGATCGCAGCCTTCGGCAGCTCCTACAGAGCGAGCGGGAGCAAGCTCCCTCGCCACAAAAGCAGGTACAACATGGGGCGGGGTCAGACGTACTGCGCCGCCGCATACCCCGACGCCCACGCCCACTGGAAGTTGAACCCGCCCAGGTGCCCGGTGACGTCGAGCACTTCGCCGATGAAATACAGGCCAGGGCTTTTCAGCGATTCCATGGTCTTGGACGAGACTTCCCGGGTATCGACGCCGCCCAGGGTGACTTCGGCGGTGCGGTAGCCTTCGGTGCCGGCGGGGACGACGTTCCAGCTCGCCAGTTTCTCGGCGATGTCTGCCAGCTCCGCGTGGGTGTACTGCTTCATGGGTTTGGAGACGAACCAGGTGTCGGCCAGCAGGTTGGCCATTTTCTTGGTGAACAACTCGCCCAGCAACGTCTTGAGCTCGCTATTGGGGCGTTCGGCCTGTTGCTGTTGCAGCCATTGCGGCACGTCGTGGTCGGGCAACAGGTTGATCTGCACCGTGTCCCCCGATTCCCAGAACGAGGAAATCTGCAGGATCGCCGGACCGCTCAGGCCGCGGTGGGTGAACAGGATGTTCTCGCGAAAGCTCTGCTCGTTGCAGCTCACCAGGCAATCGACCGAGGTGCCCGAGAGTTCGGTGCAGAGGGTCTTGAGCTGGTCGGTGATGGTGAACGGCACCAGGCCGGCGCGGGTCGGCAGCAGTTCATGGCCAAACTGTTTTGCCACCTGATAACCGAAGCCGGTCGCCCCCAGGGTCGGGATCGACAGCCCGCCCGTGGCGATCACCAGGGACTGGCAGGCGATGGCGCCGAGGGTGGTTTGCAGCAGGTAGCCGCCGTCGGCTTTTTCGATCTGCGTAATCGAGGTGTCCAGGTGCAGGCTGACGCCGGCCTGGTCGCATTCATCCAAGAGCAGGCCGAGGATGTCGCTGGATTTGTTATCGCAGAACAACTGGCCGAGCTTTTTCTCGTGATAGGGCACGCCGTGCTTGGCCACCAGGGCAATGAAGTCCCATTGGGTGTAGCGGGCCAGGGCCGATTTGCAGAAGTGCGGGTTCTGCGAGAGGAAATTGCCTGGCTCGGTGTACATGTTGGTGAAATTGCAGCGCCCACCGCCCGACATGAGGATTTTCTTGCCGGCCTTGTTGGCGTGGTCCAGCAACATCACCTGCCGCCCGCGCGCGGCCGCGGTCAGCGCGCACATCAACCCCGCGGCGCCAGCGCCAATGATCACGACTTCGGTAGAGCGCAAAACGGTGTCCTCTCAGCTTTCCCACATAACTGAATGTGGGAGCGAGCTGTGTGGGAGCAAAGCTTGCTCGCGATCCAGGCGCTGCGGTCCTCAAGAGACCGCGGCGTTTTCATCGCGGGCAAGCCTTGCTCCCACACAGCTCGCTCCCACAGTTTGATCTCTGTTCGTCAGGCGATCGGTTACAGGATCCGCACCCGCAACGAGCGGCCCTTGATCTTGCCATCGTTCAGGCGTTGCAGGGCCTGTTTGGCGATGCCGCGTTCCACGGCCACGTAGGCCTGGAAATCGAAGATCGCGATTTTGCCGACCTGGGCGCCAGGGATGCCGGCCTCGCCGGTCAGGGCGCCGAGGATGTCACCGGGGCGGACCTTGTCCTTGCGCCCGGCACCGATGCACAGGGTGCTCATGGCCGGCAACAGCGGGCCGCCGCCTTGGGACTTGAGGTTGTCCAGTTGGTCCCAGCTCAGCGGCGACTTCTGCAGTTGCTCGATGGCTTGGGCGCGGTGGGCTTCGGATGGCGCCACCAGGCTGATGGCGATGCCTTTCTCACCGGCGCGGCCAGTGCGGCCGACGCGGTGGATGTGGATTTCCGAGTCCCGGGCCAGTTCGACGTTGATCACCATGTCCAGAGCATCGATGTCCAGGCCGCGGGCCGCCACGTCGGTGGCGACCAGCACCGAGGTGCTGCGGTTGGCGAACATGGCCAGTACCTGGTCGCGGTCGCGCTGTTCCAGGTCGCCGTGCAGGCCGACGGCCGAGATGCCCTTGGACGTCAGGTGATCGACGGTTTCCTGGACCTGCTGCTTGGTGAAGCAGAACGCCACGCAGGAGGCTGGGCGGAAATGCGCGAGGACCTTGACCACTGCGTCCATGCGCTCCTCGGGGGAGATCTCGTAGAAGCGCTGCTCAATCTGCGCGTCGGAGTGGAACGCCTCGGCCTTCACTTGCTGCGGGTTACGCATGAACTTGGACGACAGTTGCTTGATGCCCACCGGGTAGGTGGCGGAGAACAGCAGCGTCTGGCGGCGTTCCGGGGTCTGCTGGATGATGTCTTCGATGGCGTCGTAGAAACCCATGTCGAGCATGCGGTCGGCTTCGTCGAGGATCAGCGTGTTGAGGCCGTCCAGGATCAGCGAGCCCTTGCGCAGGTGCTGCTGGATGCGTCCAGGAGTGCCGACGATGATGTGGGCGCCGTGTTCCAGGGAGGCGATCTGCGGGCCGAAGGATACGCCGCCGCACAGGGTCAGGACCTTGATGTTGTCTTCGGCGCGGGCCAGGCGACGGATTTCCTTGGCAACCTGGTCGGCCAGCTCACGGGTCGGGCACATCACCAGAGCCTGGCAGCCGAAGAAGCGCGGGTTGATCGGGTTCAGCAGGCCGATGCCGAAAGCGGCGGTCTTGCCGCTGCCGGTCTTGGCCTGGGCGATCAGGTCCATGCCCTTGAGGATCACCGGCAAGCTTTGCGCCTGGATCGGCGTCATCTGGGCATAACCGAGTGATTCGAGGTTAGCCAGCATGGCGGCGGACAGCGGCAAAGTATTAAAAGCGGTGGCAATGGTGGTCACGGGACTGGCCTGCAAAACAAAATGTCGCGCAGTGTAGCAGCCTCGTGCCACTTTCTTCGAAAGTTCTGGACGAGCTGTGGCGCAGTTCTGAAGTGGGCGAATTCCCTGTGGCGAGGGAGCTTGCTCCCGCTGGGGCGCGAAGCGACCCCAAACCGGCCAACACGGTGTACCTGAAAGTTCGCATCGCCTGGATTGCGACTGCTGCGCAGCCGAGCGGGAGCAAGCTCCCTCGCCACAAAAGCCCTGAGGCCTTAAAACCGCCCGAGTCCTATCTAGTGCTCGATATGCTCATCCGGCCGCTTGACCCGCCGCCCATCCTGCTTCGACAACTGGGAAAAAATCGTCGCCGCCAGCATCGCCATGATCCCCACCGTCACGAACGTCAGCTGGAACGCTCCCAGTACAGTCTCCACCCCATCGTTGCCCACCTGGGCGGTAAAGCCGCCGAGCAGGGCGCCGGCGCAGGCCACGCCGAGGCTCAGGGACAGCTGCGCCACCACCGACAGCAGGCTGTTGCCGCTGCTGGCGCTGGCGTCGTCCAGGTCGATCAGGGTCACGGTGTTCATCGCGGTGAATTGCAGCGAGTTGATCGCGCCCAGCACCGCCAGTTGCGCCAGCAGCAGCCAGTACGGCGTCTGTTCGCTGACCAGGCCCATGCTTGCCAGCATCAGGCCCAGGGCCAGGGTGTTGCCGGTCAGGACGATGCGATAGCCCAGGCGTTCGATCAGCGGCCGGGCCACGGACTTGGCGACCATGGCCGCCGCCGCCAGGGGCAGCATGCTCATTCCGGCCTGGGACGGTGAATAGCCCAGGGCGACTTGCAGCAGCAACGGCACCAGGAACGGCAGGGCGCCGCTGCCCAGGCGCGCGAACAGGTTGCCGAGAATGCCCACGGCGAAGGTGCGGGTCTTGAACAGTGACGGCGGGAACAGCGCGTTTTCAACATGCCCGGCCCGTAGCCAATAGGCCGCCAGGCAGGCCATGCCGCCGAACAGCAACAACATCACGCGCAGGTGCGGCAGGTGCAGTTCACCCAGGCCTTCCATGGCGATGGTGATCAGCACCATCGCCGCGCCGAACAGCAGGAACCCCACCCCGTCGAAACGCGTGCGCTCGCTACCCCGCAGGTCGGGGATGAACTTCCACACGGCATAACAGCCGATCACGCCCACCGGCAGGTTGATGATGAAGATCCAGTGCCAGGTCAGGTACTCGACCATCCAGCCACCCATGGTCGGCCCGATCAGCGGGCCGAGCAGGCCGGGGATGGTGATGAAGCCCATGATCCGCACCAGTTCCGAGCGCGGATACGCCCGCAGCACCACCAGCCTGCCCACCGGCAGCATCAGCGCACCGCCCAGGCCCTGGATGACCCGGGCGCCAATCAGCATGCTCAACGAACTGGACAAGGCACACAGCAACGAGCCGAAGCTGAACAGCAGGATCGCCCCGAAGAAAATCTTCTTGGTGCCGAAGCGGTCGGCGATCCAGCCCGAGGCCGGGATC
Source organism: Pseudomonas sp. B21-010 (assembly GCF_024749325.1). Classification (NCBI taxonomy): domain Bacteria; kingdom Pseudomonadati; phylum Pseudomonadota; class Gammaproteobacteria; order Pseudomonadales; family Pseudomonadaceae; genus Pseudomonas; species Pseudomonas sp. B21-010. The sequence goes on along the minus strand of NZ_CP087198.1, from coordinate 5,979,844 downwards.
AGCAACGCCACGGTGAGCATGTAGGCAATGATCACGCCCTGCATGCGCAGCGGGTTTTCCGCCAGATCACCGGCCATGGCGGGCAGGGCGGTGTTGAGGATGGTCCCGTCCAGGGACTGCATGAAGAAGGCAATCGCCACCACCCACGGAAGCCAGCGGGCGGTGACGGCGTCGAGCGGTGCGCGGTTGGGCATGGGACCTCTTGTATGAAAAGTGAACAATTACTTGTGGCGGAGAAGCTCTTTGTGGCGAGGGAGCTTGCTCCCGCTCGGCTGCGTTGTAGGAGCTGCCGAAGGCTGCGATCTTTTGATCTTTCGCTCCAGACTCAATCGACAGCGAAAAGATCGCAGCCTCGCTCCGCTCGTCAGCTCCTACAGACCCAGCGGGAGCAAGCTCCCTCGCCACAGGGGATGAAGCCACCTTCCTGGTGTTACAGCGTCAAGGTCAACCGCTTGACCAGCGCCCCCGGCAACAACATCGAGGCCGTGGCCCGCTGGCTGTAGGTGCTGGCCGAGAGCAGCAGTTCCCGCTCTCGGGTCAGGCCTTCGAGTTGCGAGCCGAGCAGGCTGTAGACGCTGTCGTCGAAGCGCATGGTACTGACCGGTGCTACGATCTGGCCGTTCTCGACCCAGAACGTGGCGAAGCGGGTCATGCCGGTCAGGCGGGCGGCCGGTTGGTCCGAGTAGTTCAGGTACCAGAGGTTGCTGATGTACAGCCCGGTGCCAAGTTCTTCGAGGATGTATTTGTGCTCCAGTTGCCCGCCCTGCATGTCCAGCGCCGTGGGGTATTCGTAGCTGCTGGCGCCGTTGGCGGCGAGGCCGTATTCGGCGGCGCTTCGGGAGTTGACCAACTGCGCATTGGCCGTGCCCTTGGCGATCAGCCCCAGGTCATCGCGGGGATAACCTTCGTCGGAAAACGCCGGGCTCAAGGAGCCGCTGACCTGTTCGCTCAGCCACACGTTGGGGCTCAGGCTTGCTTCGTTGGCGTAGAACTTCTGCAACGGGCTCTGCTTGCTGGCAATCGCCCGGGCCGAGAACCCGCCCCAACTGAGCATGCCCATGATCTCTTCCAGGGCGGCCGGTGCCAGGTAGGCACGGTATTCGCCAGGCGGCAACGTGCGCAACGGCAGGCCGAGAAACGCCAGTTGCTCGCGGGCCTGCTCGAAGCGCCGGGCAAATCCTTCGCTGCTCCACGCATGCCCGGCATAGCTGGCTTTCACTGCCTGACCGTTTTCATGGAACAGGCTGAAATCGAAGTTGAAGCTGTTGGCCTGATGCCAGCCGAACGCTCCTGACGAACTGGCGAAACCCCGGCTGATGGGCCCGGCCGCATAGAACCCCACCAGGTCCAGGCCCTCGGCGGCGCGGCTGATTTCGGCCACGGCCTGCTCGGTGTCCGGCAGCGGATGGTCCTGCACGTTATGGCTCTGCCAGTGGTCGGGATTGAGCAGCAGGTACGGATCGCGGGGCAGCAGCGGCAAGGTTTCGCGCAGCTGTTGCAGGCCTTCGGACAGGCGTTGCAGGTCGGTCTCGGTATCGCCGGACAAGGTGATCTGCAAGTCGGCGTGGCGTCCGTCGTCGATCAATTTGAAACTGACATTGGCCTGCTGCACCTGCCCGGCCTGGCGCACCTTGGCGTGGTTGAAACGCACGAAGGCCGAGGACTCGGCGGCATAACCCAAGGTGAACTGTTCCTGCTCATGCAGCGCATCGCGCAGCCAGTCGACCAACACCTTGAATGCCTCGGCCTGATTATTGACGGTGCTCATATCAGGCATCCCCCCCAAACACATCAACGTTGCTGAACACACAGGCCGGCGACGCATGGCCGACGCGGATGACCTGGTTCGGTTCGCCCTTGCCGCAGTTCGGCGTGCCCAGGACCCGAGAGGTACTGGCATCGCCCACGGCGCGCAGGCTCTTCCAGAATTGCGCGGAAATACCCCGGTAGTTGGGGTTCTTCACCACGCCCTTGAGCTCGCCGTTCTCGATCAACTGGCCCCACTCGCAGCCGAACTGGAATTTGTTGCGGGCGTCGTCGATGGACCAGGAGCGGTTGGTGCGCATCAGCACGCCGTGCTCGGTGCCTTGGATCAGTTGTTCCAGGGACTGGTCGCCAGGTTCGATGTTCAGGTTCGCCATGCGGTCGATGGGCGGGCGATTCCAGCCGCAGGCGCGGCTGTTGGCGACACCGTCCAGGCCAGCACGGAACTGTGACAGTGCGCCGCCCAGTGGACGCAGCAACAGGCCTTCACGAATCAGGAACTGTTTGCTGGCGGCGCTGCCATCGTCGTCATGGCTGTAGCTCGCCAGTTCTTCGGGAATGTCCGGATCGAAGGTCACGTTCAACAGGCTGGAGCCGTATTGCAGGTGGCCGAAATCGCTGGCCTTGACGAAGCTGGTGCCGGCGTAATTGCGCTCGTCCCCGAGGATGCGGTCCAGTTCCAGCGGGTGACCGATGGATTCGTGGATCTGCAACATCATCTGGTCAGGCATCAGCAGCAGGTCACGGGGGCCTTGCGGGGTGTTCGGTGCCAGCAGCAATTGCAGGGCCTGGTCAGCGATTTTCCGCCCGGCACCGATCAAGCCGCTGCGGCTGATTACATCGAAGCTGCCTTGCTGGCCGAAATTTTCCCGGCCCAGGGTGCGGGTCTGGCTGTCGTTGCCGTCGAAGGCGGTGACTTCCAGGGCCGGGTAGATGAAGCGTTGGGCCTGGCGCAGTTCAGCGCCGGCACTGTTGAGGTAGATCTGCTCGACCTGGGTCAGGCCGATGCTGGCTTGCCAGTTCACCAGGCGCTCGTCCTGAGGCACTGCGGCTGACTCGTCGCCGAGCAATTGGTAGCAATCGCTCAGTGGCGGGAAGGCCTGGTCGAAATTCGGCGAGAAGTAATCGGCGCGGTCGCTGGACACCGCTTGCTCGCGCAGGTCCAACAGGGCGTGGGGCTTGAGCCCACGAGCATGTTGCTCGGCGCGTTCCAGTGCCGCTTGCAGGCCGGCCTGGGACAGGTCGTTGGTAGCGGCATACGCCTCGACCCCGTTGACCCGCACGGTGAGCATCGCCCCTTCATCACGGCCCAGGCTGGGCGGTTCGGCGACATTCTTGCGCACCGACAGGTGCTGGCCGGACTCGCGCACGTAACGCAGGGAAAAGAATTCAGCGCCCGTGCGCAAGGCAGCAAAACGCTGCTTGAGCTGGGGGTGGAAGTCGAACATGGAACCTCCTTGTCTGGAGTGGCGGTGCGGCGAGGTGCGGCGCTTTGACGCGGTGGCTCTAGAGTAGGCCTGGGGCGGGGGAGGGATCAAGGCAGATAGGAATTTGGGGGCGTCAGGGTGGACGCGATCGCGAGCAAGCTCGCTCCCACAGTGGAACTTTGGTGGTCACAAAATCTGTGTTCACCACCAAACCCAGTGGGAGCTCTCACTGTGGGTCTTTGGTGGTCACAAAATGTGTGTCCGCCGCCAATCCCTGTGGGAGCGAGCTTGCTCGCGATGGCGGTGTGGCAGTCAGCGAAGATGTTGAATGGTCTGACCCCTTCGCGAGCAGGCTCGCTCCCACAAGGGATCTTAGTGGTCACAAAATGTGTGTCCGCTGCAGATCCAAATTTGGGAGCGAGCCTGCTCGCGAAGGTCGCGCCGCGGTCCTGAGTCTTACTGGGCGCTAGGCCCCACTTCACGCATCGGCTTGCCGCGCACCGGCGCATCGCCGGCCACGAAGTACGGCGCGGTGCTGCGTGGCAGGGGCTTGCGGCCGCGGATCTTGTCGGCGATTTTCTCGGCGATCATGATCGTCGGCGCGTTCAGGTTGCCGGTGGTGATGATCGGCATGATCGAGGCATCCACCACGCGCAACCCTTGCATGCCATGCACGCGGCCTTCGCCATCCACCACGGCCATGTCGTCGGTGCCCATCTTGCACGAGCAGGAGGGGTGGAACGCGGTTTCGGCATGCTCGCGGATGAACTGGTCCAACTGCTCGTCCGTCTGCACCTCGATGCCCGGGCTGATCTCACGGCCACGGAACGGATCGAGCGCTGGCTGCTGCATGATCTCGCGGGTCAGGCGGATGCCATCGCGAAATTCCTGCCAGTCCTGCTCGGTCGCCATGTAGTTGAACAGGATGCTCGGGTACTGGCGTGGGTCCTTGGACTTGGCCTGGATCCGGCCGCGGCTTGGCGAGCGCATGGAACCCATGTGCGCCTGGAAACCGTGTTCCTTCACCCCGTTGCTGCCGTTGTAGTTAATCGCCACCGGCAGGAAGTGATACTGGATGTTCGGCCAATCGAATTCCGGACGGGTGCGGATGAAACCGCCGGCCTCGAACTGGTTGCTGGCGCCGATCCCGGTGCCGTTGAACAGCCACTCGGCACCGATGGCCGGCTGGTTGTACCAGAGCAGCGACGGGTACAGGGAAACCGGTTGGGTGCAGGCGTATTGCAGGTACAGCTCCAGGTGATCCTGCAGGTTTTCACCGACACCTGGCAGATCGTGGACCACCGGGATGTCGAGGCTTTCCAGCAATTGGGCCGGGCCGACGCCAGAGCGTTGCAGGATCTGCGGCGAGGCGATGGCGCCGGAGCACAGCAGCACTTCCTTGCGCGCCCGGGCTTCGACGCGCTCTTCGGCGGCGCCCACCAGGTAACGCACGCCGACCGCGCGTTTGCCTTCGAAGATGATCTTGTCGGTCAGGGCGTGGGTGACGATGGTCAGGGTCGAGCGCTTCTTGGCGATGTCCAGGTAACCGCGCGCGGTGCTGGCCCGACGGCCGTTGGGCGTGACGGTGCGGTCCATCGGGCCGAAACCTTCCTGCTGGTAGCCATTGAGGTCTTCTGTACGCGGGTAACCGGCCTGTACGCCGGCTTCGACCATGGCGTGGAACAGCGGGTTGTTGCCGGCCTTGGGCGTGGTCACGCTGACCGGGCCGTCGCCGCCGTGGTAGTCGTTCGGGCCGATGTCACGGGTTTCGGCTTTACGGAAATACGGCAGGCAATCGAGGTAGGCCCAGTCTTCCAGGCCCGGCAGCTTGGCCCAGTTGTCATAGTCCAGGGCGTTGCCGCGGATGTAGCACATGCCGTTGATCAGCGAAGAACCACCCAGGCCCTTGCCGCGACCGCATTCCATGCGGCGGCCATCCATGTGTGGCTCCGGGTCGGTCTCGTAGGCCCAGTTGTAGCGCCGGCCTTGCAGCGGGAACGCCAGGGCGGCGGGCATTTGTGTGCGGAAGTCCAGGCGATAGTCCGGGCCGCCGGCTTCGAGCAACAGGACGGTGACGCCTTCGTCTTCGGTCAGGCGGGTGGCCAGGGTATTACCGGCCGAACCGGCGCCGATGATGATGTAATCGAATTCTTGGGACATGAAATGCACCCTCTTCTGGAATTGGGTTCAGGTCGCGGTCGTCGGGTGCCACATTCCTTGTGGCGAGGGAGCTTGCTCCCGCTCGACTGCGCAGCAGTCGCAAACAGGGCGACCGTGTTCTGTCTGAATGGTCTGGGACTTGAAGTTGGGGCCGCTTCGCAGCCCAGCGGGAGCAAGCTCCCTCGCCACAAAAGCCCCAACCTCAGGTTCGGTGCCAGATCAGAACACCGACGTGTAATCGCCCAACTCGACCTGTACCGATTTGATGCGTGTGAAGTTGTTCAGCGAGCTGATGCCGTTCTCCCGGCCCACGCCCGATTGCTTGTAGCCACCGACCGGCATTTCAGCCGCCGACTCACCCCAGGCGTTGATCCAGCAGATACCGGCTTCGAGCTGGTGGATCACGCGGTGGGCGCGGTTCAGGTCGCGGGTGACGACGCCAGCGGCCAGGCCGAAGTCGGTGTCGTTGGCGCGGCGGATCACTTCTTCTTCGGTGTCATAGGTGAGGATGCTCATCACCGGGCCGAAGATTTCTTCACGCACGATGGTCATCTCGTCGGTGCAATCGGTGAACACGGTCGGGGCGACGAACGCGCCCTTGGCCAATTCGCCGTCGGTCAGGCGACTGCCGCCGCACAGCAGGCGCGCGCCTTCGGCTTTGCCTTTCTCGATGTAGCCCAGCACGCTTTCCATGTGGGCGAAGCTCACCAGCGGGCCGAAGTTGGTGTTTTCGTCCTGAGGATTACCGATACGGATGCGCGCCACACGCTCGGCGATCTTGGCTTCGAAGGCGGCCTTGAGGTGGCTTGGCACGAACACGCGGGTGCCGTTGGTGCAGACCTGGCCGGAACTATAGAAGTTGGCCATCATCGCGGTGTCGGCGGCGCGATCCAGGTCGGCGTCGTCGAAGATGATCAGCGGCGACTTGCCGCCCAGTTCCATGGTCACGTCCTTGAGCGAAGAGCTCGAGGCGCTGGCCATGACTTTCTTGCCGGTGTCGGTGCCGCCGGTAAAGGAGATTTTCTCGATGCGTGGGTGCTCGGTCAGCCAGGTGCCGACTTCACGACCGCTGCCGGTCAGGACGTTGAACACACCCGCTGGAACGCCGGCCTCGGTGTAGATCTCGGCCAGTTTCAGGGTGGTCAGCGAGGTGACTTCGCTCGGCTTGAAGATCATCGCGTTACCGGCCGCCAGGGCCGGGGCGGATTTCCACAGGGCGATCTGGATCGGGTAGTTCCAGGCGCCGATACCGGCCACTACGCCCAGGGGCTCGCGACGGGTGTAGACGAATGAAGTGGTGCGCAGCGGAACCTGCTCGCCTTCGATGGCAGGCACCAGGCCGGCGTAGTATTCCAGCACGTCGGCGCCGGTGACGATGTCGACGTAGCGGGTTTCGGAGTAGGCCTTGCCGGTGTCCAGGGTTTCCAGGGCGGCCAGTTCATCGTTGCGCTCACGCAGGATGTCCACGGCGCGACGCAGGATGCGCGAACGCTGCATGGCGGTCATGGCAGCCCAGACCTTCTGGCCCTTTTCGGCACTGACCACGGCGCGCTCGACGTCCTCGAACGTCGCACGCTGCACTTGGGCAAGGACTTCACCGTTGGCAGGGTTGATGGCTTCGAAAGTGGCGTCGCCGCTGGCATCGCTGTACGCGCCATCGATGTAGAGTTTTTGCAGTTCGAAACGGGCCATAAAGTCCTCGCAAGTGCATAAGTGGTTGGCTGACCACCGGAGCGTGTCGTTTATAGCTGACTACGCGGTTCGGCGGCGGTTCAGGAGTCGAGCGGTTCTGTGTGCTCTGGTGCCCCTGCCTTGGCCAGTTGGAAATCCATGTATTCGTACGCGATCTGGTGCGCCTGGGCGGTATCAAACGCGTCTCCCGACAGCGCTCCGCGCAGCCACAAACCGTCAATCAACGCGGCCAGGCCCCTTGCTGCGCTGCGCGCCTGATCGACGGGCAACACGCGGCGGAACTGGCTACACAGGTTGGAATACAGACGGTGATCGTTGATCCGCTGCAACCTGTGCAAAGACGGGTGGTGCATGCTGGTGGCCCAGAAGGCCAGCCAGGTTTTCATTGCCGGGCCATTGACCTGGCTGGCGTCGAAGTTGCCTTCGATGATCACCTTGAGGTGAGCCCGGGGGCTTGTGTCCTCCAGTGCCTGGCGGCGCGCGGTGACGTTCTCGCTCAGGACAGTCATCAGGTACTGGGCCGTGGCCGCGATCAGGCCATTCTTGTCCTGAAAGTAGTGACTGATGATGCCGTTGGAGACACCGGCCAAACGGGCGATCAGCGCAATGCTGGCGTCCCCCATGCCGACTTGATCGACCGCTTGCAACGTGGCTTCGATCAGTTGTTGGCGGCGGATGGGTTGCATACCGACCTTGGGCATCTAGCACATCTCCTTAGGCCATCCGGCGCACGAATGTCGTCTGCCGGAACGAAAGCCAGTCTATTTTGTTTTGATTGAACGTTCAATCAACAAAAAATAAGTTCTATGACAAGTCGTCGCTGTTTGTCGGGGCGAGGACTTTTGGGGATGTCTTTATAACACTCGTCGATTGGCTGCCCACCCGTCGATTGGTTGAAATGAGGCGATGCAGCGAGCTCCCTCGCCACAGAGGCCACAGAGGCCTGCATTGCGCTTGAGATTGGCCCAAACAAAAACGCCGCGTTCATCTCGCGGCGTTTTTGCTGGCGTGGGCTTAGCCCAGGTTCTTGCCCAGCAGTGCGTGGTACAGCTCGCTGTCGCCCAGGATCCCGACGACTTGCTGGTTATCGTGGAGCACCAGTTTGTTGCCGGTCTGGTAGCGAATCTGCAATGCGTCGCGCATGCCGATGTTGGAGTCCACCAGGGTCGGACGCCGGCCCAGCTCTTCGACGGCTTGGCCCGGCACCCAGTTTTGCAGGTCCAGCGCCGCGCCATTCTGCCGGGCGCCCTTGATGGTGTTGCCTTCGGCCAGGTCGAGCCAGGAGTCGCCGCCCGGGTCCAGGCACACCGAACCGTTGATGCGCTTGCAGTTGTCCAGGGTGCGCATCAGGCTGCGACCGCACAGGACGTTGAGCGGGTTGGTGTGGGCGACGAAAGTGCGCACGTAGTCGTCCGCCGGGTTCAACACGATTTCTTCCGGCTTGCTGTACTGGATGATCCGGCCGTCTTTCATGATCGCGATACGACTGCCCAGCTTCAGGGCTTCGTCGAGGTCGTGGCTGACGAACACGATGGTCTTGCTCAGCTTGCGTTGCAGCTCCAGCAGTTCGTCTTGCAGGCCTTGGCGGATCAGCGGGTCGAGGGCAGAGAAGGGTTCGTCCATCAGCAGGATGTCGGCGTCCATCGCCAGGGCGCGGGCCAGGCCGACCCGTTGCTGCATGCCGCCGGACAATTCGTCGGGCTTCTTGTTGCGCCACTGGGTCAGGCCCACCAGCTCCAGCTTCTCATCCACCAGCTTGCGGCGTTCTTTCTCAGGACGGCCCTGCATTTCCAGGCCGAAGCTGATGTTCTCGCGCACCGTCAGCCAAGGCATCAGGGCGAACTTCTGGAACACCATGGCGATGCGCTGGGTGCGCATCATCTTCAGTTCGGCGGGGGTGCAGGAGGCGATGTCGATCTGCCGGCCTTCGTGTTCGACGAACAGCTTGCCGCGGCTGACGGTGTTCAAGCCATTGATGCAGCGCAACAGGCTGGATTTGCCGGAGCCGGACAGGCCCATCAAGACACAGATTTCGCCTTTCTCGATGTCCAGGCTGGCTTTTTCCACGCCGACGATTTGCCCGGTTTTCTTCAGGATTTCGTTGCGGGTCATGCCTTGGTCGAGCAGCTTGAGGGCTTCGCGTGGATCCTTGGAGAAGATCACGTCGACCTGGTCGAAGCGGATTATGCTCATGCGTCACCCCCTACTTTGGCGTCGGGTTGTTTGCAGATTCGGTCGAGCATGATTGCCAGCAGGACGATCGCCAGGCCGGCTTCGAAGCCCAGGGCGATATCGGCGGTGTTCAGTGCGTTGACCACGGGTTTGCCCAGGCCATCGGCGCCCACCAGTGCGGCGATCACCACCATCGACAACGACAGCATGATGCACTGGGTGATACCGGCGGCGATGCTCGGCATCGCATGGGGCAGTTCAATGCGCGACAGGAGCTGGCGACGGGAGCAGCCGAAGGCTTTGCCGGCGTCCATCAGTTCGTCCGGTACGTCGCGGATGCCCAGGTAGGTCAGGCGGATGGGCGCGGCAATCGCGAACACCACCGTGGAGATCAGGCCTGGGACCACACCCAGCCCGAATAGGGTCAGGGTAGGAATGAGGTAGACGAAGGTCGGTACGGTCTGCATCAGATCGAGTACCGGACGCATCAGGGTGTAGAACATCGGCTTGTGCGCGGCAACAATGCCCAGCGGCACGCCGATCAGTACGCAAACCAGGGTCGCGAACAGCACCTGGGCGAGGGTTTCCATGGTCTCTTGCCAGTAACCCAGGTTGAGGATCAGCAGGAAGGACGCAATGACGAATACGGTCAGGCCCCATTTGCGCTGGATGAAGTGCGCCAATAGCGCAATGAGGCCGATCAAGGCCAGGGGATTGAACCAGGTCAGCGCAAACGTCACGCCGTGAATCATCGTTTCCAGGAACAGTGCGATTGCGTCGAAGGTGCTGGCGCCGTGTTGCGTCAACCATTCGACGAAGCCGGCAATGTACTGGCCTAAGGGTATTTTCTGATCAATGAGCATGGTAGTGAACGTCCGCATGCAAGGGAATAAACAGCCCGGGCGAGCGAACCCGCCCGGCATAACATAAGCAGTTACTGCGCAAGCTTGGCTTTCACGGCGTCCAGGCCAGGTTTACCGTCAATGGTGGTCACGCCAGCCAACCAGGTATCGAGTACCTGTGGGTTTTTCTTCAGCCAGGCCTTGGCGGCAGCCTCTGGCTTCATCTTGTCGTCGAGCACGTTGCCCATCAGCGTGCTTTCCATGTCGACGGTGAACTCCAGGTTTTTCAACAGCTGGCCAACGTTGCTGCATTCCTGGCTGTAGCCCTTGCGGGTGTTGGTCGCCACGGTTGCGGCACCGAAGTCGGGGCCGAAGAAGTCGTCGCCGCCGGTCAGGTACTGGATCTTGAAGCGGGTGTTCATCGGGTGTGGCGCCCAGCCGAGGAACACCACGTCGGTGCCACGCTTGGAGGCGCGGTCGACCTGCGAGAGCATGCCGGCTTCACTCGACTCTACGACTTTGAAGCCTGCGTCCTTCAGGCCGAAGGCGTTCTTTTCGATCATGCTCTGGATCAGGCGGTTGCCGTCGTTGCCGGGTTCGATCCCGTAGATCTTGCCGTCCAGCTCTTTCTTGAATTTGGGGATGTCGGCGAAGTCGTGCAGGCCTTTGTCATACAACGCCTGAGGCACGGCGAGGGTGTACTTGGCGCCCTTGAGGTTGGTGCGCAGGGTTTCCACGGTGCCGGCTTCGCGGTAGGCCTTGATGTCGTTTTCCATGGTCGGCATCCAGTTGCCGAGGAACACGTCCATGTTCTTGCCGTCGGCCAGGGACTTGTAGGTCACCGGCACGGAAATCATGGTGGTCTTGGTCTTGTAGCCGAGGGCGTCGAGCACCACGCTGGTGGTGGCGGTGGTCACGGTGATGTCGGTCCAGCCGACATCGGAGAAGTTGACGGTGCTGCACTGTTGGGGTTCAGCAGCGTTGGCCAGCATCGGAAGACTCAGCATGGCGGCCAACAACAACGATGTGGAACCTTTCATGGGTGGACTCCTGGTGTTTTATCGGCGGTGTCCGGTCAGGACAACCGCGCTTATTGGATGTTGCGGTTGGTGGCGCGTGGGCACTCTCTGACACGCGGCCTTGCAAACGAGCCGTAACCGATCATGTACCAGTGCAAATCTGACGCCTACAGGGTGGGTCGTATCCAGTACAGGGAGGGTCGCATCCAGTGTCGGTGACGTCGTTTACAGATTTTTTCCGCCCCTGGCGGGCCTCTGATACGCAGAAAAACGGCGCAAAACAGGGGCCAGGACGGGGCGGCGTTGCTGGGCATGATTGCGTCGGTGTCAGACGTCGGACTCCAAGGCAAAAACCGGATGATGCGGCCATCCCGGCGTTGAGCGTAGCAGCTCCGTCACCGGACGCTCCTGCGCCCGGATGTGCCTGTTCTGGAGGTTTTCGGCAATGGCAATCAGCGTGTTCGACCTGTTCAAAATCGGTATCGGCCCGTCCAGCTCACACACCGTGGGCCCGATGCGGGCCGCCGCATTGTTCGTGCAAGGTTTGCGTGAGCGAGGACTTTTGGAACAAGTCGCGCGGGTGGAAGTTCAGCTCTACGGTTCGCTTTCAGCCACTGGCATCGGCCATGGCAGCGATAACGCGGTGATCATGGGCTTGATGGGCGAGTGGCCGGACGCGATCGATCCGTCGCAGATTGGTGTGCGCATTGAGCGACTGCGCGAAACCCAGACCCTGCTGCTCGACGGTCGCCTGTCGGTACCGTTCATCTGGTCCCGGGACATGCGCCTGATCGACGAAAACCTGCCATTCCACCCCAACGCCATGACGCTGGTGGCCGAGACCGCCAACGGCGAGCTGCACCGTGACACCTATTACTCGGTCGGCGGTGGTTTCGTCGTCGACCAGGCCCAGGCCGCCAGCGGTGTGGTGGACCTGGATCGCACCGAACTGCCTTACGATTTTTCCAGCGCCGAAGAGTTGCTCCAGTTGTGCCGCAGCCACAACCTGCGGGTGGCCGAGTTGATGATGGCCAACGAAAAGGTCTGGCGTTCGGAAGACGAGATCCGCAGCGGCCTGATGAAACTCTGGCGGGCCATGCAGGATTGCGTCGAGCAGGGCCTCAAGCACGAAGGCATCCTGCCGGGCGGTTTGAATGTGCGTCGGCGGGCGGCCAAGTTGCACCGCAGCCTGCAAGAACTGAACAAACCCAATGTCATCGGCTCGACCCTCAGCGCCATGGAGTGGGTCAACCTGTTCGCCCTGGCGGTCAACGAAGAGAACGCCGCCGGCGGGCGCATGGTCACGGCGCCGACCAATGGCGCAGCGGGGATCATTCCGGCGGTACTGCATTACTTCATGAAATTCAGCGAAGCGGTCACCGACGCCAACGTCGTGGATTATTTCCTCGGTGCGGCGGCCGTCGGGATCCTGTGCAAGAAGAACGCATCGATTTCTGGCGCCGAAGTCGGTTGCCAGGGCGAAGTGGGATCGGCCTGCGCCATGGCGGCGGCAGGCCTGGCGGAGATCCTCGGGGCCACGCCGGAGCAACTGTGCAACGCGGCGGAAATCGGCCTGGAACACAACCTCGGCCTGACGTGCGACCCAGTGGGCGGCCTGGTGCAGGTGCCGTGCATCGAGCGCAATGCGATCGCCGCAGTCAAGGCCATCAATGCTGCCCAAATGGCCCTGCGCGGGGACGGCCAGCATTTCATCTCCCTGGACCGGGTGATCCGCACCATGCGTGATACCGGTGCCGACATGCATGACAAATACAAAGAGACCTCGCGCGGCGGCTTGGCGGTCAGTGCGGTGGAGTGCTGAGTCGCATTTGCGCACCCCTTTGGTAGCAAGGGATTTCTCTGTGGGAGCAAGGCTTGCCCGCGATGGCGGCATTAGATTCAACATGGATGTCGACTGGCATACAGCCATCGCGAGCAAGCTTTGCTCCCACAGATGATTCCCTTTACCCACAAGAGCGAAAACCGCTCACAAAATGAACACCAATCTGCAAACGCGCCACCTTTTAGCGCGTCGCAAACAGACAAGAGCCCCGTTGTCGAGCCAACCACTGAATCGCGCTCGACCGTCCGTCATCCGCACCTGTGGTGATACTCGTTGCGCAAGCGGCGCAGCCCAGTTCCCACAAGTGCTACCGAACTGCTCACGGCCCGCTGTGACAGGTGCCTGCCGCCATTGATGGCGCTTATAACCCGTACTCGATGCACGCCTTATATAGACAGGTCGTGATGTCGTTTTCAGGATTTATTGAACGCGTATTCAATTTTAGGCATGGCAATTGCTCTATTGCTGTAAAGCCCAGCTCCTTTGTGAGAACGAGGGCAATAACCAATAAAAAGAGCCTCCGCCTGAGGCCATCACCCGCTTTGTGTGAGGAGATACCGCGATGACGACGTCCAACTCCGGGGCCCAACCCCAGAACCGTGCGCCTCAATCCATCGGCTTTTTGCTGCTGGACAATTTCACGCTGATTTCCCTGGCGTCCGCGGTGGAACCGCTACGCATGGCCAACCAACTGTCCGGTCGCGAGCTGTATCGCTGGACCACCCTTACGGTCGATGGCGGCCAGGTCTGGGCCAGCGACGGCTTGCAGATCACCCCCGACGCCTCCATGCACAAGGCGCCGGCCCTGGATACTGTCATCGTCTGTGGCGGCATCGGCATCCAGCGTACCGTGACCCGCGAACACGTGTCGTGGCTGCAGAGCCAGGCCCGCCAATCCCGTCGCCTCGGCGCGGTTTGTACCGGCAGTTGGGCCCTGGCCTGCGCCGGCCTGCTGGACGGCTTCGATTGCAGCGTGCACTGGGAATGCCTGGCGGCAATGCAGGAAGCTTTCCCGCGGGTATCGATGAGTACCCGCTTGTTCACCCTCGACCGTAACCGCTTCACCAGCTCCGGCGGCACCGCGCCGCTGGACATGATGCTGCACCTGATCAGCCGCGATCACGGTCGTGAACTGTCGGCAGCGATCTCGGAAATGTTTGTCTACGAGCGTATCCGCAACGAACAGGATCACCAGCGTGTGCCGCTCAAGCACATGCTCGGCACCAACCAGCCGAAGTTGCAGGAAATCGTCGCGCTGATGGAGGCCAACCTCGAAGAACCGATCGACCTGGACGAACTGGCGGTGTACGTCGCCGTGTCCCGGCGTCAGCTGGAGCGGTTGTTCCAGAAGTACCTGCACTGCTCGCCGTCGCGCTATTACCTCAAGCTGCGGTTGATCCGTGCACGGCAACTGCTCAAGCAGACGCCGATGTCGATCATCGAAGTGGCCTCGGTGTGCGGCTTCGTCTCCACCCCGCACTTCTCCAAGTGCTACCGCGAATACTTCGGCATTCCGCCGCGTGACGAACGCGTCGGCTCCAACACCACACAACAGGTTGCGATGATGCCGCTGCCGCAGGCGCTGGTGCTGTCGCCATTGTCCGGCCCGCTGTCGGCGCTGAGCCAGGCGCGTAATGAGTCGACGTTTGCCAGTGTGAGACTCTGAGACCGTAGCGCCTTCATCGCGAGCAAGCTCGCTCCCACAGTTGGATTGGGGTTTGGCTGGAGAGGCGGGTTGGCTGTAAGGCCGCCTCGCGAGCAAGCTTTGCTCCCACAGGTCCTGCTCAAACAGATCTGATGGGTGTACGACGGGGAGAGCTAGGTCGGCTACTAGGCCGCCTCGCGGTGGACGTTGATCTCGGCGCCCCGTTAACTACGCTGGCCGAACGCAGGCATTGTGGAGTGGGCACCTCGGCATGGATGCCGAGGTAGCCGCGCTGGGCCATGGATGGCCCTTCGCGGCGGGCCCACGGAGCAATGCCGGAGTGAGGGCACACCGAGCCTAGGCGAGGTGCCGAGTGGTGGGGCAAAGCGTTTTTGCTTACTTTTGGCGCTTTTCCAAAAGTGAGCCGCCGTCAGGGCGGAACCATAAGCCGCCGTTACCGCAGCACGGATATGTACTCAGTCAGGCCGCCATCGCGAGCAAGCTCGCTCCCACAGGTTTTGTGAACGACACAAATCCTGTGGGAACCATTGGTTCTGTCAGGCGCTATGGTTCTGCTGGTATTGCATCAACGCCGGCAACAGCTGCTTATCAATCGCCTGGCGCACGGCCGGCAGGATAGTGGCGCTGCTGGTGTACATCTCCTTGACCATCCGCCGCAAATCATTGGCACGGACGGTGTCCAGCCCCCGCACGGCGCACTCGCACGCCTGCTCGGCGGTGGAGCCACTGGGTATTTGCAGGCCCAGGGCCTTGAGATGGCCCAGCAGGTCTTCCTGGTCGATCAAATCGGCGTACATCATGACGCTTTTCCTTGTTCAGGGATTGGGGTCGTGTCTCGATTCTGGTAGCCACCCGAAGCGGCGGCAAGGGCAAATGGTCGCAATGTCATGAATGACTATGGAGGCGTCGTTTTCGGCTAACTTGCACGGGGCTGGACTGGGCACACTGACCTCAAGCTGAATCACGATGGTTTGGTCACCCTCGCGCGACAGCTCCTCCAGTAACGCAACCTGCCCCGATCCTGTCACGGCTTGATCGGGGATTTTTTTTGCCTGTGAATCAGGGAAAGCTTGGGTGTCTGGTGGATTGTCATCGCGAGCAAGCTCGCTCCCACAGGGGTTCTGTGTCGTTCACAAAATCTAATGTGGGAGCGAGCTTGCTCGCGATGAACGATGACGCGGTCTAGCGCTGCAACACCAGAATCCGCGACAACAACTCATCCCGATCCACATAGCACCCCTGGAAATGCCGGGCCCCGGAGGCCGGGTCGAAGGCATTGCGGGCGTGGAGGGTGCGGCGGTTGTCGAAGCACCAGAGCTGGCCGGGTTCGAGACGCTGTACCAGGCGAAATTGTGGCTCGCGGGTCAGGGCAATGAAGCGGCGGTAGGCGCGGTAAAGCCTGGGCATCTGCTCGACCGTGGTGTCGAACGGCCCACGCAGGAAGTTCGCCATGCGGATTTCCGAAACCTGGCCGAGGGCGTCCAGCGCGATGATGGGCGCCAGGCAGCGGTAGTCGCTGCGACGGTCCTTGTTGCGAAACTCCACCGGGATCCGGCACAGCGCGTCGAAGGCCTCGGGGTCTTCCTGGCGCAGCGCTTGGGCAATGGCAAACCCGTCGACAAAAATGCTCTCGCCGCCGTCGGCGTCATTCACCAGGCAATGCAGGAATTGCAGCCCCGGCTGCAATTCCCGGGTCGGCAAATCACTGTGCAACGGCAGGTTGAAAGCGGTGTAGGCGTTACTGTCGGCATCGGCTTTGGACTGCACGTTGAACAGCACGCCGAAGTTGCTCTCGCGAATGAAGGAAATGCGCTGGGCAATCCGTTTCAGCGAGCCGGGTTCGGTGGGTACGCCGTGCACCTGGGTCAGGCCGATGTCGCGCACCGCCAGCAACCATTGCAACAACGCATCGTCATCGTCCATCAGCGCGGGGTAGTCGAACACTGGCAATTGCAGGTCGCGTCGCCACAGTTGGCGCCGGGGCTTGTTCGCCAGGCGCTCGGCTCGGGACTGATCATCGTAGGCGTGGGCGCGCAACCAGCCGGGGTCGAAACGGCTCCGGTGACCGTCCTGCCAGTCCACGCACAGGCAACCTTCGTCGTTGAGGTAGGTTGCGCCGGGGGCAATGTCTTCAGGGACGTCGACGATTTCCAGCACCTGCTCGCGGGTGACGCTGTAGACGCATTGAGGGCAAGGGCAGTTGTCCCGCAACCACGGGTGATGAAAGGGGCTGGCCCGGCCATCGGCCCACGTCACTTGGATCCGGTCGACCAACGGTGTGGCGGCGGTCAATGGGGATATCAGGGGGTAACGGCGGAAGTCGGCAAAGGCGGCGGTGTTCATGGCGATCTCCTGTTCGCGGCTTATCGGGGCAGAGGCAGGGCGATGATCCGGCCGATGTACAGCGGCGGCGGCAGGTCGGATTGTTCGTCGAGCAGGGCGCTGAGCCGGCCCAGGGCCTGTTCGGTGAACGGCACCGAGCGCGGGCCGGCCAGGTCGACGTGCAGTAGCATCTGTTCATTGCCGGCCAGCTCTTTATCACCGCCTACCAGGTGCAGGCTGTGGTAGAGGTGCAGGCGTTTGGCGTCGTGGCCGATGATGTGCGTGTGCACCTCGACCTGGGCGTCGAGCTTCACTTCGTGCAGGTAGTTCAGGTGCAGTTCGAGGGTGAACAACGAGTGGCCGCTGGCTTCGCGGTTCTGGCTGTCCAGGCCGAGCCGGTCCATCAGCGCGTCGGTGGCGTAGCTGAAGATCAGCAGGTAGAAGGCATCGCGCAGGTGGCCGTTGTAATCGACCCATTCGGGGAGGATGCGGGTTTGGTAGGTGGTTAGGGTGGGCATGGGGTGGGTTCCGATGGTTGTGGCGATTGGGAGGCCGCTATCGCGAGCAAGCTCGCTCCCACAGGTTTTGTGATCGGCACAGAGCCAATGTGGGAGCGAGCTTGCTCGCGATGGGGTCAGACCTGCAGACGGTTATTCGCTGAAAGCCATCCCATGCTTTTCTTTGGTGGTCTTCACCGCCTCCAGCACCGCCAGCAGGCAATCATCACGATAGCGTTCCAGGGCCGAAATGCTGTGGCTGCCCAATTGCGCGCTCGTGCCGTCCACCACATCGTCGATCAGTTTTTCGGTCAGCTCTGGCGCTGGCAGGTAGGTCCACGGCAGTTGCAGCGCCGGGCCGAACTGGGCCATGAAGTGCCGCATCCCGGCATCGCCGCCGGCCAGGGTGTAGGTCAGGAACGTGCCCATGAACGACCAGCGCAAGCCGGCGCCAAAGCGGATCGCATCGTCGATTTCCCCGGTGGTCGCCACCCCGTCGTTGACCAGGTGCAGGGCTTCGCGCCACAGCGCTTCGAGCAGGCGGTCGGCAATGAAGCCGGGCACTTCCTTGCGTACGTGCAGCGGCCGCATGCCGAGGGATTCGTACACCTGCATCGCTGCCTGCACGGCTTCGGGCGCGGTGTCTTTGCCGCCGACCACTTCCACCAGCGGCAACAGGTAGACCGGGTTGAACGGGTGCCCGACCACGCAGCGCTCCGGATGGGTGGCGCCTTCGTAGAATTCGCTCGGCAGCAGCCCCGAGGTACTGGAACCGATCAACGCGTTCGGCTTGGCAGCGGCGCTGATCTGGCCGTGCAATTCGAGTTTCAGTTCCAGGCGCTCGGGGGCGCTTTCCTGGATGAAGTCGGCGTCGCGCACACACTCCTCGATGGTCGCGACAAAGCGCAGCCGATCCTGCGAAGCGCCGGGTGCCAGGCCTTGTTTCTCCAGGGCACCCCAGGCGTTGGCGACACGTTTGCGCAACGCTGCCTCGGCACCCGGCGCCGGGTCCCAGGCGACGACGTCCAGGCCATGGGCCAGGGCCCGGCTGACCCAGCCGCTGCCGATCACACCGCTGCCCAGGGCGGCGAAGGTCTTGATGTCGGTGATAAAGCTCATGGTGATTTCCTGAAAAAATAGTTCGGTGATCTCCTGTGGGAGCAAGGCTTGCCCGCGATGGCGGCAGTAGATTCAACGGGGATGTCGACTGACATACCGTTATCGCGGGCAAGCCTTGCTCCCACAGGTTGTGCCCCCCAATAGGGGAAGGTGGATGTCGGTTTAGCCGCGCTGGACCAGGCCCATTTTCTTGCGACCTTCAGCCGGGGTGAGCACCCGCGCACCGAGGCGGCTGAGGATTTCGCCAGCCCGCTCCACCAACTGACCGTTGGTAGCGAGTACGCCTTTGTCCAGCCAGAGGTTGTCTTCCAGCCCGACCCGCACGTTGCCCCCCAACAGCACCGCCTGGGCGGCCATCGGCATTTGCATGCGGCCGATGCCGAAGCCGGCCCACACCGCATCCGCCGGCAGGTTGTCGACCATGGCTTTCATGGTAGTGGTGTCGGCCGGTGCGCCCCACGGGATGCCCAGGCAGAGTTGGAACAGCGGGTTGTCCAGCAGGCCTTCCTTGATCAGTTGCTTGGCGAACCACAGGTGACCGGTGTCGAAGATCTCCAGCTCGGCCTTGACCCCCAGCTCAGTGATGCGCTTGGCGCCGGCCCGCAGTTGCGCCGGGGTGGAGACGTAAATGGTGTCGCCGTCGCCGAAGTTCAGGGTGCCGCAATCCAGCGTGCAGATTTCCGGCAACAGCTCTTCGACGTGGGCCAGGCGGGTCAGCGGACCGACCAGGTCGGTGTTGGGACCAAACTCCATCGGCCGTTCGCCCGCACCGATCTCCAGGTCGCCGCCCATGCCGGCGGTGAGGTTGACGATGATGTCCACGTCCGCCTCACGGATGCGCTCCATCACTTCGCGGTACAGCGCCACGTCGCGGCTGAACTTGCCGGTCTGCGGGTCGCGGACGTGGCAATGGACCACCGTGGCCCCGGCCTTCGCCGCCTCGATGGCAGCGGCGGCGATCTGTTTCGGGGTGACCGGTACGTGAGGGCTCTTGGCGGTCGTGTCGCCAGCACCGGTGAGTGCGCAGGTGATGATGACGTCGTGGTTCATGGTGCGGATTCCTTCAGGCGTGGTAAGTCACTGCGCAGTTAGTGGCCTGTGTGGCTAATTCGAGCACTCAACTTCGGCGCCAGAACTTGCCAGACTGCGTTGCCATTCCTCGCCGTAGCGGGCTACGACTCGTCATGGCGCCTTGCCTGGCAAGTCCTGACACTCGAATTTGAGTGCTCGAATTAACCGTACAGGCCACAAGTGCTGCGCAGATGGATAACGGTTGTTCAGTTACTGGTCAGTTTCAGGTTGTCGGCGGCGGGCTTGCCGTCGA
Source organism: Pseudomonas sp. B21-010 (assembly GCF_024749325.1). NCBI lineage: Bacteria > Pseudomonadati > Pseudomonadota > Gammaproteobacteria > Pseudomonadales > Pseudomonadaceae > Pseudomonas > Pseudomonas sp. B21-010. The sequence goes on along the minus strand of NZ_CP087198.1, from coordinate 5,959,997 downwards.
AGGTGGTGACGCCTTCGAGCCAGCGCTGCTTGTCTTGCGGATGATCCTTGAGCCATTGCCGGGCCGATTCGAGCGGGTCCTTGTGATCGAGCAACGGCTGCATCATCCGGCTCTCATCCTCGGCGCTGAACGTCAGGTTGCTCAGCAAGCGACCGACGTTCGGGCATTGTTGGGCGTAGTCCGGCGCGGTGACGGTCCACACGGTGGCCATGCCTTCGTTCGGGCCGAGGGCGTCGTCGCTGCCGGTGAGGTAGGTCATTTGCACGTTGACGTTCATCGGGTGCGGCGCCCAGCCGAAGAACACCACGGCTTCCTTGCGCCGCACGGCGCGGTCCACGGCGGCGAGCATGCCGGCTTCGCTGGACTCCACCAGTTGGAATTTGCCCAGGCCGAACTGGTTCTTGGCGATCATCGCCTTGATCTGGGTATTGGCGCCGGAGCCGGGCTCGATGCCGTAGATCTTGCCGCCCAGCTCTTTTTCGAATTTGGCGATGTCGGCGAAGGTCTTCAGACCCTTGTCGGCCAGGTAGGTCGGCACGGCCAGGGTGGCGCGGGCGTCCTTGAGGCTCGGCTGTTCCAGCACCTTGACCTGTTTGGCCTCGACGAACGGGGTGATGGTCTGGGTCATCAACGGGTTCCAATAGCCCAGGAACAGATCCAGGCGCTGGTCGCGGATGCCGGCGAAGATGATTTGCTGGGAGGCGCTGGTTTGCTTGGTCTTGTAGCCGAGGCCGTCGAGCATCACTTGGGTCAGGGCGCTGGTGGCGATGACGTCGGTCCAGTTGACCACGCCCAGGCGCACGTTCTGGCACGCGGCGGGCTCGGCAGCCATGGCGGCGCCATTGAGCAAAGTGGTGCCGCAAAGTGCAAGTACACAGGAGCTGATCAGTCGTTTCATGTCGGGTTCCTCGGCAGCTTATTGTTATGGGGTCCGGCATCTGCGTACCGGTGATGCCAAGTTACGCAGCCCGGCGCCTGGCAAAACGCACAGCGGCGACGTGCTCTTGCACTGCAGCGACTCTTGAATGGGCGTTGCAACTGGCGTATCAAGGTCCGCACGCAACCCGCCAACCGAGTGCGCTCCATGTCCCAGGATTTCTACTTTTTGTTGATGCCGGGTTTTTCGGCCATCGGTTTCATTTCGGCCATCGAGCCGTTGCGGGTTGCCAATCGTTTTCGCGGCGAGCTTTACCGCTGGCGTGTGCTGAGTGTCGATGGCGGGCCGGTGCTGGCGAGCAATGGCATGTCGGTCAACGCCGATGCGGCACTGGAGCCCTTGAAGAAAGGCGCGACCCTCTGGGTGGTGGCGGGGTTCGAGCCGCTGAAATTCGCCACCCCGGCACTGGAGCGCTGGCTGCATCGGCTGGACAACGAAGGCGTGACCTTGGGCGGTATCGACACCGGCAGTGTGGTGTTGGCCGAGGCGGGGCTATTGGAAGGGCACCGCGTGACCTTGCATTGGGAAGCGATCGAGGCGTTCAAGGAGTCTTATCCGCAACTCAGCGTGACCCAGGAACTGTTCGAGATCGACCGTCGCCGGATCACTTGCGCGGGCGGCACTGCTTCCATCGACCTGATGCTGGACCTGATCGGCCAGGCCCACGGTTCGGAATTGGCGATCCAGGTCAGCGAGCAGTTCGTGCTCGGCCGCATCCGCCCGCGCAAAGACCACCAGCGCATGGAAATCGCCAACCGCTATGGCATTCGCAACAAGAAGCTGGTGCACGTCATAGGCGAGATGGAAACCCACAGCGAACCGCCCCTGAGCACCTTGGCGCTGGCCGAATCGATCAACGTCACCCGTCGCCAGCTCGAACGCCTGTTCCGCCTGCACCTGAACGACACCCCGAGCAACTTCTACCTGCGCCTGCGCCTGGAGAAGGCCCGGCAGCTGCTGCGCCAGACCGACATGAGTGTGTTGGAAGTGAGCATCGCCTGCGGCTTTGAGTCGCCGTCGTACTTCACCCGCAGCTATCGGGCACGGTTCGAGCGCTGCCCGCGGGAGGATCGACGACGGCAGGGGGATGGGCGGGAACTGGTTTGACAGGCTTTTATACTCAATTATACTCGCGACTATAAATTATACCTGTCGCCATAATTGAGTATAAAACCATGTCCAAGCATCCCGGTTTTGTCTTCAGGCGCCCCGATCTGGCCCGCAATATTGTCGATGGGCTGGCCGGCGCCGGGATCCAGGATTACACCTCAGGCCTGTTCCTGGCCGCTCCGAGACGCACCGGAAAAAGTACTTTCCTGCGCGAAGACTTGATACCTGAATGCGAAACCCGTGGTTGGCTCGCGGTCTACGTCGACCTTTGGGCCAACAAGGAGAAGGACCCTGCCGAGCTGATCGCCTCGGCCATCGCCGGGGCACTGGTGCCTTATGAAAAGGGCATCCGCAAGCTCGCCAAATCCATGGGCATCGACAAACTCAGCTTCTTGCGCACGTTGTCCTGGGATTTCAGCCAGCCGCAACTGCCCGAAGGGGCGACGCTGACCCAGGCGCTGGAGCTGTTGCACCGTGCCGCGGATAAAACCGTGGTGCTGGTGATCGACGAAGCCCAGCATGCCTTGACCACCGAGGCCGGGGTCAACGCGATGTTCGCCCTCAAGGCTGCCCGTGACCAGCTCAACCAGGGACGTGAGGGCGATGCCAGCGGCCTGCGACTGGTGTTCACCGGCTCCAATCGCGACAAGCTCGCGCACTTGGTATTGAGCCGCAACCAACCGTTCTACGGGTCCAGCATCACGCCGTTCCCTTTGCTGGGCAAAGCTTTCACCCAAGCCTACACCGCTCATTTGAACGCACACCTGGCCCAGACCAACCAGTTCAATGCCGATGATCTCGACCAGGCGTTTGAGTTGGTGGGGCGCCGTCCGGAGATGTTGCGCAGCGTCATCGGCGAAATTGCCCTGGAACTGGGTGAGGCAAGCCATTTGGGTGAGTTGCTGCGCAGCAGCGCCGAAATGCTGCGCGCTGGCGTCTGGACCGAGTTCGAGAGCGCCTGGAACGCCCTGACGGTGCCGCAACGCGCGGTGCTGCAGGTCATGGCCGAGCGCTCGCAGAACAACGAGCCCTTCGCACCCTTCACCGATTCAACGCTGGAGGCGGTGGGCAAGGCGCTGAGGGCTATGGGAAGCGAAGTCGTGCCCGGTACCCAGACCATCCAAGCCTGTATTGATGCGCTGCGGGAAAAGGAATTGGTGTGGAAGTCCAACCGGGGTGGTTATGCGCTGGAGGACAAGGCGTTTGCGGATTGGTTGAAGGGGTATCGCAAGCAACATTGAACCTGGGAATACATCCTATGGCGAGGGAGCTTGCTCCCGCTGGGTGGCGTCTTGTAGGAGCTGTCGAGCGAAGCGAGGCTGCGATCTTTCCCCAGACACTTGAGTCCCAAGTGAAAGATCAAAAGATCGCAGGCTTCGCCAGCTCCTACAGAGCCGAGCGGGAGCAAGCTCCCTCGCCACAGGTATTGTGTTCGGCTTTAAAAGGTCTATTTCTTCATCAACGCCGAACACGCCGCCTTGTACGCCTCATGCTGATACTTGTTCAGCGTCGCCGGCAGGGCGAAGTCATGTTTCTTGCTCTGCGCATTGATGGTCTGCGGCGACAGCAGCGTCACCTCGCAACCTTCCAGCAACTGGAAGACCCCTTCGATCTTGAACGTCGTCGGCCCACCGGCGAACTCGCCTTTCTTGCTGCGCTTTTTGATGGCGATGCGTTCGATGCCATTCTCAACCACAAACGCCCGCACCTGGGCAGCGAAAGCCTTGACGTTGGCGGCTTCGTCATCGTCGTCCAGGGCGATTTTCTTGGTGTTCAGCGCGACATGGCTCAGCACCTGTTGATCCAGCGAGGCAACAGCGATGATCGCTTCGCTGCCTTTGATTTCGATGCCGCACGTTTTCATGTGAATCCCTTTACCAATGATGCAAGCAGCTTACCGCGCTAAGCGGCTTCTGAAGCATCACTCCTGCCCAATCGACTCCAAAAACTCCGACCGATCATCGCTCACCTGGGCCATGCAGTCGTTTTCGGCGATTTTGTAGGCTTCGCTGCCGGGTTTGGCCGGGAAGGCGGCGATGGCGCAGTCGGCCTCGCGCTGTTTTTGCCACAGTTGTTGGGCGGCCTTGACCTTGGTGGTGATGTCGTTGAGCTGGGCCTTGTCGTTGGCGTAGCGGGTTTGCAGGCGCTCGTTGAGGCTTTGCAGGTTTTCGCCCAGCAATTGTTCGGCGGCGGTTTTGCCGTAGGTCGAGCAGGCCAGGGTCTGGACGTCGTTTTCAACTTCGTCGCAGGGGTTGGGTTCGGTGTCTTCGGTCGCATGCGCGACGGTGCTGATCAGTGCCAAAGCCAGGAAGAGTGATTTCATCGCGTTGCCGCTCAAGTCCAGTGAAAACCAGTGATGCAGCGGATTCTGGCGTAAGCGTCGGCTAAAGAACAGACGGGCAGGGTGGGTCGACCATAGCCCTTTGTCGTGGATTGACGCTTTCGGCAATTCCCCTGTCGTTTTTGCACCGGGTCGCCACGGCCCTCAGGCATATGCTGGCCCCAAAGCGCCGGCACACGATTCGGCGCATGAATCGCTGATAAAAGGGGACTGCCTGATGAGCCCAGCCGAATTGCACGCCGACAGCATCGTTATCGACGGGCTGATCATTGCCAAGTGGAACCGCGACCTGTTCGAAGACATGCGCAAGGGCGGCCTGACCGCAGCCAACTGCACCGTGTCGGTGTGGGAAGGTTTCCAGGCCACCATCAACAACATCGCCGCCAGCCAGAAACTGATCCGCGAGAACAGCGACCTGGTGATCCCGGTGAAAACCACCGCCGACATCCGTCGCGCCAAGGAACAGGGCAAGACCGGCATCATCTTCGGTTTCCAGAACGCCCATGCCTTCGAAGACCAGCTCGGCTACGTCGAGATCTTCAAGCAGTTGGGCGTGGGTGTGGTGCAGATGTGCTACAACACCCAGAACCTGGTCGGCACCGGTTGCTACGAACGCGACGGCGGCCTGTCGGGCTTCGGTCGCGAAATCGTCGCCGAGATGAACCGGGTTGGCATCATGTGCGACCTGTCCCACGTCGGTTCCAAGACCTCCGAAGAGGTCATCCTCGAATCGAAGAAACCGGTGTGCTACTCCCACTGCCTGCCGTCCGGCCTGAAAGAACACCCGCGCAACAAGTCCGATGAAGAGCTGAAGTTCATTGCCGACCACGGCGGTTTCGTCGGCGTGACCATGTTCGCGCCGTTCCTGGCCAAGGGCATCGATTCGACCATCGACGACTACGCCGAAGCCATCGAGTACACCATGAACATCGTCGGTGAAGACGCCATCGGCATCGGCACCGACTTCACCCAGGGCCACGGCCAGGACTTCTTCGAAATGCTGACTCACGACAAGGGCTACGCCCGTCGCCTGACCAGCTTCGGCAAGATCATCAACCCCCTGGGCATCCGCACCGTGGGCGAGTTCCCGAACCTCACCGAGACGCTGCTCAAGCGCGGCCATCCTGAGCGGGTAGTGCGCAAGATCATGGGTGAAAACTGGGTCAATGTCTTGAAAGACGTCTGGGGCGAATAACCGCCGCCGCACCGCTAATCCTCTACCTGCGGCCCTCTGCGCCGCAGGCAATACCACGAATTTCCGGAGTCAAGTTTTCATGGCCAAGATCGCCCCGCAACTGCCTATCGAAGTCGACAGCGAAACCGGTGTCTGGACCTCCGACGCCCTGCCGATGCTGTACGTGCCACGGCACTTTTTCGTCAACAACCACATGGGCATCGAAGAAGTGCTGGGCGCCGACGCCTACGCCGAGATTCTCTACAAGGCCGGCTACAAATCCGCCTGGCATTGGTGTGAAAAAGAAGCCGAATGCCATGGCCTGGAAGGCGTCGCGGTGTTCGAGCACTACATGAAGCGCCTGTCGCAGCGTGGCTGGGGCCTGTTCAAGATCCAGGACATCGACCTGGACAAAGGCACTGCCAGCGTCAAGCTCGAACACTCGGCGTTCGTCTATGTGTACGGCAAGGTCGGGCGCAAGGTCGACTACATGTTCACCGGCTGGTTCGCCGGCGCCATGGACCAGATCCTCGCCGCTCGCGGCAGCAAGATCCGCACTGTGGCCGAGCAGGTCTACGGCGGTTCCGAAGAAGGCCACGACGACGGCCTGTTCATCGTCAAGCCGTTGTAAGTCGAGGATCGCACCATGGCTTTTGAAGCAATGTTCCAGCCGATCCAGATCGGCAAGCTGACCATCCGCAACCGCGTGCTCAGCACCGCGCACGCCGAGGTCTACGCCACCGACGGCGGCATGACCACCGACCGGTACGTGAAGTATTACGAAGAGAAGGCCAAGGGCGGCATCGGCCTGGCGATCTGCGGTGGTTCGTCCGTGGTCGCCATCGACAGCCCGCAGGAGTGGTGGAGTTCGGTGAACCTGTCCACCGACCGCATCATTCCGCACTTCCAGAACCTGGCCGACGCCATGCACAAGCATGGCGCCAAGATCATGATCCAGATTACCCACATGGGCCGTCGCTCGCGTTGGGACGGTTTCAACTGGCCGACCCTGATGTCGCCGTCCGGCGTGCGTGAGCCAGTGCACCGCGCCACCTGCAAGACCATCGAGCCGGAAGAGATCTGGCGGGTGATCGGCAACTACGCCAGCGCCGCCAAACGCGCCAAGGCCGGTGGCCTGGACGGCGTCGAGCTGTCCGCCGTGCACCAGCACATGATCGACCAGTTCTGGAGCCCGCGGGTCAACAAGCGTACCGACGAATGGGGCGGCACCTTCGAAGGCCGCATGAAGTTCGGCCTGGAAGTGTTGAAGGCCGTGCGCGCCGAAGTGGGCGACGATTTCTGCGTGGGCATGCGCCTGTGCGGTGACGAATTCCACCCGGACGGCTTGTCCCACGAGGACATGAAGCAGATCGCCAAGTACTACGATGACACCGGCATGCTGGATTTCATCGGCGTGGTGGGCTCGGGTTGCGACACCCACAACACCCTGGCCAACGTCATCCCGAACATGAGTTATCCACCGGAGCCATTCCTGCACTTGGCCGCCGGTATCAAGGAAGTGGTCAAGGTTCCGGTGCTGCACGCGCAGAACATCAAGGACCCGAACCAGGCTACGCGGATTCTGGAGGGCGGTTACGTCGACATGGTCGGCATGACCCGCGCCCACATCGCTGACCCGCACCTGATCGCCAAGATCAAGATGGGCCAGATCGACCAGATCAAGCAGTGCGTCGGCGCCAACTACTGCATCGACCGCCAGTATCAAGGCCTGGACGTGCTGTGCATCCAGAACGCCGCGACGTCCCGTGAATACATGGGCGTGCCGCACATCATCGAGAAGTCCACCGGGCCGAAACGCAAAGTCGTTGTGGTCGGTGCCGGCCCGGCGGGGATGGAAGCGGCGCGTGTGGCCGCCGAACGTGGGCACGATGTGACCCTGTTCGAGAAGAAAGAATTCATCGGTGGGCAGATCACCACGGCCTCGAAAGCCCCGCAACGGGACCAGATTGCTGGTATCACCCGCTGGTTCCAACTGGAGCTGGCGCGGTTGAAAGTCGACCTGCGCCTGGGCGTGGCGGCTGATGCGGCAACCATCATGGACCTGCGTCCGGACGTGGTGGTGCTGGCCGTCGGCGGCCATCCGTTCCTGGAGCAGAACGAGCACTGGGGCGCCGCCGAAGGGCTGGTGGTCAGCAGCTGGGACGTGCTCGACGGCAAGGTTGCACCGGGCAAGAACGTATTGGTCTACGACACCATTTGCGAGTTCACCGGCATGTCGGTGGCCGACTTCCTCGCTGACAAGGGCAGCCAGGTCGAGATCGTCACCGACGACATCAAGCCGGGCGTAGCCATTGGCGGGACGTCGTTCCCCACCTACTACCGCAGCATGTACCCCAAGGAAGTGATCATGACCGGGGACATGATGCTGGAGAAGGTCTACCGCGAAGGCGACAAGCTGGTGGCGGTACTGGAGAACGAATACACCGGTGCCAAGGAAGAACGCGTGGTGGACCAGGTGGTGGTGGAAAACGGCGTGCGGCCGGACGAAGAAATCTACTACGCGCTCAAGGAAGGTTCGCGCAACAAGGGCCAGATCGACGTCGAAGCCCTGTTCGCGATCAAGCCCCAGCCGTGCCTGGAGCAGAGCGGCGATGGCTACCTGCTGTTCCGCATCGGCGACTGCGTGGCCCAGCGTAATACCCACGCGGCCATCTACGACGCCCTGCGGTTGTGCAAGGATTTCTAACGGCTTGTGGATAACCCTGTGGGAGCAAGGCTTGCCCGCGATAAATGCGACACGGAGGATCTGACTGACCGAGTCGATCGCATCGCGGGCAAGCCTTGCTCCCACAGGAATCGGGCAAGGCATCCAGCTAGTTTGGCCTGCAAGACCTGTGGTCTTTGGGAGCAACACCTATGTTGAACACCCTTCTTCCCATCCTGCTGTTTGCTGCCCTGGGCCTCGCGGTCCTTGGCGCCTTGCGGCGGGTGAACATGTGGCGCCGCGGACGACCGGCCAAGGTCGACCTGATCGGCGGTCTCTTCGCCATGCCCAAGCGCTATATGGTGGATTTGCACCATGTGGTGGCGCGGGACAAATACATTGCCAATACCCACGTCGCCACTGCCGGTGGTGCGGTGGCATCGATTGTGTTGGCGATTTTGGTACACGGTTTTGGCCTGCACAACCGCATCCTCGGCTACGCCTTGCTGCTGATGTCGGCGGTGATGTTCGTTGGCGCGATCTTTATGTACTTGCGTCGGCGCAATCCGCCGGCCCGTTTGTCCAAGGGCCCCTGGATGCGCCTGCCGAAAAGCCTGTTGGCCTTCTCGGCGTCGTTCTTCCTGGTGACCCTGCCGGTGGCGGGCATCCTCCCGGAAAACTTCGGCGGTTGGCTGGTGGCGGCGATCCTGGGTGTCGGCGTGCTGTGGGGTGTGTCGGAATTGTTTTTCGGCATGACCTGGGGCGGGCCGATGAAACACGCCTTCGCCGGTGCCCTGCACCTGGCCTGGCACCGCCGAGCCGAGCGCTTTGGTGGCGGTCGTTCCACCGGTCTCAAGCCACTGGACTTGAACGACCCTAGCGCACCGCTGGGCGTGGAAAAACCCAAGGATTTCACCTGGAACCAACTGCTGGGCTTCGATGCCTGCGTGCAGTGCGGCAAGTGCGAAGCGGCCTGCCCGGCGTTCGCTGCCGGCCAGCCGCTGAACCCGAAAAAACTCATCCAGGACATGGTCGTCGGCCTGGCCGGCGGCACCGATGCGAAATTCGCCGGCAGCCCTTATCCAGGTAAACCTGTCGGTGAGCATGGCGGCAACCTGCATCAACCCATCGTCAACGGCCTGGTAGACGCTGAGACCCTGTGGTCCTGCACCACCTGCCGAGCGTGCGTCGAGGAGTGCCCGATGATGATCGAGCACGTCGACGCCATCGTCGACATGCGCCGCCACCTGACCTTGGAAAAAGGCGCCACGCCGAACAAGGGTGCCGAAGTGCTGGAAAACCTCATCGCCACCGACAACCCTGGCGGCTTCGCCCCGGGCGGGCGGATGAACTGGGCGGCGGACTTGAACCTCAATCTGCTCAGCGAGAAGAAATCCACCGACGTCCTGTTCTGGGTCGGCGACGGTGCCTTCGACATGCGCAACCAGCGCACCTTGCGCGCCTTCGTCAAAGTGCTCAAGGCGGCGAAGATCGACTTCGCCGTGCTCGGCCTCGAAGAGCGTGACAGCGGCGACGTGGCCCGGCGCCTGGGTGATGAGGCGACGTTCCAGCTGTTGGCCAAACGCAACATCCAGACCCTGGCCAAATACAGCTTCAACCGCATCGTCACCTGCGACCCCCACAGTTTCCACGTACTGAAAAACGAATACGGCGCCTTCGATGGCAACTACCTGGTGCAGCACCACAGCACCTATATGGCGGAAATCATCGACGCCGGGGCGCTGAACCTCGGCCAGCACAAGGGCGACAGCGTGACTTATCACGACCCATGCTACCTGGGCCGCTACAACGGCGAATACGAGGCGCCGCGCCAGGTGCTGCGTGCGCTGGGTATCGAGGTCAAGGAGATGCAGCGTTCCGGTTTCCGTTCGCGTTGCTGCGGCGGTGGCGGCGGTGCGCCGATCACCGACATCCCGGGCAAGCAGCGGATCCCTGACATGCGCATGGAAGACATCCGCGAAACCGGCGCCGAACTGGTGGCCGTGGGTTGTCCACAGTGCACCGCGATGCTGGAAGGCGTGGTCGAGCCGCGGCCGATGATCAAGGACATCGCCGAACTGGTGGCCGACGCGCTGCTGGAAGACGCGGCCCCGAGCAAGCCTGTAGCCCCAGCCAAACGTGAACCTGCGGAGGTGCATTAATGAGCGACATCATCCGCCGCGACCCTCGCGCCGAGTGGATCGCCCGCAACCGCCTGCACCCGCTGCACGCGGCCATGCAACCGGTGCAGCATAGCTGGATGGGCCCCAACGGCATCATCCGCAAGAATGTCCATGGCGTCGGTTTCATCGGCCCCAACGGTATCAAGCGCATCGACCGCAGCGGCGCCCAGCAGGGTGGCGCGACCAAGCGTACCGCCGCCGCTGAAGTGCAACTGCCGCTGCATCAGGTGCCGCAACCGGCGTTCTACATCAGTGTGGTGCCGGACATGGTCGGTGGCCGCTTGAGCAGCCACGACCGCGATCTGCTGGGCCTGGCCCATCAGCTTGCAGGCGCGGAAGGTGCGGTGCTGGCGGTGGTCTTCGGCGAGCATAAGGAAAGTGCCTTCGCCACGGCCGGTGTCGACCGCTTGCTGGTGCTCGATGGCGAGGAATTCAGCGGTTATGCACCGGAACAACGGGTGCAAGGCCTGCGGGCTGTGGATAACCAGTTCAGCCCACGCCATTGGCTGTTGCCTGACAGCCGCACCGGTGGCGGCGAACTGGGCCGGCGTTTGGCCGCGGCCCTGGGCGAACGTCCGGCCACGCGGGTCTGGCAGGTCAAGGGAGAAGAGTGCATCGGCCGCGCTGGTGCGGGCCTGCAAGACCTGGCCCGGCCATTGGCGCGCTTGATCCTGGCAGCGGCCGAATGCGCTGAACCGGTCAGCGAAACCCGCCACGAAGCCTTGCCGGTGGAGTTATCCACAAGCGTGGCCCGCAGCTTGTCGCGCATCGAAGACCTCGGCGCGGTGGCGGTGGACCCGGGCGCGATCCCGATGGCCGAGGCCGAATTCATTTTCTCCGGCGGCAACGGGGTCAAGGACTGGGCACTGTTCCACCAGACCGCAGCGGCCCTGGGCGCTACCGAAGGCGCGTCGCGGGTGGCGGTGGACGACGGCTTCATGGCCCGCGATCGCCAGGTCGGTGCGTCCGGTACCTGGGTTACGGCGCGGGTCTACGTGGCCGTGGGGATTTCCGGGGCGATCCAGCACCTGCAGGGCATTGGCGCCTGCGACAAGGTGGTGGCGATCAACCTTGATCCGGGTTGCGACATGATCAAACGGGCGGACCTGTCGGTGATCGGTGACAGCGCGGCGATTCTCCAGGCCTTGATCGCGGCGGTAGAGGCTTACCGCAACGAAGCCAAGCGTGATGCGGCTTAAGAAGGATAAGTTGATGAGTACCCAAGTGATCAGCCTCGTGTCCATCGGCGCCCACCCCACTTCCGGTCGGCCTCGGCGCGCCGAACAGGACGCTAGGGCCGTGGAGCTGGGCCTGCAACTGGCCGGCAGCGACCTGCAAGTGCTGCACGCCGGCGACGTGGCCGAACCGGCCCTGCGCGCTTACCTGGGCATGGGCCTGGATGAATTGCACGTGCTGGAAAACCCCGTCGGCGCCGACGCCCTGCCGGCCCTGACCGATTACCTGCGTGATGCCGGCGCCCAAGTGGTGCTCACCGGTAGCCAGGCGGAAACCGGTGAAGGCTCGGGCATGCTGCCGTTCCTGCTGGCCGAGAGTCTCGGTTGGCCGCTGGTGGTGGGGCTGGCCCAGGTCGAATCCATCGACAGCGGTGTGGCCCTGGTGCTGCAAGCCTTGCCGCGCGGCCAACGGCGACGTCTCAAAGTGCGCCTGCCGTTCCTGGCCACTGTGGATAACGCCGCGCCAAAACCTCGGCAAAGCGCCTACGGCCCGGCCCGGCGGGGGGCATTGCATGGCGAGGAGGTCGAAGTGATCGACGACACCTTGCTGGCGGTGGCAACCCTGCAACCGGCCAAGCCACGGCCCAAACGCTTGAAAGTGATCAAGGCCAAGAGCGGCGCCGACCGCATGAAAGCCGCCACGGCCAAGGCCAGCGGCGGAGGCGGGCAAGTGCTCAAGGGCGTGAGCCCGGAGGCGGGGGCCGAGGCGATTCTCAAGCTGTTGGTGGAGGAAGGGGTGGTTCGCTAGATCTGCCCTGCATCATCGTCAACCGACCTACCGCCATCGCGAGCAAGCTCGCTCCCACAGGGGATTGGCGGTGTGTGTGAATTTTGTGCTTACACCCAATCATTGTGGGAGCGAGCTTGCTCGCGATGGCAGTCTGTCAGTTAGCAAGGATGGTGGCTGATAATCCGTCATCGCGAGCAAGCTCACTCCCACAGTTGCTCTGTGTTACCCACAATCCCTGTGCGCGCTTCTGTGGATAACCTGTTCGCCCCTCTCTGCACCCCATGCAAATCAGGCCCTCCAGCCCTGCGTTCAAAAAATAATCAGTCTAACTCACGGTTTTTATTGGCTTTTGCTTGTGAGTAGTTATTCGCTTCAGCCGAAACTTGCCCCCAATCTCTGTTGGCGCTTCTGTGGATAAGATGTTCGCTCTACGCTGCAAGCCATACGAACCGGGGCGTTCAGCGAGTTGATCATAAACTGATCAAACAGCCTCTTTTATCAGGAAAATCTTCGGAAAACCTCGATTTACAAGCCGTCCAAAGGGTTTTCCACAGAATCGTCAAAATTACCCCCAAACACTGTTGGCGCTTCTGTGGATAAGGTGTTCGCTTACCGCCACACGCCTTGCCAGGCATGACTTACAGGTCTTTGATCAAAAAACAGCCGATAGGCCGGTAAAACCGTCATTGTTCATAAGTCACGGTTTTTATTCACTTTGCCGGTGAAAAAATGCCGGACATACACCTACTTGTCCCCATTTGCTGTGGGTGGTCATGTGGATAACTTGTTCGCCAAACGCTGCAAGCCACGGCGGGCATAGCGCAAATGGCGATAGATCAAATTTCATACAGTTCTAAGTCACACCCTTGACGAGGGTCTGTGGGCTGTCTTCACTCCATGGCACAAGGACATCGCCACTTTATCCACATCAGGTTCAGGGAGAACACATGATGGATAGCAAGGACCCCCGCTCACACCCGCAATCATCGGTGACCTGCGTCCCGACACCTCCCACCTCGTTGCACAAACGCACCCATCGTCGCGCCGTCAATCAGCGTGCGCGTCTATAGCGCCTGGTTTTTCCCCTGTAGCACCGCTGACTGCCGCCGGACCCTGCAAGGGACGGTGGCCAGGCGTTTGTGCGTCTGTCGATTTGCAGGCAACCGCAGAGTTGCCCTATCTGCCTGAGAGGACTTGAACATGACACGGATCTCGACCCCCATCAGTGATATCCAGGAGCACTACGACGTGATCGTCATCGGTTCGGGCTACGGGGGCGGCATTGCTGCCTCGCGCCTGTCCCGGGCCGGGCGCAAGGTGTGCCTGCTGGAGCGTGGCCGGGAGATCCAGCCCGGCGAATACCCCAACACCCTGCTCGCGGCCACCGAGGAACTGCAAGTCCATGACCCGGACGGCCACATCGGTTCGCGCACCGGTCTGTTCGACCTGCACGTCAACGCCCAGCAGAACGTGGTGGTCGGTTGTGGCCTGGGCGGCACGTCGCTGATCAATGCCAACGTTGCGCTGGAGCCGGAGCCTGGCGTGTTCGAGGACCCGCGCTGGCCGCAGGCGGTCCGTGAGCACCAGGACACGCTGCTCAAGGACGGCTACGCCCGGGCCCGGGAGATGCTCAAGCCCACCCCTTACCCCGCGTCGGAACCGAACCTGCCCAAGCTCGACGCGCACAAGAAGTCCGCCGATTACCTCAAGCAAGGCGCGCATTTCTACAAGCCGCCGATCAACGTGACTTTCGACAAGCTGCCCAACAACCTCAACCACGTCGGCGTCGAACAGCTGCCGTGCAATGGTTGTGGCGATTGCGTCTCGGGCTGTAACAACAAGGCCAAGAACACCACGCTGATGAACTACCTGCCGGATGCCTGGAACCACGGCGCGGAGATTTTCTGCCAGGCCGAGGTGCGGCACCTGGAGCGCGACGGCGATGGCTGGATCGTGCACTTCCAATACCTGGACAGCGGTCGCGAGATGTTCTCGGCGCCGACCCTGTTCGTGCGCGCCGACATCGTGGTGGTGTCTGCCGGCACCCTGGGCTCCACCGAAATCATGTTGCGCTCGCGGGACAAGGGCCTGTCGATGTCCAGCCAATTGGGCGAGCACATGAGCGGCAACGGCGACATCCTCGGGTTCGGTCACAACTGCGACCAGACCATCAACGGCATCGGCTTCGGCGCCCATTCGGCCAAGGAACTGGAACCGGTGGGGCCGTGCATCACCTCGATCATCGACATGCGCACCGAGGGCGACTGGCGCAGCCGCATGGTCATCGAGGAAGGTTCGATTCCCGGTGCCCTCGGTCGGGCCATGGTGCCGAGCATGGCGGCGTTTGCCGAAATGATCGGTGTGCCCACCGACACTGGCTTCGGCGCCAGCCTCAAGTACAAGGGGCGCGAAGCCGAGAGCTTTTTGCGCGGTCCCTACTACGGCGCGCTGCATAACATGCAGACCTACCTGATCATGAGCCATGACAACGCCAAGGGGCGCATGCTGCTCGACAGCAAGGATCAGTTGCGCATCGACTGGCCCGGCGTCGGCGAACAGGAGAACGTCACCCTCGGCAACGAGCGGCTGCACCAGAGCACCAAGGCCCTGGGCGGGATCTGGGTCGAGAACCCGATCTGGACCAAGCTGCTCAAGCACAGCATCGTCTCGGTCCATCCCCTCGGCGGTTGCGTGATGGGCGAGGATGCGACCCAAGGCGTGGTCAACCACAAGGGCCAGGTGTTCAGTGGCGCCAGCGGCACCGATGTCTACCCGGGCCTGTACGTGACCGACGGCGCGGTGATCCCGACGTCGCTGGCGGTCAACCCGTTGCTGACCATCTCGGCGGTGAGCGAGCGCAACATGGGGCTGCTGGCGGCCGACCGCGGCTGGATCATCGACTACACGCTGCCTTCGGCCCCGCGCAAAGCCGTGGCGGCGCCGACCCTCGGCGTGCAGTTCACCGAAACCATGAAGGGCTACTTTTCCACAGCCTTCATCCAGCCCCAGGGCACCGATCTCAGCCTGTATGAAGCGGCGGCCAAGCGTGGCAAGGCCGACAACTCGTCCATCGAATTCACCCTGACCATCACCGCCGCCGACCTCAACCGTCTGATCAAGGAGCCGGAGCATGCGGCAACCCTGGTGGGGACCCTCGACGCACCGTCGCTCTCGTCGCAGCTGCTGATCGCCAGCAATGGGGTATTCAACCTGTTCGAGCAGTATCAGGGGCAGGTTGGCGTGCGGCACATGAACTACGACATGAAGCTGACCGCCGAAGACGGCAGCGACTATTACTTCAGCGCCTTCAAGACCGTGCCCGAGGACAACGGTGTGCTGAACATCTGGCCTGACACCAGCACCCTGTACGTCACGCTCTATCGAGGGTCGGACAAGACCGGCGCGGTGATCGGTTCGGGGGTGATGCACATTCTGCCGGCGGACTTCGCCAAGCAAATGACCACCATGAAAGTGCTCAATGCCCGCAATGAACGTGAGCGCGTGGAGGCGCTGGCGCGGTTCGGCAAGTTCTTTGCCGGCATCTTGTGGGAGAGCTACGGCGGTGTCTTCGCCGGCGACGTCTACTTCAACCCGGACGCGCCGCCCCGGTTGAAACGGCCGTTGGATGCGCCGCCCCCGGTGGTGCATTTCTTCCAGACCGAAGACAACGTCGAGCTGCGCCTGACCCGTTACCAGGCCGGCACCAAAGGCCCGGTGATGTTGGTTCATGGCCTGGGCGTGGGCTCGAATATTTTCTCCACTGACACCATTCATACCAACCTGCTGGAATACCTCTGCAAGCACGAATACGACGTCTGGCTGTTGGATTTGCGGGTGAGCATCCTGCTGCCGGCCAGCAAAAATGAATGGAACGGCGACCAGGTGGCCCAGTACGATTTCAAGGCCGCCATCGAGCAGATCCAGCAGGCGACCCTGGCCCGTGACGTGCAGTGCGTGGTGCATTGCTACGGCGCGACGACCTTCTTCATGTCGATGCTGGCGGGCTTGCAGGGCGTGCGTTCGGTGGTCTGCTCGCAGATCGCCGCCGACACGGTGGTTGCCACTGCTACTGGGCTGAAGGCCGGTTTGCATTTGCCGGGGATGCTCGATGCCATCGGCATCAAGTCCCTCACGGCCTACGCCGACACCAAGGAAAGCTGGTTCAACAAACTCTACGACAAGGCCCTCAACGGCTATGCCCGGATCGAGGCCCAGGGCTATTGCACCAACCCGGTCTGCCATCGCATCACGTTCATGTATGCGTCGCTGTACCGCCACGACACCCTCAACGAAACCCTGCACGACAACCTGCATGAGTTGTTCGGCGAGTCGAACATCCAGACCTTCGAGCACCTGGCGCTGATCGTGCGCAAGGGGCACCTGGTGGACTTCAAGGGCAACGACGTCTACATGCCGCATTTCGATCGGTTGAAATTGCCGATCTGCTTCATCAGCGGCGCCGACAACCAGTGCTACCTGCCGCAAAGCACCCTCAAGACCTACGAACGACTGTGCGAGATGCACGGCCCGCAGTTGTTCAGCCGTCACGAAGTGCCGGGGTACGGCCACATCGACTGCATGTTCGGCAAGGATGCGGTGGTGGATGTGTATCCGATCATCCTTGAGCACCTGGAGAAGACGGCGTTGGGCTAGCTGATCGCCATCCGTGGCGAGGGAGCTTGCTCCCGCTCGGCTCTGTAGGAGCTGGCGAAGCCTGCGATCTTTTGATCTTGATCTTTCGCTCTCGATTCAATGGGCAGTGGAAAGATCGCAGCCTCGCTTCGCTCGACAGCTCCTACAGAGCCCAGCACAAAGGCTGTGTACCGGGTCAGGAATAAGGAAAAAGGATGCCATGAACACTTACATCCGCTGGTTCCAACGCATCATCTGGGTCGGGATTGTCATGAACATGTTCTTCGCGATCCCGGCGCTGTTCGCGCCGGCGTTGCTGACGTCCATGATCGGCCTGCCCCCCGTATTGTCCGATCCCTGGCTGGAGAACGCCGGCATGTTGCTGGTGGGGATCAGCCTGTTCTACATGCCCTCGGGGTTCAACGCGCCGCGTTTCGTCGTGCATTCGTGGTTGTGCGTGCTGTCGCGGCTGGTGGCGGTGGTGTTCTGGATCTACCTGATCAACACCAACAACCAGGGCCAGCTGTTCGTGCCGATGTTGATGGGCGACCTGAGCATGTTCCTGATCCTGGGCGTGCTGTTGTACCTCGGTTGCCCGGTGGCCAATCGTCCGCTGGCCTTGCTCTGCGCCGGCTGGCGGGAATGGCGCGCCGGCTGGGCGCGGCGCTGGCAGAGCCACGGCTTCAAGGTCGGCACGTTGGTGGTGGTATTGCTGCTGGGTTTCATCGGCTACCAGACCTGGTACCAGATGATCCGGGAAGTGCCGCAACCGGACTTCGCCTCCGATGAAGACCATTACAAATACGCCGCCATTGGCCTGGGCATCGAGGCGCGGATTCCCTACTACCTGTTCGCCGTGTTGCCGCAGATGTGCCCGGAAAAACTGCCCAAGCCGGGCGGTTACGAGGTGTTCGGTTTTCTCTATGAAAACGGCAAAGACCTGCCCATCGGCATGGCCAAGCGGCAGCTCGGTTACCCTACGGTGGAACCCAACTGTGCCCTGTGTCACACCGGCTCCTATCGGGCCAATGCCAGTGACGTAGCGGTTCCGGTCGCTAGCGCGCCGGCCAATACCCTGCAACTGCAGGCCTTCCAGTGGTTCGCCTACGAGTGTGCCAGCGACCCGAAATTCACCCCCGATGCGGTGATGGCGGCGATTAACAGCAAGTTCCAACTGGGCTTTTTCGAGAAGCTGTACAACCGTTACCTGATCATCCCGATGGCCAAGAGCGCGCTGCTCAAGCAGAAGCAGGCGTACGCCTGGCAGAAGCTGCGTCCGGCCCAGGGGCCAGGGCGGACCGACACCTTCAACCCGACCAAAATGGTGGTGTTCGGCTTCCCGGATGACTCCACCATCGGCACCGTGGACCTGCCGCAGGTCTGGAACCAGAAACCGCGCGAGTCCATGTACCTGCATTGGGACGGCAATAACAACAAGATCCACGAACGCAACTACGCAGCAGCCATGGCCGTGGGTGCGACGCCGGAGTCGGTGCTGCCGCCGAGTTTCAACCGGGTGACCAACTGGCTGTTGGGCCACAAGGCACCGGCCTGGCCGTTCGCCCTGGACCAAGGGAAAGTCGCCCAGGGCAAACCGATCTGGGAGAAAAACTGCGCCGGCTGCCATGATTTCGGTCGCAGCGACACCGGCCAGGTCACCACCAACATCGACCAGTTGGGCACCGATCCCCATCGCCTGAACTCCTTCACCACCGGCCTGGTGGCGGCGTTCCACGGCTTCAAGAAACCGCCGTTCGACTTTGGCGCCTACCGCAAGACCCAGAGCTACAGCAACACCCCCACCGACGGCGTCTGGCTGCGCGCGCCGTACCTGCACAACGGTTCGGTGCCGACCCTGTGGGATTTGCTGCAACCGCCGGAGCAGCGTCCGCAGGTGTTCTACACCGGCTCCGACATCTACGACCAGGAGAAGGTCGGCTTCATCACCCGAGGCGCGCAGATGAAGGCGTCGGCCGATTTCAAATATGACACCCGCCTGGAAGGCAACCACAACGGTGGCCACCTGTATGGCACGCAGCTGTCGGACGTCGACAAACGGGCCTTGATCGAATTCATGAAAACCCTGTAGCCCAGGGCATTGCGAAGGAGCGTTCACATGTCATTACTGCACCATTGGGAACATGAGTTCGACAAGCTCAAGGTCCGTTTGCACGGGTTGGTCACGCGGCTGGAGATGTCCTGGCAGAAGCTCGTCAACGAGCTCGAGCCTGAAGAGTTCGAGGCCATCGTCAAGTTGCTGCAGCGGGGTCATGACCAGGCACAATATGTGATCAAGCATGGCGAGCTGCCGGACGACGAACCGGCCGTGCCGTGGGAGTTGTCCCACGGCTTGTCGATCCTCAAGATCGGCAACGCCACGCCCCTGCCGCAAAGCGTGGACGAGTTGCCGACCCGGGTACTCAAGGACGGCACCTTGCTCGGCTGCCGCAAATGGGAACTGCTGGACCTGTTGTGGAGCGAGGCGCTGCTCAAGTGGATCGAAAACCTGCGCCACCACGCGCCGTTCGCTACCAACCCGGCGTTGGTGAAAATGGACAACGACGTGGTGTTGGCGATTGCTGGTGACTGGGGCACCGGGCCGTTCGACAGTCATGCCCCGGCCGTGGCGGTGGCCAACCAGATGGAGCTGGCCCTGGCCGATTTCACCATCCATCTGGGCGACGTGTATTACGCCGGCACCCATTCCCAGGAAGACGTCGACATGGTCGGCTGGCCCCAGGGCAGGCATGGCGCGTTCACCCTCAATTCCAACCATGAGATGTACAGCGGTGCCCACGGCTATTTCAAGGAATTGTCCAAGCGTTTCCCGGTGCAGCAGGGCACCAGCTACTTTGCCTTGTACAACGACGACTGGCTGGTGGTCGGCCTGGACAGTGCCTACGCCTCGGACGCCATGAACCTGTACATGGACGGCACCCTCAACACCCAGCAGATCGAGTGGATGAAAACCCTGCCCAAACGCAAGAAACTCATGGTGCTCAGTCATCACCAGGGTTTTGATATTTCCGGGCACAACAAGACGGCGCTTTACCAACCGGTGTGCGATGCCTTGGGACGCGAGCCGGATTATTGGTATTGGGGGCATTTGCACAACGGCATCTGCTACGCACCGCAAGGCGGATTGCATGCGCGCTGCGCCGGGCACGGGGCGATTCCCTACGGTACTACCAGTGAGTTGAATGGGCATGCCCGGGTGCTGTGGTCGGAAACGCAATTGGCGGGTGACGAGGCGTATCCGCTGCGGGTGTTGAACGGGTATGTGAAGGTGCGGCTGAAGGGGGAGGAGATTGTCGAGACGTTTTATGGGGAGGATGGCAGTGTGCGGTGGTCTTCTTCCAAGTAGTCGGTGAGTGTCAGGCCGCTATCGCGAGCAAGCTCGCTCCCACAGGGGTTTAGTGTCGTTCACAAAACCTGTGGGAGCGAGCTTGCTCGCGATGCTTCTGACTTAGCCCTGGACCGGAACGCCCTTGAGGTACGGCGCCGGTTCGGCCCCCAGGTTGTTGAGCAAGCGCTCGCTGTACCAATCCACGAAGTTCACCACGCCGAACTCATAAGTCTTGGAGTACGGGCCTGGCTGGTAGGCGGTGGAGTTGATGCCGCGCTGGTTTTCTTCGGCCAGGCGACGGTCCTGGTCGTTAGTGGCGTCCCAGACTTCGCGCATGCGCGCCACGTCGTAGTCCACGCCTTCGACCGCGTCCTTGTGCACCAGCCACTTGGTGGTGACCATGGTTTCCTGGGCGCTGATCGGCCACACGGTGAACACGATGATGTGGTCGCCCATGCAGTGGTTCCACGAGTGCGGCAGGTGCAGGATGCGCATCGAGCCCAGGTCCGGGTTCTTGATGCGACCCATCAGCTTGGCGCAGCCTTGCTTGCCATCCATGGTCATCGATACGGTGCCCTTGAGCAGCGGCATGCGCACGATACGGTTACGCAGGCCGAAGCTGGCGTGGGCGTAAGGGATCTTCTCGGCGTCCCAGGCGGCGGCGGAAGCGGCCACATGGTCCTTGAAGGCCTGGTCGGCCCGCGGGTCGGTGACGTCGTCCCATTCCAGCAGGGTCTTGAGCAATTCAGGGTGCGAGGCGTTGCAGTGGTAGCACTCGCGGTTGTTTTCCAGCACCAGTTTCCAGTTGGCCTTTTCCATCAAGGTGGTTTGCACCGCCACCTTGGTGTTCTCCATGTCGTACGGTTCCATGTAATGGTTCAGCGTCGACAGGAAGTCATCGATGGCCGGCGGGTTCTCGGCCAGGCTGATGAAGATGTAGCCACCTGCGGTCTTCACGTTCACAGGCTTGAGGCCGTACTGCTTCATGTCGAAGTCGGCGCCCATCTCGGTGCCGGCGAACAGCAGGCGACCGTCCAGCTCGTAGGTCCACTGGTGGTAGTGGCAGACCAGTTTGGCGACCTTGCCCTTGTCGCTGGTGCACAGCCGCGAACCGCGGTGGCGGCAGACGTTATGGAACGCGTGCACCACGCCCTCGGCACCGCGAATCACGATGATCGGGTTCTTGCCGACTTGCAGGGTCAGGTAGTTGCCCTTGGCCGGGATTTCGCAGGTCATGCCGGCGATCAACCATTCTTTCTGGAAGATTTCCTGCATATCGATATCAAACAGGCGCTCATCGGAGTAGAACGGCTGCGGCAGCGAAAAGGTGCGCTCGCGCTCTTGCAGCATTTGCGCGGTGGCCTTGCGTGCGGGTTCCAGCGGATCGCCCAGGCTCAGGGTAGTGGTGTCCATCGTTTTATCCTCGTGGCCCTCTAAGCGGAGCCGGTGAAAATGACTTGGTAGCCGATGTAACGGGTTGGGATGGTCAATTCCGGCGCAGGAAATCCTGATCCTGCGTTGCCGCTCCTCGCCATAGCGGGCTATGACTCGTCACGGCGCCTTGGCTCAGCATTTCCTGCATCCGGACTTGCCTCACCCCAACCCGTCACATCGGCTACAGGTTGTGCTACGCAAGGCAGAAAACTTTGTTTATCTGTTGGGGCGAGTGTGGGGCCGCGCAGGGGCGCAACCTTATCCATGGGCGACATGGCCCAATCTGTTCCCGACGCGCAAGCCCCGGTAGTTGGGGGCTGGTCGCGATAAGTATGTGAATGTCGCAGATAGGTAAATGGTCACTCAGGCGCCTGCGCACAATCGCCCTCATGAAGGCCGACAGTCGGCCGTGGAGATCAGCATGTCCAATAACTTCCTGAACCCGGTCACGACCCAGACCTGGGCCAATGGCCGACATATCGTACGTTGCGTCAAAGTCATCCAGGAAACCTGGGATGTGCGCACCTTCTGCTTCATGGCTGACCAGCCGATCCTGTTCTTTTTCAAGCCTGGGCAGTTCGTCACCCTGGAGCTGGAAATCGAAGGCCAGCCGATCATGCGCTCCTACACCATCTCCAGCTCGCCGTCGGTGCCCTACAGTTTCTCGGTGACCATCAAGCGCGTGCCGGGGGGCAAGGTTTCCAACTGGCTGCACGACACCCTGCATGAAGGCCAGGAGCTGGCGGTACACGGGCCGGTGGGGTTGTTCAACGCCATCGACTTCTCCAGCCCCAAGGTGCTCTACCTCAGCGGCGGCGTCGGGATTACCCCGGTGATGTCCATGGCGCGCTGGTACTACGACACCAACGCCAATGTCGACATGACCTTTATCCACAGCGCCCGCTCGCCCAAGGACATCATCTACCACCGCGAGCTGGAGCACATGGCGTCGCGGATCGACAACTTCAGCTTGCACCTGATCTGCGAAAAACATGGCCTGGGCGAGCCCTGGGCCGGCTATCGCGGTTATCTGAACCACAAGATGCTGGAATTGATGGTGCCCGACTTCCTCGAGCGCGAGGTGTTCTGCTGCGGCCCGACCCCATACATGACCGCGGTCAAGCGCCTGCTGGAAGCGGCCGGCTACGACATGAAGCGTTATCACGAGGAATCCTTCGGCGCCACACCACCGGAAGCCCGCGCCGACGCCGTGGAACAGGCCGAACAAGCGGCCGACGCCCCGGAAGTCGATGCGGCGGACCTACACCTGGTGGAGTTCACCTCCTCGGGCAAGAGCATTCGCGTGGGGCCGGGCGAAACCGTGCACGCCGCGGCTGCCAAGCTCGGCATGATGATCCCCAAGGCCTGCGGCATGGGCATCTGCGGTACCTGCAAGGTGCTGAAGCTGGGCGGGGAAGTGGAAATGGACCACAACGGCGGTATCACCGAGGACGACGAGGCCGAGGGGTATATCCTGTCGTGCTGCAGCGTGCCGAAGGGGGATGTGCGGATCGATTTCTGATCTGTCCATCTGTAGGAGCTGTCGAGCAAAGCGAGGCTGCGATCTTTTGATCTTTCGCTTGAGATTCAATCAGGCTTGGAAAGATCGCAGCCTCGCTTCGCTCGACAGCTCCTACAGGATATCCGGTCGCCGGTTCAGGCGCCCATCACTTCGCGAATATCCGCCGCCAATTCCCGCACCCGCTCTTCCTCGGTATCCCACGAGCACATGAAGCGTGCGCCGCCTTTGCCGATGAAGGTGTAGAAGCGCCAGCCCTTGGCGGTCAGCGCGGCGATGGCCGGTTCCGAGAGTTGCAGGAACACGCCGTTGGCCTGGACCGGGAACATCAGTTCCACGCCGGGAATGTCGCTGACCAGCTCTGCCAGCAATTGGGCGCAGTGGTTGGCGTGGCGGGCGTGCTTGAGCCAGGCCTGGTTTTGCAGCAAGCCGACCCAGGGCGCGGACAGGAAGCGCATCTTCGAAGCCAGTTGCCCGGCCTGTTTGCAGCGATAGTCGAAGTCTTCGGCCAGATCATGGTTGAAGAACAGGATCGCTTCACCCACCGCCATGCCGTTTTTCGTGCCGCCAAAGCACAACACGTCCACGCCGGCCTTCCAGGTCAGGTCGGCCGGGGAGCAGCCGAGGAAGGCGCAGGCGTTGGAAAACCGCGCGCCGTCCATGTGCAGGTTCAGCCCCAGTTCCTTGCAGGTGACACTGATGGCGCGGATTTCTTCCGGGGTGTAGACACTGCCGACTTCCGTGGCTTGGGTCAGGGTCACGACCCGGGGCTTGGGGTAGTGGATGTCCTGGCGCTTGAGGGCGATCTCACGGATCGACTCGGGGGTCAGCTTGCCGTTTTCGGTGCGAGCCACCAGCAGCTTGGAACCGTTGGAGAAGAACTCCGGTGCGCCGCATTCGTCGGTTTCGACGTGGGCGGTTTCCGAGCAGATCACGCTGTGGTAACTCTGGCACAGTGAGGACAACGCCAAAGAGTTGGCCGCCGTGCCGTTGAACGCGAAGAACACTTCGCAGTCGGTTTCGAACAAGGCCCGGAAATCGTCCGCCGCGCGGTGGGTCCACTCGTCGTCGCCGTAGGCGCGCTGGTGACCCTGGTTGGCTTCTTCCATGGCCGCCCAGGCTTCGGGGCAAATGCCGGAATAGTTGTCGCTGGCAAACTGTTGACTCTTGTCGGTCATGGCCTTGCTCCTTGAATAGAGAGTCCTGGGTAAAGAGATCCCTGGCGGAATGCCCGGGTGGGGCGCTCCATGGTTCGGCGTGTTTGGGTCCACAGCGCCGTGTCAATGTTGGTGCGCACTTTACCCAAGATTAGCGGGGGAACACACCGGATGTTTCTGTCGGAAAGTATCAAACTCATCGAGCCGTTTTACACGTGAGCCGGCGCGACGGGGCGCTGGACCTGCTCAAGTGGCTGGCTCTGTTGGCGATGGTGCTCGATCATCTGCGATATGTCGGTTTCTCCGTCGATTGGCTGTACGTGCCGGGACGGTTGGCGTTCCCCTGGTTTTGCCTGGCGATGGCGGCGAACCTGGCGCGCAACGACGCCAGCACCGTCCCGTGGCGTTACCTGGGTTGGTTGCTGCTATTCAGCGCCGTCAGCGAAATCCCCTACCGCTTGTTCATCCCTGATCCCACCACCCTGAATGTGATGCCAACCCTGGTCCTGGGCTTACTGGTGGCGCGCGGTTGGCAGACACCCACCCTGGAGGCACGATGCCAGGCGGTGACGGTGTTGCTGCTGGCGGCGCTGTTTTCGCCGCAACTGATGTTCGGTTTCTTTGGTGTGCTGCTGCCGCTGGCGATGTTGCTGGTCTTCAAGCGTCCCTTGTACATGGCTTTGTTGCCGGGGCTGATCTGCGTGGCGGCCAATCAATGGCGGGTGTTGTATGGCGCGGCGTGGCTGGGGAATGGGGTGGCGCTTTGGGGATTGGTGGCCTGCCTGATCGCGCCATGGCTTGGGCTGGTGCTTTTGCGACAGGCTGGTCGTTTTCATCCACCTGCGATGCGGCGCTGGGCGTATGGCCTTTATCCCGCGCATTTCCTACTGTTGCTCGCGGTTCGCCATATCGTCGCGTAACCCTATGGGAGCAGCATCTTGGGAGCAAAGCCTGTGGGAGCAAGGCTTGCCCGCGATGAAAGCGCCGCGGTCTCCCGTGGACCGAGGCGCCTGGATCGCGAGCAAGCTTTGCTCCCACAGTGCTATCGCGCAGGCCTTGCTCTCCGACTCTTTGATCCCATGTCGTAAACGCACCTTTGCGTGGCGTCCATAGGCATTTGACATGCCTGCGCCAGCCATACCATCGCATCCAAAGGGCACGACCGAATGGTCCGTGCCTCACCGAGACGAAAGGCGCACCGCCGCCGCTGGGAGAGACGCGATGTTCAGCAAGCAAGACCAAATCCAAGGCTACGATGATGCACTGCTGGCGGCGATGAACGCCGAAGAGCAACGCCAGGAAGATCACATCGAACTGATCGCGTCAGAAAACTACACCAGCAAGCGCGTGATGGAGGCCCAGGGCAGCGGCCTGACCAACAAGTACGCCGAAGGCTATCCAGGCAAGCGCTACTACGGTGGCTGCGAACACGTCGACAAAGTCGAAGCCCTGGCCATCGAGCGCGCCAAGCAGTTGTTCGGTGCCGATTACGCCAACGTCCAGCCGCACTCCGGTTCTTCGGCCAACAGCGCCGTGTACCTGGCCCTGCTGCAGGCTGGCGACACCATCCTGGGCATGAGCCTGGCCCACGGCGGTCACTTGACCCACGGTGCCAAGGTGTCGTCCTCGGGCAAGCTCTACAACGCGGTGCAATACGGCATCGACACCACCACCGGCCTGATCGACTACGACGAAGTCGAGCGCCTGGCGGTCGAGCACAAGCCGAAGATGATCGTTGCCGGTTTCTCCGCTTACTCCAAGACCCTGGACTTCCCACGTTTCCGCCAGATCGCCGACAAGGTCGGTGCCCTGCTGTTCGTCGACATGGCCCACGTTGCCGGTCTGGTCGCCGCCGGTCTGTACCCTAATCCATTGCCTTACGCCGACGTGGTCACCACCACCACCCACAAGACCCTGCGCGGTCCACGTGGCGGCCTGATCCTGGCCAAGGCCAACGAAGAGATCGAGAAAAAGCTCAACGCCGCGGTATTCCCCGGCGCCCAGGGCGGCCCGTTGATGCACGTGATCGCCGGCAAGGCGGTGTGCTTCAAGGAAGCGGCGGAGCCTGGCTTCAAGGCTTACCAGCAGCAAGTGATCGATAACGCCCAGGCCATGGCTGGCGTGTTCATCAAGCGCGGCTACGATGTAGTGTCCGGTGGCACCGATAACCACCTGTTCCTGGTCAGCCTGATCCGTCAGGGCCTGACCGGCAAGGACGCGGATGCTGCCCTGGGCCGCGCCCACATCACCGTCAACAAGAACGCCGTGCCGAACGACCCGCAATCGCCGTTCGTGACCTCGGGCCTGCGTATCGGCACCCCGGCGGTGACCACGCGTGGTTTCAAGGTGACCCAGTGCGTCACGCTGGCCGGCTGGATCTGCGACATTCTCGACAACCTCGGCGATGCCGATGTCGAGGCCAATGTCGCGCAGCAAGTGGCGGCCCTGTGCGCGGACTTCCCGGTTTATCGCTGAGTCGGTTTTGGAGTAATGACTATGCAACGCTATTCGGGCTTCGGCCTCTTCAAACACTCTCTCAGCCATCACGAAAACTGGCAGCGGATGTGGCGTACGCCGACCCCGAAAAAGGTCTATGACGTGGTCATCGTCGGCGGTGGCGGGCATGGCCTGGCGACCGCCTACTACCTGGCCAAGGAACACGGCATCACCAACGTGGCCGTGGTCGAGAAGGGCTGGTTGGGCGGCGGTAACACCGCGCGCAACACCACCATCGTGCGCTCCAACTACCTGTGGGACGAATCGGCCCACCTGTACGAACACGCGATGAAACTCTGGGAAGGCCTGTCCCAGGACCTGAACTACAACGTGATGTTCTCCCAGCGTGGCGTCTACAACCTGTGCCACACCCTGCAGGACATCCGTGATTCCGAGCGTCGCGTCAGCGCCAACCGCCTCAACGGCGTGGACGGCGAGCTGCTCAACGCCAAGCAAGTGGCCGACGAGATCCCGTACCTGGATTGCTCGAAAAACACCCGCTACCCGGTGATGGGCGCCACCGTCCAGCGTCGCGGCGGCGTGGCCCGTCACGATGCCGTGGCCTGGGGCTTTGCCCGGGCGGCGGACGCGTTGGGCGTGGACCTGATCCAACAGACCGAAGTGATCGGTTTCCGCAAGGAAAACGGCGTATGCATCGGCGTGGAAACCAACAAGGGCTTCATCGGTGCCAAGCGCGTCGGCGTGGTGACGGCCGGTAACTCCGGGCACATGGCCAAGCTCGCGGGCTTCCGCCTGCCGATCGAATCCCACCCGCTGCAAGCGCTGGTGTCCGAGCCGATCAAGCCGATCATCGACAGCGTGATCATGTCCAACGCCGTGCACGGCTACATCAGCCAGTCCGACAAGGGCGACCTGGTGATCGGTGCTGGTATCGACGGCTACAACGGCTACGGCCAGCGTGGCTCGTACCCGGTGATCGAACACACGGTCCAGGCCATCGTCGAGATGTTCCCGGTGTTGTCCCGCGTACGCATGAACCGCCAGTGGGGCGGCATCGTCGACACCACGCCGGACGCCTGCCCGATCATCTCCAAGACCCCGGTGCCGAACATGTTCTTCAACTGCGGTTGGGGCACTGGCGGCTTCAAGGCCACCCCGGGCTCGGGCAACGTCTTCGCTGCAAGCCTGGCCAAGGGTGAAATGCACCCGCTGGCCGCGCCGTTTTCCATCGACCGTTTCCACAACGGCGCACTGATCGACGAACACGGCGCTGCTGCCGTCGCCCACTAACAGGAGAAATCCCTATGTTGCACATCTTCTGTCCTCACTGCGGCGAACTGCGCTCCGAAGAGGAATTCCATGCATCCGGCCAGGCGCATATCCCGCGTCCACTGGATCCGAATGCCTGCACCGACGAACAGTGGGGCGACTACATGTTCTTCCGTGACAACCCACGCGGGTTGCACCACGAGCTGTGGGATCACGTCGCTGGTTGCCGCCAGTACTTCAACGTGACTCGCGACACCGTGACCTACGAGATTCTCGAAACCTACAAGATCGGCCAAAAGCCGCAATTCACCGACAAGGCTGACAGTCCGAAAGCGGCCGCACAGGCTCTGGGAGAGAAGGTATGAGCCAGATCAATCGCCTGTCCAACGGCGGACGGATCGACCGCAACAAAGCGCTGAGCTTCACCTTCAACGGCCAGACCTACAAAGGCTTCGAGGGCGATTCCCTGGCCGCCGCGCTGCTGGCCAACGGTGTCGACATCATCGGCCGCAGCTTCAAGTATTCGCGTCCGCGCGGCATCTTCGCCGCCGGTGCCGAAGAGCCGAACGCGGTGCTGCAGATCGGTGCCACCGAAGCCACGCAAATCCCTAACGTGCGCGCCACGCAACAGGCGCTGTACCAGGGGCTGGTCGCCACCAGCACCAACGGCTGGCCGAACGTGAACAACGACATGATGGGCATTCTCGGCAAGGTCGGCGGCAAGCTGATGCCGCCGGGCTTCTACTACAAAACCTTCATGTACCCGCAATCGTTCTGGATGACCTACGAGAAGTACATCCGCAAGGCCGCAGGGCTAGGTCGCTCGCCGACCGAGAACGATCCGGACACCTACGACTACATGAACCGTCACTGCGACGTGCTGATCGTCGGCGCAGGCCCCGCTGGCCTGGCCGCCGCACTGGCCGCGGCCCGCAGCGGTGCGCGCGTTATCCTGGCCGATGAGCAGGAAGAGTTCGGCGGTAGCCTGCTCGAATCCCGCGAGAGCCTGGACGGCAAGCCGGCGACCGAATGGGTCGCTGCTGCGGTGGCTGAACTGCAATCGATGCCGCAAGTGTTGCTGTTGCCTCGCGCCACGGTGAACGGTTACCACGACCATAACTTCCTGACCATCCACGAGCGCCTCACCGACCACCTCGGCGACCGCGCACCGATCGGCCAGGTCCGCCAGCGCATCAACCGCGTCCGCGCCAAGCGCGTGGTCCTGGCGACCGGCGCCTGCGAGCGCCCGCTGGTCTATGGCAACAACGACGTGCCGGGCAACATGCTGGCCGGTGCGGTGTCCACCTACGTGCGTCGCTACGGCGTGGCACCGGGCAAGAAACTGGTGCTGAGCACAAACAACGACCACGCCTATCGCGTGGCCCTGGACTGGTTCGACGCCGGCCTGCAAGTGGTGGCTGTCGCCGATGCGCGCAGCAACCCGCGTGGTGCGCTGGTGGAAGAAGCCCGCGCCAAGGGCATTCGCATCCTCACCGGCAGCGCCGTGATCGAGGCTCGTGGCAGCAAGCGCGTCACCGGGGCACGTGTTGCCGCGATCGACGTCCGTGCCCACAAAGTCACCAGCCCCGGCGAATGGCTGGACTGCGACCTGGTGGCCAGCTCCGGCGGCTACAGCCCGGTGGTTCACCTGGCTTCGCACCTGGGTGGCAAGCCGATCTGGCGTGAAGACATCCTCGGTTTCGTACCGGGCGAAGCACCGCAAAAGCGTGTCTGTGTCGGTGGTGTGAATGGTGTCTACAGCCTCGGTGATAGCTTGGCTGACGGTTTTGAAGGCGGCGTGCGCGCGGCCAACGAAGCCGGCTTCAAAGCGGTGGAGGGTGTGTTGCCCAAGGCCCTGAGCCGTCACGAAGAGCCGACCCTGGCGCTGTTCCAGGTGCCTCACGAAAAATCCACTGCACGGGCACCGAAGCAATTCGTCGACCTGCAGAACGACGTCACTGCCGCCGCCATCGAACTCGCCACCCGCGAAGGCTTCGAATCGGTGGAACACGTCAAGCGCTACACCGCACTGGGCTTCGGTACCGACCAGGGCAAACTGGGCAACGTCAACGGCCTGGCCATCGCGGCCCGTTCGCTGAACGTGAGCATTCCGCAGATGGGCACCACCATGTTCCGTCCGAACTACACGCCGGTGACCTTCGGCGCGGTGGCGGGCCGGCACTGCGGGCACATCTTCGAGCCAGTGCGCTTCACCGCGCTGCATGCCTGGCATGTGAAAAGCGGCGCCGAGTTCGAAGACGTCGGCCAGTGGAAGCGTCCTTGGTACTTCCCGAAGAACGGCGAAGACATGCATGCCGCGGTCAAGCGCGAATGCAAGGCCGTGCGTGACAGCGTTGGCCTGCTGGACGCCTCGACCCTGGGCAAGATCGACATCCAGGGTCCGGATGCTCGCGAGTTCCTCAACCGCGTCTACACCAACGCCTGGACCAAGCTCGACGTGGGCAAGGCCCGCTACGGCCTGATGTGCAAGGAAGACGGTATGGTCTTCGACGACGGCGTAACGGCCTGTCTGGCGGACAACCACTTCCTGATGACCACCACCACCGGCGGCGCGGCGCGCGTGCTGCAATGGCTGGAAATCTATCACCAGACCGAATGGCCGGACCTGAAGGTGTACTTCACCTCGGTCACCGACCACTGGGCAACCATGACCCTGTCGGGACCCAACAGCCGCAAGCTGCTGAGCGACGTCACCGACATCGACCTGGACAAGGACGCTTTCCCGTTCATGACCTGGAAGGAAGGCCTGGTGGGCGGCGTACCGGCGCGGGTGTTCCGCATTTCGTTCACCGGTGAACTGTCGTACGAAATCAACGTGCAGGCCGACTACGCCATGGGCGTGCTCGAGCAGATCGTCGAGGCCGGGAAGAAGTACAACCTGACCCCGTATGGCACCGAGACCATGCACGTATTGCGGGCCGAGAAGGGCTTCATCATTGTCGGTCAGGACACTGACAGCTCGATGACCCCGGACGACCTGAACATGGGCTGGTGCGTAGGACGGACCAAACCGTTCTCGTGGATCGGCTGGCGCGGCATGAATCGCGAAGATTGCGTGCGTGAAGAGCGCAAGCAACTGGTGGGCCTCAAGCCGATCGACCCGAATGTCTGGCTGCCGGAGGGCGCGCAACTGGTGTTCAACACCAAGCAGGCGATCCCGATGACCATGGTTGGCCACGTGACCTCCAGCTATGCCCACAACTCCCTGGGTTATTCATTTGCCATGGGTGTGGTCAAGGGCGGCCTCAAGCGGATGGGCGAGCGCGTGTTCGCGCCATTGGCCGACGGCAGCGTGATCGAGGCAGAGATTGTTTCTTCGGTGTTCTTCGATCCGAAGGGGGATCGGCAGAATATCTAACATTTAAGCCCTGTGGTGGGGGCGTGTGGGAGCAAAGCTTGCTCGCGATGCAGGCGACACGGTAGCCATCAGACCGAGTTATCGTTCATCGCGGGCAAGCCTTGCTCCCACAGCGCCACGCACCGGCAGGTCGAACAAGCATTCAGACAGGTGCTCCATATGACCGCAGTCAACGTGTACCCACAACGCCCAACCACCGGGGCCAAGGCCGAGTCGTCGCTGCACCATGCCGACCTCGCCAGCCTGGTGGGCAAGGGCCGCAAGAACGCCGGCGTGACCGTGCGCGAGAAAAAACTCCTGGGCCACCTGACCCTTCGTGGCGACGGTCACGACCCGGCGTTCGCCGCCGGCGTGCACAAGGCCCTGGGCCTGGAATTGCCGGGCGCCCTGACCGTCATCGTCAAGGGTGAAACCAGCCTGCAATGGCTTGGCCCGGACGAGTGGCTGCTGGTGGTACCCACCGGCGAAGAGTTTGCCACCGAGAAAAAACTGCGTGAAGCCCTGGGCGACCTGCACATCCAGATCGTCAACGTCAGCGGTGGCCAGCAGATCCTCGAACTGTCCGGCCCGAATGTGCGCGACGTGCTGATGAAATCCACCAGCTACGATGTTCACCCAAGCAACTTCCCGGTGGGCAAGGCCGTGGGCACGGTGTTCGCCAAGTCGCAACTGGTGATCCGCCACACGGGCGAAGACACCTGGGAACTGGTGATCCGCCGCAGCTTCTCGGATTACTGGTGGCTGTGGTTGCAGGACGCCGCGGCTGAGTATGGCTTGAGCGTGCAGGCCTGATTCTTGGTCTTGGAATGCTGTTGTGGCGAGGGAGCTTGCTCCCGCTCGGCTCTGTAGGAGCTGCCGAAGGCTGCGATCTTTTGATCTTTCGCTTGGGATTCAAGTGTCCTTGGAAAGATCGCAGCCTCGTTTCACTCGACAGCTCCTACAGAGCCCAGCGGGAGCAAGCTCCCTCGCCACAGGGTTCTATGTCGCCCAGTTAATTTTGAACAGGAGTCACCGCAATGAGCCGCGCCCCAGACACATGGATCTTGACTGCCGACTGCCCCAGCGTGCTCGGCACGGTGGACGCGGTGACCCGCTTTCTGTTCGAGCAGGGCTGCTACGTCACCGAGCACCACTCCTTCGACGACCGGCTTTCGGGGCGCTTCTTCATTCGCGTGGAGTTTCGTCAACCCGACGGTTTTGACGAGCAGAATTTCCGTTCCGGCCTGGCCGAGCGTGCCGAAGCCTTCGGCATGGTTTTCGAACTGACGCCGCCCAACTACCGGCCCAAAGTGGTGATCATGGTCTCCAAGGCCGATCACTGCCTCAACGACTTGCTCTACCGCCAGCGCATCGGCCAGTTGTCCATGGACGTGGTGGCCGTGGTATCCAACCACCCCGATCTCAAGCCGTTGGCCGACTGGCACCAGATTCCCTACTACCATTTCCCCCTGGATCCGAACGACAAGCCCTCCCAGGAGCGGCAGGTGTGGCAGGTGATCGAAGACACTGGTGCTGAGCTGGTGATCCTTGCGCGCTACATGCAAGTGCTGTCGCCGGAGTTGTGCCGCAAGCTCGACGGCAAGGCGATCAACATCCACCACTCGCTGCTGCCGGGCTTCAAGGGCGCCAAGCCGTATCACCAGGCCTACAACAAAGGCGTGAAGCTGGTGGGTGCCACGGCGCACTACATCAACAACGACCTGGATGAAGGTCCGATCATCGCCCAGGGCGTGGAAGTGGTGGACCACAGCCACTATCCCGAAGATTTGATTGCCAAGGGCCGCGATATTGAAGGGCTCACCCTGGCCCGGGCCGTGGGGTATCACATCGAGCGAAGAGTGTTCTTGAACGCCAATCGCACTGTCGTTCTTTAGACCGACATCGCGAGCAAGCTCGCTCCCACAGGGAGTACGCGATCAACTGTGGGAGCGAGCTTGCTCGCGATGAGGCCCTTACAGACGACAAAGAAACAAAGACACAAGCACTAACCCGAGCAATCAACGCGCTGCCTGCCTGGGCAACGCAGTTCCACAAAAACAACAGCGAGGTGAAAGCATGTCTGGTAATCGTGGTGTCGTGTATCTCGGCAACGGCAAGGTCGAAGTACAGAAAATCGACTATCCAAAAATGCAGGACCCGCGCGGCAGGAAGATTGAGCACGGTGTCATCCTGCGCGTGGTCTCCACCAACATCTGCGGCTCCGACCAGCACATGGTGCGCGGCCGTACCACCGCCCAGACCGGTCTGGTCCTGGGTCACGAAATCACCGGTGAAGTGATCGAAAAGGGCAGCGACGTCGAGAACCTGAAAATCGGTGATCTGGTGTCGGTGCCGTTCAACGTGGCTTGCGGGCGCTGCCGTTCCTGCAAAGAGCAACACACTGGCGTCTGCCTGACCGTCAACCCGGCCCGTGCCGGCGGTGCCTACGGTTACGTGGACATGGGCGACTGGACTGGCGGCCAGGCTGAATACGTACTGGTGCCGTACGCCGACTTCAACCTGCTGAAACTGCCGGACCGCGACAAGGCCATGGAGAAAATCCGCGACCTGACCTGCCTGTCCGACATCCTGCCGACCGGCTACCACGGCGCAGTCACCGCCGGCGTTGGCCCTGGCAGCACCGTCTACATCGCCGGTGCCGGCCCGGTTGGCCTGGCGGCCGCTGCTTCCGCCCGTCTACTGGGCGCGGCCGTGGTGATCATTGGCGACGTCAACTCCATCCGCCTGGCCCACGCCAAGGCTCAAGGTTTCGAAATTGTCGACCTGTCCACCGACACTCCGCTGCACGAGCAAATCGCCGCACTGTTGGGCGAGCCAGAGGTAGATTGCGCCGTCGACTGCGTCGGCTTCGAAGCCCGCGGCCACGGCCATGACGGCGTCAAGCACGAAGCCCCGGCCACCGTGCTCAACTCATTGATGGGCGTGGTCCGCGTAGCCGGCAAAATCGGCATCCCCGGCCTCTACGTCACCGAAGACCCGGGTGCTGTCGATGCGGCGGCGAAAATGGGCAGCCTGAGCATCCGCTTCGGCCTGGGCTGGGCCAAATCCCACAGCTTCCACACCGGCCAGACCCCAGTGATGAAGTACAACCGCCAACTGATGCAGGCGATCATGTGGGACCGTATCAACATTGCTGAAATCGTTGGCGTACAGGTGATCAGCCTGGATGACGCGCCGAAGGGTTACGGCGAGTTCGATGCGGGCGTGCCGAAGAAGTTTGTGATTGATCCGCATAAGTTGTTCAGTGCGGCGTAAGCGGTAAAGGGCAAGACGGGGAAAGGGCGACTGTGATGTCGCCCTTTTTATTCAGCTCAGCGTAAAGCGTGGGTGATGTGAGGATGTAAGTATTGGCTGCTTAAGTTCGTCGAACTCTGTTGCGCGACACCTCCTCGTAAGACGGTGGAGCATCGTAAGGTGGTGGCGGAGTATCATCGTAACCGGGAGGCACAACGCCAAATCGATGTCTAAGAGCAGTTAGCCCTGGATCATTGTCATCCATAACAACAGCTGGTCTATGACCTTCAGCAGCTCTACGAGCTCTCCTTGCTGTGAAGGGGTCCCACCATGAGTGTTGTGAAGAAGCGCGCGGCCGAGAGAGTTCCGGTGATGGGGGGCCTGAAGCAAACGGAATGTCCGATGTCTCACCCCCGTCTAAGTAGTAGGAATGCGAGCCGCGACGGGAGGCAGAAGGCGAGTGATGTACTGCTATCGTTTCTCTAGTTGTCCATGCAGCAGTTAAATCGTTCGGGCTCTTTGATGCGATGGGAGAAGGAGGGGGCGTAAGTGGTCTATTGGGAACTCCGTTGGTTGGGAACCCTGAGATGCCTTGTCCTGCTGTCTCTTGCACTGCAAGGTTATAGGCCCGATCAGCACGCGCTACTCGCGACGATGGCTGTATGAATCCCAGTGCCCTCCCAATGGATTTAAACCATGCCGGTAAGTGCCCCGTCGGATCCACCCGATTTACCGGATCTCCAACACAGTACGTATAAGCATTCACGCCCCCGTCCCCAAACGGACTCAAACTGTCCGGGCTGTTAAACCGCATCAATACCGGATTGAACGCCCGATACCCATTACCCAACAAATAATGCCCCGTCACCGGATCCGGCCGTTCGCCGTTGAAGCCGAGCAGGCTGAGTAAGCCGTTTTCCGCAGGGCGATGACCGTAGGGTGTGTAGGCGAGGGGATGAGGCTGTGTGGCATCGAGCGCGTGCAGCACCGAGCGTTGCTGATCGGTGGCGAGCAAGGTGCTTTCGATGACGCCATCCTGGCGCTGTTGTTGCGCCAGGAGTTGATCGCCCTGCTGGAAAATCGAGCGTTGTACCGAGCCCTGGATCTCGCTGGTCAGGCGCTCCTTCAGGTAGAAGCGCTGGGTGTGGGCCTGGGCCGATGGCGTGCAATCGGCCAGGCGATCCAGTGGGTCATAGTGGTAACGGCAGAGCAGCGTTTTGTGGTTTGCCGACATGGATTGACTCCTGCGTGAGCCGAGGGTTAATCCGGCGTCACTCTCATGGCTTGCATGCCTTTGTCACTCTTCTCGATTTCAAAGAAGACTGTTTGCTTCTGTTTCAATGTTTTATAACCCTCGCCGGCGATCGCCGAGTAATGAACGAACAATTCCTTGCCTCCTTTGCCGCAAGTGATGAAGCCATAGCCCTTTGCATCGTTAAACCACTTCACGGTTCCTTTGATTCGGTCGCTCATTTTTATTCTTCCTGCTTGCCCGAATGAAGAAAGGCACAGGGACTGTGGTTTGCCCAGAGCCTTGTTTGTCGTTGTCACGGCTGCAGGTTAGAACCCGAATGAACAGTTGCCTACTGTCAAGGTTGACAGTAGGCAATGCCGAGAGGAAATAACGGCTTGCGCGTTGATAGTCGGATGACTGGCGCCGCGGTCAGGCCATGGCTTGTGCCTGCAAGCGGCGACCGATCACGTCCAGCACGTCGCAGCCATCGCGCAAGGGAATCGCCAGGAGCAGGGCAACGTTTTGGAGGACGACGGGATGAATGGTAGGTATAGCGCGTTAACCCTTGACCCGGCTTTGTTTGCTATTTGTGGAACTTCATTTTTGTTTCGTTGCATTCAGCACCACGTCGCTGCAACTGAAAAATGTTTCGCGGGCCGGGTCTTCGTGACGTTGCCACATTATAAAAATCACGGACCTGCTGCCGGTGACGTAACCCTCGGGCAGTTGTACGTCCAGGTAATAATGACCCGGGCCTTTGGCCTCCGGTGCGAGCGTGACCTTGACGTCTGGCGATTGCTTGAGTGCGGCCCACTTGAGGTTATCCGGGTCGGCCAGGTAGACCTGGAATTGACTAGGTTCATGCATCTGGATGGCGATGTAGCTCAGCTGGACGCGCCCATCCTGTACTTCCAGGTTGGTGGTGTGCCAGGCATCGTGAATGATATTGATGCTGTTGAACCTGTCCTGCCCGGCAGAGCAAAGTTTTCCATCGGGGACAAGGTCCTGCAGATTTGTGCCGGCGGGAATGTTCTGTGAATAGGCACTCCAGTCATTGAATAAACGGGCGCGTTCCCAGTCCGCATTTCCCGCACCTACGAATGCTGCTCTGCAAGCGGCGTTTCTAATATTTTCACTACCGTTGTTGTAATCCTTTTGCTCCCAGCAATAGTACTGGCGCGAAGGTGGCAACTGCGAGGTGCCATGTTTGATCTCAGGAGCCGTCGAAGGGGGTGCACTGTTCGTGCAGCTTATTAAACCCATGCAGGACAACAGGAGACTGCTCAGGGCAAGGCCGGAATGTTTCATGGTGAGTTCCTTTCATGGCGTTTCGGCGTAGAGAAAAGTACTTAGCTCAAAGCGATATTTTCTGATGCCTTGCCAGCTTAGAACTGAGGAAAATAGTTGCCTACTGTCAGGCTTGACAGTAGGCAAGGCCAAAAGGAAATAACCTATTCTGCATTGCGCCAGTGACCGTCACGCCAAGGCTTGCGCCTGCAAACGCCGGCCAATGACATCCAGCACGTCGCAGCCGTCGCGCAACGGAATCGCCAGGAGCAGGGCGAAGTCGTGGCGGACGACGGCGTCGGAACTGAGCTCTTCGCGAAAGGCGATGTTTTCCAACAGTTGGGTCACGGCGCGGATGCGGTAGGCGGCGGTTTCGTGGAGGACGTCGAGGGGGGCTTGGGTATCGATGAGCAGGGCGGCGGGGGAGCAGTCGACGCCGGTGAGGGGCATGTATCGGTTCATGGCTAGAGCCTTTATTGATTAATAAAATTAGGACTTCAGGCCGTGGTGTATCGAGTCGCCAAACCCGAGTCGCCATGTGGACGACGGGACAAACTATAGGCATCGCGTATTGGCTTGGGCAAGGCTCGCTGTTGCGGGTGATTTCCCAAGTAGTTGTAAGATTTTTAGTCGACGGTGATCGAGCGCCGGTTGTGGCCAGAAATTGCACGCGTCGGGTTGTGGACACTGTGTAGGAGCTGCCGAGTGAAACGAGGCTGCGATCTTTCCCCAGACACTTGAGTCTCAAGCGAAAGATCAAAAGATCGCAGGCTTCGCCAGCTCCTACAGGGTCCAAGTGCCCTCGCCACGGTTAGCGATGGGCCGTTGCAGTCTCGACCCGTTCGCAAAATTCAGGGTAGAACCCTTTGGCGCTAGGACCTTGGCAATAGTCCTGCGCCTGGGCCAGGGCGTCGCTGCTGAATTTCAGGCTGCGGGGCATGCTGGCAAAGGTCTCGTAGCCGCCTTGTTGGGTCTTGATGGCGTCGAACCCTGGCATGTCATA
Organism: Pseudomonas sp. B21-010; assembly: GCF_024749325.1. NCBI lineage: Bacteria > Pseudomonadati > Pseudomonadota > Gammaproteobacteria > Pseudomonadales > Pseudomonadaceae > Pseudomonas > Pseudomonas sp. B21-010. The sequence continues at coordinate 5,921,671 of NZ_CP087198.1, read as the reverse complement.
GACCAGTTCCACATCATCATCGGCAAGGATCCGCGCCTTGACCGTCACTTGCGTGTACTGCTTGCCCCCTGGCGCGCCGTTGAGCGCTGCCAGGCCATGGCCGACAACGCGCAGCAGGTGCGGCACCCAGGGCTCGCAGTCATCCGCGCAAGCACCTGGACGGTAAAGCACCGTCAGCGTTTGCTGGTCGCGGGTCACATCGGTAAGCGTCGGGTCGGAGCGCTTGATGCGGTGTTCAATGGTCAGCCAGGTCTTTTGTTCTTCGCTGGTGCCGTCGGCCAGCTCCGGATTCAGTGGGCCGCGCTGGCATTCGTTGACGCCCAGGACAATGAGCATGCCCGTCAGGATAACGGCGAGGGTGGCGCCGCCGATTTTTACGTTCATGGGCAAACTCTGCTGGAGAAAGCCGCACTGTACGGTAACGGTGCGGGCGATGGCAGGGCGCCTTGAAACGCTGTGCAGGAACAGTGACGCGGTTGCCATTCCCGATCAAAGAAACAGGTTGAAGTAGTCGCCGTCCATTAACCTGCACATTCTGGTGTTCGGGCTTTCGCAGCGATTGTTCACCCACCCTGAAAAGGCCGGTTCCAGGATCTGCTGATACTCCATATTCAGATTTATGTCCCCGTACCTGCACGTGATGGTCGCCCTTGTGGTTGCCTGCCTGTCCTCGTCGGCTTCATGAATAACGTACTCGGCACCTTCGAACTGCAACGATTCCGGGTCGACCACGTCCACGAGGCTTTCGCTCTCCCATTCGTGGTCGTCCTGTACATCGACGAAGAAAACATCTTCCACCGATTCAATGTTTCTATGGATGTCAGTGACGGCAGGGCAGGTTATTTCACCGGCATGGGCTTGGCCGATGATCAGCAAAAGCAACGCCGCGCCTCCAGCCAGTATTTTTTTCATGTGCCAGGCTCCAGGGCTCAGATCAACGATTCACGGCTTTGGTCGGGCGGGCTACTGTCAAGGTGGGCAGTTCTTTATGTCAATTTAGAACTGTATATGGATGTTTGGTAACTTTTAGCTATATAAAAAAGCGCAGTTTTCGTTGATTCAGAAACTTCTGACGGCCTTGGAAGAATTTTCTGTAATGGCTATCGGCCATTCCTGTAATACGTTTAGGAACAATCTGCGTCCACACCAGTCCAACGCACGCTTTACGCCGCTCTCTATGAGCGGCTTTTTCATGCTCAAGAGGAAGTCCCGGATGAAGGTTTCACGTGGTTTTGCTCTGTCTTGCCTGTTGACGCTGGCTGCCAGCCCAGCCTTCGCGCAGTTCAGCCTCAGTGATGCAGCCAATGTGGTGTCGGCGATGCAGGGCAACCAAGGCGAGCAGGGTGAGGGCGCCGTGGCCGCCGCGCCGAAAGCCGCCGGCCTGCTCAACACCTTGGGATCGGAACTCAAGATCACGCCGGAACAGGCCATCGGCGGTGCCGGTGCGATGCTGGGGCTGGCGAAGAACCGACTCAGCGAGCCGCAGTTTTCCGAGTTGAGCAAAAGTGTCCCGGGCCTGGATCAGATCGCTGGGAACAGCGCCATCGGTGGGCTCAATGGCCTGGGCGGTTTGCTCGGCGGCGGGTCGGACAAGAATGCACTGCTCGACGGCTTGCTGGGCAACGTCAAGGACACCGGCGACCTGAACAATGCCTTCAGTGCGCTGGGCATGGACAGCGGCATGATCGGCCAGTTTGCCCCGATCATCTTGCAGTACCTCGGTCAACAGGGCGTGGCGGGTTCGTTGCTGCAGAATCTGGGGGGGATTTGGGGGAGTAGTGCGGGTGTTTGATGAGGTGTGGCGACATCGAAAATCCGCCACGCAACCATCAGAATCTCAAGCTGAAATAGTCGGTGTTCACTCGTCTGCAGGTGTCGGTGCCCCGGCTGGCGCAACGGTTGGCGGCCGAGGGTAAAGACATCGGCTGATAATCCAGCGTGAGATTGTTCTCGCCGTAATTGCAGGTGATGGTCACCCTCCTCGGTACCTGCTCATCTTCGTCGGGTCCATGGATCGCGAACTCGGCGTCGTTGAAGGGCAGCGCCGCCGGGTTGAGCTCCTGCACGAGGCTCTGGCTTTGCCATTCGGGATCATCCTGCATTTCTATCGTCGCAGTGTTGTCATGGAGTTGTGCCACGGCCGGACAAGTGACTTCTCCGGCGTGGACATGGCCGATCATCAGCAGAATTATTCCGCCGCCGCCCGTCATGAAGTTTCGCATGTGTTTGCTTCCGTGTTATGTCCCGGCGACATGGTTACGGCTGGGTCTGGCGAGGGGTACTGTCAGGGTTGACAGTTTTTTATGCTGATTTGGAATAAAAAAATGCCAGGTCCAAAAGCCGAGCCTTCAGCATCGGAGCTTTTTCAGCCGCTGCCTACTATCAGAACTGTTAGGTTCCACTCCTTTCGTTGCGCAATTGGGCGATGCGTCGGTCCTTTTCAGTCCAGAGCTGATTAACCCAATCCTGCACCTGCTGGCGAAACACCGGGTCGTTTTCGTAGTCGCCCTGCCAGAGCGTAGGGTCCAGCTCGCGGGTCTGGATGTCGATGATGACCCTGGGCACCGCGCCGCTGATCAAGTCCCAGAACCCGGGGATGCGTTGCTGCGGATAGACCACTGTCACGTCCAGCACCGCGTCCAGCTGTTCGCCCATGGCCGCCAGCACGAACGCCACGCCACCGGCCTTGGGCTTGAGCAGGTGGGTGAAGGGGGATTGCTGTTGTTGGCTTTTGGCGGCGGTGAAGCGGGTGCCTTCGAGGTAGTTGACCACGGTGACCGGTTGACGCTTGAACAGCTCGCAGGCGGCCTTGGTGATTTCCAGGTCCTTGCCGGCCAGTTCCGGGTTTTTTGCCAGGAACGCCTTGGTGTAGCGCTTCATGAACGGGTAGTCCAGCGCCCACCAGGCCAACCCCAGGAACGGCACCCAGATCAGCTCTTTCTTGAGGAAGAACTTGAAGAACGGCGTACGCCGGTTGAGGGTCTGGACGAGGGCGGGGATGTCTACCCAGGATTGGTGATTGCTGATCACCAGGTAAGACGTATCGCCACGCAGGTCCGCGCCGCCGCGGATGTCCCAGTGGGTGGGGATGCACAGGGCAAAGATCAGCTTGTCGATCTCGGCCCAGGTCTCGGCGATCCACATCACCGCCCACGAGGCATAGTCGCGAAAGCGCCCGGGCAGGATCAGTTTGAGCACGGCGAACACCATCAGCGGCCCGAACAGCACCAGGGTGTTGAGCAATAGCAGCAGCGTGACGAAACAGCCGGTGAGCAGGCGGCGCATAGATGACTCTTGCAAGCAGGTGGGCGGGCCATGATAAGCAAGCTTCGGGCGGCAGGCCAAATCGGTGTGGACGAAAGTTTCACTTGGGCTAGGGTAGGTTGGGAGTGCTTTTTGTGGTCAGAGACTGCTCTCGCTCGGCTGTGTAGGAGCTGCCGAAGGCTGCGATCTTTTGATCTTTCGCTTCGGACTCAAGTGTCTTTGGAAAGATCGCAGCCTCGTTTCACTCGACAGCTCCTACAAGGGCCGAGCGGGAGCAAGCTCCCTCGCCACAGGGATGTTTAACCGAACGAATTCGTTGGCCACGGTCTAAAACCCCACTCCCACAATGGAAGCCCTATTGCATGAAATCCCTTCTAGCCCTGCTTTCCCTGGTGGCTCTTCCAGTGCTGGCCGCCGAGCCAACCCTGTACGGGCGCTACGAATACATTGCGCTGCCGGAAATCGGTGGCGAAGTGCTCAAGGCCAAGATGGACACCGGCGCCCTGACCGCCTCGCTGTCGGCCAAGGACATCGAAACCTTCACCCGTGACGGTGATGACTGGGTGCGGTTCCGCCTGGCGACCAAGGATGCGAGCAACAAGGTCTATGAGCACAAGATCGCGCGCATCAGCAAGATCAAGACCCGTTCCGAGGAAGATGAAGAGGACGACGAAAAGATCGCGCCCACCAAGCGCCCGGTGGTCGATCTGGAGTTGTGCCTGGGTAACGTCAAGCGCACGGTCGAGGTCAACCTGACCGATCGCAGCAGTTTCAATTACCCGTTGCTGATTGGCGCGAAGGCGTTGCGTGAGTTCGGGGCGGCGGTGAACCCGGCGCGGCGGTTTACGGCGGATAAGCCGGACTGCTGATTTCCCTGATTGACGTACCCCAAGGCTTGCGGCACCGTTCCGGCAACTTTACTGCCGGGCCCGCAAGCCATGCCTCATATCCTGATTGTCGAAGACGAAGCCGCCATCGCCGATACGCTGGTGTTTGCCCTGCAAGGGGAGGGGTTTGACACCACCTGGTTGAGCCTTGGCGCAGCCGCTCTCGAACACCAGAAAAACACCCCGGCGGACCTGATCATTCTCGATGTGGGCCTGCCGGATATCAGCGGATTCGAGACTTGTAAAAATCTCAGACGTTTCAGCGACGTTCCGGTCATCTTTCTGACAGCCCGGGATGGCGAGATCGATCGGATCGTGGGCCTGGAGATCGGCGCCGACGATTACGTGGTCAAGCCTTTCAGCCCCCGCGAAGTGGCAGCCAGGGTCCGGGCGATCCTCAAACGCGTGGCGCCGCGGCCGGCGGCGGAGGTGGGCACGGCGTTGTTTCAGGTTGATGCCGATCGCGTGCAGATCAACTATCGCGGCACACCGCTGAACCTCACCCGTCACGAGTTCCGCCTGCTCAATTGTCTGCTGGAGCAACCCGAGCGGGTCTTCAGCCGTGAGCAACTGCTCGATGCCCTGGGCGTGGCCAGCGATGCCGGCTACGAGCGCAGCATCGACAGCCACATCAAGAGCGTGCGCGCCAAGCTGCGCCTGGTCCGGGCCGAGGCCGAGCCGATCCAGACACATCGGGGCCTGGGCTACAGCTACAGCCCGGGGCACAGCTGATGTCGCTGGGGATCCGGATTTTCCTGGTGTATGTGCTGTTTATCGCCTTGACCGGTTATTTCGTGCTCAACACGGTCATGGAGGAGATCCGCCCCGGCGTGCGCCAGTCCACCGAAGAAACCCTGGTGGACACCGCCAACCTGATGGCCGAGATCCTGCGGGACGATTTCAAGGCCGGCACCCTCAACCAGAATCGCTGGCCGCAGTTGCTCAAGGCCTACGGCGAGCGCCAGCCGGCGGCGACGATCTGGGGCTTGCCGAAAAACCAGGTCAGCCATCGCATCTATGTCACCGATGCCAACGGCATCGTGGTGCTCGACTCCAGTGGCGTGGCGGTGGGCCAGGATTATTCGCGCTGGAACGACGTTTACCTGACCCTGCGCGGCCACTACGGCGCTCGCTCGACTCGCAGCATTGCCGATGATCCGACGTCTTCGGTGATGCACGTCGGCGCGCCGATTCGCGACAACGGCCGCATCATTGGGGTCGTCACCGTCGCCAAGCCCAACAGCTCCTTGCAGCCTTATGTCGATCGCACCGAGCGGCGCCTGTTGATCTATGGCGCCGGCTTGGTCGCCCTGGGCTTGTTGCTGGGCGGCTTGTTGTCCTGGTGGCTCAGCGCGGCACTGCGGCGTTTGACGATCTACGCCCAGGCGGTCAGCCAGGGGCGTCGGGTGGAGGTGCCGCATTATCGTGGTGGCGAGTTCGAGCAACTGGCCGGTGCCGTGGAGCGCATGCGCACCCAACTCGAGGGCAAGGCCTACGTCGAGCGTTACGTGCACACGCTCACCCACGAACTCAAGAGCCCGCTGGCGGCGATTCGTGGCGCCGCCGAACTGCTGCAAAGCGACATGCCCGCGGCCCAGCACCAGCGCTTCGTCAGTAACATCGACAACGAAAGCGTGCGAATGCAGCAATTGATCGAACGCTTGCTCAACCTGGCCCAGATCGAGCAGCGCCAGGGGTTGGAAGAAGAAGTCGCGGTGCCGCTGGCGGCGTTGATGGACGAGCTGCTGGAAGCGCGTGGCGGCTGGATTGAAAGTCGCCAGTTGACGGTTGAACAGCACATCGCTACCGACCTGACGCTGACCGGTGAGCCGTTCCTGTTGCGCCAGGCCTTGGGCAATCTGCTGGAAAACGCCCTGGACTTCACCCCCGTCAACGGTCGGCTGCGTATCAGCGCCGAGCGCAACGGGAATCGCGTCGAGATCCGCCTGTTCAATCAGGCCGCGCCGATTCCCGACTACGCACTGCCACGCCTGAGCGAGCGTTTCTACTCCCTGCCGCGCCCGGACAGCGGCCGCAAGAGCACTGGCCTGGGGCTCAACTTCGTGGAAGAAGTGGTGCAGTTGCATGGGGGGCAATTCAGTATTGGCAATGTCGAGGGTGGGGTTGAGGTGGTGCTGAGGTTGCCTTGAGGGAATTTGATTAATCTTGTTATTGATTAATTTACATAACCATTTTTTAGGTTTAATTTCCCCTCAGCACCGGCGAACAATTTTGTAGACCTGTCAGCAAGCCATGCCTTACGGCGAGATGACTTTCGGTCGGCTGGTCCTATTCGTGGATACACAACCGGGAGCATGAGCATGGTGAGCCTCTGGCAAAAACTGCAGGCCAAGTTGTTGCGCGCCTTCGCCAAGAGAATGAAGGCGAAGTTTACCTACGACACTGCGTTGTTTCCGTTGCGCGCCGTTGTCGAGCAAACCATCCCGACGCCTTGGGGGGCTGCGCGGGCGCTGTTTTACTGGCCCCATTCGCAGTCCTCGGCAAAGCTGCCGGTGTACTTGAATTTCCATGGCGGTGGCTTTGTCGCCGGGACGCCCGAACACGACGACAGCTATTGCCGTCGACTGGCCCATAACCTGAACTGCCTGGTGGTCAATCTCGACTATGTGCTGGCGCCGGAGCACGCCTTCCCCGCAGGCCCGCGGCAGTGCTTCGCGGTGCTCGAATGGCTGGCCAGCGAAGCCGAAACGCTGGGTATCGATCCTCAGCGTTTCGCAGTCGGCGGCCATAGCGCCGGCGGTAATCTGGCCGCCGCCGTGGCGGGCCTGGCGCGCGGGCACCAGGCGTTGAAGGTGGTGCATCAGTTGATCGACTATGCGGCGCTGGATCTGCACCAGGACCCCGCCTTGAAAACGTCCACCAGTGCCCGGCCACTGCTCAATGCCCGCCTGATGCGCTTCTTCAACAGCTGCTACCTGAGCGATCCGGCACAGGCGCTCGATCCGTTGGCCTCACCCCTGTTGGCGCCGGTCGAGGCGCTGGCGGGGATGCCGGCTGCCACGGTGATCACGGCGCAATACGATATCTTGCGTGCCGAAGGCGAGGCCTACGCCGAGAAGTTGCGCCAGGCCGGCGTGCCGGTGCGCCAACGAATGTTTGAAGGCTGCGACCATATGTTCACCCACCTGGGACCGGACGAGTCAGCCGAGGAGGCCTGGCAGCTGATGGAGGATTCCCTGCGCGAAGCTTTCCAGGCCGTGGACGTGGCGGATGCCGGCGTTCGTGCTCGACACGACGATGGCTGTCTCCACACAATCTCCACAATCGCTCCATAAGCCCAACACACAGCCACCCCAGACTCTCCCTCATTCGAACAGGGAGAGCCCCACATGAACCGCAGTCTCGCCATAAAACTGGGCATGATCGCCCTATTGATTCTCTTGTTGATGATCCCGTTGTTGATGATCAACGGGCTCATTGATGAGCGCCAGGAACTGCGTGACGGTGTGCTGCAGGACATCGCCCGCAGCTCCAGCTACAACCAGCAACTGATCGGGCCGATGATCGTGGTGCCGTTTCGCAAGAGCGTGAAGGTCTGGAATACCAACGAGAAGACCGGCGTGCGTTTCCTGGAAACCGTCGAGCGAGCGGGTGAGTTGTATTTTTTACCGGAGCAGTTTGAACTCGACGGCCAGATCCGCACCGAAACCCGTGCCCGGGGCATCTACGAAGCGCGCTTGTTCCATGCCGATAACCGGATCGATGGCCGCTTCAAGGTGCCTGAGCGCTACGGTGTTGCTGCTAAGGATTTTGCCGATTACCGCTTCGACGAGCCATACCTGAGCGTCGGCATCAGCGATATTCGTGGCATCGAGAATGCGCTGACCCTGACACTCAACCAGCAGACCGTCGACTTCCTGCCTGGCTCGCGGCTCGGCTGGCTGGGGCAGGGTGTGCATGTGCCGCTGCCGATGATCACCGCCCAGGGCGGTCCTGAGTTGACCTTCGGTTTCGACCTGCGCCTGCAAGGCACTGGCGAGTTCCAGATTCTGCCAGTGGGTAAATCCACCAAGGTGCACCTGTCGGCTGACTGGCCGCATCCGAGCTTCATCGGCAACTACTTGCCGACCAATCGTGAAATCAATGAGCAGGGTTTCAGTGCCGACTGGCAGACGTCGTTTTTCTCCACCAACCTCCTGGAAACGCTGCAAGCCTGCGAACCGAGCGATAGTTGTGAAGCGTTCCGCAGCCGGGCCTTCGGGGTGAGCTTCATCGACCCGGTGGACCAGTACCTCAAGAGCGACCGGGCGATCAAATATGCGCTGCTGTTTGTCGCCCTGACCTTCGCCGGCTTCTTCCTTTTCGAGGTACTCAAGAGCCTGGCGGTGCACCCGGTCCAGTACGCCTTGGTGGGCGTGGCGCTGGCATTCTTTTACCTGCTGCTGTTGTCGCTGTCGGAGCACATCGGTTTCACCCTGGCGTACTTGGTGTCGGCCAGTGCCTGTGTATTGCTGATCGGGTTCTATGTCTGCCATGTGTTGCGCAGCGTGAGCCACGGCCTGGGATTCTCGGCAGGGCTGGCGGGCTTGTACGGTTTGCTCTACGGCCTGTTGAGCGCCGAGGACTACGCGCTGTTGATGGGCTCGCTGTTGCTGTTCGGCCTGCTGGGCGTGTTCATGGTGCTGACCCGCAAGCTGGACTGGTACGGGGTTGGCGCGAAGCCGGCGGCGGCGATGAGCTTTGATCTGGGAGAGGTGAAATGAGCCGGTCGCTGGGGTTGCGTGAGGATCAGCGGGTGCGGGACGTGTTGGTGATGCGCATTGCTGGGTTGTTTCCTTTGGATCCGGTGCGCTGCCATCGCGAGCAAGCTCGCTCCCACAAAGAGCGCCACGGTCCCCTGTGGGAGCGAGCTTGCTCGCGATAAGGCCGGCACAGCTAACGCAAAGCTAAACCCTGGGCACCGTCTCAATCATCGAAGGCCGCAGACTGACCTCGGCAAACCACGCCGCCAGTTGCGGATTGGCCTTGCGCCATTCCAGGTCCGGATGGCGCAGGTCGAGGTAGCCCAAGGCACAGGCCGCGCTGATGGAGGCCACGTCGAAGTGGCAGGCCAGCTCGGCAATCGCTTCGGCTTCGAGCATGCCCAGGGCCCGGCGAATCTTGTCCCGTTGCGCATCGAGCCATTCGTCCCAGTGTTTTTCCACAGGGCGTAGCGCGGTTTCGTAGCGGATCATCACGGCCGCATCCATGATCCCATCGGCCAAGGAGGCCAGTGTCAGGCGCCGCCAGCGTGCTGCACCGTCCCGGGGGATCAGCGGGTTGCCGACGTGCTGGTGATCGAGGTAGTCGAGGATGACGCGGCTGTCATGGATCACCGTTCCGTTGGCCAGGCGCAGGGCCGGGATCTTGCTCAACGGGTTGTCATCGATCAGCGCCCGGTCCGGCTTGACCGGCGAGAGCTGGCTGAGCTGCAACGCCACGCGGTCTTGCTGGCCGGTTTCGTGCAGCAGCACCAGGACCTTGCGAACGAAGGGCGAAGCGGGGTTGTGGAACAGCGTCATGCTGGGGGTGGACATGGCAACGTCTCGATCAGTGGGGCTTGCTGCGCAGCATAGCGCTTTCGTGCGACCGAGCCGAAGGGGCCCGGCCGCAAGGTGCCTCAGACGGCCGGTTGCAATGCTTGCGGCTCGGACGACGGCGTTGCCGGTTGGTGCTTGAGTTCCCGGGCGACAGTCCAGACGATGAATGCGGCGATGATATCGAAGATTGCCAGCAGCACGAACAGTGGGCTGTAGCCGATCTTGGTCACCATGACGCCGAACAGCAGCGTGAAGGCGGCGGCGCCCAGGTAACCGAACATCCCGCCCATGCCGGTGGCGGTGGCGACTTCATTCTTGCCGAACGAATCGGACGTGATGGCGTACAGCGCGCCGGACAGGGTCTGGTGGGCAAAACCGCCGACGCACAGCAGGGCGATGGCGGTGTAAGGGCTGGCGACCAGGCCGATGCAGGCTGGGCCGATCATGCAGGACGCCCCGAACAGCAGGACCATTTTGCGCGAGGTAAACAGCGACACCTTGCAGTATTTATGGAAGAACGGGCTCAGGTAACCGCCCAGCACGCAACCCAGGTCGGCGGCCAGGAACGGCAGCCAGGCGAACATTGCGATCTCCTTGATGTTCATGTGCCGCTCGGTCATCAGGTACAGCGGGATCCAGGCGTTGAACGTTTGCCAGGCCGGCTCGGAGAGGATCCGGGCGCTGGCGATGGCGTAGAAGTTGCGGCTGGCGATGATGCGTTTCCAGCTGCCTTTCTTCGGCGTCGGGTCTTGGAAGTGCGCTTCCTGGCCGCTGAGAATGTAATCACGCTCGGTGTCGCCCAGGAGCTTCTGGTCGCGCGGATGCTTGTAGAAGATCAGCCAGAGAAACGTCCAGGCCACGCCCAGGCCGCCAACGATCAGGAACGCCAGCTCCCAACCACTGTTCAGGATCGCCCAGACCACGAGCGGCGGAGCCAGCACGGCGCCGATTGAGGAACCGATGTTGAACCAGCCGATGGCCACCGAGCGTTCCTTGGCCGGGAACCATTCGGTAGAGGTCTTTACCGCAGCCGGCAGCCCGGCGGCTTCCGTCAGGCCAAGCAGCCCGCGGAAAAATGCCAGGCCCTGCCAGCCCGATGCCATGGCCGCTGCGGCACAGGCGATGGACCAGGCGAACGCGAAAATGGCGAAACCCATCTTGGTGCCGATGGCGTCGATGATGTAGCCGGCCACCGGTTGCATCAACGCGTAGCAGATCTGCCAGGCCACGACGATGTGGGAATACTGCTCGGTGGAGATGTTCATTTCGCTCATCAGGGTGGGAGCGGCCACCGAGAGGGTATTGCGAGCCAGGTAGTTGACCATCAGGCCGGCCGTGACCAGGCCAACCATCCACCAGCGGATGCCTTTGATTTTCATCACTTCACCATCAATTATTTTTGGATTTGGTGTCGCATGTTGTGTTGTAGGTTGTCGTACAACATGCGCCTTTATAGGAGGGCAAGGAATAATTTGTCAACAAATATGTCAAAGGCTGGGCGGTCTGAAACAACCGGCGTGTCTGCGGTTGTCGTATGACGAGGAGGGCGGGCGCTCACTTTGGCAAATGCGCGCCCGGATGACTCAGCGGCGAGGGATCAGTCCCCACACCGCCAACACGGAGGGGATGCCCAACCCCAGCCAACTGACGGCGTCCCACACACCGTCACCCAGCAATGCACTGAAGAGCCCGGCGGCGCAAAGAACGCCGATCACCACGGGAATACCAAACACCTTCCAGAAACTCGATTGCCGAGGCCTCACGAGAGGACCTGCGCACCAACGGTCGCACGCTTGGCCGCTTTGCGTCGCACCAGCCACAGGTAAACGCCGCTGCCGAGGACGATGATGGTCAGTACATCGAGAGTCGCCCAGAAGATCTGCATCGGCCGGCCACCGTAGTCGCCGAAGTGCAGCGGCAGGGACAGGCTCATGACGTCCATGTACCACGGCCGTTCGGCGACGGCGGTGACGTCCAGGGTAGTGGCATCGATCAGCACCGGCGTGAGCAGGTGCGAGGTCAGGTGGGTGTCACCCTTCATGAAGACGCTGTAGTGGTGCTCGCTGGAGAACAGCGTGCCGGGGAAGGCGATGAAACTCGGCTCCATGCCCGGCGCGACGTCCTTGGCGATGTCCAGCAGCCGGGTGGCCGGCGCCAGTTGGGTCAGCGGCGGGGCGTCGCGGTAGGGTTCGACCATGGCGCTGAGGCTGTCGTTGCGCCACGCGGCGATGATCAGGTCGGCGCACGCGGCGATCACGCCAGTGACGCCCACGGTCAGCGCCCAGACCAGTGTGACCACGCCGATCAGGTTGTGCAGGTCGAGCCAGCGCAGGCGCGTGGATTTGTCCTGGCGCACCGTGGCGAACTTCAAGCGGCGCATGAACGGCAGGTACAGGACCACCCCGGAGACGATGGCAATCACGAACAGCAGCCCCATGAATGCCAGCAGCAACTTGCCCGGCAGCCCGGCGAACAGGTCCACGTGCAGGCGCAGCATCACCATCATGAAACCGCCATTGGCCGAGGGCATTTCCAGGGCCTCGCCGGTACGCCCATCGAGCATGAAGGTGTGGGAGGAATTGGGTTCGGTGCCCGGTGTCGGCGCCATGATGGTGATGACGCCGTTGGGGTCGTCATCGTCCCAGCCAAAATACTGGACCACTTCACCTGGGCGATGGGCCTTGGCTTTTTCCACCAGTTGTTGCAGGTCCAGCGGCGGTGTGTCGGCCGGCATTTCCCGAAGCTGCGGAGCGTCACCCAGCAGGTGTTCGATTTCATGGTGGAAGATCAACGGCAGCCCGGTGATCGCCAGCATCAGCAGGAACACCGTGCAGATCAGGCTGGTCCAGGTGTGGACGAAGGACCAGCGGCGGATGGTTTTGCTTTTCATGAGCGATCCGGATGCAAGAGGGCCACTGGGGCTATATCGCTGTTCATTGGGGACAGCCATTGTGGCGAGGGAGCTTGCTCCCGCTGGATTGCGCAGCGATCCCAAGCTTTTGGGGCTGCTACGCAGCCCAGCGGGAGCAAGCTCCCTCGCCACGGTTTTCCTTACATGAACAGCTTTGCCAACTGAGCGCCCTCAAAAGGTTTATGCAAATGCCAACCGTTTACCATTTGTAATTCACGCTGGCGACGACGTTGCGTTGGTCGCCGTAGTAGCAGTAGAAGCCGTCGCAGGTGGACAGGTAGTCCTTGTTGAAGAGGTTCTTCGCGTCCACCGCCACCGTGACCCCCTTGAGGGTCTTGTTCAGACGGCCCAGGTCGTAATGGACCGAGGCGTCGTACACGGTGTAGGACCCGACATGACCCCAGTCGGTGTTGGTGGTGTTGCCGTAGGTGTCGCCGACATAACGCACACCGGCGCCGACACCGAAGCCATCCAGCGGGCCGTTATGCCAGGTGTAGTCCGCCCAGGCGGTGGCCTGGTTGCGCGGGACCTGGGCCATGCGCTTGCCTTTTTCCGCCGCCGTGCCCTTGGTGATTTCGCTGTCGTTGTAGGTGTAGGAACCGATGAGCTTGAGGTTGTCGGTCACGTCGCCCGAGGCTTCCAGCTCCAGGCCACGCACCTGGACTTCGCCCACCTGGCGGGTGACGTTGTTTTCGGTGACGGAGTTGTTTTTCTGGGTCAGGTCGAACACCGCAGCGGTCAGCAGGGTCTTGGTGCCGGGTGGCTGGTACTTGATACCCGCTTCGTATTGTTCGCCTTCGGTGGGTTTGAACGCTTCGGTGCTGTTGACGGTTGAACCCGCTGCTGCCTGGAACGACTGGGCGAAGGAAATGTAGGGCGTCACACCGTTGTCGAAGACGTAGCTCAACGCCGCGTTGCCGCTGAATTTCTTGTCGCGCTGGGTGTTGGTGACATTGTTCTGGTTGTGGAACTCGGTGCCGGTATGAATCCAGTCTTCACGACCACCGAGGGTCAGGCGCCAGTTATCCAGGGCGATCTGGTCCTGGACGTACAGGCCGGTCTGGTTGGTTTTCTGGTTGTAGTCGTACATGGTGAAGTACTGGACGTTGGAGAAATCCTGTCCGTAGATCGGGTTGTGGATGTTGCTGGTCGGCACGCCGGTCGAGCCCCACAGCCAGCGCGAATTGCTGTTGGAGCGCTGGTGGTCCAGGCCCAGCAGCAGGGTGTGGCTGAGGGTACCGGTCTGGAAATCGGCCTGGAAATTGTTGTCCACGGCGAACTGGCTGATGTCTTCGTCAATGACGCTGGCACTGCGCTTGACGGTGCCATCGGCGCTCACCGCTTCCTCAGGCCCCGCCGGCCAGAATTGCCCGCCAGCGGAAATGCCTTGGGTTTCCAGGTCGCTCTTGGTGTAGCGCAGATTCTGGCGGAACTGCCAGGTGTCGTTGAGGCGATGTTCAAACGCATAGCCGAGGGCGTAGTAGGTACGGTCGTAGAATTCCCAGTCCGGGTCGCCGAGGTTCTTGTGGTGGGAAATCTTGCCCGCTGGCGAGGAGAGCTTGGTGCCCTGCAACGGCAAGAACTGCCCGGTGATGCCGGTGTCGTCACGGGTGTACTGGGACAGGAAGGTCAGGCGGGTGTCGTCGTTGATGTTCCAGGTCAGGCTTGGCGCGAGGTTGTAGCGCTTGTCCGGGATGTGATCGACCTGGGAATTGCTGTCGCGCACGGTGCCGCTGAGCCGATAGAGGAACTGGCCTTCGTCATCGACCTTGCCGGTGCTGTCGAAATTGATCTGTTTGTGTTCGTAGCTGCCGGCCTGCAACTCGACTTCATTGCTGCTTTCGACCTGTGGCCGACGGCTGACCATGTCCAGCATGCCGCCCGGGGGCGTCTGGCCGTAGACCGAAGAGGCCGGGCCACGCAGCACGGCGATGCGCTCAAGGTTCCAGGGCTCGATTTTCGGGGTGATGTAGTTGCCCTTGGGCAGCGGCAGGCCATCGAGGAATTGGGTCGGTATGAAGCCACGGACCAACAGCCAGTCGTTGCGCGAATCCGAGCCGTAGCCGCTGCTCTGCACACCGGCGGTGTAGCGCAGGGCGTCATTGAGGTTGAGGACCGAACGGTCTTCCATCTGCTGGCGCGTGACCACCGAGACTGAACGCGGCAGTTCGACAATCGGCGTATCCGTCTTGGTCCCGGCGGCGGTGCGGGTGGCGACGTAGCCCTCGGTCGGGCCCCACGCGGTTTCGCTGAGGCCTGCACCGATCACGCTGGTTTCCGGCAAGGCCATGACGCCTTCAGGCACCGCCACCAGGCTGTAGGTGCCGGCGCCGCTTTGCTCCAGTTGCAGACCAGTACCGCGCAAGGCCTCGCGCAATGCGCCCGTGGCGTCGAACTGGCCCTGGACCGGGGCCGAGGTCTTGCCCGAGGCCAGGGACGGATTCAGGCTCAGGGCGAGACCGGCCTGGCTGGCGATCTGGTTCAGGGTGCTGGCCAGTGGTGCGGCAGGCAGGTTGTAGGTGCGCACGCTCGAGGCCTGTTCGGCGGCCAGTAGCGGGCCGCTGGCGAAGGGAGTGGCGAAGGCAATGGCGATTGCCAACAGGCTGGGGCGCAACAGGGTGTCTAGCGGGCGGGACATACGGCGGCTCCTGAATGGAAATATTTCTCAATTGCCTGGGTGCCGGATGAAAATTGGAAAGTGATAGGGGTGGATGAAAATAATTTAGATTCGTTTTGCTGGTGGTGGATTTGTGGTGGGGCGAGTGGCCTCATCGCGAGCAAGCTCGCTCCCACAGGATGACTCGTGGCCCACCCGATCAATGTGGGAGCGAGCTTGCTCGCGATGAGTCCATCACTGACACAACGTCGTCAGGGCTTGGCTTCAGCCCGTGGCCCCACCACCACCCACCACCGCGTGTGATGCTCGACCTGCACCGGCAAGGTCGGCAGCAGGGCGGTCAAGGCCAGGTCGGTGTCGTGCAGCGGGAAACTGCCGGTGATGCGCAGGTCTGCCACTTGTGGCACAACCCCCAAGTAGCCATGCCGGTAACGCCCCAGTTCGTGGACCAGGTCTTCAAGGCGCGCGTTGTCCACCACCAGCATGCCGCGGGTCCAGGCATCGGCGCCGGGGTTCAGGGCAATGGTCGGCCCGAGTCCGTCGCGGCGCATCAGCACTTGTTGGCCTTCGCGCAGGATCTGTTCCTTGTCCGTGGCCTGCGGATGCGCGGCCACAGCGGATTTCAACACGCTCAGGCGCGTGCCTTCGTCTTCACGCTTGACCAGGAACCGTGTGCCCAAGGCGCGCAGGCTGCCTTCACGGGTCTCGACGATGAACGGGCGCGGGTCGTCGTGACCGGTTTCCACCAGGATCTCGCCTTCCTGCAGGACGATGCGGCGCTGCTTGTCATCGAAACGCACGTCCAGGGCACTGTGGGTGTTGAGGTTGATCAGCGTGCCGTCGGCCAAGCGCAGGGTGCGCTGTTCGCCTGTCGCGGTGCGCTGATCGGCCAGCCAGTAATCCAGCGGCAGGTAACGATCGCCGGCAAACAGCGCCAGGCCGATGACCGCGATAACGCTGGCCAGGCCGCTGCTGACCTTGCGTAGCCGGCGGCGAATGCTCACCCGCGATTGCAGCAACGCGGCGCGCGCCGGTCCGTTGGCCACACTGAAGCGCTGGTCAAGCATGCCCAGCTGCCGCCAGGCCCGGGCGTGTTCTTCGTCGGCGGCATGCCATTGGGCGAAGGCTTCACGCTCCTGGGCACTGCTCGAGTCCAGGGACAACTGCCAGGCAATGGCAGCATCCAGCACGCTGGCCGAGACCGGTTTGGCATGGGCCAGGCTCATGTCGGCTCACCATAAAGTGCGATGTAGCACTGTCGGATGCCTTGGGCCAGGTACTGCCGTACGCGTGGCACCGAAACCCCCAGGCGCTCGGCAATTTCGGCGTGGCCGAGGCCGTCGAGGCGGTTATAGAGGAAGGCTGCGCGGGCCTTGCTCGACAGTTTGCCGAGCAGGCGATCGATGGCCTTGAGGTCTTCGAGGATGATTTGCTGTTCTTCCACCGAGGGCTGCTCGGCCTCGGGGATCAGCATCAGTTCGGTGAGGTAGGCCTGCTCCAATGCCGCTCGACGGAAATAATCGAACAGCAGGCCCTTGGCGATGGCCACCAGAAACGCCCGTGGCTCGCGGGGCGCCTTCAGCTCCTCGCGACCCAGCAAGCGCACGAAAGTGTCCTGGCTCAGGTCCTCGGCCCGGTGCGCACACGCCACGTTGCGTCGCAGCCAGGCCAATAGCCAAGCGCGATGGTCGCGGTACAACGCACCAACCAAATCACTATGAGGACTGGGGACTGACGACACCAAGCATCACCGACGTTTTAAGTAACGAGAATTGTTCGCGATTGTGGCAGAGGCGGAGGCGGGAAAGCAATTGGCGCTGGTCGGGACCCGATCTGTGGGTCTAATGAATCTGTGGGAGCAAGGCTTGCCCGCGATGCAGGCGACTCGGTTTGGCTGTCAAACCAGGCGATGCCATCGCGGGCAAGCCTTGCTCCCACAGGTAAACCACCCTCGGAGCAGAGGATTTAGAGCGAAGGCGCCTGCTGTCGCCGTTTCCACTGGCTCAGGCGTTGTTGCAGGTCAAGCGGGCTCAGGATCTGTTGCTGGCGGGCGCGGCTGAACAGGATCAGCGCCAGTTCTGCCGTGGCCAGGGCATCGGCACTGGCGTTGTGGCGGTCGAAGACTTGCAGCTTGAACCAGTCGATCCACTCGTCCAGGCCCGACTTGCGCAGGTTGGCCTGGGGGCAAAGCATCGGGGCCAGGTCCGCCACGTCGAGAAATGAATGCTGCAGGCGATAACCCAGGTAGTCTTTCAACGCACGCCCGAGCATGTGGGAATCGAACGGCGCATGAAAGGCCAGCAGCGGACTGTCGCCGACGAACTCCATGAACGCCAGCAGCGCCTCGGCCGGGTCGCTGCCGGCGGCAATGGCGCTGGGCGCCAGGCCATGGATCAGCACACTGGGCCCGAGTTTCTGCTTATCGCATTGCAGGGTGCGTTCGAACTGCTGGCTGAAGTCGATGGCGCCGTCTTCGATGACCACCGCGCCGATGGACAGCACCTGGTCCTTGTTCAGGTTCAACCCGGTGGTTTCTAGGTCCAGCACGACCCAGCGTTGTTCCCGCAGCTCGCCTTCACCTAAGGCCGAAGCCGTCGGCAGGCGTTCCAGGCGCCTTTGCATGTCTTCGGACAACATTGGCTGGGCTGGGCGCAACCAGGAAAAAATGCTCACAGCTGATACCTCACGGTCAGGCTGCTTTGCAGGCGTTGGGCCTGGCGCAGGGATTCGCGCAGGATGCGTCGGTCCAGATGGTTGAGGCTGTCGGGGTCGACGCGGTTGGAATAGGGCAGGTTCTCGCGGGTTTGCAATTGGTGTTGCTGCATGCGGGTCTGTTGGATGAAGTGATAGGCCTCTTCGTAGGCTGCGCCATCGAGCGGTTCGATCACTTGCTTTTCGACCAATTGCCGCAAGCGTTCCAGGGTATTGTTGGCTTCGATGCCGTTGGCCAGCGCCAGCAGACGAGCGCCGTCGACGAAGGGCGTCAGGCCTTGCACTTTCAGGTCGAGGGTGGCCTTTTCGCCGCTCTTGCGACTCAGTACGAAATCCCTGAAACGCCCCACGGGCGGGCGATGACGCAGCGCGTTGTCGGCCATCATGCGCTGGAACAAACGATTGTCGGCCACCTGATCGAGGACCTGCCGGCGCAACTGCTCGCAACCTTGCTCATCGCCCCAGACCACCCGCAGGTCGAAATAGATGCTCGAGCCCAGCAGGTTTTCCGGGGTTGCTTCGCGAATGAAAGCCGAAAAACGCCGGGCCCATTCAGCGCGGGACAGGCACAGCTCGGGGTTGCCGGCCATGATGTTGCCCTTGCACAAGGTGAAGCCGCACAAGGCCAGGCTCTGGTTGATCTGCTGGGCGATGGGTAGCAGCAGGCCGCGGATCTGCGCGGCATGGGCGGCGTCCCGGGCCTCGAACAAAATGCCGTTGTCCTGGTCGGTGTGCAGGGTTTGTTCGCGCCGGCCTTCACTGCCAAAGCACAGCCAACTGAACGGCACGCCTGGGTCACCTCTGTCGATCAGGGTCAGCTCGATGACCCGGCACACGGTGTGATCGTTGAGCAGGGTGATGATGTGGGTGATCTGGGTCGACGACGCGCCGTGGGCCAGCATGCGCTCCACCAGTTGCCCGATCTCGCCGCGCAGGGCCACGAGGTTTTCCACCCTGGGCGCGTTGCGGATGGTCCGGGCCAGGTGCACCAGGTCGACGCGCTGCAAGGAAAACAGATCGCGCTCCGACACCACGCCACACAGGCGTTGGTCCTTGACCAGGCAGACGTGGGCGATGTGCCGTTCGGTCATGGCGATGGCCGCGTCGAAGGCGCTGTGGTCCGGCGAGAGGAAAAACGGTGCCTGAGTCATGTGTCCTACGATGGCTTGGGAAAAATCCCCGGACCCATCGGCCACCACCTGCCGCAGGTCGCGCAAGGTGAAAATTCCCACCGGGGCTTTCTGTTCATTCACCACCACGATGCTGCCGACCTGCTGGTCGTGCATCAGCTTCACGGCTTCGCGCAGCGGCGTGTCCGGGCTGCAACTGACTGGATGGCGCATCGCTAGTTCGCCCAGCCGCGTGTTGAGGGAGTACTGGGTGCCCAGGGTTTGCGCCGACTTTTGCTGGACCTGTTGGTTGACCTGGTCGAGCAGGCTGCTGACCCCACGCAGGGCGAAGTCGCGAAACGGGCCGGACAGGGCGAACAGCTTGATGAAGGCCAGTTTGTTCAACTGCAGACAGAACGTGTCTTCGCCGGCCCGGTGCTCGGTGCGCGTGGCTCGTTCGCCCAGCAGCGCGGCTAGGGGGAAACATTCGCCGGTGGTGATTTCGAAGGTGGTCTCGGTACCACCCTTGGCCGTATGCGGACGTTCGCCCACCACCCGGCCTTGCTTGACGATGTAGAAGTGCTCCACCGGGCCGTCGGCTGGTTTGATGATGGTTTCGCCCGGCGCATAAAAACGCAGCAGGCATTGCTCCACCAGATAGGCCAGGTGGGCGTTTTCCATCTGGTTGAACGGTGGGAAGCGCTGGAGAAACTGCAGTGTCCCCTGGATGTTTTGCAACACCGCGGTTTTCCCTGCCTGGGTGAAGGCGTCCGCTTTTTTCATAACCATTACGCAGTCTTTTTTGAATTGTTGTGGTCGATCTGTTCTCCCATGGTCGGCCCCTCAGCGCGGAGTGCCCATTGGACGTAAGTCTAGGTCGCCGCCTAGGGGTGGGCTTACGGAAAAATCCTACGCCAAGTGTCAGAAAAATCTTCATTAAATGTTCTTGGAAAAAAATCCGACGAAGTGCACATTGAAGCGCCGCAGAACGATGTCTGACCACTGTGCCAGGGGATCGATTTAAAGAACGTAGAGAGCACCATGTCCGACCACGATATTTTGAGTGACGCCGAGCGCGAGGCGCTGAGTGCCGTCATGCTGGAACCTGACCTGCCGCCGCAGCGCGTCTTGATCGTCGATGACGACAAGGACGCTCGTGAGCTGCTGTCGGAGATCCTGGCGTTGGACGGGATTCACTGCATGACCGCCGCCAGTGGTGAAACGGCACTCAAGATGCTGGAAACCAAGCCATCGATTGGCCTGTTGATCACGGACCTGCGGATGGGCAATGTCGATGGCCTGGAACTGATTCGCCTGGTGCGCGAGTCTCCGCGGGCGGCGCTGCCGATCATCATCGTGTCGGGCGATGCCGACGTGAAGGACGCCATCGAAGCCATGCACCTGAGCGTGGTGGACTTTTTGCTCAAGCCGATCGATACCGACAAGCTGCTGGGGTTGGTCAAGCACGAGTTGGGGATGGATCTCTAAGATTGTCTGTGGGAGCAAGGCTTGCCCGCGATGCAGGCGCCTCGGTTCACCAAGGACCGCGCTGTCTTCATCGCGGGCAAGCCTTGCTCCCACAGATAAATCCCTTGCCGCAATGACTCAAGCATCAGCCAGGGCTTGGTGATTTTGCAATGAAAAAGCCCTGATCGTTCGATCAGGGCTTTTTTTGTGCCGCGCCTACCGCTCAATCACAACCCATTGGCTGCCTTGAACTCACGACGACGACGGTGCAGCACCGGCTCGGTGTAGCCGTTAGGCTGCTTCGTGCCTTCGATCACCAACTCGACCGCCGCCTGGAAGGCGATGTTGCGGTCGAAGTCTGGTGCCAGCGGACGGTACAGCGGGTCGCTGGCGTTCTGGCGGTCGACCACCGGCGCCATGCGCTTGAGGCTTTCCATCACCTGGTCTTGGGTGACGATGCCATGGCGCAGCCAGTTGGCGATGTGCTGGCTGGAGATACGCAGCGTCGCACGGTCTTCCATCAGGCCGATGTCGTTGATGTCCGGCACCTTGGAGCAGCCCACGCCCTGGTCGATCCAGCGCACCACGTAGCCAAGGATACCCTGGGCATTGTTGTCCAGTTCGTTCTTGATCTGCTCCGGTGTCCAGTTCGGGTTGACGGCCAGCGGGATGGTCAGGATGTCGTCCACCGATGCACGCGCGCGCTTGGCCAGCTCGGCCTGGCGGGCGAACACGTCGACCTTGTGGTAATGCAGCGCGTGCAGGGCCGCGGCGGTCGGCGAGGGAACCCATGCGGTGTTGGCGCCGGCCAGCGGATGAGCGATTTTCTGTTCGAGCATCGCCGCCATCAGGTCCGGCATCGCCCACATGCCCTTGCCGATTTGCGCACGGCCTTGCAGGCCGGTGCTCAAACCGATGTCGACGTTCCAGTTCTCATACGCGCCGATCCACTTCTCGGCTTTCATGTCGGCCTTGCGCACCATCGGGCCGGCTTCCATGGAGGTGTGGATTTCGTCGCCGGTACGGTCGAGGAAGCCGGTGTTGATGAACACCACGCGCTCGCTGGCGGCCTTGATGCAGGCCTTGAGGTTGACCGTGGTACGGCGCTCCTCGTCCATGATCCCGACCTTGAGGGTGTTGCGCGGCAGGTTCAGCACGTCCTCGACGCGACCGAACAGCTCGTTGGTGAACGCGGCTTCTTCCGGGCCGTGCATCTTCGGCTTGACGATGTACACCGAGCCGGTGCGGCTGTTGCGACGGCTGGTGTTGCCGTTGAGGCTGTGGATCGCTGCCAGGCTGGTGATCAGGCCGTCGAGGATGCCTTCCGGCACTTCGTTGCCGTGCTTGTCCAGGATCGCGTCGATGGTCATCAGGTGGCCGACGTTACGCACGAACAACAGTGAGCGGCCGTGCAGGGTCACGCTCGAACCGTCGACGGCGGTGTAGACACGGTCGGGGTTCATGGTGCGGGTGAACGTCTGGCCGCCTTTGGCGACCTCTTCAGCCAGGTCGCCTTTCATCAGGCCGAGCCAGTTGCGGTAGATCACCACTTTGTCATCGGCATCGACGGCGGCGACCGAGTCTTCGCAGTCCATGATGGTGGTCAGCGCAGCTTCCATCAGGATGTCTTTGACGCCGGCGGCGTCGGTCTGGCCAACCGGGGTGCTGGCATCGATCTGGATTTCGAAGTGCAGGCCGTTGTGTTTCAACAGCACGGTGGTCGGTGCCGAGGCATCGCCCTGGAAGCCGATCAACTGGGCATCGTCACGCAGGCCGCTGTTGCTGCCGCCCTTGAGGGTGACCACCAGTTTGCCGTCGACGATTTTGTAAGCGGTGGAGTCGACATGGGAGCCGGCCGCCAGGGGCGCGGCTTCGTCGAGGAAGGCACGGGCGAAGGCGATGACCTTGTCGCCGCGGACCTTGTTGTAGCCTTTGCCTTTTTCCGCGCCATCGGCTTCGCTGATGGCATCGGTGCCGTACAGCGCGTCATACAGCGAACCCCAGCGGGCGTTCGATGCGTTGAGGGCGAAGCGGGCGTTCATCACCGGCACCACCAGCTGCGGGCCGGCCATGCGGGCGATTTCGTCATCGACGTTTTGGGTCGTAGCCTGGAAATCCGCCGCTTCTGGCAGCAGGTATCCAATGTCTTGCAGGAAGGCTTTGTAAGCCACGGCGTCGTGGGCCTGGCCGGCACGGGCCTGGTGCCAGGCATCGATCCGCGCCTGGAAATCATCGCGTTTGGCGAGTAGGGCTTTGTTCTTCGGCGCCAGGTCGTGGATGACCTTGTCGGCACCGGCCCAGAACGCGTCGGCGGTGAGGCCGGTTCCGGGAATGGCTTCGTTATTCACGAAGTCGAACAGGACTTTGGCGACCTGCAGGCCACCGACTTGAACGTGTTCAGTCATTGCTTGCCTCACTCTGCTCAGCTATTTCGCTTTTCAGCTCTTCGATTTTGACAATGAAGCCTCGGGCCATTTAAAGCACAAACCCCGGAACCAGTACATGCCATCGCTGGCGGCTGGGTGGCAAGCCTTGCTGACGGGGCTTTTCAGGGATGCGACTGCGCCTTAAGCAGACATCGGTACAACGTTATGTAGTGCTCGCTGCGGCATACTACATGATCAATTGCGGTTGTGAAAATTAGACTAATTGCGTCGTTCCGCGACCGACTAAAGTGTTACGGTCACGTCGGGACACGGGATGTTCTCAAAAAATAGATGGATTGTTCCAGATAAATCTTAAGGTTTGTACACGATATGCCTGGTTTCATCCTGTGGGAGCAAAGCTTGCTCGCGACGAAAATAACTCGGTCCTGCTGAAATCGAGGCGCCTGTATCGCGAGCAAGCTTTGCTCCCACAGGGGTGAGGTATAAATCTCCACGCCACAGTCTGCTCGCAGATCAGCTGCCTATACTGTCCGTTCCACAACAAGAGGACTGCGCCATGGACCACCTCGTCATCACTGTTTTCGCCCCGGACAAGCCCGGACAGGTCGAGCGCATTGCCGATTGCATCGCCGAGCATGGTGGTAACTGGTTGGAAAGCCGCATGTCGCGCCTGGCTGGGCAGTTTGCCGGGATCCTGCGAATCGGCGCCCCCGCCGAGGTCCATGAGGAACTGATCGAAGCCTTGCAGGGGCTATCGACTCACGACATCCGCGTGTTGATCGCTGAAAGCGCCCTTGAGGAGTCCTGCACCTGGAAACCCATCACCATGGAGCTGGTGGGCAACGACCGTCCCGGCATCGTGCGGGACATCACCCGGCTGTTGAGCGAGCAGGGCGTCAATGTCGAGCGTCTGGTGACCTACGTCCGGCCGGCGCCGATGAGCAGCGAGCTGCTGTTCCACGCCGAAGCGATCCTGGGAGTGCCGTTGACCCTGTCGCTGGAGACGTTGCAGGAACGCCTGGAGACCCTGGCCGATGAGTTGATGGTGGAACTCAATCTCAGCGACGAAGCGTGACGCAGGTTATCCAAGGAAAAACTGCGCCTGCCTGTGGATAACCTGTAGAGACCCGGCTCCAGCCCAGGCTCGCCGGAGCTTAGCGGTCGATGATCAAAAAATCACCAGTTTTCAAGGGCTTGTGCACAAACGGCGGGGATCACGCTGTGGATAACCTTGGGAAGGATAAGCGCAGGCCACGCCAGACGTGGCCTGTAGAGGTTTGTGCGTTTTTTGATCAGCTGCGCCGACGCATGCTGATCACGGCATCGACGCTGTACACCGCCAGCCCGGCCCAGATAAACAGGAACGCCACCAGTGTGCTGGACGACAGGTGCTCACCGAACAGCGTCACGGCGAGCAGCAGCACCAGCGTCGGCGCGATGTACTGGAGAAAACCGATGGTGGTGTAGGGCAAATGCCGTGTTGCGGCGTTGAAACACACCAATGGCACCAGCGTCACGGGGCCGGCCGCCACCAGCCACCAGGCTTCGGAGGTGGTCCAGAATGCCGCCTGGGCACTGGTGGCCGTGGGATTGAACAGCAACCAGGCGATGGCGATCGGCACCAGCATCCAGGTTTCCACCACCAGCCCCGGCAATGCCTTGACCGGTGCCTGCTTGCGGATCAACCCGTAGAAGCCGAAGGTCAGCGCCAGCACCAGTGACACCCACGGCAGGCTGCCCACTTGCCAGACCTGCTGCGCCACACCGACCGCCGCCAACCCCACCGCCAGCCATTGCATGCGGCGCAGGCGCTCGCCGAGGATCAACATGCCCAGCAGTACGTTCACCAGCGGGTTGATGTAGTAACCCAGGCTGGCTTCGAGCATGCGCTCGTTGTTCACCGCCCAGACATAGGTCAGCCAGTTGGCTGCGATCAGTGTCCCGCTCAGGGCGAGGATCGCCAGGCGCTGTGGGTTGTCCCGCAGTTCGCGCCACCAGCCCGGGTGTTTCCAGACCATCAGCAACGCCGCGCCGAACAAGGCCGACCACAGTACCCGGTGGATGATGATTTCCACCGACGGCACGCTGGCGATGGCCTTGAAGTAGATCGGGAACAGACCCCAGATGATGTAGGCACTCAGGCCCAGGATGTACCCGCGACGCGGGTTGGCGGCTTGCATGCAGAATCCTTGCTTAGGCAGCTAACAAAGGAGTGATTGTAAGGAGATTTGTCTGGTTGTGCTGTGAACCTTTGTAAGGGTTTCACCGCAAACCTTGTGTGGGAGCGAGCTTGCTCGCGATAGCGGTGTGTCAGTCGACAGAGGTGTCGAATGTTCGATCGCCATCGCGAGCAAGCTCGCTCCCACAGGGGGACCAGCAGTAGGGTCAGAACAGCTTCAACGGCTCTTCATTGAGCGCTGCCAATTGCTCGCGCAATGCCAGCACCTGGTCGCCCCAGTAGCGCTCGCTGCCGAACCACGGGAAGCTGCGCGGAAACGCCGGGTCGTCCCAACGCCGCGCCAGCCAGGCGCTGTAGTGCATCAGGCGCAGTGCCCGCAGTGGCTCGATCAGAGCCAGTTCACGCGGGTCGAAGTCGTGGAACTCACGGTAGCCGTCCATCAGTTCCGACAATTGCCCCAGGCATTCCTGGCGATCGCCGGCGAGCATCATCCACAAGTCCTGCACCGCTGGGCCCATGCGGCAGTCGTCCAGGTCGACGATGTGGAACACCTCGTCGCGGCACATCATGTTGCCCGGGTGGCAATCGCCGTGCATGCGGATGTTCTGGTGGGGCGTGGCGGCGTAGACCTCTTCGACGCGCTTGAGCAGGTCCCGGGCGACCGACTCGTAGGCCGGCAGCAGGCTACGAGGGACGAAGCCGCTTGCCAGCACGGTGGCCAGTGAATCGTGGCCGAAGTTCTTCACGCCCAGGGCTTCACGATGTTCGAACGGACGGGTTGCCCCGACTGCGTGCAGGCGCCCGAGCAATTGTCCCAGGCGATAGAGCTGATCGAGGTTGCCCGGCTCCGGTGCACGGCCGCCGCGACGGGGGAACAGGGTGAAACGAAACCCGGCGTGTTCGTGCAGGCTGGTGCCGTTGTGGATCAGCGGCGCGACCACGGGCACTTCGTATTCGGCCAGCTCAAAGGTAAAGCTGTGCTCTTCCAGGATCGCTTCGTTGGTCCAGCGCTGAGGGCGATAGAACTTGGCGATCAGCGGCTCGGAATCTTCGATGCCGACCTGGTAGACGCGGTTCTCATAACTGTTGAGGGCCAACACGCGGGCGTCGCTGAGAAAGCCGATGCTTTCAACGGCATCGAGTACCAGGTCGGGCGTGAGGGTTTCAAACGGATGGGACATGCTGACTCCTGCGCAGCGGCAGGGCTGCCGCGTCCGGCCCAGCATGGTAGCGCAGACAGAGACAGATAGGTGGTGGCTGTGCTGAAGCTATCGCGAGCAAGCTCGCTCCCACACGGATAGTCGGATCCACTGTGGGAGCGAGCTTGCTCGCGATGGGGCCCGATCAGGCGCCGATGACCCCGCCATCCTCACGGGTAATCACCATCACCGAAGACCGTGGCTTGCCGTTGGGCAAGTGTTCAGGGAAGGTCGAGCCGCCGTTTTCCCCTGGATGCTGGATCCCGACGAACAAGGCCTTCTGGTCTGGCGCGAAACTGATCCCGGTCACTTCGCAGCCCACCGGCCCGACCATGAAGCGGCGGATTTCGCCACTGTTGGGGTCGGCGCAGAGCATCTGGTTGTTGCCCATGCCGGCGAAGTCCCCAGCGTTGCTGGAGTCACCGTCGGTGAGGATCCACAACCGGCCGGCCTTGTCGAAGCCCAGGCCATCGGGGCTGTTGAACATGTTCTGTGGGGTGATGTTGGACGACCCGGCTTTCGGCGTGCCGGCGTGTACCGTCGGGTTGCCGGCGACCACGAACAGGTCCCAGTCGAAGGTCTTTGACGCGTGGTCGTCGCGGTCGGTGCGCCAGCGCAGGATCTGCCCGTAGACGTTCTTGGCCCGAGGGTTTGGCCCGTCTACCGGTTGGCCGTCTTCGCCACGCTTGGAGTTGTTGGTCAGGGTGCAATAGACCTGACCGTCTTTCGGGCTGACCACGATCCACTCAGGGCGGTCCATGCGGGTGGCGCCCACGGCACTGGCGGCCAGGCGCGCATGGATCAGCACTTCGGCCTGGTCGGCAAAGCCGCTGCTGGCGTCGAGGCCGTTCTTGCCGTGGGTCAACTCGATCCACTGGCCCTTGCCTTTGGGGTGGTCCGGGTTGCCGTCGCCGGCATCGAAGCGCGCCACGTACAAGGTGCCATGGTCCAGCAGGTTGCGGTTGGCCTGGGCATTGCGCGGGTTGATGCGCTCGCGGCTGACGAATTTGTAGATGAACTCACCGCGTTCATCATCGCCCATGTACACCACGGCGCGACCGTCATTGGTCTGCGCCAGGGCGGCGTTTTCGTGTTTGAAACGGCCCAGGGCGGTGCGTTTCACCGGCGTGGATTGCGGATCGAACGGGTCGATTTCCACCACCCAGCCGTGGCGATTGAGTTCGTTGGGGTTCTTTGCCAGGTCGAAGCGCGGATCGTACAGGTGCCAGTTGATCTCGCGGCTGGTGACGGTGGCGCCATAGCGTTTTTGCGCTTCATCGAACTGCAAGTCGGACTTGCTGCTGCCGAAGCAGTCGGTAAAGTTTTCTTCGCAGGTCAGGTACGTGCCCCATGGCGTCATGCCGTTAGCGCAGTTCTGGAACGTGCCCAATACTTTCTTGCCGCTCTTGTCGGCACTGGTTTTCAGCAGGTCGTGACCGGCGGCCGGGCCGCGCAGGCGAATCGGCGTGTTGCCGTGGATCCTGCGGTTGTAGCGCGATTCCTGGACGAACTGCCACTGGCCGCGACGACGCTGGACCTCGATCACCGACACCCCTTCGCTGGCCTGGGCCTTGTGCACGTCTTCGGCCGATTGCGGCTGGCCGCCGTGGGGGAAGAGGTAGCGGTAGTTGGTGTATTCGTTGTTGATCGCCATCAGCGCCCGGTTGTTGTCGCCGGGGAACGGGAACAGGCTCATGCCGTCATTGTTGTCGCCGAACTGCACTTCCTGTGCGCGGGCGGTGCCGTTGCCACTGGGATCGAAGGCCGGTGCATTTTTCTGCAGCGGCTGGCCCCAACTGATCAGCACCGAGGATTTGTAGCCGGGCGGCAACGTGATGGTGTCGGCCGTGGCGGCGGCGATGCTGTTGAAACCCAGCAGGCGGTTGTTGCCTTCGCTCACGGCGGCGGCCAGGACGCTGCGGCTCAGCAGGTTGCCGCCCAGGAACATCGCCGCACCGCACAGGGCGCCGGCGCTGATGAAGCTGCGCCGGCTCAGGCCGACGATCTTTTCCAGGTCGGTGGATTGGTTTTCTTCTAATAGGCTCATCTCAGGCTCCCTGCTGGTTTTGGCAGTCACCTTAAAGCGGGTCGATGAAGCTTTTGTTGCAGCACGCTACAGCGGTGTGCCGAGCAGTACATTTGTCGCTGAAAACGTCACTTGTACGGGGGAGCCGGCTTCCAGATTCTGCTTCAGCAACTGACGCGGGTCGGCCAGGGCGCACAGCGTCTGGCCGTTGGGCAGGCTGATGCGCACTTCGCTGGGGCCGTCTTCGGCGGCGTCGACCTGTTCGATCATGCCGCGCAGCGTATTGATCCCCGGTTTTTCCGCTTGCTCGACAGGGTGCAATTCCAGCCAGCCAGCCTTGATCAGCGCCACCACGTCGGTGCCGACATCCAGCTCCAGGCGCAGCGTGCTGTCGTGGGTGATCTGGGCTTCGATGACCAGGCCCCGGGCCAGCTCCAGGCGTACCCGGTCGTTGTGCCCCTGGGCCTCGATGCCCAGGACCTTGCCATGCAATTGATTACGGGCGCTGGTGCGCAGCATCAGGCGACTGAGCAGGCCCAGGTCGCCGGCGTCCTCGCTTGCTTCCAACAGTTGCGTCTGCAGTGCTTGCAGGCGCAGATACAGGCGCAACACGCGTTGGCCTTCCTCCGACAACTTGGCGCCGCCACCGCCCTTGCCGCCAACACTGCGCTCCACCAACGGTTGGTCCGCCAGGTTGTTCAACTCATCGATGGCATCCCACGCCGCCTTGTAGCTCAGGCCCGCGCTCTTGGCGGCGCGGGTGATCGAGCCTTGTTCGGCGATGTGCTGTAGCAGGGCGATGCGTTGTGGTCGCCGAACGATGTGCTGGGTCAGAAGCGTGGGCAAGGACATGACGGAAAACTGCGTGCAAAGGTCGATGAGCGGACGTTGGCGCCTTGGGCGCGGCCCGTCAAGCCGACTCTCCGGGTTTCGGCGTGCGCGCCAGGCAGTACACATCGACCCGCGCAGCGCCGGCGTCGAGCAGCAGGGCAGCCAGTGCCTGGGCGGTGGCGCCCGTGGTGAGCACGTCGTCGACCAACGCCAAGTGACGGTTGTGCAACGCAGCCTGGGGCGCGAGGGCAAAGGCCTGGCGCAGGTTTCGCCGCCGAGCCCTGGCATCGAGGGCCTGTTGGGCGGGGGTGTCCTGGGTGCGTCGCAGCAGGTTCTCTTCGCAAGGGATCGCCAACGGCCCACTGAGCCAGCGGGCCAGCAGCGCTGCCTGGTTGAAACCGCGCTGGCGCAAACGGCGGGTCGCCAGTGGCACCGGTACCAGTGCGTCGGGCCGTTCCAGCCCTTCGTCGAAATGATGTTGCAGCGACTGCGCCAGCAGTTCGCCCAGCAGCCGGCCCAGGGGCCATTTCGCCTGATGCTTGAAACGGGTGATCAGGCTGTCCACCGGGAAGTCGTAGGCCCAGGGCGCCAGGACCCGTTCGAAGGCCGGCGGTCGCGAGGTGCATTGTCCGCACCGCAATCCGGCCATGGGCAGCGGCAAGGCGCAGACGCTGCATTGATCACCGAGCCAGGGCAGCTCGCTTTCACAGGGGGTGCAGATAGGCTGCGGCGTATCGGTGCTTTCGCCGCACAGCAGGCAAAATTGTTTATTTTTTAACCAGATGTAAACCGGTCCTTTGTATCGTGGTTGACAGCGCATGACTCTTCCTTAAATATGCCGAACATCCGTGTCGCGCCTGTGGGTATTCCATGCCCCAGGCGCCAGCCAAGCATAATCAAGGAAATGCCCATGAGCGCCAGCACCACTGCCAACCTGCGTCATGACTGGTCTTTGGCCGAAGTCAAAGCACTCTTCGTCCAGCCATTCAATGACCTGCTGTTCCAGGCGCAGACCGTGCACCGCGCGCACTTCGACGCCAACCGCGTCCAGGTTTCCACGTTGCTGTCGATCAAGACCGGCGCGTGCCCGGAAGATTGCAAATATTGTCCGCAGTCCGGTCACTACAACACCGGCCTGGATAAAGAGAAATTGCTCGAAGTGCAGAAGGTCCTCGAAGAGGCTGCACGGGCCAAGGCCATCGGTTCGACCCGTTTCTGCATGGGCGCGGCCTGGAAGCATCCGTCGGCCAAGGACATGCCGTATGTGCTGGAAATGGTCAAGGGTGTGAAGGCCATGGGGCTGGAAACCTGCATGACCCTGGGCCGCCTCGACCAGGAACAGACCGAAGCGCTGGCCCAGGCCGGCCTGGACTACTACAACCACAACCTTGACACCTCGCCGGAGTTCTACGGCAGCATCATCACCACCCGCACCTACAGCGAGCGCCTGCAAACCCTGGCCTATGTACGTGATTCGGGGATGAAGATCTGCTCCGGCGGCATCCTCGGCATGGGCGAGTCCCTGGACGACCGCGCGAACCTGCTGATCCAACTGGCGAACCTGCCGGAGCACCCGGAATCGGTGCCGATCAACATGTTGGTCAAAGTCGCCGGCACGCCGTTGGAGAATGCCGAGGACGTCGATCCATTCGATTTCATCCGCATGCTCGCCGTGGCGCGGATCATGATGCCCCAGTCCCATGTGCGCCTGTCCGCCGGCCGTGAAGCGATGAACGAGCAAATGCAGTCCCTGGCGTTCCTGGCCGGTGCGAACTCGATTTTCTACGGCGACAAGCTGTTGACCACCGCCAACCCGCAAGCCGACAAGGACATGCAGTTGTTCGCACGCCTGGGCATCCAGCCCGAAGCCCGCGAAGAACATGCCGACGAAGTGCACCAGGCGGCGATTGAACAGGCGCTGGTGGAGCAGAAGAGCAGCGAGCAGTTCTATAACGCCGCTGTTTGACCACTCACCGATTCCCGGATTGGAATGCAAGACCCTGTGGGAGCGAGCTTGCTCGCGATGACGGTATAACAGCCGACAGAAATGTTGAATGTAATGGCCTCATCGCGAGCAAGCTCGCTCCCACAAGGGGCTTTGGCCAGTCTTTAAACAGTTGAGGCCTGCATGCCCTTCGATCTCGCCGCACGCCTGGCTGCCCGTCGTGCCGACAACCTCTATCGCCAGCGCCCGCTGCTCGAAAGCCCGCAGGGCCCGGAAGTGGTGGTGGACGGCCAGCCGTTGCTGGCGTTCTGCAACAACGATTACCTGGGCCTGGCCAATCACCCGCAAGTGATCGAAGCCTGGCGCGCCGGGGCGCTCCGTTGGGGTGTCGGTGGTGGCGCCTCCCATTTGGTGATCGGCCACAGCAGTCCTCATCACGCCCTGGAGGAAGCCTTGGCCGACCTGACCGGCCGTCCACGGGCGTTGCTGTTCACCACCGGCTACATGGCCAACCTCGGCGCGGTCACCGCGCTGGTGGGGCAGGGCGACACGGTGCTGGAAGACCGCCTCAACCATGCTTCGCTGCTCGATGCCGGGCTGTTGTCCGGTGCGCGTTTCAACCGTTACCTGCACAACGATGCCCAGAGTTTGGCCAGCCGCCTGGAGAAAGCCACCGGCAATACCCTGGTGGTCACCGACGGCGTGTTCAGCATGGACGGCGACATTGCCGACCTGCCGGCCCTGGCCCGTGAAGCCAAGGCCAAGGGCGCCTGGCTGATGGTCGACGATGCCCACGGCTTCGGTCCACTGGGGGCCCATGGCGGCGGTATCGTCGAGCATTTTGGCTTGAGCCAGGATGACGTGCCGGTGCTGGTGGGCACCCTGGGCAAGGCCTTTGGCACCGCCGGGGCTTTTGTCGCCGGCAGTGAAGAACTGATCGAAAGCCTGATCCAGTTCGCTCGCCCCTACATCTACACCACCAGCCAACCGCCGGCCCTGGCCTGCGCCACGCTCAAGAGCCTTGAGCTGCTGCGCAGCGAGCATTGGCGGCGCGAGCACTTGCAGGTGCTGATTCGTCAGTTCCGCCAGGGCGCCGAGCAGATCGGCCTGCAATTGATGGACAGCTTCACGCCGATCCAGCCGATCCTGATTGGCGATGCGGGACGGGCCATGCGTTTGTCGCAAATGCTGCGTGAGCGCGGGCTGATGGTTACGGCGATCCGCCCACCCACCGTACCGGCCGGCAGCGCCCGTTTGCGCGTAACACTGACCGCCGCCCACAGCGAGGCTCAGGTGCAGCTGTTGTTGAATGCACTGGCCGAGTGTTTTGCCCTGTTGGGACCGGAGCCAAGCGATGCGTGATCGACTGATATTGCTGCCGGGCTGGGGCTTGGGCGTTTCACCGCTGGAGCCGCTGGCGGCGGCGTTGCAAGGGCTCGACGAACACTTGCGGGTGGAAATCGAACCGTTGCCGGCGCTGCTATCGAACGATCCGGATGAATGGCTCGAAGAATTGGACGCCACCGTGCCCCAGGACGCCTGGCTGGGCGGTTGGTCCCTCGGCGGCATGCTGGCCTCGGCGCTGGCGGCGCGTCGGGGTGAGCGCTGCTGCGGCTTGCTGACCCTGGCGAGCAATCCGTCCTTTGTCGCCCATGAGCAATGGCCGAGCGCGATGGATGGAGAAACCTTCGATGGTTTTCTCGCCGGCTGTGCGGCCGACCCACGCCAGACCCTCAAACGCTTCAGTTTGTTGTGTGCCCAGGGCTGCAGCGACCCACGCGGGTTGTCGCGGTTGTTGTTGGCCGGGGCGCCGAGTACTTCACCCGAGGTCTTGATGGCTGGGCTTGAAGTGCTGGCGCAACTGGACACACGCGCCGCGTTGCAGCGCTTTCGCGGCCCGCAACTGCATTTGTTTGCCGGGCTTGACGCCCTGGTACCGGCCGAAGCCGCGGGTGAATTGCTGGTCTTGCTGCCGGATGTCGAAATCGGCCTGATCGAACAGGCCGGCCACGGATTCCTTCTGGAAGACCCGCACGGTGTAGCGGCGGCGATCCAGGCTTTTTTGCATGAGTCCGGCGATGACTGATCTGTCTCTTCCCAAATTGCCCGGTGCCTTGCCCGACAAGCGCCAGGTAGCGGCTTCGTTTTCCCGGGCGGCAACCAGCTATGACAGCGTGGCCGAACTGCAGCGCGACGTGGGCCAACAGTTGCTCGGGCGCTTACCGTCTTCGTTCATCCCACATCGTTGGCTGGACCTGGGCTGCGGCACTGGCTATTTCACCCGGGCGCTGGGCGCGCGTTTCGGTGAGACAAACGGATTGGCCCTGGATATCGCCGAAGGCATGCTCAACCATGCGCGTCCCCAAGGTGGCGCGGCACATTTTGTCGCTGGTGATGCTGAGCGGTTGCCTTTGCAAGCGGCGAGCTGTGACCTGGTGTTCTCCAGCCTGGCGGTGCAGTGGTGTGCGGATTTTACCGCGGTGCTGAGCGAGGCCCATCGTGTGTTGAAACCGGGTGGGGTGTTTGCCTTCACCAGCCTCTGCGTAGGCACTTTGTACGAATTGCGCGACAGTTGGCGTCAGGTGGATGGCTTGGTACACGTCAACCGTTTCCGTGGGTTCGAGACGTATCAACACCTTTGCACGGACAGTGGGCTGAATGTCGTCAGTCTGGAAAACCGTCCCCATGTGTTGCATTACCCCGACGTGCGCAGTCTGACTCACGAATTGAAAGCCTTGGGCGCCCACAATCTGAACCCCGGTCGCCCCGGCGGCTTGACCGGCAGGGCGCGGATCCTGGCGCTGGTTGAAGCCTATGAGCAGTTTCGTCAGGCGCAGGGACTGCCGGCGACTTACCAGGTGGTCTACGCCGTTTTGGAGAAACCGCTATGAGCCAGGCCTATTTCATTGCCGGCACTGACACCGACGTGGGCAAGACCACCGTCGCGGCAGGCCTGCTGCACGCCGCGCGACAGGCCGGTATGAGCACCGCCGCCGGCAAGCCCGTGGCCTCCGGTTGCGAGGTCACGCCCAAGGGCCTGCGCAATGCCGATGCCCTGGCGCTGCTGGCCGAGTGTTCGGTGCCGCTTGAGTATGCCCAGGTCAATCCGCTGGCATTCGAGCCGGCCATTGCGCCGCACCTGGCCGCCCGGGAAGCCGGTGTGGCGCTGACGGTGCAATCCTTGCTGGGGCCGATGCGTGAGGTGCTGGCCTTGGAGGCCGATTTCACCTTGATAGAGGGCGCGGGCGGCTGGCGTGTGCCGTTGGCCAATCAGGATAATCTTTCGGACCTGGCAATGGCCCTGGGCCTGCCGGTGATCCTGGTGGTGGGCGTGCGCCTGGGGTGCATCAGCCATGCGCTGCTGACCGCCGAGGCCATCGCCCGGGACGGTCTGCAACTGGCCGGTTGGGTGGCGAATATCATCGACCCCAAGACCTCGCGCCTGGAAGAAAACCTCGCCACCCTGGCCGAACGCCTCCCGGCGCCTTGCCTGGGGCGAGTACCGAGGGTCAAAGGCATCACTGCCGATATCGTGGCCGCGCATCTGCACCTGGATCTGCTGGATTAATCATCCAAGGGAAGGTTTTCACTATGACAAGGCACTGTGCCATTAGTGTTTTTGTCGGGCCTTTTCCTTGGGGTTCTGCTTCAATGGCCATTGTCGACCCTTCAAGAAGACGAGCTCTGCCATGGAAATCTCAGGAAGTACCGCGTTCTATGCCGGTCTGAGCACGATTCAGACAGGGCAGAACCGCGTCGATCAGGCCTCCAGCCAGATCGCCAACAATACGATCGAGCGTTCGGTCACCAGCCAGTCGTCCGAAGTCCAGGTTGATCGCCTGCGGTCAGTGGATCGTAGTCAGCAGTCGGACCTGGCCAGCAACATGGTTGAACTGTCCCAAGGCAAGTTCCAGGTGCAACTGGGTGTTAACGTCGCCAAGGCATCCGACGAAATGCTTGGTACGTTGATCGATACCTTCGCCTGATCCTGCCCTTCAGATTTACGAAAACGCCGCGATTATTCGCGGCGTTCTTGTCTCTAACGTCTTATTGCTCAACTAATCTTTTCCTACGCGCATCGCGGATTCTTCAGCGCGATGGATTTCCCGTGTCCGGCATTTTTCTCAGGCTGATGACGAACGGCAAAAGATCGGCGCTTGACAAGATTTGGGCGTAAACGTATGTTTCAAACAACTGTTTGACCGCTACAACAAATCCACGCGGTCGTTCATTCCCGGTTACATCAGCAGAGGTTTATCGCTATGCCTGACTACAAGGCCCCCTTGCGTGATATTCGCTTCGTTCGTGACGAACTGCTTGGCTATGAAGCGCATTATCAGAGCCTACCGGCTTGCCAGGACGCAACTCCGGACATGGTTGACGCCATTCTCGAAGAAGGCGCCAAGTTTTGTGAGCAGGTGCTGGCGCCGCTGAACCGCGTGGGCGACATCGAAGGTTGCACCTGGAGCGAGTCCGGGGTGAAGACCCCAACGGGTTTCAAGGAAGCCTACAAGCAATTCGTCGAAGGCGGCTGGCCAAGCCTGGCCCACGACGTCGAGCACGGTGGTCAAGGCCTGCCGGAATCCCTGGGCCTGGCGGTCAGCGAGATGGTCGGTGAAGCCAACTGGTCGTGGGGCATGTACCCGGGCCTGTCCCATGGCGCGATGAACACGATTTCCGAGCACGGTACGCCCGAACAGCAAGAGGCTTACCTGACCAAGCTGGTTTCCGGCGAATGGACCGGCACCATGTGCCTGACCGAGCCACACTGCGGCACCGACCTGGGCATGCTGCGCACCAAGGCCGAGCCTCAGGCCGACGGTTCCTACAAGGTTTCCGGTACGAAGATCTTCATTTCGGCCGGCGAACACGACATGGCCGACAACATCGTCCACATTGTGCTGGCGCGCCTGCCGGACGCACCGGCGGGTACCAAGGGCATTTCGCTGTTCATCGTTCCCAAGTTCCTGCCTAACGCCGACGGCTCCATCGGCCAGCGCAACGCGGTGAGCTGCGGTTCCCTGGAACACAAGATGGGTATCCACGGCAACGCCACCTGCGTGATGAACTTCGACGCGGCCACCGGTTACCTGATCGGCCCGGCGAATAAAGGCCTGAACTGCATGTTCACCTTCATGAACACCGCACGCCTGGGTACCGCACTGCAAGGCCTGGCCCACGCCGAGATCGGTTTCCAGGGCGGCCTGAAATATGCCCGCGATCGTTTGCAAATGCGTTCCCTGACTGGCCCGAAAGCGCCAGACAAGGCCGCTGACCCGATCATCGTTCACCCTGACGTGCGTCGCATGCTGCTGACCATGAAGGCTTTCGCCGAGGGTAACCGGGCGATGGTCTACTTCACCGCCAAGCAGGTCGACATCGTCAAGTACGGCGTGGATGAAGAAGAGAAGAAAAAAGCCGATGCACTGCTGGCATTCATGACGCCGATCGCCAAGGCCTTCATGACCGAAGTCGGCTTCGAATCGGCCAACCACGGCGTGCAGATCTATGGTGGCCACGGCTTCATCGCCGAGTGGGGCATGGAGCAGAACGTTCGCGACAGCCGTATCTCGATGCTGTACGAAGGCACCACCGGCATCCAGGCCCTCGACTTGCTGGGCCGTAAAGTGCTGATGACCCAGGGCGAGGCACTCAAGGGCTTCACCAAGATCGTCCACAAGTTCTGCCAGGGCAACGAAGGCAACGACGCGATCAAGGAGTTCGTAGAACCCCTGGTTGCGCTGAACAAGGAATGGGGCGAGCTGACCATGAAGGTCGGTATGGCGGCCATGAAGGATCGCGAAGAAGTCGGCGCGGCATCGGTGGACTACCTGATGTACTCCGGTTACGCCTGCCTGGCCTATTTCTGGGCCGACATGGCGCGCCTTGCGGCGGAAAAACTCGCAGCCGGCACCACTGAAGAAGCCTTCTACACCGCCAAGCTGCAGACCGCGCGCTTCTACTTCCAGCGCATCCTGCCGCGTACCCGTACCCACGTGGCAACCATGCTGTCGGGCGCCAACAACCTGATGGACATGAAGGAAGAGGACTTCGCGCTGGGCTACTAAGCCTCACGCGGTTCTTCCAAAAGCCGCTGCGTCTTCGGGAGCAGCGGCTTTTTCATGTCTGCCACAAAATCTGTATCCACCGCAGGCCCTTGTGGGAGCGAGCTTGCTCGCGATGGCGTTTGTTCAGTCAGCACCTTCATGGCTGACACACCGCTATCGCGAGCAAGCTCGCTCCCGCAGGGATCAACTAGGATCCTGAAACAATATTCATCCAACTCGACCCTAAGAAAACCGCCCCCTCTGCCGTTACAGCGATGGCAGTGTGACATCTGTCATATCTCGCGTGCCTTACTGCTCCTGTTGCGGGCACAATGCCATCTTTGATTAGCCGGGTCGGAGCTTTACCCTTGCCGCGTTCTTCCGCCGTACGTTTCAGCCATTTCCTACCGTCATTGCTGCTGTTGCTGGCGGGGCTTGCGGCTGCCTACGTCAAGGATCTCAACGTTTTCTTCACCTCGCTGTTCAACGTGCTCCCCACGTTGGTGTTGTTGCTGGGTGGGGCGTATTGCGCGGTCTACCGACGTCAACGTGAACTGTTCCTGATGGTCACGGTGTACATCGCCTATTTCCTGCTGGACACCCAGACTGACTTCTATCGCGATAACGGCAAGGTGCGCGAAGACGCGGCGGTGGTGTTCCATCTCGTTTGCTTGTTGTTGCCGCTGTTGTTCGGGGTGTTCGCCGCGTGGCAGGAGCGCACGCACTTGTTTCAGGACATGGTGGCGCGGTTCGCGGTGTTGCTGGTCTTTGGCAGCGTGGCGCTGGCCCTGGAGCAGAGTTTTCCCCAAGCCTTGCTGTTGTGGCTTTCGGAGATCCGCTGGCCGGCGTTGCACGGCGCCTGGATGAGCTTGATCCAATTGTCTTACCCGATGTTCGCCGCCGCGTTCCTGCTGCTGGCCTGGCAATATTGGCGCAACCCCCGGCCACTGCATGCTGCGCAATTGGTGGGGGTGCTGGGGTTGTTCTGGATGTTGCCGAAAACCTTCATCCTGCCGTTCACCCTGAACATCATGTGCAGCCAGGTGATGTTGATGATCGCCGCGGCGGTCGCCCATGAGGCCTATCAAATGGCCTTCCGTGACGAACTCACCGGCCTGCCAGGCCGTCGGGCACTGAACGAACGCATGCAGCGCCTGGGGCGCAACTATGTGTTGGCGATGAGCGACGTGGACCACTTCAAGAAATTCAACGACACCCACGGCCACGATGTGGGTGACCAGGTCCTGCGCCTGGTGGCCAGCAAATTGTCGAAAATCGCCGGTGGCGGTAGGGCGTATCGCTACGGCGGTGAGGAATTTGCCCTGGTGTTCGCAGGCAAGACCATCGACGAGTGCATGCCCCATTTGGAAGTCATCCGCCAGTCCATCGAGACGTACGCCATCCAACTGCGCAACCCCGACAGTCGTCCCCAGGACGACCAACAAGGCCGTCAGCGCCGTTCTGGCGCCGGTGCGTCCAGCGTCTCGGTGACGGTCAGCATCGGCGTCGCGGAACGCCTCGAGCAACGCACGCCTGAAGAAGTGCTCAAGTCCGCCGACCAGGCGCTGTATAACGCCAAGGGCGCGGGGCGTAACTGTGTGGTTGCCTTCGGCCAGAACCGCCGCGGCGCGGTGCGCATGGAAGCCGCCGCGGGTTGAGTGATGACGGCGCATTCAGCGTCTGGACTGTGATTGTGAGCCTGGGTGGCCGGCAGTAGGTTGCAACGATCTGCTACCGGAGAAAACCACCATGCCCGAGTACAAAGCCCCGCTGCGTGACATGCGCTTTCTGATCGATCACGTCTTCGATTTCCATGGCCGTTATGCCGAACTGGGCGCCAGCGATGCCAGCCCGGACATGGTTAGCGCGATCCTCGAAGAAGGTGCCAGGTTCTGTGAGAACGTGCTGGCGCCGCTCAATCGCTCCGGTGACGAAGAAGGTTGCCATTTCGACAACGGCGTAGTCACCACGCCGACAGGCTTCAAGCAGGCTTTCGCACAATACGTGGAGGGCGGCTGGCATGGGCTGGCGGCGGACCCGGCGTATGGCGGCCAGGGCCTGCCCAGCTCCCTGGGCCTGGTCATCAGCGAGATGATCGGCTCCAGCAACACGTCCTGGGGCATGTACCCGGGCCTGACTCACGGCGCCATGTCGGCGATCCATGCCCACGGCACGGCAGAACAGAAACAGACCTACCTGAGTAAACTCACCGCCGGCCAGTGGACCGGCACCATGTGCCTGACCGAAGCCCACTGTGGCACCGACCTGGGCATTATCAAGACCCGCGCCGTGCCCCAGGCCGACGGCAGCCATGCGATCTCCGGCAGCAAGATCTTCATTTCCGCCGGCGAACACGACATGAGCGATAACATCATCCACCTGGTGCTGGCCAAGTTGCCGGACGCCCCCGCCGGGACCAAAGGCATCTCGTTGTTCATCGTGCCCAAGTTCCTGCCCGACGCCACGGGTGAGGCCGGACCGCGCAATGGCGTGTCCTGTGGCTCGATCGAGCACAAGATGGGCATCAAGGCATCGGCCACCTGCGTGCTGAATTTCGACGGGGCCAAGGGGTTCCTGATCGGCGAGCCGAACAAGGGCCTCAATTGCATGTTCACCATGATGAACCACGCCCGGCTCGGCACCGGCATGCAGGGCCTTTGTCTGGGCGAGGCGAGCTTCCAGGGCGCCATCAAATACGCCAACGACCGTTTGCAGATGCGCGCGCTGACCGGCCCCAAGGCGCCGGAAAAGGTCGCCGACCCGATCATCGTCCATCCAGATGTGCGCAGGATGTTGCTGACCATGAAAGCCTTCAACGAAGGCAATCGGGCGCTGACGTATTTCACCGCGCAATTGCTCGATACCGCGCACCTGAGCCCGGACGAAACCGCCCGCCAGGAGGCCGAGGACCTGCTGGCGTTCCTCACCCCGATCTGCAAGGCCTTCATGACCGACACCGGGCTGGAGGTGACCAACCACGGCATGCAAGTGTTTGGCGGTCACGGCTTCATTCGTGAGTGGGGCATGGAGCAGTTGGTGCGAGATTGCCGCATCGCGCCGATCTACGAGGGCACCAATGGCATCCAGGCCCTGGATCTGCTGGGGCGCAAGGTGCTGGGCAGCCAGGGCAAGTTGTTGCGCGGTTTTACCCGGATCGTCCACAAATTCTGCGCCGCGAATGCCGGACATCCGCAGCTCAAGGATTACGTCGAGCAACTCGACGGGCTCAACCAGCAGTGGGGCGAACTGACCACCCGGGTCGGCATGGCTGCCATGAAGAATCCCGATGAAGTGGGGGCCGCCTCCGTGGATTACCTGATGTACAGCGGCTACATCATCCTGGCCTACCTGTGGTTGCGCATGGCCTTGGTGGCCCAGGCGCAACTCGACAGTGGCCAGGGTGATGGGGATTTCTGCCGGGGCAAGTTGGCGACGTGTGAGTTTTACTTCAAGCGCCTGTTGCCGCGCACGACCGCCCATCGGGCTGCCGTCGAGGCGGGGAGTGATTGCCTGATGAAGCTGCCGGCGGAGTTGTTTGCGCTTTGATAGAGGGAATGCCAAAGATCGCAGGCTTCGCCAGCTCCTACATTGAAATGCGTATTCTCTGTAGGAGCTGGCGAAGCCTGCGATCTTTCATGATGACTAAAAATAACAAAACAGTCATGAGTTGACCCTATGTGTCGCAAAAGTTGTTGAGGTACACTCAGTCCATTGCGAAAACCGTCTTTTACGAACCAACTGTTTAGATCCTGCGAGGTTTGCCATGGCTGACTACAAAGCGCCCCTGCGCGATATGCGCTTCGTCCTCAATGAAGTGTTCGAGGTCGCGAAACTCTGGGCCCAATTGCCGGCGCTGGCCGATACCGTGGATGCCGAAACGGTCGAAGCGATCCTTGAAGAAGCCGGCAAAGTCACCAGCAAAAGCATCGCGCCCCTCAGCCGCGCCGCTGACGAAGAAGGTTGCCACTGGGCCGACGGCGCCGTCACCACGCCGGCAGGTTTCCCACAGGCCTACAAGACTTACGCTGAAGGTGGTTGGGTCGGTGTCGGCGGTGACCCGGTGTACGGTGGCATGGGCATGCCCAAGGCCGTTTCGGCCCAGGTCGAGGAAATGGTCAACTCCGCCAGCCTGTCCTTCGGTTTGTACCCGATGCTGACCGCCGGCGCCTGCCTGTCGATCAATGCCCACGCCAGCGAAGAACTGAAAGCGGCATACCTGCCGAACATGTACGCCGGCGTCTGGGCCGGTTCCATGTGCCTGACCGAGCCCCACGCCGGTACGGACCTGGGGATCATCCGCACCAAGGCCGAACCCCAGGCCGACGGTTCCTACAAGGTCAGCGGCACGAAGATTTTCATCACTGGCGGCGAACACGACCTCACCGAGAACATCATTCACCTGGTGCTGGCGAAACTGCCGGACGCGCCGGCAGGCCCCAAGGGCATCTCGCTGTTCCTGGTGCCCAAGTTCATGGTCAATGCCGACGGCAGCCTGGGCGCGCGCAACGCGGCCAACTGCGGCTCGATCGAACACAAGATGGGCATCCAGGCATCCGCCACCTGCGTGATGAACTTCGACGAAGCCGTGGGTTATCTGGTGGGCGAGCCGAACAAGGGCCTGGCGGCGATGTTCACCATGATGAACTACGAGCGCCTGGGCGTCGGTATCCAGGGCCTGGCCTCCGGTGAGCGTTCCTACCAGAACGCCATCGAATATGCCCGTGACCGCCTGCAAAGCCGCTCGCCAACCGGTGCGCAGAACAAGGACAAGGTCGCTGACCCGATCATCGTCCACCCCGACGTGCGTCGGATGCTGTTGACCATGAAAGCCTCGAACGAAGGCGGCCGGGCCTTTTCCACCTACGTGGCGATGCAACTGGACACCGCCAAGTTCAGCGAAGACCCAGTCACGCGCAAGCGCGCCGAGGACCTGGTGGCATTGCTGACACCGGTGGCGAAGGCCTTCCTGACCGACCTGGGCCTGGAAACCACCGTTCATGGTCAACAGGTGTTCGGCGGCCACGGTTACATTCGTGAATGGGGCCAGGAGCAACTGGTGCGCGATGTGCGTATCACCCAGATCTACGAAGGCACCAACGGTATCCAGGCGCTGGACCTGGTGGGGCGCAAGATCGTCGGCAGCGGCGGTGCGTTCTACAAGTTGTTTGCCGATGAAATCCGTCACTTCACGGCCACCGCGAACAGCGATCTGGCGGAGTTCATCAAGCCGTTGAACAGCGCTGTCGACTCGCTGGACGAGTTGACCGACTGGCTGTTGGACCGGGCGAAAAGCAACCCGAATGAAATCGGCGCGGCCTCGGTGGAGTATCTCCAGGCGTTTGGCTACACCGCGTATGCCTACATGTGGGCGCTGATGGCCAGGGCGGCCTTGGGCAAAGAAAGCCAGGATGATTTCTACGCGAGCAAACTGGGCACGGCGCGGTTCTATTTCGCCCGCCTGCTGCCGCGTATTCATTCCTTGAGCGCTTCGGTCAAGGCGGGCAGCGAGTCGCTGTTCCTGCTGGAAGCCGGCCAGTTCTGAAATCATGACGATGTGTAAGCATTAGCTTACACATCGTGCTGGCGTTTTCCCTCTATCGGCGAATTGGATCCAGGGCTAATCTAGCTTCCATGGATGTAGCGCAGGACGCGCAAAGTAACAACACGGACACGTAGGATTCTGCCAGGACGGCAGAGTGAAATGGATGTCAGGGAAACAGTCTGCAAAGCCCCGCTTCGGCGGGGTTTTCTTTTGCCTGCGTTTTTTGTTCCTGGCAGGCGCCCTCCATCGAGGCTGCTTCTGGTTGCGTTTCACTGAACCCTGGCGAGCGGCCTGGGGTCAATGAGCTATATGGCAATTTGGCCATCGTCGATCAGGAGTCATCCATGGATTTCATTCGCATCATTATCGCCATCCTGCTGCCGCCACTGGGGGTGTTCCTGCAGGTCGGCTTCGGCGGGGCTTTCTGGCTGAATATCCTGCTGACGCTGCTGGGTTATATCCCTGGCATCGTGCATGCGGTGTACATCATCGCCAAGCGCTGAGAACCTGGCGCGAATTTAAAGATTTGTTGGGAGCCCTGTGGGAGCAAGCCTGCTCGCGATAGCGGTGTATCAGTCTATAGGGATGTTGACTGGACCATTGCTATCGCGAGCAGGCTCGCTCCCACATTGGTTTGGCATCTCCCTATGTGGGGCCATCCATCACCTTGCGATAGAACAACCACTCATGCTCCAGCGCATGGGCCTGGTTCGCGGCCTTGCGAAAACCGTGGCGCTCATCGGGATAGTAGTGCGCCTCGACCGCCACGCCGTTGGCCTGTAAAGCACTGACCATGTCGCGGGTTTGCTGCGGTACGACCACCACGTCCAGCTCACCCTGGAAAAAGATCACCGGCACCTGGATGTTCCCGGCGTGCAGCAGTGGGGTGCGGGCGTGGTAGCGTTCGACGTCCTGTTGCGGATCGCCGATCAGCCAGTCCAGATAATCACCTTCGAACTTGTGCGTAGCATGGGCCAGGGCGACAGGATCGCTCACGCCATAGAGGCTGGCGCCGGCCCGGAATACATCATGGAATGCCAGGGCACAGAGGGTCGTGTAGCCACCGGCACTGCCACCGCGAATGAACGCACGTCGGCCATCGACCAGGCCTTGTTCGTCCAGATACGCGACCACCGCGCAGGCGTCCTCGACATCCACCACGCCCCAACTCAAATGCAACGCCTGCCGATAGGCCCGGCCATAGCCGCTGCTGCCGCGGTAGTTGAGATCGGCGACGGCAAAGCCACGTTGGGTCCAATACTGGATACGCGGGTCGAACAAGGGATAACAGGCCGAGGTGGGGCCGCCGTGAATGAACACCACCAATGGCGGCTTCGCGGGGGCGTTCATGGCCGGGTAGAAGAACCCGTGGGCCTCGCCTGACGCGGATGGATAGCGCAGGGTGCGAGGACGGCTGATCTGTTCGACGGGCAATGGCGTGACGCCGCCGGCCAGCACGGCCACTTCGTGGTTATGCCGCTCAATGGTAATGACCGCCGATGGGCGGGTCGGCGAGGCTGCAACGGCGTAGATGAACCGCTCATCCAGCGCCAGGCTACGAAAGCGGGTGTAGGTGCCGGTGAAGTCCTCATCGGTATCGTCACCGTGGCACAGGCCCAGGCGCCCGAAACCCGCTTCGGTCCAACTGGCCAGATACCTGTGTTCGCCCAGCGGCAGCCAGGTGCAGCCACCCAGTTGCCACGGCGCTGGGGCGTGATCGGCTTGGGCGGCAGGCAGTGGTTCCAGGCCCTGGGCCGACTCCAGCCAAGGCTGCCAATAACCACCGCGATCAGTCAGGCAATAAAGACGACTGGCCGCATCGAAGCGCGGTTGCTGGATGGACTCTTCTTCACCGTTGCCCGCGACACAGCGCGGCGCACCCCAACCCGTAGCGTTGCGCTCGGCCAGCATCAAGCGCGTTGCGGTCCAGGGTTGATGCGGACGGCTCCACTCTATCCAGGCGAGCCGCTGACCGTCCGGGCTCACGGTGGGTGATGCGTAGAAATCTGCACCTTCGGCCAACAGATGTCGCTGATGATCCACCAGCCCGATCGACACCAGGCGATGCTGGTTGGCCTGTTCTTCCACCGCCAATACCTGACTGTCGGCGAAGCTCAGATCCCCATAACGGCAGTCACCCGAGGTCAGCGCTATGGGGCGTTCGTCGTTCAGGGATTGGTGGTACAGCTGCTGGTCGGCCTCATTGACGAACAGCACACCGTCATGGCTCAGGCAGAATGATCCACCGCCATATTCATAGACCCGGCTGCGCGCGCTGAA
The DNA here is from genome assembly GCF_024749325.1 of Pseudomonas sp. B21-010. Classification (NCBI taxonomy): domain Bacteria; kingdom Pseudomonadati; phylum Pseudomonadota; class Gammaproteobacteria; order Pseudomonadales; family Pseudomonadaceae; genus Pseudomonas; species Pseudomonas sp. B21-010. The sequence goes on along the minus strand of NZ_CP087198.1, from coordinate 5,876,728 downwards.
CCCGTCCGGTGTCAGGCAACGGGGCATGGCGTCTTGCCAATGCCAGATCCGGCAGGCACCGTCTGCGGGGCGGTATTCATTCCAGAACAGGCCCAAAGGCCCGAGCTGCAGTTCGGCGAAGTCGGTGCCGGCGGCAACGGCCTGGGCGGCGCTGAAAGGCTCAGCCTTTAGCGATGAGGCGCGAGTTTCGTTCATTGCGAAAGGCCAATTGGTCGATGGTTTGCGTGGCGTGCTCGGCGTCTTCCCGCGCCTTGAGAATCACCCCGTGATGTTCGGACTTGCTGCACACAGGGTCGGCGTTGCTGGCGTCGCCTGTGAGCATGAACGCCTGGCAGCGGCAGCCGCCGAAGTCCTTTTCCTTTTCATCGCAGGAGCGGCACGGCTCGGGCATCCAGTCATAACCGCGGAAGCGGTTGAAGCCGAACGAGTCGTACCAGATGTGCTGCATGCTGTGGTCGCGCACGTTGGGAAACTGCACCGGCAGCTGGCGGGCACCGTGACAGGGCAATGCCGTGCCGTCCGGCGTGACGGTGAGGAAAATGCTGCCCCAGCCGTTCATGCAGCCCTTGGGGCGTTCTTCATAGTAGTCCGGCGTGACGAAGATCAGCTTGCACGGATTGCCTTGCGCTTGCAGCTTGGCGCGGTACTCGTTGGTGACACGCTCGGCGCGTACCAGTTGCTCCCGGGTGGGCAGCAGGCCGACGCGGTTGAGCTGCGCCCAGCCGTAGAACTGGCATGTGGCGAGCTCGACGAAGTCGGCTTCCAGGGCGATGCACAGCTCGATGATGCGATCGATCTTGTCGATGTTGTGCCGATGGGTCACGAAGTTCAGCACCATCGGATAGCCGTGGGCCTTCACCGCCCGGGCCATTTCCAGTTTTTGCGCGAAGGCTTTCTTCGAGCCGGCCAGGAGGTTGTTCACCTGTTCGTCGCTGGCCTGGAAGCTGATCTGGATATGGTCCAGGCCGGCCTTTTTGAAGTCGCTGATTTTCTGTTCGGTCAAGCCGATGCCAGAGGTAATCAGGTTGGTATAGAAACCCAGCTTGCGCGCCTCGCCGATCAACTCGGCGAGGTCCTGGCGCACCAACGGCTCGCCGCCGGAAAAACCCAGCTGTGCGGCGCCCATCTCGCGGGCTTCGCGAAAGACCTTGAACCATTGCTCGGTGCTCAGCTCCTTGCCTTGCTCGGCAAAGTCCAGCGGGTTGGAGCAGTACGGGCATTGCAGCGGGCAACGATAGGTCAGCTCCGCCAGCAACCACAGCGGCAAGCCGACTTCAGGCTTGGGCGGCAGACCGGTGCTCTCAGGCAAGTTCGATCCAGTGCTGTGCACGGGCGACCTCCATGAATTGCTCGATGTCGTCACCGAGTTCCGGCACGTCGGGAAACTGCTTCGCCAACTCGCCGATGATGGCCGCGACATCCCGTTCACCATCGATCAGGTCACCGATCAGCGCAGCGCTGTCGTTCAGCTTGATCATGCCTTCAGGATAGAGCAGCACGTGGCCTTTCTGGGCCGGTTCGTACTGGAAACGATAGCCGGGGCGCCAGCGCGGGGTTTTGCTGCGGTCGAAACTCATAAGGTGATCCCTTTGTGCCACACCCGTTGCCCGGTCACGCTGTGATAGGGCGGGCGGTTCAATTCGTAGGCCATGCTCATGGCATCGAGCATGCTCCAGAGGATGTCCAGCTTGAACTGGAGAATCTCCAGCATGCGCTCCTGACCTTGGCGGGTGGTGTAGTGCTGCAAAGTGATCGCCAGGCCATGTTCTACATCACGCCGGGCCTGGCCCAGGCGGGTGCGGAAGTACTCATAGCCGGTCGGGTCGATCCATGGGTAATGCTGGGGCCAACTGTCCAGGCGCGACTGGTGGATCTGTGGGGCGAACAGTTCGGTCAACGAGCTGCTGGCGGCTTCCTGCCAGCAGGCCCGGCGGGCGAAGTTGACATAGGCATCCACGGCGAAACGCACCCCGGGCAGCACCAGCTCCTGGGAGCGCAGTTGATCGGGGTCCAGGCCCACCGCCTGGCCCAGCCGCAACCAGGCTTCGATGCCGCCGTCTTCGCCGGGAGCGCCGTCATGGTCGAGCAGGCGCTGGATCCACTCGCGGCGGATTTCCCGGTCAGGGCAGTTGGCCAGGATCGCGGCATCCTTGAGCGGGATGTTCACCTGATAGTAGAAACGGTTCGCGACCCAGCCCTGGATCTGCTCGCGAGTCGCGCGGCCTTCATACATCGCCACGTGATACGGGTGATGGATGTGGTAATACGCGCCCTTGGCACGCAGGGCGGCTTCGAACTCGGCGGGGGACAGGGGGGTGTCAGTCATTTTGGTTCTCCGGGAAATGCCCGTGGGTTCTGTGGCGTCAGGGCTGGCCCCATCGTCGGATCGCCGCCCGGAGCAAGCTCGCTCCCACAGTAGTTCGAGTTGCATTGGATATCTGATTCACAGCAAAACCAGTGTGGGAGCGAGCTTGCTCGCGATGGGGCCTGTCCAGCTGGATCATGCCTGGCTGACACACCACAACTTCACCCCCACAATCGTTCCGCCCTTCTTACAACTCAATACTCATTCCGTCGTAGGACACTTCAATCTTTCGACGTACAAGTTCAGCCCGCTCGGGCGAATCTTCGTCCAGGATCGGGTTGGTGTTGTTGATATGGATAAGGACTTTGCGCGGCCCAGGCACTTGTTCCAGTACTTCCAGCATACCGCCGGGGCCATTCTGGGCCAGGTGGCCCATTTCCCGGCCAGTGCGGGTGCCGACGCCACGGCGCTGCATTTCATCGTCGTCCCACATCGTACCGTCCACCAGCAGACAATCGCTGCCGGCCATGATCGCCAACAACGACTCGTCGACCTTGCCCAGGCCCGGGGCATAGAACAGTTTGCCACCCGTGCGCAGGTCTTCGACGATCAGCCCGATATTGTCGCCCGGGTGCGGGTCGAAGCGATGCGGTGAATAGGGCGGTGCGGCGCTGCGCAGGGGCAGTGGGGTGAAGCGCAGGTTCGGGCAGGCGGCGATGGTGAAGCTCTGGTCGAGTTCGATGCGATTCCAGCTCAACCCGCCGTTCCAGTGGGTCAACATGTTGAACAGCGGAAAGCCCGTGCTCAAGTCTTCATGGACCATGTCGGTGCACCAGACTTGATGCGGGCAACCTTCACGCAGGCTGAGCAGGCCGGTGGTGTGGTCGATCTGGCTGTCCATCAGGATGATCGCGCCAATGCCGGTGTCGCGCAGGGCCCGGCCCGGCTGCATCGGGGCGAACGCCTGGAGCTGGGCGCGAATGTCCGGGGAGGCGTTGCACAGCACCCAGTTCACACCGTCATCGGACAGGGCGATGGACGATTGGGTGCGCGCCTGGGCCCGCAGGCTGCCGTCGCGAAAACCTGCGCAATTGGCGCAGTTGCAGTTCCACTGGGGGAAACCGCCACCGGCGGCAGAACCTAGAATCTGGACGAACATGGCTGCTCCATCTGCAAACCGAAATAAAAACGCCTCGGCTGGCCGAGGCGTAGTGCTGCGTGCTTAACCGCCTGCAGCATTCAACGGCTGGCGAAGTACATGGTGACTTCGAAACCGATACGCAGGTCGATATATGCGGGTTTGGACCAGGACATGGGAATACTCCTTTGGTTGGGATGCTTTCGTTAGATAGAACGGTTGAGACCTATACATATAGTCCACCTCCGTTCGGAGATGTTCAGATGCTTAGGCGCCTATGTTACTAAATCTGACATATTCGTTCGCCGCGATTCTCGAAGAAAGCTCATTACGGCCCCTGCAATGATCACTGCGGCGCTTGCCAGCGCTCTCCCGGGCAGGCTTCGTTGCTCAGGCAATACCATCCCCCTTCAGCCTCGATCAGGCGTTGGGCGGCCATTTGTAGCTGCGTGCGATCCAGGTACACGATGGCAGCGGACAGTTGCTCAAGATAATCCGACGGGTGGCCGGCCAACTTGCCCTGCCAGAGCAGTTCGGCGGCCTGGGCGCAGGGCAGGGCGGTGCCCTGGAGTTGGGCGGCAAGCGCCTGCTGCTGGCCGGTCAGGGAGACATCATCGAGTTGCTGGAGCAACGCCGGTAACCCGGCCAGGAACTGTTCGATGTGGGCGCTCAGTTGCGTCGCCGAAAGGCTGGGCGATTGGACGCCGAACAACATCCCCGTTTGCCCGTCGATCTGCTTCAACCCACTGAACACCGCATAACCCAACTGCAACTCGACGCGCAGGCGCTGGTAGAACGGCGTCTGGCACAGCTGTGCCAGCAATCGCCAGGCGGCTTCGTCGGCCAGTGTCGGGGTGGCTGTCGGGCAAAACAGCAACACGGCCGGTTCTTCGCCGTGAGTCTGGAGCGTATGCCAGAGGCGTTGCCCGCGAGGTGCCGGCGCCAGGCTGGCTTCATCGCCGGCAATGCCCGGCACTCGGGCCAACGCAGGGCCCAACGCTCCTTGGGTGGCCGCCGACAGGCCGATGGACAGCCCGTCCCATCGGGCCGTTGTCCACACGCTTTGGTCGCTTTCGGGCATTGGCAACGCTGACGCTTGGCGGTTGTGGCGGCAGTGATCTGGCAGCGCCTTCAACAGATGCCGAATCGGCATCGGCGGGGTTTCGTGACTGGCCAGGGCCATTGGCAGCGGTTGCGCAAGCTTCGTCAGAACGTGTTCGAGCACCAACGGTATCGGCACCTGTAAGCCAACCAGTTTCAGCAGCCATTGATGACCGGAGGGCTCGAAGCTGACGTCCACACCGGCCTGGCGAGCATCCTCCCGCATATCCTGCAGGTGCCGGTCGAGCCTGGATTGAAAGTCCAGCGGTGCCTGGGTCGTCAGTTGCCAGCGCAGGTACACCGCGCCTTCACGACCATTGTCAGGCAGCGCCTGGCTGAACTGCATGGGCGAGCGTTCCCGACGACCCCGGGAGCGGTCCTGGGCGAAGGTTCGCAAGCCGCGGTGGGCGCTGGTCTGGCCGCGTATCAGCCCGGCGCGGGGCGCTTCGCTTGGCGTTTGCAGGAACGGATTGGGCGCGGGCAGTTGCCATTGTCCCGCGACGTTATCGGCCGGGTGCAGTTGCTTGAGGATTTCCCTGAGCTTCACCAGGTCGTTTGCCAACAGCGGCCCGTCACGTCCTTCACCGTCCCAGCGGGCCACCTGCAAGGCCGATCCTGTCTCTTGCCGGCGCTGCAACAGTGCGGTGAACTCCTCGCGCAACGGCGCCCAGTCGTCCTGGGCGGCAAAGAACCCCAGCCAGTCGTGCAGCAATGCTTGGATTTGCGCCGCTGCCGGAGCGTTGGCGTGCTTGAATTCGATGTGCAGCAGCGCCTGCCCGGCAAACTCATACAGCGCGGTGGCCTTGAGGCTGTCAGCCAGGTCGCGCTGACGCAACGTGGCGAGCAAGCCGCCCGGTTTGCTGGAGTTCAGCCACGTACACAGAAAATCCAGGGCTTGAGGCGAGGCAGCGGGCAAGTCTTCGAAGGCGAACAGCAGATCAAGGCAACCCTCGCGGGCCTGTTGATAACTCGTCTGGGACGATGCCATCAACCTTGGTGGTGCCGGCCTGGCAAGCGCTTCGCCGGCAGGTATGTGGCTGTCGAACTGTTCAGCCAGCGCTTTCAAGGCGTCGATGCTCTGCGGGCCGACCAGGCTCAGGGTCATCTGGCCGCTCTGGTAAAAGCGGCGATAGAAGTCGTGCAATGCGCTTTGGAATTCGGCTTGCATCACCGCCAGGCTATCGCGATTGCCGGCATGAAAACCCCCCAGTGGATGGGTCTCCGACAGGCCGTCATGCAAGGCAAGCTGGCGCTGGGCTGTAGCATCCTGGGACCAGGCGATGAACTCGGCGTGCAGTACTTCCCGTTCGCGCACCTGATCGGCCTCATCCAGGCGTGGGTGAGCGAGCATGTTCCCCAGCCGTTCCAGTCCGTCGGCGAAGGTTGCAGGTGGCAATTCGAAGAAAAAATCCGTGGTGCGTTCGCTGGTGCGCGCATTGACCTGGCCGCCATGGCGCTGCACGTAGGCCATCAGGTTCTCCCCAGCGGGAAAACGCTCGGTGCCGAGGAAGAACAGATGCTCGAGCAAGTGCGCCAATCCCGGCCAGGCCAGGGGCGCGTCATGGCTGCCAGCCGCGACTCGCAGCACTGCAGCGCTACGCTTGAGGCCTGGGACGTGACGCAATGTCACCCGCAAGCCGTTGGCCAGGGTTTCAGTGTGGGGGCGGAGGGAGTCGGGGGCCGGCATGAGCGCTTCCAGAACAAAGATGCGCTCATGCTAGCGGATTAGGCCGCGTTCTCAATCCTCAATCAGTGTTTGTGCAGGTCGCCGTAAAGCTCGGGGCGGCGATCGTGCAGGTAGTTGTAGGCCGCGCGGGAATCGTCCATCAGTTGTCGATCCAGTTCTCCGACGATCAAGGCCTCATCCAGCCCCGCAAGGGCCGGGCGGCTGCCATTCGGTGCGGCGATGCTGCTTTGGCCGCAATACTGCAATTCACCTTCGTGGCCGCAGTAGTTGGCGTATGCCACGAAACACTGGTTCTCGATGGCCCGGGCCCGCACGGTGACGTCGGCGATGAATTCGTAGGGTTGCATGTTGGCGGTCGGCACCAGGATCAGCTCGGCACCGGCCAGGACCAGGCGTCGGGCATTTTCCGGAAACTCCAGGTCGTAGCAGATCAGGAGGCCGAGCTTCCAGCCGTTGAGCTCGACGATGGGCAATGCGGCGTCGCCGGCGCTGAACATGGCGTGATCGAGATCGCCGAACAGGTGGCTCTTGCGGTAGTTGGCCAGGCGCTCGCCCTGGGCGTCGATCAGCTGAACTGCGTTGTAGATCTGCCCGTCTTCGCCGCGCTCAGGGTAGCCATAGACAATCGCCAGGCCGGCGGCCTTGGCAATGCGGGCGATCTGTTGCGCCCACTCGCCGTTGTAGACCTCGGCCAATACATTCACCGCGTCGACGCCGATGTTGTAGCCGGTCATGAACATCTCCGGCAGCACCAGCACATCGGCGCCCCTGGCCTCCAGCGCCACCTGGTGCAGGCGTTGCAGGTTGCCGGCCGGATCCAGTGGCAGCGGCGGGCATTGGTAGAGGGCTACACGCATCAATAACTCCTTTTATTCGGGCAGGGCGATCGGACCGATCTCATTGAACACATCACCTGGACCCGGGTTCTCGGCGTGAGTTTCACCGCCGAAGTGCTTCATGATTCCCCACACGGCATTGAGTGAGGTCTGTACCGCGCCTTCGACCCAGGCCGGTGTCCATGAGACGTCATCGCCGGCGATAAAGATCCCGCGTTGTTCGGCCGGCATGTCGTCCTGCATGAAATGCGCATACATGCGCTGGTTGTAGCGATAGTGGCCGGGCAGGGCGCCCTTGAACGCGCCGAGGAAATGCGGGTCGGCCTCCCAGGACACGGTGATCGGATCGCCGATGATCCGGGCGGCGATGTCCACCTTGGGATAGATTTTCTTCAGGGCATCGAGGGCCAGCTTCACGCGTTTTTCCACCGGGTGCGGGAGCATTTTCAGCGCGTCGCTCATCCAGGAATACGACAGGCAAATCACCCCTGGCTTGTCGTCCCCGTTGTCGAACAGATAGGTGCCGCGGGTCAGGCGGTCGGTCAGGGTCATGCTCATCAGGTCGCGGCCGGTCTCCGGGTCCTTGTCCTTCCAGAATGGCCGGTCGACCATCACGAAGGTCTTCGACGATTGCATGTAGCGGGTGCGGTCCAGGGCCATCCACATTTTTTGCGAGAACAGCGCTTCTTCACATTCGATCTGGGTGGTCAGCAGCCAGCTCTGGCAGGTGACCAGCACCGCGGCGTACTCGCGGGTGTTGTCCCAGACGTCGGTCACGCTGAACCGGCCATCGGCCGCGCGGGCGATGCGCTTCACGCCGCTGCGAGGGGCGCCCAGGTGCAACGAATTCAGGCTGGTCCCTTGCGGCCAGTGCACGCAGCGTTCCGGCACGTGGTTCCAGATACCGTGGGGCACCTGCTCGACGCCGCCGACCACCAGGTGCTGGTGGTCGTCACAGTTGGTCATCACGACACGGAAGATTTCCAGCATCGAATTGGGGAAGTCCGAATCCCAGCCGCCGGTGCCGAAACCGACCTGGCCGAACACTTCGCGGTGCTGGAAAGAGAGCTTGGCGAAGGCCTTGGAGGTGGCGACAAAGTCGTAGAAGGTGCGGTCGTCCCACAGGGGCACCAGGGTGTTCCACAGCTCCTTGAGGCGTGGCACGTCGCGGTCGCGGATCGCCTGCTGGATGTCGCCGAAGCGTGAGCCATCCTCCAGCGCATCGGCCCAGGCGTCGGCGACTTCCTGGAACAGTGCGGGAAGGTCGGCCAGTTTTTGTGCGTAGTAGGTCTGGCCTTCCAGGTCGATGACCGTGCTGCCGGACGCCGGGGTCAGCGGGTTGGGAAACGGTTTGGTCTCCAGGCCCAGCTTGTCGACGTAATGGTAGAACGCGGTGGATGACACTGGAAAACGCATGCCGCCCAGCTCGGCGATCACCCCTTCGGCGCCATTGAACGCTTGTGAGCGCAGGCGCCCACCCATCTTCGACGCCTCGTAGACCACGGGCTTGAGACCCAGCTTCATCAGCTCGTACGCCGCCACCAGACCGGCGATTCCGGCACCGACAATCGCCACTTCGGTACCGTGGTTGTGGGTGGGAATGCTGCCCAGGCCAGCCGGATGCTCGATCCAGTCGTCAAAGGCGAAAGGAAAGTCCGGCCCGAAAATGGTGATGGGCTTTTTGCCGTCTGCTGGGTGGCGATTGTTCTTGTTCATGGCTGACCTTGGTGGGCGACTCGACGCGGTGTTCGTGTCTGAGTATAGGAAAGATGCCAGCCATTCTAGGGAGGGTAGAACACGTTAATAAGACACAATATGTCGTCGTTTTGAGCGCATAGCAGTCATTATGATTTGTTCATAAATCATAATGACGAAATCTGTCCACTGTGGGAGCGAGCTTGCTCGCGATAGCAGTATGTCAGTCCATGACGGTGTTGGCTGGATTGACGCCATCGCGAGCAAGCTCGCTCCCACAGAAACGCTCCCTGACAATTGTCCGCGCGATCAACAGCAACAGATACCCGCCGAAACTCCTATGGGTATTCCCTTGAGGTTATATATCCTGGGTGGCATATTTGTATGAAATGGGACGTTGAATACACTGACGAATTTGAGTTGTGGTGGGACCGTCTCAGTGAGTCAGAGCAAGACTCGGTACAGGTCTCGGTGATGCTGCTCGGCGATACCGGGCCGTATCTGGGCTTTCCTCACACCAGTGATATCAAAGGTTCGCGTCATGGCAACCTTCGTGAGTTACGGGTGCAACATGCAGGTAGGCCTTATCGTGTGCTCTATGCGTTTGATCCACGACGCTGCGCCATCCTGCTGATCGGGGGAGATAAAACCGGCCAGGACCGTTGGTATCAGGACTATGTGCCTTTGGCCGAACGCCTCTATGACGAGCATTTGGAAGTATTGAAGAGAGAGGGCTTTGACCATGGCTAAGAAATTTTCCGATTTGATGGCGCGTCGTTCGCCTGACTCCCAGGCTCGTGCACAGGCTCTGTATCAGCAGTTGCGTGCAGAAATGCCGTTGCACGAGTTGCGTCAGGCGCAGGAGTTGAGCCAGGAGGCTTTGGCCAAGGCATTGCATATCAACCAGGCGGCAGTCTCGAAAATGGAGCGCCGTACGGACATGTACATCAGCACATTGCGCAACTACATCCGGGCGATGGGGGGGGAATTGGAGATTATCGCGACCTTTCCGGAGGGGCAGGTCAGGATCGAAAATTTCTCCCATCCGACACCATAACTTGCGTTGTTCCCTGAGGGCCACAGGCTAAGTGACGCAGGGCTTAGACTGGCTGGCCTCGATCGATTTTGCTGCTGAGGATGATCGAGGTGGTGGTCTTTTCCACGCCGTCCACGCTGCCGATCTGGTCCAGCAACTGGTCCAGCTGTTCCGGCGAGTCCGTGCGCAACCAGGCGACATAGTCGAACTCACCGCTGACCGCGCACAGCTGCTGTACCTGGGCCATGGCGCTCAGGCGCCGCAGCACGTCCTTGCCGGAACGCGGCTGGACCTTGATGCCGACGTAAGCCTGCAAGCCACCGTCAATCACTCGTTGCCCCAGGCGCACGCCATACCCGGTAATCACCTTGGTCTTTTCCAGGCGTGCCAGCCGCGAGGTCACGGTCGTGCGGGCGATACCCAGTTGCCGGGCGAGCATGGCGACGCTTTCCCGGGCGTTGATTTGCAGCGCCGCGATCAGCTGCCGGTCGATTTCGTCGAGGACGGGAGGGCGGGTATCAGTCAAAGTGGGCTCCGGCGCAGGCATTCGATGGCGAGCATGTTACAGGCTCTCACGTGCGAAATAGCCAATGGCAGGCAAAGCCAGTGCGTGCCAGGCGGGGGCCAGGTGTACCTGTGAAGCCCTGAACCAGAAACCGTCCTGGCAAACCAGCTGTTCGGTGGGCAACTGCAACAAGAGATCCAGCGAGAACGACTGCACTGAACCTGGGTCGTCGTTGTCTTGCGCTTCCCAATCGCGCTCGAAACACCGTACATGCAGCTGCTCGGCGTCGAAGCTTTCAAACAGCGGCCGGTTGCCCAGCCACTGCGGATGCACCCGCAACGTGTGTTCCTGGACATCCAGGAGCAGCAATTGCCAGCCTCGATAACTTCCACACTGTTCTGTCACATCGGTTGCCATGCAGGTCAGGGCCAGGTAGCGGCTATCCGTCGACCAGGTCATCGACGGTGCCAGGTCGACCAACGCGCAGCCTGAGGCTGTCAGCAGATGGCCTCCGAGCCGGGGTGTCTGCGCACGCACCCAACTGTCGGCATATTCCGTTTCGCTGCCGAACAGCCAGGCGGCATCCTGACGGTCGGGGGCGGGCTGGATGAAGTCACCGTCGGCGTTGGCCACTTGCGGACGATCCACCAGGCGCCAGGGGGCAACGCTGTGCAGTTGTGAGTTTGTCACCTGCAGGTCCACGGTGTTGTAGAACAGCCGGGATTGCTCGCTGGGATGAAAGAACGACGGGTCGCTGCCGATCGGTGGCGCAGGGATGTTGAAGCGTTGCAGTGCGCTGCTGTCCAGGTCGTGGTCAAGACGACCGGCCACCACTGCCAGACTCAAGCGGCCATCCCGAAAGTCGAGTATCCGTTCCACCCACATGGAGGGGCCTTCCAGCAGGAGTCGATCCTTCACATCTGCAATGACCGCATGGGTGGTCACTGTCGTTGAGTCTGCAAAGGGCAGCAGTGCCAGGTAACGCCCGCAGTCAGAGACGCGATGATCCAGCAGCCAACTGCCTGGCAAGTGCCAATCACCGATCTGGCAGCGATAACCGCCAAGCCCCTCGTGATTGTCGCAAAGCCAGATGAGCTGGGCGCATGCGCCACCCAGCAGCGGCTGCGTCTCGATGTACGAGTCACCGCGCAGGCCCCGGCTGTCCAATGGCATCACAATGGCCGTGCGGGTCAGTTTGAACTCAGCAACCTGTACGCGACCCTGGGCGTCATGACCGGCCTGGGTTTCGGTATCGCTGTGGATGCTGTCCAGACGGTAGCCATACCGGCCGGAACCCGGTCGCGGATAGTCGAGGTACGCGCCGATATGCACATGGTGCGCGTCGAGGCTCAGCAACTCATGCCAGTAGAAGGACGGTTCAGCAGCACTCTTCACCCACGGCGAGGGCAGGGCGCGCCAGCCGGTGTCGAGCTGCCATAACCAATACCGGTCGCCTTCCTCGTGACCGCTTTGCTGTTGGGCCAGGCACACCAGGGCGCGTTGATCGGCGCTCCATACCAACGGTGCGTCTGCTGCCATCAGCAGGCCGGACGGTGCTCCGTTGATGTTGATGGCATAACGCGGCGAAAGCAGGGGCTCCAATGGCTGGGTCTGGTCACGGAAGGTCGAAGGTAATGAAAGATTGCCCAGCAGGCATTGCTGGCCATCAGCGGAGCGTCGTTCGAAGGTTTGCTCAGGATGACAATCGGCTTCCAGCCACAGATCGGCGACAGGCACCAGATGGGTGACGCTGGCGGTTTGCAGCAGCTCATCGAGCCGGGTTTCGCGAACGCTGTTATCCACCAGTGGGCTATGGCGTCCACTCAAGCGGTCGAGGTCAAAAGCGTCCAACTCCCAAAGCTCGCTGTCGGCGCAGCGGTACAGCAGGCGTTGCTGACGGTCGAGGACTACCAGTCCCCATGCCTGCCGGGACGGTACCGGTGCGGCGAAATAACGCCCATCGCTGGAGAACACGGCCGAAGAGCCAAGGCCTTGCAGGAGCACACCGTCGGGGAACAGATAATCGCAATAGGTAGGGCCACCCATGGCGATCTCGCTGTGGTTGAACACCCGGATCGGCTCGCCTTCAGGGGTCAGTTGCGGTTCGCTTCCGCCCCAGGCGCTCGGTCCTTTGCTGGAAACGGGCGCCAACCCAAGGCGTCGTTCCCAGCTACTGACGCAGGCGAGCCCTACGATGATGCCGACAATCGCCACCAAAATGCCCCACCACTCAGGCAACGCCCGGCCCAGGCTGAAACCCAGGCCAAACACGGCGCCGACCGTCAACCGGGCGATGCCTCGGCCCATCGCCAAAAAGCCCAGGCGAGCGGCAAGGCCCATCAGCAGCCCAAGGAACACCACCGCCAGCAAAGCCAATGGGGGCGGCAGCACGGTGACGAAAAAGGCCGGCACCAGCAGGATGCCGAGTTGCCAGAACAGTTCAAGAAACAGTCGGGGGAGGCTGGGGCTGGCGATGATGGGCGTCTCGGTGATAGAGGTTGAGTAACAGGTACGGACGTGGGATGAGATGTTAATTCATCGTTGTAGCCTCAAGTCCTTGGCAGCAATCGTCAAATCAGGAATTCAAATTTGGAGAGCAACTTTACAGTTTCGGGGAGCTTTTGTTGGAGTAGCTTGTCGAGGTATTGCCGCGCACTGTGCGACGGATTTTTCAAGGACGAGCGCTGCCGCTGTGCTGCTTCGAGAACAGCCGCCTGGTCTATATCCCAAAGGTCGGCAACAAAATCGTCAGGGTGCAAAGGCTCGATATCAAATGCTTCGAGAGCGCTCTTTGGAAAGTCCTTAAGGTTAAAATTGACGATGACAGATGCGTTGCATTTGATGGCTGCAGCAAGCACGCCGAATGCCTCATTCGTAACCCATCCCTAACTCCTGGGCTTGTGCAGCCAGTTCGTCCATGGCCGCACGTCTCGCTTGGTCACGCTGTTCCTTGTACGCCATTAGATCAGCCATGCGCTGTTGATCGACTGTTGTCCCTTACGATTTTGGGTCAGAGACGGCACCGAGAAATCGTGCCTGGGCTTCAGTCCTCCTCCGTGAACCGCCGCCGCGTCAGGAAAAGCACAACGCCCAGCGGCACGGCCAGCAGTGCTAGCAGCTCCAGGTCAAAGCCCAGCACCTGCTGCTCACCAACCTTGAAGATGCTGACCAAGCCCGTTGCCAGCAGCGCCAAACCCAGCCACTTGCGCAGCGGGTATGGTTTCAGAAACTGAACGAGGATCGCGCCCAGCACCAGAAGGACGACAGTTTGCATGATGTAGGGCATGTGCAGTTCCTCAGACCTTGATGACCAGCGTCACGACAGAGCGCTGTGGGCCAATCCCGCCATGGACCTCTCCCTCGATGCTGGCCAGCACGTCACCTGCATGCAGGCTCGGCAGGGCCCCTTTGAGGTACCAGTCTCTCACGAGCCTGAAGGCGGCGGATGATAGTCGGGATGCCCCTCGGTGCGCTCACCGCGTGCAGAAGCCCAGAAGTATTTCGCGTGATGCTTGTAGACGTCGGTGACTTCCGATAGGTCCAAGCGACTGTATCTGTGGTGGTCCATCCAGAAACACGAAAGCCGCGCAATGCGCGGCTTTTTGTATGGTGGGCCCACACGGACTCGAACCGTGGACCAAAGGATTATGAGTCCTCTGCTCTAACCAACTGAGCTATAGGCCCTCAGTAGGCCGCGGATTATAACGACGGTTTCTCGGCTGTGCTATCCGAAAAATCCGAAACGGTCATACGAAGAAACGTTGCGGCAAACTCATCGGCGCACAGGGGCAGGCTGACGATGTAGCCCTGGATCTGTTCGCAACCTTCTTCGGTCAGGAATTGCTGCTGGGCCAGGGTTTCGACGCCCTCGGCGATGATGGTGAATTGCATGCTGCGGCCCAGGGCGATGATTGCCCGTACGATGGCCGCGTCGTGGGGGTCATCGGGCAGGCCGCGGACGAAGGATTGGTCGATCTTGAGGATGTCCAGTGGCAGGCGCTTGAGGTAACTCAGGGAGGAATAGCCTGTGCCGAAGTCGTCGATGGCCAATTGCACGCCGAGTTTTTTCAGCTGGTGCAGCACCGTCAGGGCCTCTTCGGCCTGGCTCATGATGAAGTTTTCGGTAATTTCCAGTTGCAATAAGCCAGGCTCGAGCTGGTGCTCGCGCAGCAGTTGTTCGATACGCCCCAGTAGATTGGGTTGGCGCAGCTGGGCCCCGGCCAGATTGACCGAAAGGGGGCCGAGGCTGTCGTAGGTGTCGTTCCATTCGCACAACTGCCGGCAGGCGCGCTCCAGCACCCAGTCGCCAATTTGCAGGATCATGCCGTTTTCTTCCGCCAAGGGGATGAAGCGTTCCGGCGGCACGTCGCCAAACGTGGGGTGCGTCCAGCGGATCAATGCTTCGGCACCCACCAGTTGGTTGTCGACGAGGCTGATTTTGGGTTGGAAAGACAATGACAACTCGTTGCGTTCAATCGCCCGCCGCAGCTCGTGCTCCAGGGCCACTCGCTCGCTGGCCTGGGCGGTGAGGTCGCGGGTGTAGCTTTCCACCCGGTTGCGTCCCTTGGCCTTGGAACGGTACATCGCCGCGTCGGCATTCTTCACCAGCGTGGCGACGTCGCAACCGTCCTGCGGGTAGAGGCTGGTGCCGATGCTGGCGCTGATGAAGAACTCGTGCTCGCCGGCTTGGAACGGAGCGGCAAAGCAGTTCAACAGTTTTTGGGCAATGTGCTCGGCATCGCTGGGCTGTTGCAGGCCCGGCAGCAGGATAATGAACTCGTCGCCGCCCAGGCGTGCCACGGTGTCGATGTCGCGCAACTGCTCGCGCAAGCGTACGGCAATGCCCTTGAGCAACAGGTCGCCGACCGGGTGCCCGAGGCTGTCATTGATGTGCTTGAAGCGGTCCAGGTCCAGGAACAGCACGGCGCCCTGGCCACCGTTTTCCTGCTGGCCATTGAGGGCTGCCAGCAAGCGGCTTTCGAACAGCGTGCGATTCGGCAGGCCTGTCAGCGGGTCGTGGTGGGCCTGGTAATCGAGCCGGGCCTGAGCGTGCTTGAGGCTGGAGATATCGGCGAAGACCGCGACGAAATGGGTGATCTGTCGGTCCCGATTGCGCACCGCGCTGATGGTCAGCCAGCTGGGGTACAGCTCGCCGTTCTTGCGCCGGTTGGAGATCTCTCCTTGCCAGTGCCCTTCGGCCGTCAACTGGTGCCACATCGCGGCGTAAAATGCGCTGTCGTGCAGGCCGGAAGCCAACAACCGAGGTGTATGGCCCAAGGCTTCGGTTTCGCTGTAGCCGGTGATTTCGGTGAAGGCTCGGTTCACTGCGCTGATGTGCTGTTGCGTATCGGTGATCAGCACGCCTTCGGCAGTGCTTTCGAATACGGTGGCGGCCTGTTGCAGTTTCTCCTGCATGAGATGGCGTTCGGTGATGTCCCGGGCGATGGTCAGCATGCAGTCTTCGTTGCCGATGGGCAGCGGGCGACTGGAGACTTCGCAGAGCCGGATTTGCCCGTCGTTGCGACGGATGTGGCAGCTGAAGTCCCTGACAAAGCCGTCCCGCTTCAGCAGGTCGAGCATCTGCTTTCGCTCGTTGAGGTTGACCCAGATGCCCAGGTCCAGGGTAGAGCGATCCACCGACAGGGCACTGTTGAAGCCGGTAATGCGGCTGAAGCCTTCGTTGACTTCGATCAGCAGACCGTCGCTTTGCCGGGACAACAGCAGGCCATCGGGCGAGGCGTGGAACGCCTTGGCAAACTTCTCTTCGGATGTCTGCAATTGCTGCTGGGTTTCCTTGAGCTGGCTGATGTCCCGTACCACCACGACCAGGGCTGGCGTCGTGTCGAGGTCGAAGGGCTCGGCGGAGATCAGCCCGGTGAACACCTGGCCATTGCTACGGCGGAAGGGCATTTCCAGGTTGCGAATGCTGCCGGCCTGCAAGCGCTGCAACAGGCCCGGCCCCACGCCCTGGATGCCCCAGATATCCAGTTCGGTTGCGCTGTGCCCCACCACCTCGGCGGCGCTCAGGCCGATCTGCTCTTCGAAGGCCTTGTTGACCTCCAGCAGGCAACCGTCCAACAACCGTGCAATCACCAGGATGTCCGGGCACTGGCGGAACACCGAGGCAAACTTCTGCTCCGAAAGGCGCAGTGCTTCCTCGGTGCGCTTGGCTTCGCTGATGTCGATCATCAGCCCACGCATCACCGGTTCGTGCCCGTGTTCGATCAGGCTGACAATATCGCGCACCCACAGGCAGCGGCCATCGGCAGTGATCACGCGATAATCGATGCAGTGGTCGCGACCCGCCAGCACTTCATGATCGCAGTAGGTCTGGGCACGGATCAGGTCGGCCGGATGAATGATGTTGCGCCAGAAGCCTGGGATCAGCCAATGGGAAAGGGGATAGCCCAGCAAGTCTTCGGCGTGGGGCGACACGTAGCTGTAGGTGAAGTCGCTGACCCTGGCCTCCCAGGCGATGGCCGACAGGCTCTCCACCAGTCCACGGTAATGGTATTCGCTGCTGCGCAGCTCCTGTTCCAGCTCGACCCGCCGGGCGATTTCCGAGCTGAGTCGGCGGTTGATGCGAATCACCACCGCCAGTATGCCGACCAGGAGCAGCAACGCAGGCAGGCCGTAAAGCAGCAAATCTGACCAGAGCTGGCGGTAGTCATGCACATTGCCGACCCACTTCTGCTGGATCTCGTCGACTTCGGCCGGGCTCATGTCCGCCATGACCTTGTCCAGGATGCTTACCAGTATCTTGCTATCTGGAGGGACGGCCATTGCCAATTGATAGCGATAAGGCGTTTCCCCGCTGACATAAAGACCTTCGAGCTTGAGTTGGCGCAGGCTCCAGACACTGGAGGCCAGATCGCCGACTACCGCGTCTACCTCGTCGGTTGCCAGGGCTTGAAGGGCTGAACTGACGTTGGGCAGCGCCACGAGGTTCAGGTCGGGATGGTGGTTGCGCAGCAGTTCATGGGGGGCATAGTTCTCCACCACGGCGATTTTCAGCCCGTACAGTTCCTTGAGGTTGTGCGGCTGGGCGCCACCGCGATGGGCCAGGATGACAATGGGGAAATCCAGGTAAGGCCGGGTAAACGCCAGGTAATTCTGGCGTTCCGGCGTGGACATGATGCCCGGCAAAAGGTCGATCTTGCCCTGTCCAACCTGCTCCAGCACGGCGGTCCAGCTAACCGGCTCTATGGGGGTGAGCTTGATGGCCAGTCGTTCACGAATGATGTCGACGTAGTCGGCAGCCAGGCCCTGATAGCGGCCCTGGTCGTCACGAAACTCAAACGGCGGCCATGAGGCATCGACACCCAGGCGCAGGTCAGGGTGGTCCTTGAGCCAGCGGAGCTCCTCGTCGGTGAGCGTCAACGCGCCAGCTGTTGCGGTCCAGGTCATCAATGACAGCAAAAGCGCGGCCGTCAGTCTGGGCATCACTGTCTCGACATGGCTTGGGGAGGATGATTCGAGTGTAGACGGACAGGGCGGGGAGGGCTGTAATGAAAGGGATTTTATCTGCACATAACAAAACCCCCGGCAGGGCCGGGGGTTTTGAAGGTCACTCGTCGAGGAAGGAGCGCAGATGCTCGCTTCGCGTCGGGTGGCGCAGTTTGCGCAACGCCTTGGCTTCGATCTGACGAATCCGCTCACGGGTTACATCGAACTGCTTACCGACTTCCTCAAGGGTGTGGTCGGTATTCATGTCGATGCCGAAGCGCATGCGCAGTACCTTGGCTTCACGGGCAGTGAGGCCGGAGAGTACTTCGCGAGTCGCTTCCTTGAGACTCTCGACAGTGGCGACATCGATCGGAGACTGCATGGTGGAGTCTTCGATGAAGTCACCCAGATGGGAGTCTTCGTCATCACCGATCGGGGTTTCCATGGAGATCGGCTCTTTGGCGATCTTCAATACCTTGCGGATCTTGTCCTCAGGCATTTCCATGCGTTCGCCCAGCTCTTCCGGCGTCGGTTCGCGACCCATTTCCTGCAGCATCTGCCGGGAAATACGGTTGAGCTTGTTGATCGTCTCGATCATGTGCACCGGGATACGGATGGTGCGGGCCTGGTCGGCGATCGAGCGAGTGATCGCCTGACGGATCCACCAGGTGGCATAAGTCGAGAACTTGTAGCCGCGACGGTATTCGAACTTGTCCACCGCCTTCATCAGGCCGATGTTGCCTTCCTGGATCAGGTCGAGGAATTGCAGGCCGCGGTTGGTGTACTTCTTGGCGATGGAGATCACCAGGCGCAAGTTCGCTTCGACCATCTCTTTCTTCGCGCGACGGGCCTTGGCCTCGCCGATCGACATGCGACGGTTGATGTCCTTGATTTCGGCGATCGTCAAACCGGTTTCGGTTTCCAGCGCGGTCAGCTTTTGCTGGCAACGAATGATGTCCGGTTGCAGGCGACCAATGGCTTCGGCGTATTTGCTCTTGCCCTTGGCCAGTGCATCGGTCCAGCTTTCGTCGACTTCGTTGCCAGGGAACTGGCGCAGGAAATCGGCACGCGGCATGCGGGCATCACGCACGCAAAGCTGCATGATCGCGCGCTCTTGCTGGCGCAGGCGATCCAGGGCACTGCGAACACGCTCGACCAGGCCTTCGAATTGCTTCGGTACCAGCTTGATCGGCATGAACAGCTCGGCCAGTGCCAACAGCTCGGCAATCGCCTGCTTGTTGTTGCGGCCGTGCTTTTTCAGCGCCTTGCGGGTGATTTCCATCTGGTCGGCCACAGCGCCGAAACGCTGTGCTGCGATGACCGGATCCGGACCGCTTTCGGCTTCTTCCTCGTCGTCGCTCGCTTCGGCGTCGTCGTCATCGGTGTCGTCGTCGGCCTTGGCGGCTTTCGCGTCGATCGGTGGCGGCACTTCGGCGGCAGGCGGCGCAATGCCGTCGTCCGGATCGATATAACCGCTCAAGACGTCGGACAGGCGGCCACCTTCGGTGGTGACGCGGGTGTACTCGGAGAGAATATGGTCAACCGTGCCAGGGAAGTGCGCGATTGCGCCCATCACCTCACGGATGCCTTCTTCAATACGCTTGGCGATTTCGATTTCGCCTTCACGCGTGAGGAGCTCTACCGTACCCATTTCACGCATGTACATGCGCACGGGGTCGGTGGTGCGACCAATGTCGGTCTCGACCGCTGCCAACGCTGCGGCCGCTTCTTCAGCGGCCGCCTCGTCGGTATCGGCGTCGGCCAGCATAAGGGCATCCTTATCTGGAGCAACCTCGAATACGTTGATCCCCATGTCGTTGATCATGCGGATGATGTCTTCCACCTGTTCCGGATCTGAAATATCCTCCGGCAGGTGGTCGTTGACCTCCGCGTAAGTCAGGTAGCCCTGCTCACGACCCAATAGGATCAACTCTTTGATACGAGACTGCTGTTGCGCTTTTCCGGACATAACACCCTATCCACTGAAGGTCTTGGCGGGCAAAAAACAAGCCGAGGATTATACCTGAGCTGTGACCTCACGCGCCAGTTGAGGTCGGGTTTGATGCGCAAACATTGCGGCTGAGTAAGTCGCGCAATTGGTTTTTCTCTTCGCTGGTCAACTCGCTCTGGCGAGCTTTTCGCAAAAGTTGTTCCAGGTTTCGCTCGCGTTGGCGGGCGGACAAGCTAGTAATGGTGTCGAAAAACTGTTGTTCAAGGTTGTCTCCCTCAATCAGCCATTCCTTCTCGGCCAGGGCCTTCAACAGGCGCCCCTGCTCGGTGCCATGCCACCGCGCAATCAACTGGAAAGAGTTTAGCTTGGGGTTCTTCTGCACGGCTTCAAGGAGTGCAACCAGCAATTGCGTATTGCTGTGGTCCTCGGCGGCGAAGTGCCCGGCGTCCTCTACTTTTTCCGCCAGTTGCGGGTGATGCAGCAAAGTGCGCAAGGCGGCCAGTGTTGGTGGTTCGACGGCGGCCGGCACGCGCGGGGCACGTGGCTGGTCGCGATCGCCGCGCTTGCCGTTCTTGTCCCAGGGTTTCTTGTCCCATTTCTTGCCGCCACTGCCGGGTTTTTTCGGTGTCCATTCCTGCTGGGGGGCGTAATCCTGTTGGGGTTGATGATAGTCGGCGAAATCCGGCATCGCGTCGTAATCGATGCCCGGGTCATAAGCCGGTGGCGCTTCCTGGGGGGCGCTGTGCACCAGTTGATTGACCGCTTCGCTGTTCAGGCCGGTGATTTCGGTCAGGCGCTGGCGCATGAGTGTGCGCAGGTTGGCGCCGGGCACCTTGTCGATCAGCGGTGCCGCGAGGGTGGCCATGTGGGCCTTGCCTTCGAGGGAGCGTGGATCGGCTTCTTCGGTCAATTGCTGGAAAAAATAGTCGGCCAACGGTTGTGCATGCTGGTTGATCCGCGCACGAAACGCATCGGTACCTTCGGAGCGCACCAGGGTGTCCGGGTCCTCGCCCTCGGGTAGGAACAGGAAGCGTGCCCGGCGTCCGTCCTGCAGGCACGGCAGGGTAGCCTCCAGTGCGCGCCAGGCGGCGTTACGGCCGGCCTGGTCGCCGTCGAAGCAGAACAGCACGTTGGGCACGACGCGAAACAGGCGCTTCATGTGCTCTTCGCTGGTGGCTGTGCCCAGGGTTGCCACGGCGTTGCGCAGGCCTTGCTGGGCCAGGGCAATAACGTCCATGTAGCCTTCGACGACGATGATTTCATCGAGGTTGCGGTTGTTCTTGCGCGCTTCGTACAGGCCGTAGAGTTCCTGGCCCTTATGGAACACCGGGGTTTCCGGGGAGTTCAGGTATTTTGGCTTGTCGTCGCCCAGCACTCGGCCACCAAAGGCGATGATCCGTCCGCGTGTGTCGCGGATCGGAAACATGACCCGGTCGCGGAAGCGGTCGTAGCGCTTGCCGGTTTCGGCATTTTCAATCAGCAGGCCGGCGTCGATCATGGCGCGCTGTTGCAGCGTATCGCTGCTTAGGTGCTTGTACAGATTGTCCCAACCGGGCGGGGCGAAGCCGAGGCCGAAGTCCCGGGCGATTTCGCCGGTCAGGCCGCGGCCCTTGAGATAATCCACCGCAGCCTTGCGTGCCGGATGGCTTTTGAGGGCCAGGCGATAAAAATCCGCCGCCGCCGTCAGCAGTGGGTAAAGCGGAGAATCGGTCGGTTGGCGTGGCTTGTGCTGTCGACCGCTTTCCTCCCGGGGTATTTCCATGCCAGCGGCTTTGGCCAGTTCTTCGACGGCCTGGGGGAAGTCCAGGTTGTCGTGGTCCATGATGAAGCCGAGGGCATTGCCGCCAGCGCCGCAGCCGAAGCAATAATAGAACTGCTTGTCGGGGCTGACGCTGAAAGAAGGCGTTTTTTCTTTATGGAACGGGCAGCAGGCCGTGTAGTTCTTGCCCGCTTTCTTCATTTGCAGGCGAGAGCTGACCACGTCGACGATGTCGGTGCGGTTCAGGAGGTCGTCAATAAAGCTCTGGGGAATCAGCCCGGCCATGGCGTTCTCATCATCACTGCGCGAAATATGGACCCGAAATCGGCAGGCGTAACCGGGTCTGGGTTTGAGGCACGCTAAATCGGTGGCTCGACCGGGTCGTCTGCATCATCGCTGTCGGGAAGTGTATCTGCCGATAATCCACTGACGTTAATAACTATCAGTATTCGACTGTTTGAATGTGTTGCGCTGAGTCCGGTAACGGCTGTTCAGGCCTCGGATAGCTCATGAAGCGGACACGCAGGCAGGTGCCTTGGGCTGATCGTCGTTAGAGGAATCAGGGTGTGCTCGTCGGTAGCCTTGGAAGGCTCGTCAGGAAAGACGTGCACCGCTGGCAAAAGAGCCAGGTCTGACGCGGTGAAGCAGGTTGTCTTGGTCGCGTCTGCGGCTTTGACGGTGAAGCATCAAGCGTTATTCCGCAAATGCCATAAGCCCGGCTTGAAGGCCGGGCTTGGCAGAAGCTTGCTACGAACGTCTGTGTATTAGTACAGACGTACGGCGCGGCGCTGTTCGCGCTGAACTTTCTTGGCGTGACGCTTAACAGCGGCTGCTGCCTTGCGCTTACGCTCAGAAGTCGGCTTCTCGTAGAATTCGCGGCTACGAACTTCAGCCAGAACACCGGCTTTTTCGCAGGAGCGCTTGAAACGACGCAGAGCTACGTCGAAGGGTTCGTTCTCTTTTACTTTGACGGCTGGCATCCAGAGCTACCTTCATTCATTACCGGGGGCAACATCCTCGCGGCAAAAGAGCACTTGAAGACGTCGGTTTTTAAGGGTTGCGGATGTTAACCCCTCAACGCTCGGAATGCAAAGCCTCTGATCGAAAACCGCTGGTCGGGGCACAACGCGGCGACTATTATGCGCGCCTTCGAATTCAGCCTCTACAAGGCGCAAACCCATGCTAGTACTGGGATTAGAAACCTCCTGCGACGAAACTGGTGTCGCACTTTACGACAGTGAGCGCGGCCTGCTGGCCGATGCGCTGTTCAGCCAGATCGACCTGCACCGCGCCTATGGCGGGGTGGTGCCCGAGCTTGCCTCCCGCGATCACGTCAAGCGCATGCTGCCCTTGATCCGCCAGGTCCTGGCCGAAGCTGGCTGCGTGCCGACCGAGATCGACGGCATCGCCTACACCGCTGGCCCGGGCCTGGTGGGCGCGTTGCTGGTGGGCGCCTCCTGTGCCCAGGCGCTGGCCTTTGCCTGGGGGATTCCGGCCCTGGGCGTGCATCACATGGAAGGCCACCTGCTGGCGCCGATGCTGGAGTCGCAACCGCCGCAATTCCCGTTCGTCGCTTTGTTGGTATCGGGCGGCCATACGCAGCTCATTCGGGTCGATGGCATCGGCCAATACGAGTTGCTCGGCGAGACGCTCGATGATGCTGCCGGCGAAGCGTTCGACAAAACTGCAAAAATGATGGGCCTCAATTATCCCGGCGGGCCGGAAATCTCCCGGCTTGCGACGCAAGGGGTCGATGGGCGTTTCGTGTTCCCGCGGCCAATGTGCGACCGTCCCGGCCTGGATTTCAGTTTCAGCGGGTTGAAGACCTTCGCCCTGAACACTTGGCAGCAGTGCGTCAGCGCCGGGGACGACAGCGAGCAAACCCGTTGCGACATCTCGCTGGCGTTCCAGCAGGCCGTGGTGGAGACTTTGACCATCAAGTGCAAGCGCGCCCTCAAGCAGGCCGGGCTCAAGCGCCTGGTGATCGCAGGCGGCGTGAGCGCGAACAAGGCCTTGCGGACATCGCTGGAGAAAATGCTCGGCGACATGAAGGGCGACGTTTACTACGCCCGGCCGGAGTTCTGTACAGATAACGGCGCGATGATTGCCTTTGCCGGTTGCCAGCGCTTGCAGGCCGGCCAGCACGAAAGCCTGGCGATCAGCGTACAGGCGCGCTGGCCGATGGAGCAGTTGGCGCCCCTGTGAAGCGTCATTTAAAAATGCCGTTCGCGCCCGGCGAACAGGTCGCGTAGATTGCCCCGGTGACGCCAGACGATCAGCGCAACCAGCGCGGTCATGGGCAGCAAGGCCGCCGGTTCCTGCCAGGCCAGCAACGGCAGGGTCAGCGGCGTGGCGATCAGCGCGGCCAGGGAGCTGGTGCGGGTCAGGTAGAACGTCAGCAGCCAGGCACAGGCAGCCAGCAGGGCGGCGGGCGGGTACAGGCCCAGCAGCATGCCGGCGGCGGTTGCGACACCCTTGCCGCCACGAAAGCGAAAGTACAGCGGGAATAGATGGCCGATGACGGCGCAGACGCCAATCCAGGCCTGTTGCTGCAACGAGAGCCCTGCGAGGCTGGCGATCAATACCGGGACAAGGCCTTTGCAGAGGTCGCCCAGCAGGGTCAGGATGGCAAGTTTGCGTCCGGCCAGGCGCAGCATGTTGGTGGCGCCGGCATTGCCTGAGCCACTCATTCGCGGATCCGGGCGACCGGTCAGGCGGCTGAGCAAAATGGCGAAGGACAGCGAGCCGAGCAGGTAGGCGAGAATCGCCAGTAACCAAAACATGCTAACTATTCCGGGCGAGGACGCCCTGATTCTAACGGCGCATTGCGCCCTTGTCGTGCTGCGGAGAAGAGTGCTTGGACAGAGTGTTTATCGAGGGCCTGGAAGTCGACACGGTAATCGGGGCCTACGACTGGGAGCGAGGCATCCGACAGTGCCTGCGGCTTGACCTGAGCTTCGCCTGGGACAACCGCCCGGCCGCCGCGGGCGACGACCTGACCCTGGCGCTCGACTACGCCAGCGTATCGTCGCGCATCCAGGCATTTGCCGAACGGGCGCAGTTCCAATTGGTCGAGACCTTTGCCGAGCGACTGGCCCAGGAGCTCATGGATGAGTTCAAGATCACCTGGCTGCGTCTGAAATTAACCAAGCCTGGCGCCGTACCGGCGGCCAGCGGCGTGGGTGTGGAGATCGAGCGCGGATGTCGCTGACTCAGGTTTTTCTCGGGCTCGGCAGCAATATCGAGCGCGAAACCCATCTGTGCGCCGGTCTTGAAGCCTTGGCCGGTTTCCTGGTGGACATCCGCTGTTCGGCCGTGTTCGAGAGCCAGCCGGTGGGTATCAAGAGCGGGCCATTCTTCAATTTCGTCGTCTCGGCCTTCACCGATCTGCCGCTGATGGAGCTGGATCGTCGTCTCAAGTTCATCGAGGCGGACAACGGTCGCTATGCGCCGGACCGCAAGGGGCTGCCGCTGGATATCGACGTGTTGTTGTATGGCGAACAGGTCGGCAACTTCGATGGGTTGATCTTGCCGCGTGCGGAAATCCTCAAGAACGCCTTCGTCCTGTGGCCTTTGTCGTTGATCGCTCCAGATCGGATTCACCCAGGCGTGGGCAAAAGCTTCGCCACTTTGTGGGAAGAATCGCAGATCGACCAGGTGCTGGCGCCGGTGGCTTTCGAATGGCGAGGCCAGCAGCTTACGCCATCGAATCTGCGCTGAAGCGCCTGTCACTATCGCGAGCAAGCTCGCTCCCACAGTGGATCTCGGTTGAACACTAGAGATGTGCTCACTGAAATCCTAATGTGGGAGCGAGCTTGCTCGCGATGACGACGGAACATCCAACACAAATGCAAGCTGATCCAAGATTCCGTCAGCTTGCCGCTTCCTTGTAGGCCTTCAAAGCCCTGAGGCGCTCGCGCTTGATCGCCTCACCCAGCTCCGGTCCCTTGAAGCCCTTCTCCAGCAAGGGCTGCACCGCCACTGCGCGGGCCGCTGCCGCTGCGCCCCGCAAATAATCAGCCTGTGGATAACTTCGCTCTTCAAGCCCTTTGCGTCCCCGCGCATCCATCTCACAGGCTGCGATGAATTCCTCGAAGCGCTGAGGTCGACGGTACACATCGAAGCTCTGCAGCAGCTCAAGCAAAGTGGATGCCTTGAGCTCAAGCGCGCGATGACCATGGGTGTGGTATTGGCCAACCAGTAACGCCAATTCCTGACAGTCGCGGGGCGCCTTGAAGCGTTCGTTGACCGCTTTGATCAGCTTCAGCCCTGTGTGCTCATGGGCGATGTGCCGCGGCCATTCGTGTTGGGGCGTCAGGCCTTTGCCCAGGTCATGGAGCAGGCAGGCCCAGCGGACTGTCAGCGGTTGTTGGTGCAGGGCGGCTTGTTCCAGCACGCTCAGGGTATGGATGCCTGTGTCGATTTCCGGGTGATGGGCCTCAGGCTGGGGCACGCCAAACAGCGCATCGACCTCTGGCATCAGGACCTTGAGGGCCGTGCAGTCGCGCAAGACCTGGATAAATACCTGTGGCTGTTTTTCCATGAGGGCGCGGGAAATTTCTTTCCAGCTGCGCTCGGCCGTCAGAGCTTCCAGCTCGCCGGAATCGCTGAGTTGGCGCATCAGTTCAAGGGTTTCGTCCGCCACCTTGAAACCCAGCGAAGCATAACGCGCGGCGAAGCGGGCAACTCGCAGGACTCGAAGGGGATCTTCGGCGAAAGCGGGGGAAACGTGGCGTAGTACCCGGGCTTCCAAGTCGCGTTGGCCATGGTACGGATCGGTCAGGTTGCCGTGGTCATCTTCGGCCATGGCGTTGATCGTCAGGTCCCGGCGAACCAGATCCTCCTCCAGGGTCACTTCAGGGCTGGCATGGAACACGAAGCCGCCATAGCCTCGGCCGCTCTTGCGTTCGGTGCGGGCGAGGGCGTACTCCTCGCCGCTCTTCGGGTGTAGGAATACCGGAAAATCGGCTCCCACCGGGCGAAACCCCTTGGCGAGCATTTCCTCGGCGGTGGCACCCACCACGACCCGATCGATGTCGGTGACGGGAATGCCTAGCAGGCGGTCGCGAACGGCGCCGCCGACTTTATAGATCTGCATAAAAAACCTCCGTTGGTCCGACAGGATAACCTTTGCGTCGGACGTCCGGAGGTGAAAACGGGCTCAAAGATGAATGACGGCTAGGTCCAGGCGACCGTAGTCTCCTTCGGCTTGTTCGCCTCTGGGTGGCACGTGATGGGTTTTCATCACCTGGTCGCCTTGCAGGGTTTCCAAGTGGATGTCGAAACCCCAGAGGCGATGCAGGTGCTTGAGCACTTCGTCGGTGGAGTCGCCCAGTGGTTTGCGGTTGTGCGCCTGGTGCCGCAGGGTCAGCGAGCGATCCCCGCGGCGGTCGATGCTGTAGATCTGCACATTGGGCTCGCGATTGCCCAGGTTGTACTGCGCCGCCAGGGTTTCGCGAATGATGCGATAGCCGCCCTCATCGTGAATGGCAGGTACCACCAGGTCATCTTTCTGATCGTCATCGAGGATGCTGAACAGTTTCAGGTCGCGGATCACCTTGGGCGAGAGGTACTGCAGGATGAAGCTTTCGTCCTTGAAGCTGCTCATGGCGAATTTAATGGCGGACAACCAGTCCGAACCGGCGATTTCCGGGAACCAGTGACGATCTTCTTCGGTAGGGTTTTCGCACATGCGCCGGATGTCGCGGTACATGGCGAAACCCAGTGCGTAGGGGTTGATACCGCTGTAGTACGGGCTGTCGAAGCCAGGTTGGAATACCACGCTGGTGTGGGACGTCAGGAACTCCATCATGAAGCCGTCGGTGACCAGGCCCTCGTCGTACAGGTCGTTCATCAGCGTGTAGTGCCAGAACGTGGCCCAGCCTTCGTTCATCACTTGGGTTTGGCGCTGTGGATAGAAATACTGGGCGATCTTGCGCACGATGCGCACGATTTCCCGCTGCCACGGCTCCAGCAGCGGCGCATGTTTTTCAATGAAGTAGAGAATGTTTTCCTGGGGCTCGGCAGGGAACCGGGCATTGTCTTTTTCGTTGTACTTGTCTGCACCTTTGGGGATGGTGCGCCACAGATCGTTGATCTGTTTTTGCAGGTGCTCTTCGCGATCCTTTTGGCGCCGACGTTCTTCTTCGGCGGAAATCGGATACGGCCGCTTGTAGCGGTCCACGCCGTAGTTCATCAGGGCGTGGCAGGAGTCCAGCAGGTCCTCCACCGCGTCGATACCATGGCGTTCCTCGCATTGCATGATGTACTGCTTGGCGAACACCAGGTAATCGATGATCGAGCTGGCATCGGTCCAGGTGCGGAACAGGTAGTTGCCCTTGAAGAAGCTGTTGTGCCCATAGCAGGCATGCGCCACCACCAGGGCCTGCATGCAGATGGTGTTTTCTTCCATCAGGTAGGCGATGCAAGGATCGGAGTTGATGACGATCTCATAGGCCAACCCCATCTGGCCCCGGCTGTAGGATTTCTCGGTGCTGAGGAAGTGCTTGCCGTAGGACCAGTGGTGATAGCCCAGCGGCATGCCGACCGACGCGTAGGCGTCCATCATCTGCTCGGCGGTGATCACCTCGATCTGGTTCGGGTAGGTGTCGAGGGCATAACGGTCCGCGATACGGCTGATTTCGCGGTCGTAGGCCTTGATCAGCTCGAATGTCCATTCGGAGCCGGTGGAAATAGGCTGGCGCTTCTGCTCTTTTTTGGCGGTCATGTCACTAACCTGCGCTGGAAGAGTTCACGGAAGACCGGGTAGATATCCCCGGCCGAGACCAATTGCTGTTGGGCAAATGTGTCGGAAAAAGCTTCGGCAATCCGTTCGTATTCGTACCACAAGGCCTGGTGTTCGCGTGGAGTAATTTCCACGTAGGTGTAGTACTGGACGAACGGCATGATCTGGTTGATCAGGATGTCACGGCAGATCGGTGAATCGTCGTTCCAGTTGTCACCGTCCGACGCCTGGGCTGCATAGATGTTCCATTCGTTGGCGGGGTAGCGCTCGGCCATGATCTCCTGCATCAGCTTCAGGGCGCTGGAGACGATGGTGCCGCCGGTTTCCCTGGAATAGAAGAATTCCTCTTCGTCCACTTCCCGGGCGCTGGTGTGATGGCGGATGAACACGACATCGATCTTGTCGTAGTTCCGTTTCAGGAACAGGTACAACAGAATGAAGAAGCGCTTGGCGATGTCCTTGGTGGCCTGGGTCATGGAACCGGATACGTCCATCAGGCAGAACATCACCGCCTTGGAGCTGGGGTTTGGCTGTTTCACCAGCAGGTTGTACTTGAGGTCGAACGTGTCGAGGAACGGTACGCGATGGATGCGGGCGCTGAGTTTCTCGATTTCCGCTTCAAGGTCCTGAATGTCGCCAAAATTGTCGGGTTCTTCGCGTTTCAGGCGGGCCAGTTCTTCCTTGGCCTCGCGTAGTTTTGCCCGACTGCTGCCCGACAGAGCGATACGCCGGGCGTGGGCCGAGCGAAGGGTGCGGATAATGTTGATGCGTGACGGATTGCCTTCGTTGCTGATACCGGCACGCACGGTCTTGAAGGTGTCGGTGCCGGTCAGGTTGCGCTTGACCAGGTTCGGCAGCTCCAGGTCCTCGAACATGAACTCCAGGAATTCCTCCTGGGTGATCTGGAACACGAACTCATCCATGCCTTCGCCGGAGTTACCGGCCTTGCCGGGTCCCTTGCCGGCGCCTCCGCCCTGGGGACGGGGGATGTGCTCGCCACTGGTGAATTCCTTGTTGCCGGGGTGCACGACGGTCTGTTTGCCACCGCGACCATGGTGAAGCACCGGCTCGTCGATGTCGCGACCGGGGATACTGATCTGTTCGCCGTGTTCCATGTCGGTAATGGAACGACGGCTGACCGCCTCTTCGACGGCCTTCTTGATGTGGTCACGGTAACGCCGCAGAAACCGCTGGCGGTTCACCGTGCTCTTGTTCTTGCCATTAAGGCGTCGGTCGATCACATAGCTCATAGGCCCCTCCGGGGGAGCTTCAAGTCGTAAGCCTCAAGCTGCAAGGAGCGTGGCGTCGAGCCATGGGCTCAACGCCGTTCCCTTGCAGGCTGTAGCTAGAAGCTTGCCGCTGCTTACTGCGATTTCCGGACCCGCAGATACCACTCGGAGAGCAGTCGTACCTGTTTGTCGGTGTAGCCACGTTCGACCATGCGTGTGACGAAATCGTTGTGTTTTTGCTGGTCCTCCTTGCTGGCCTTGGCGTTGAAGCTGATGACTGGCAGCAGGTCTTCGGTGTTGGAGAACATTTTCTTCTCGATGACCACCCGCAGCTTTTCATAGCTGAGCCAGGTTGGGTTCTTGCCGTTGTTGTTGGCCCGGGCGCGCAATACGAAGTTGACGATCTCGTTGCGGAAGTCCTTCGGATTGCTGATGCCCGCCGGTTTCTCGATTTTTTCCAGTTCCTCGTTGAGGGCCACGCGATTGAGTATTTCGCCGGTTTCCGGGTCGCGGTATTCCTGGTCCTGGATCCAGAAGTCTGCGTACAGCACGTAGCGGTCGAAGATGTTCTGGCCGTACTCGCTGTAGGACTCCAGGTACGCCGTCTGGATTTCCTTGCCGATGAACTCGATGTAGCGCGGGGCCAGGTATTCCTTGAGGAAACGCAGGTAGCGCTCGCGGGTTTCGGCCTGGAATTGCTCCTGCTCGATCTGCTGTTCCAGCACATACAGCAGGTGAACCGGGTTGGCCGCGATCTCGTGGGGGTCGAAGTTGAAGACCTTGGACAGGATCTTGAACGCGAAACGTGTGGACAGCCCGTTCATCCCTTCATCGACCCCCGCGTTGTCGCGGTATTCCTGGATCGACTTGGCCTTCGGATCGGTGTCCTTGAGGTTTTCACCGTCGTACACGCGCATCTTCGAATAGATGTTGGAGTTTTCCGGCTCCTTGAGGCGCGACAGTACCGTGAACTGGGCAAGCATCTTCAGGGTGTCGGGTGCGCAATGAGCCTTGGACAGCGAACTGTTGAACAGCAGCTTGTCGTAGATCTTCACCTCATCGCTCACTCGCAGGCAGTACGGCACCTTGACGATGTAGATTCGGTCGATGAAGGCCTCGTTGTTCTTGTTGTTGCGGAAGGTATGCCATTCCGATTCGTTGGAGTGGGCCAGCAGGATGCCGGTGAACGGAATGGCCCCCAGGCCCTCGGTGCTGTTGTAGTTGCCTTCCTGAGTGGCGGTCAGCAGCGGGTGCAGCACCTTGATGGGCGCCTTGAACATTTCGACGAATTCCATCAGGCCCTGGTTGGCCCGGCACAGCGCACCCGAATAGCTGTAGGCGTCGGCGTCGTTCTGTGGGAATTCTTCCAGTTTACGGATATCGACCTTGCCCACCAGGGCGGAAATATCCTGGTTGTTTTCGTCACCCGGTTCGGTCTTGGCCACCGCGATCTGGTTGAGGATCGATGGATAGAGCTTGACCACCTTGAACTGGCTGATGTCACCGCCGAACTCGGCCAGGCGCTTGGTTGCCCATGGCGACATGATGGTATTGAGATAGCGGCGTGGAATGCCGAAGTCTTCCTCGAGGATCGCGCCATCTTCAGTGGCGTTGAAAAGCCCTAGAGGCGATTCGAACACCGGCGAGCCCTTGATGGCGTAGAAGGGCACTTTTTCGATCAGTTGCTTGAGCTTCTCGGCCAGGGACGATTTACCACCACCCACGGGGCCGAGCAGATAAAGGATTTGTTTCTTCTCTTCCAGGCCTTGGGCGGCGTGGCGGAAATAGGACACGATTTGTTCGATGCATTCTTCCATCCCGTGGAAGTCCGCAAAGGCCGGATAGCGGCGAATCACCTTGTTGGAAAAGATTCGCGAGAGCCTCGAGTTGGTCGAGGTATCCAGCAGCTCCGGTTCTCCGATTGCCAGCAACAGACGCTCCGCAGCCGATACATAGGCACTGCGGTCCTGCTTGCAGAGTTCGAGGTATTCCTGCAGCGAGTATTCCTCCTGCCGCGTGGACTCGAAACGTTGCTGGAAGTGGCTAAAAATGCTCATGACGTCACCTCGCTCGATACGTGGAGCCGGTGTCGGATCAATCAGTCGATGCTGGACAGCCGCTGGGAACCCAGTTGCCGTTTTACCCCCCAGAATGCTTTCAAGAATGCAGGCTCTTGAAAGCTGACTCCCGATGACCCGCGCGCCGGTGTACCGGCTCTCCCCTGTTTTGGATGGCCTGAGGCTAAGGATAGTTCGGAATCGCGGAGGTAAAGGTGGAATACGTAATTAGTTATGGCAGACCGTTCGTCTGCCATCGCTCAAGCCCACGGTTCACGCGGGCTTGGGCGGCATAAAAAATTATTCGTGATTGTCTTGCGCTGTTTCTGAAGGAAAAGTCGCACGCCACAATTCAAAACCGCCGTCCAGGCTGTAGACGTCGCTGAAGCCCTGGCTGACCAGATAGGCGGCCGCGCTCTGGCTGGAGTTGCCGTGATAGCAGACCACGACCGTAGGCGCATCGAGGTCGGCGGCACGGATGAAGTCGGCGATGGAATGGTTGTCCAGATGCCGGGAGCCACTGATATGCGAAGCCGCAAAAGTGGCTGGGTCGCGGACATCGACGACGACCGCGCCTTGCTCGCGCAGGGCCTTGGCCTGTTCCGGGGGGATGCGTTTGAATTCGCTCATGAGGGGCTCCTGTAGCTGAAGCGCAACGCCGGTCAAACGGCAGTGCCGGCCGGCAATGGTGCAGTGGTCGGGTGATAGGTTTTGGCGTGGCCCTGTTCATCGCAATCGCAATGCAGTTGCTCGCCAGTGTCGACGTTCATCAGGGTCATGGCGCTGCCCCATACGCAACCGGTATCGAGGGCGAAGACGCCAGGTTCGTCGGATTGTCCGCCCAGTGCCGCCCAGTGCCCGAAAATGATCTTTAGGTTACGGGTCTTGCGCTCACTGTGCTTGAACCAGGGGGCGTAGCCGGGCGGCGCCGTC
The DNA here is from genome assembly GCF_024749325.1 of Pseudomonas sp. B21-010. Taxonomy (NCBI): domain Bacteria; kingdom Pseudomonadati; phylum Pseudomonadota; class Gammaproteobacteria; order Pseudomonadales; family Pseudomonadaceae; genus Pseudomonas; species Pseudomonas sp. B21-010. The sequence continues at coordinate 5,844,305 of NZ_CP087198.1, read as the reverse complement.
TCGATGCCTTCCTTGCCCTTGAGATCGAGCTTGCCGTCGCGGGTGCAGAAGCGCATGCGCGTGAAATAATTGGTGATGACGCGAAGACGAGCGCTGCCAGTGAGGTCGTTGTCCCACTTGACCGGCTCGTTGCCGTACATGCCATCCAGGTAGGGGGCGAACAGGTTGTCGTCGCGCAATGCCTGTTCGACTTCGCCAGCGCACTTGAGCGCCTTGCGCAGGGACCACTGGGGCGGGATGCCGGCATGGACCAGTGCAAGGTTGCGCGCCTCGTCGTAGTGCATGAGCTTCTGCTGGCGCAACCACTCCAGCAATTCAACGCAATCGGGTGCGTCGAGGATTTCGCTCAAGGTGTCGGACTTTTTCAGGCGCTCGATGTTCTGCCAGGCAGCCAGCAGATGCAGGTCGTGGTTACCGAGCACGCACACCAGCGACTGACGAATGCTGTAGAGAAAGCGCAAGGTCTCGAGGGATTGCGGGCCACGGTTGACCAGGTCGCCCACCAGCCACAGCGTGTCTTTTTGAGGATCGAAAGCAACGCGCTCCAGCAAGCATTTGAGCGGGTCGAGGCAGCCTTGCAGGTCGCCGACCGCATACGTGGCCATTAGTGCAGGGCTCCGGGCACGGCCAGGCGAAAGGGCTTGATGACGGCGTCGAAGCGTTTGCCGTCCTCGGCCAGCATCTGGTAGGTGCCCTGCATGGTGCCGACCTTGCTCGTCATCACCGTGCCGCTGCTGTAGCTGTGGCTTTTGCCTGCCTCGATCAACGGCTGCTGGCCGACCACACCTTCGCCACGCACTTCTTCGACATGGCCATCGCCGTCGGTGATGATCCAATGCCGTGACAGCAGCCTGGCCGGCAAGGAGCCGTTATTGCGCACGGTAATGCTGTAGGCGAAAGCGAAGCGGTCATGCTCGGGTTGCGACTGTTCTGCCAGAAAACGGGTGGTGACGCTGACGTCGACCTGGTAACGAGGATCGGACATGCAAAAAGGCCTTAAAAACGAAGCGGGACGCGGGCGCGACTCAAGGGATCAGTCTAGGCCAAGTATCGGGTAGTAGACCAGACTGGCGTACTGCCCGATAGCGATCGTCACCCGTTCAGTTGGCGTCGACTTGCGGGGCGACCTGTTCACTGAGTTTGTCGGCCAGGCGCACGAACGCAGCCAGGTCCAACTGCTCTGGGCGCAGGCTGCCATCGACGCCGGCGGCTTCGATTTCGGTGCTGCTGAGCAATAGTTTCAAGGTGTTGCGCAAGGTCTTGCGACGCTGGTTGAACGCTTCACGTACCACCCGCTCCAGCAGGCGATGATCCTTGGCCGGGTGCGGCAGGACGGCATGGGGTACCAGGCGGACAATGGCCGAGTCGACTTTCGGCGGCGGGTTGAACGCACCCGGGCCTACGTTGAACAGGTGTTCGACCCGGCAATGGTACTGGACCATGATCGACAGGCGACCCCAGTCACCACCGCCAGGGCCGGCGGCGAGGCGCTCGACCACTTCCTTTTGCAGCATGAAGTGCATGTCGCGGATCAGGCCGGCGTTGCTCAGCAGGTGGAAGATCAGCGGCGTGGAGATGTTGTACGGCAGGTTTCCCACCACCCGCAGGCTGTTCGGCGCGGCGTTCAGGCTATTGAAGTCGAACTTCAGCGCGTCGCCCTGGTGCAGGCTGAAATTGCTCCTGCCGGCGAACTGCTGGTTGAGGATCGGGACCAGGTCCTTGTCCAGTTCCACCACATCGAGTTGCGCGCCGCTATCGAGCAGACCCTCGGTCAGGGCGCCCTGGCCCGGGCCGATTTCCAGCAGGCGGTCGTCGGGCTTGGCCCGGATCGAGCGCAGGATGCGATCGATCACGCCGGCGTCATGCAGGAAGTTCTGGCCGAAACGCTTGCGCGCGCGGTGTTGGTATTGCTCGGTCATAAATGGGTCTCGGCCATCTGGTAGGCGGTTTCCAGCGCGACTTGCAGGCTGCCGGTATCGATCTTGCCGCTGCCGGCCAGGTCCAGGGCAGTGCCATGGTCCACGGAGGTGCGGATGATCGGCAGGCCCAGCGTCACGTTGACCGCCGCGCCGAAACCTTTGTACTTCAGCACGGGCAGGCCCTGGTCGTGGTACATCGCCAGCACCGCGTCGCAGTGCTCCAGATATTTTGGGGTAAACAGAGTGTCGGCAGGCAGCGGGCCACGCAGGTCCATGCCCTCGCTGCGCAAGCGCTCCAAGGTGGGTTCGATGATGTCGATTTCTTCACGGCCCAGGTGTCCGCCTTCACCGGCATGGGGGTTGAGCCCACAGACGAGGATGCGTGGCCGGGCGATGCCGAATTTTTCCTGCAGGTCGGCGTGCAGGATGCGCGTGACCCGCTCCAGGCGTTCCGGGGTGATGGCGTCGGCGATGTCCCGCAAGGGCAGGTGAGTGGTCACCAGGGCCACTCGCAGGCCACGGGTGGCGAGCATCATCACTACTTGCTCGGTGTGGGTCAGCTCAGCCAGGAACTCGGTGTGCCCGGAAAAGGCAATCCCGGACTCGTTGATCACACCCTTGTGCACCGGTGCGGTGATCATGCCTGCGAATGACCCGTCCAGGCAGCCTTCGCCTGCGCGGGTCAGGGTTTGCAGGACGAACGCGGCGTTGGTCTTGTCCAACTGCCCTGTGACGACCGGAGCGCCCAGGGGCGTATCCCAGACATACAGGCTGTTGGCGGGCGCCGGGACGTCCGGCCAGGCCTGCGGTGTCACGGGCAACAGGTTGACGACCACCCCCAGTTGCGCGGCCCGCTCAAGGAGCAGGTCGCGACTGGTGATGGCTATCAGGGGATGTGGCTGGGCTTGCGAGGCGAGCAGCAGGCACAGGTCGGGACCGATGCCGGCTGGTTCGCCGGGAGTCAGCGCGAAACGCTTGGGTTTCACTGCGCTGCCTGGTCTGCACCAGGAAGTTTGATTTCAACGTAGGCTTCGTCGCGAATCTGACGCAGCCAGGTTTGCAGCTCTTCGTCGTATTTGCGGTTGCGCAAGACAGTCATTGCCTGCTGTTCGCGAGCCTGGGTGGTGCTGTCAGTGGCGCGGCGGCCAAGGACTTCCAGCACGTGCCAGCCATAAGGGCTCTTGAACGGTTTGGACAGCTGGCCTTGCGGCGTGTCGGCCATGACCTGGCGGAACTCGGGAACCAGTGCATTGGGGTCAACCCAATTCAGGTCGCCGCCGTTGAGGGCAGAGCCCGGGTCTTCCGAGAAATTTTTCGCCAGTTCAGCAAAGTCTTCACCCGCTTCGATGCGGTCGTAGAGTTTCTCCGCCAGGCGCTTGGTCTCGGCTTCGCTGCGAATCTCGCTTGGCTTGATCAGGATGTGGCGAACATGCACTTCGTCACGGACCTGGGTTCCACCACCGCGCTTCTCCAGCACTTTCAGGATGATGAAGCCGCCTGGCGTACGCGCTGGTTGGGTGATGTCGCCCACGGCCATGGCGCTCAGTTCGCGGTCGAACGGAGGCGGCAGTTGAGCGGGCTTGCGCCAGCCCATGTCACCGCCTTCCAGGGCGTTGTCGCTGCCCGACTTGGCAATGGCCATCTGACCGAAATCAGCGCCTTGCTTGAGCTGCTGGTAGACATCCATTGCCTGGCGATAAGCGCTCTGGATCGCTTCGGAGTTGGCGCTTTCCGGCGTCGGAATCAGGATGTTCGCCAAGTGCAGTTCTTCGGAAAGCTGCATCTTGCCCAGGTCGGAAGCGAGGAAGTTCTTCACTTCCTGCTCCGACACCTGGATGCGTTCGGCCACACGGCGCTGACGCACACGGCTGATGACCATTTCGCGGCGGATCTGATCGCGGGCGTCCTCGTAGGAGAGGCCGTCGCGAGCCAGGGCGGCCCGGAACTGGTCGATGCTCATGTTGTTGCGCTGGGCAATGGTGCCAACGGCCTGGTTCAGTTCTTCATCGGTAATGCGAATGCCGGAGCGTTCGCCAATCTGCAACTGCAGGTTTTCGACGATCAGGCGTTCGAGCACTTGCTGGTCCAGTACGCCTGGTGGCGGCTGGCCACCGCCGCGCTTGGCGATGGTTTGCTGCACTTCATGGACGCGCTGGTCCAGCTGGCTCTGCATGACCACGTCGTTGTCGACGATGGCCACCACTTTATCGATGGACTGTACCGCGGCGTTGGCCGCGGTACCCAGGAACAGCGCGCCCAGCATCAGCGGGCGCAGACAATCAGAAAGCTTGGTCTTCACGTTCACGATAACCTTGGATGCCTTTGTCGAGGAAGCTCTCTACCTTGGCGCCAGTAAGGCCGCCGAGTCCCTTCAGAACAATTTGGAGGAAGACGCCGTGGTCGCCTTTTTCGTTTTCCGGGGCGGCTTGACTGAACTCTTCATAGTCGACCCAGTAACGGTTGATCAGGCGCAGTTTCCAGCAGCAGTTGTCATATTCGAAACCACCGAAGGCTTCCAGGGTGCGGTTGCGGTTGTAGTCATACTGCCAGCGGCTGATTGCGTTCCACTGCGGCACGATCGGCCAGATGACCGAGAAGTCGTGCTGCTTGATCTTGTAGTAGTCCTTCACGTAGTTCGGATCACCCGGCCTGCCGTAGTCGCCACCCCCCACTTGCCATTGACCAGTGGTCTCGTCGTAACGGACCTGGTCGTTGCGATAGCGATAACCGGCGTTGATGACCTTGTTCGGGTTGTCTTCCGGCTGGTAGTGGAACATCGCGCTGCCCGAACGAGGGCTGCGGGTGTCCGGATCCCAGTTGTAGGTGGCGGTGGTGCGCCAGTCGCGGTTCCAGCGGTATTCGTATTCCAGCGCGTATGGAGAGACGTCCGACTTGGCGTCTTCGCGGGTCTCGAAGTCGATGCCAGGCAGTTGGACCTTGCGATCCTTGAAATAGAACGCCTGGCCAACGGCGACACGTTGGCGTTCGAAGCCGTTGTCTTCAATCCAGCGGCTGGTTACGCCCAGGGACAGCTTGTTTTCGTCCCCGACACGGTCGGAGCCGGTGAAGCGGTTGTCGCGGAACAGCGAGGAATAGCTGAAAGTCGATTCGCTGGTATCGAAGACTGGGATATCGCTCTGATCCTTCTCCGGTACATAGAGGTAGAACAGGCGTGGTTCCAGGGTCTGGCGATAGTTGGTACCGAACCATTGTGTGTTGCGATCGAAGTACAGGCCGCTGTCGACGCTGGCGATAGGAACACTGCGGTTTGGCGTGCTGTCGTAGCTGTTCCCAACGGCGCTCTTGCCCCTACCATCCAGATCCAAATCGTATTGGGTGTACTGGTACTTGAGGGATGGCTTGATATAGCCGTAGGACGCGGTCATCGGCAGGCTGATAACTGGCGCCAGGTTCATGCGGTCGCCGTTGGCCCGTGCCAAGCCTGCGACGCGAGTATCGAGGAAGGGCTCAGTATTACCGTCTTCGTCGGTGTAGTTACCGGTCCGCAAATCACGATCAAATCGCACCAACTCTGTCTTGTACGCGAAATCCAGGCCATACGGATGTTCGGGCAGGGAGCCATTGAAGGTGATCTGGGGCAGGCGATTATAGGGCGTGATCTTCGAAATCGTCGCCATCTGGTAAGCCTGGGCATTCAAGCGGGCGACATAATTATCGCCGCGATAGCTGACTACACCTTGCTGGTTCACGAAGTCCCTGGACTCGACACCGATCTGATCGGTCTGCAGATCCTGGAAATAGTAAGGATCGCTGATCTTGGTGTAGTCGACTTCCGTCAGCACGCGCGAATCGAGGCCGCCCTTGTGCTGCCAGTTGTACATGTAGCGCGTCTTGTCGTAGTCGGTCTGCCCGCTGCGCTCATCGTCTTCGTCGTTGAGGTACGCCGCGCCGAACTGACCTTCGCTGGACTTGGTCAGGTAGCGGAACTCGCCTTCCATCAACAGGCCACGCTTGCCCATGTATCGCGGGTACAACGTGGCATCGTAGTTCGGTGCCAGGTTGAAGTAGTACGGGGTAACCAGCAGGAAGCCGGTATCGCTGCCGCTGCCGATGGTCGGCGGCAGGAAGCCGGACTGGCGACGGTCGTCGATCGGGAAGTAAATGTAAGGCGTGTACAGGACTGGAATGTCCTTGACCCGCAGCGTCACGTTGGTCGCGGTACCGAAGCCGGTGGCCGGGTTCAGGGTGATGTTGTTGCCCTTGAGCGTCCAGGCGTTGCTGTTCGGTTCGCACGTGGTGTACGTACCGTCCTTGAGGCGGATGATCGCGTTTTCGGCGCGCTTGGCGTACAGCGCGTTACCACGGATGCGCGATTTGTGCATGACGTATTCGGCGTTGTCGACCTTGGCTTCGCCGGTGTCCAGCTGTACATCGGCATGGTCGCCGACGATCAGTGCGCCGTTGTCGCGAACCCGCACGTTGCCGCTCAGCTCACCACGGTTCTCGGCCTGGTACAGGCTGGCCTCGTCGGCCTCGACCTGCATGCTGCCCTGGCGCATGACCACATCGCCGGCCAGGGTCGCCACCTGTTCTTCCTGCTGATAGCGTGAAGCCTTGGCGCCGAGGAAGGTAGGAGCGTCGCTCTTGGCCGTCTTGTCGTTCATGCCAGGACGGGTTGGCTCGATATAGGCACCCGAGCAGTAAGGGCCGGTTTCAGCCAATTGCGCCGGGGTGAGGTTCTCCCGTGGAACCCAATCGAGGTGACTGTAGTCTGCACTGCGTGACTTCAGGCCACGGCCCTTGGCTTCGGTAACGAGCATCGGCTTTTCGCCGGCTTCCTCGCCCGAGCTGCTGTCGGCCGCAGCGGCGCCGCTGTCGGAAACCGCACTGCCATCATGCACGGGACGCGGCGGCAACGCGGCGGCCGGTGTCTTGGGCGCACAGTCCCAGGCACCCGAAGCGGAGACGGAGCAGTCATACTGCTGCGCCGCGACGACGAATGAAGAGGCCAGGGGTTGCAGGGCCAGCAGACTGCCGGTGACCAGCAACGGAAATTTTTTACGAAACGCGGGGGATTTCAATGCCATCTTATTAGTCCGGGCTTCCTGCGTGCCATCTGCCCGCGGTGTGGGCCGCACGCCTCTCGATGGTCTGAAAAAGATGCTGGATAATAAAGCATGACCCGCTTGACGGCTAGCGCCGTCGGAGACCCTTGCAATGCCCGACCAAGATGTACGCTTGCAACACCTGAAAGTTTGGCTCGATGAACAACTGCCGATCCTTTTCACTCAACAGGGCTGGGGCGTCGTACCCCCGGCCACGTTGACCGCCGCCAGCAGTGACGCGAGTTTCCGGCGTTATTTCCGCTGGGAAGGCGAGGGTCGCAGTTTGATCGTAATGGATGCGCCACCGCCCCAGGAAAACTGCAAACCCTTCGTGGATATTGCTTTTTTACTGGCGAAATCCGGCATTAACGTACCAAAAATTTATGCCGAAGACCTCGAACGCGGCTTTCTTTTGCTCAATGACTTGGGCAATCAGACCTATCTGGACGTGATCAGCGGCGAAAATGCCGACGATTTATTCCGCGATGCCCTGCAAGCCTTGTTGGCTTTCCAGCAATTGCCAATGGTTGCGCCGCTGCCGAGCTACGATGTCGCGCTGCTGCGTCGGGAGCTGGAATTGTTCCCCGAGTGGTACGTCAAGCGCGAGCTGGGTATCGAGTTGGATTCGGCCCAGCAACAACTCTGGCAACAGGCCAGTGAGCTGCTGATCGACAGCGCCCTGGCCCAGCCCAAAGTGCTGGTGCACCGGGACTACATGCCACGCAACCTGATGCTCAGCGTGCCGAACCCCGGCGTGCTGGACTTTCAGGATGCCGTCTATGGTCCCGTCACCTACGATGTGACCTGTCTGTTCAAGGACGCCTTCCTCAGTTGGCCCGAGGCGCGCGTGCGCGGCTGGCTGGAGAGTTACTGGCAGCAGGCCGGCGCCCTCGGCATTCCCGTTCAGCCGGACCTCGAGGACTTCCTGCGCGCCAGCGATTTGATGGGCGTGCAGCGTCATCTCAAGGTCATCGGGATCTTCGCGCGCATTTGTCATCGTGATGGCAAGCCACGCTACCTCGGCGATGTGCCGCGATTCTTTGCTTATATAGAAGCGGTCATTGCCCGTCGTCCGGAGCTGGCACCGCTCGATGAGCTTCTGGGCAGCCTGCGGCAATCGGCCGGAGCAACGGCATGAAGGCGATGATTCTGGCGGCGGGCAAGGGCGAACGCATGCGGCCCTTGACCCTTACCACGCCAAAGCCATTGATTCGCGTCGGTGGTGTTCCCTTGATCGAATACCACTTGCGGGCGCTGGCCAGGGCCGGATTCACCGAGATCGTGATCAATCACGCCTGGCTCGGTCAGCAGATCGAAGATCACCTGGGGGATGGTTCACGGTTTGGCGTGAGCATTCGGTTTTCCCCTGAAGGCGAGCCGCTGGAAACCGGCGGTGGAATCTTCCGGGCCTTGCCGCTGCTGGGCGATGAAGCGTTTGTGGTGGTGAACGGCGATGTCTGGACCGACTACGACTTCAACGCTTTGCGCCGGCCGCTCGAAGGGTTGGCGCACCTGGTGCTCGTCGATAATCCCGAGCATCACCCAGACGGCGATTTCGTCCTGGTCGACGGAAAGGTTCACGATAGGCACGCGCCTGCCGACAACCTGACCTATAGCGGCATTGCCGTCCTGCACCCGCGGTTGTTCGACGGTTGCTCGGACGGTGCGTTCAAGCTTGCACCGCTGTTGCGCGCGGCCATGGCCGAGGGGCGCGTCAGTGGCGAGCACCTCAAAGGGCATTGGGTCGATGTCGGCACCCATGAACGTTTGGCGCAGGTCGAAACCTTGATAGAAGCGAGCGGTTGATATGTGGTGGCCAGGGACTCTGATTGGAGCCGGGGCGGGCTTTGCCATAGCCAGCATTCCGGGGGCCATGCTTGGGGCGTTGTTGGGACAGGCGCTGGATCGGCGTCTGAACCTGCAGGGCTGGGCGCAGGTACGTGAGCGCCTGGGTGGACGCCCGGCGTTACGCAATGATGAATTGTTGTTTGTATTGCTCGGGCGGCTGGCGAAAAGCGATGGCCGCGTGGTCGATGGCCACATCCAGCAGGCTCGCCAGGAAATGCGTGCACTGGACTTGAGCGAGCCGGCGCAACGCCGGGCGATCGCAGCGTTCAACCGGGGCAAGTCCGGGAACGATCGCTTGCGCGGTTACATGCGCCGCCTGGCTGTCCAGCCGCATGCGGCTGAAGGGGTATTGCGCGCGTGTTGGCGAATGGTCTGGGCCGATGGGCGCGCCGGTATCAGCGAGCGAGAACTGGTGGCCCAGTGGGGGCGATGGTTGGGCTGGACACCGCAACAGGTCCAGGCGCTGGCGGCTGACTACGAGCCGCAGAAACTGTCGCGGCCCAACAGTGGGGTGACCTATCAGGAAGCCTTGCGCTTGCTGGGGGTTTCGGCCACCAGCGAACCGTCACAGATCAAGCGCGCTTACCGACGCCTGCTCAGTCGTCATCACCCGGACAAGATTGCCGGCAGCGGGGCAACGCCCTTGCAGGTGCGTGAAGCCACCGACAAAACCCGGGAGTTGCATAACGCCTATCGGTTGATTCGCGAGCGGCGGGATTTTCGCTAGCCCACTGCCCTTGTGGCGAGGGAGCTTGCTCCCGCTCGGCTGCGGTAGGAGCTGCCGAAGGCTGCGATCTTTTGATCTTGATCTTTCGCTTGATATTCAACTGGTCTTGGAAAGATCGCAGCCTCGCTTCGCTCGGCAGCTCCTACAGCGCGGTCCAGCGGGAGCAAGCTCCCTCGCCACGGTGGATGGCACCGAAACACAACGTTGAGCCAGCCCTTACTCCCCTGCCTTCTGCGGATTCAACCAGCCCCGAACCCGACGAAACAGCTGCTCCTGCTCCGCCGACGGGTTCGGCAGGGCCTTGAGGGACACCTGGCTGAAGGTCGAGCCTTTCAAGCGTTTGCTCGCCTGCAAGCGCTCCAGCGCCGCGTTGCGATCCAGCGGCTTGTCCATGTAGAAAATGTCGGCGGTCGCCAGTTTCAAGGTCGAGGTCAGTTCGGCCAGGGCCGGCTTGGCGGTGGTTGGAGTCTGGGCGGCCACCATCACGAAACGTTCGACCTGCGAGGGCTGCTTTTCACTCAGGTAACGTGCTGCCCAATAGGCGCCAGTGCCATGGCCCAGCAGCACGATGCGGCGTGCGCTTTGCTGTTCGGCGTAGGCCAGGGCTGCATCGATACGGGCGAAGATACGCTCGGCGTCGGCCTTGGCATGTTCTTCATCGGTTTGGGCGACGACTGGATCTGCCGCATCGGCTTCGCCGCCTGCGACCTGTTCGATCGGCGCCGCCGTGGTGGCGTCCGGTGCCGCGGCAGCGGTGTCGGCCGGCTTGGTCGCGGGCGGTGCTTCCACTACGCGCGGTGCAATGACGTCGCTTTGCAAGTCCGGCAGGGTGATACTCAGGCTGCTCCATTCGACATCGGGCAACTTTTTCCGCAAAGGGCCGATAACTTGAGGCCAGTCAGCTGTTTCGCCAGCACCGGGGATTATGATGACTGCGCCCCTGGGATCGCCGGTATTGGCCGGTTTCCACAGCGCCAGGAAGGCATCGCTGCCGGTCTGTAACTGTTGTTGTTCCTGAGCTGGGACGGTTCGTTCAAGTGCGGTCGCTTCTTCCTGGCTACGCTCGAGCAAGGGTTGGCGCTCGACGGGTTTTTCCTCGGCAGGTTGCTGCACGGCGGGCGCCGTTTCGCTGGCCTGTACGGAAAAGGCACTTGGCAGGATCAGCGACAGGCACAATGCTGGCAACGCCAGGCGATAAACAGAGGGCATCGGATATTCCATGACCAGAAGTATTTCCGGCAGCCTAATGGGTTGGTCAGTATTTGTCAGTGCATGAGACTTCGATGATGCGTTTTTGCTGCCTGTGGGTTATCGGCTGTTTATGGCTTCCCTTGATGGCGTGGGCCGCGCCCGCGCCGTCGGCGCATGGGGTGCAATTGAATGCAGGCCAGCGCCAGTGGTTGGTGCAACATCCGCAATGGCGGGTCGGCCTGGTATTGCAGGCGCCCTATGCCCAATACGACCGGCGCCTGCAGCGTTTGTCCGGCACTAACGTCGAGTTGATGCAATGGCTGGGCAAGGCGTTGAACGTCGAGCTCACCTGGCGCAATTTCCAGGACCTGGCACAACTGGAAGCAGCGGTGCGTGCCGGTGAGGTGGACGTTGCTCCGGGCCTGACCCAATCCCCGGGCGGGCTCAAGCTCTGGCAGTTTTCCGATCCCTATATGCGCGTGCCGCAACTGATCGTCGGCGCGCAGAAGGGCGCCGAAGGGGTGGAGTTGGAAAAACTCGACAGCCAGGCTCGGGTCGCGGTGCGCATGCCCAGCGCGACGGCCGATTACCTGCGCAGCAACTACCCGACGCTGAATCTGCAAGGCGTGCCGATGGAGCGCGAGGCCCTGCAATTGCTGTTGACCCAGCAGGCCCGATACGCGGTGGTCGATGAGGCACAGCTCGGGCGGTTGATGGTCGAGCCCGAATTCGCCGAGCTGGCGGTGGTGGGCGACATCGGCCTGCCGCAGTTGCTGCGGGTTGCCACGCGCCGGGACTGGCCGGAACTGGCCGAGATCATCGACAGCGGTTTGCAGGCGATCCCGGCCAAGGAGCTGGAGCAACTGCACAGCCGTTGGCTCAAACCAAAATATCCACGTCTGACCGAGACCCCGGGCTTCTGGCAGAACTTGACCCTATTGATTCTGGCCCTGCTGCTCAGCAGCGTCGCCATCGTGTTCTGGCAGCGCCGCCAGCAACGCGCGCTGGAGCGTCGTCTGCGTGCCGCGAGGGAGGACATCGCCCAGCGTACTGCCAGCGAAGAAGCCTTGCGCCTGACGCAGTTTTCCATCGATCAAAGTACGGTCGGCATCCTCTGGGTCAATTGGGACAGCCACGTGCGTTATGCCAACCGAGCGGCTGAAACCATGCTCGGTTATGCCTCGGGCGCCATCATCGACCGCCCGTTGATCGACTTCGAGCCGGGCTTGCACATGGATCGCTGGCTGAACCTGTGGAAGCGTGCCCGGGCCAGTGAAGATGGGCCGCAGAGTTTCGAAACCGAATGCGTGCGAGCCGATGGCAGCATCTTGCCGGCTGACGTTTCCCTGAGCTTCCTGCGTTTTCGCGACGCCGAATACCTGGTGGTCTATCTCAACGACGTGACCGAGCGCCGACGTGCGCTGGCGGCGCTACGCGAAAGCGAAGCGCGGTTGCAAGGCATCGCCGCCAACGTGCCGGGTCTGGTCTTTCGCCTGGAGCGGGCGCCGGTGACTGGCCAGATCGACTTTGCCTACATCAGCGAAGGCAGCGAAAGCCTGGTGGGTTATTCCCCTGCAACCCTGGCCCGCAGCGACACCGGGCTGCGCAGCCTGGTGCACCCGCAGGACAAGGCCGATTACCACCGCACTCAGGACCAGGCGCTGGACACCGACAGTGACTGGTCATGGCAGGGCCGCATCCTGACCCGCGAAGGCTTGGAGCGCTGGGCCGAGATCAAGGCGATCACCCGTCGTCTCGAAGATGGCGCCTACGTCTGGGACGGAATCGTCTGGGACATCACCGAAAGCAAGCGTATCGAACTGGAGCTGGCCAGCTCCCGGGAACAGTTGCGCGAGTTGTCGGCGCACCTGGAAAGCGTGCGGGAAGAGGAAAAGGCGCGCATTGCCCGGGAGGTCCACGACGAGTTGGGCCAGATGCTGACGGTGTTGAAGCTAGAAACATCCATGTGTGAATTGGCCTACGCGCAACTCGACCCGGGCCTGCATGAGCGGCTTAATAGCATGAAGCGCCTGATTGCCCAGTTGTTCCAGCTGGTGCGGGACGTGGCGACGGCGCTGCGCCCGCCGATCCTGGATGCTGGCATTGCCTCGGCCATCGAATGGCAGGCTCGGCGTTTCGAGGCGCGTACGCAGATCCCATGCCTGGTGCAGGTGCCGGACAACCTGCCGGCCCTGAGCGACGCCAAGGCCATTGGCCTGTTCCGGATTCTCCAGGAAGCGCTGACCAACGTGATGCGCCATGCCCAAGCGCATACTGTAGAGCTGACGCTGGTTCAGGAGGGCGACGAATTGTGCCTGACCGTCAGCGACGACGGTGTAGGATTTATTGCCGATACGGGTCGGCCAACCTCCTTTGGCCTGGTCGGCATGCGTGAACGGGTATTGATCATGGGCGGGCAGTTGACCCTGGAGAGTGAGCCGGGGGAGGGGACGACCCTGTCGGTGCGGGTGCCGTTGCGTGAGGCCTGATGGGGTGGGTTGCCTGGACGGGCCCAATCGCGAGCAAGCTCGCTCCCACATTGATTCAGATGTACACATACACCCTGTGGGAGCGAGCTTGCTCGCGATGAGATCCTGAATCTGGAGAACAATGTGATCCGTGTACTGGTAGCCGAAGACCACACCATCGTCCGTGAAGGCATCAAGCAGCTGATCGGCCTGGCCAAGGATCTGGTGGTGGTAGGGGAGGCGAGCAATGGTGAGCAGTTGCTCGAAACCTTGCGGCATGTGCCCTGCGAAGTAGTGCTGCTGGATATCTCCATGCCCGGCGTCAACGGCCTGGAGGCGATCCCACGGATCCGGGCGCTGAACAATCCGCCGGCCATCCTGGTGCTGTCGATGCATGACGAAGCGCAAATGGCTGCCCGCGCCCTGAAAGTCGGTGCCGCCGGCTACGCGACCAAGGACAGTGATCCGGCCCTGCTGCTCATGGCGATTCGCAAGGTCGCCGCCGGCGGACGCTATATCGACCCGGACCTGGCCGACCGCATGGTCTTCGAAGTCGGCCTGACCGACGCACGACCGCTGCACTCGCTGCTGTCCGAGCGTGAATTCTCAGTCTTCGAACGCCTGGCCCAGGGCGCCAACGTCAACGATATCGCCCAGCAACTGGCCCTGAGCAGCAAGACCATCAGCACCCACAAGGCACGGCTGATGCAGAAGCTCAACATCACTTCGTTGGCGGAGCTGGTGAAATATGCGATGGAGCACAAGTTGCTCTGAGCTTCACCACTCCCGCTGTGGGAGCGAGCTTGCTCGCGATGGCGGCAGCACATTCAGTATTGATGTTGGCTGACACTCCGCTATCGCGAGCAAGCTCGCTCCCACAGGGTTTCGTGTTGGCATATCCATTTGCGACACGCCCCAACAGCGCTTTTTGCCCCTACTTGCTGCTTGCCGCTTAAAACGCGCCACTGCATTTACCCAATCCCGCCATCCCTGTAGGGCAATCCCTACCCCGACTCTTCCATCCGGCTGAGGTGATTCTCTCCTGCGTCCCGATTTGCGCAGGCCCCAGGCTCCACTAGGCTTGACTCACAAGCAGTCATCAAAACAAAAGGTGCGGGTATGAGCCAGGTCGATTCAAGCGCGGGGGCCAGTGATGTGCTGGTCAGCTTTCGTGGTGTGCAAAAGAGCTACGACGGCGAGAACCTGATCGTCAAAGACCTCAACCTGGATATTCGCAAAGGCGAGTTCCTGACCCTGCTCGGGCCTTCCGGCTCCGGCAAGACCACCAGCCTGATGATGCTCGCCGGGTTTGAAACCCCCACCGCCGGCGAGATCCTGCTGGCCGGGCGCTCGATCAACAATGTGCCGCCGCACAAGCGCGACATCGGCATGGTGTTCCAGAACTACGCCTTGTTCCCGCACATGACCGTCGCCGAGAACCTGGCGTTCCCGCTGACGGTGCGTGGCCTGAACAAGAGCGACGTGAGTGATCGGGTCAAGCGCGTCTTGAGCATGGTCCAGCTGGACAGCTTCGCCCAACGCTACCCGGCGCAATTGTCCGGCGGCCAGCAACAACGGGTGGCCTTGGCCCGGGCGCTGGTGTTCGAGCCGCAATTGGTGCTGATGGACGAACCCCTGGGTGCGCTGGACAAGCAATTGCGCGAGCACATGCAGATGGAAATCAAGCACCTGCACCAGCGCCTGGGCGTGACGGTGGTCTACGTGACTCACGACCAGGGCGAAGCCCTGACCATGTCCGACCGCGTGGCGGTATTCCACCAGGGCGAGATCCAGCAGATCGCCCCACCGCGCACACTGTATGAAGAGCCGAAAAACACCTTCGTCGCCAACTTCATCGGCGAAAACAACCGTCTCAACGGTCGTCTGCACAGTCACACCGGCGACCGTTGCCTGGTGGAGCTGGGGCGTGGCGAGAAGGTCGAGGCCCTGGCGGTGAACGTCGGCCAGCCCGGCGAGCCGGTGACCCTGTCGATCCGTCCGGAACGGGTGAGCCTCAACGGCGTCAGCGAACAATGTGTCAACCGCTTCTCAGGGAGGGTGGCGGAATTCATCTATCTGGGCGACCACGTCCGGGTTCGCCTGGAAGTCTGCGGCAAGACCGACTTCTTCGTGAAACAGCCGATTGCCGAGCTCGATCCCGCGCTCGCCGTCGGGGACGTGGTTCCGCTTGGCTGGCAAGTCGAGCATGTGCGTGCGCTCGATCCCCTTCTAGAGGCGAATTGATCGCCCCCTGCTGTACCAACACCAACCCTGCACGTGGAGAGAACAATAAATGTTGAGATCCCTGAAGTTCACAGCCCTGACACTGGGCATGATGGGTGCGGCAAGCGCGATGGCGGCGGGCCCGGACCTGACCGTGGTGTCTTTCGGCGGGGCGAACAAGGCGGCTCAGGTCAAAGCCTTCTACGCACCGTGGGAAGCGGCCGGCAATGGCAAGATCGTGGCTGGCGAGTACAACGGCGAAATGGCCAAGGTCAAGGCCATGGTCGATACCAAGAGCGTTTCCTGGGATTTGGTAGAAGTCGAGTCCCCGGAACTGTCCCGTGGTTGTGACGAAGACATGTTCGAACAACTCGATCCGAAGCTGTTCGGCAAGAGCGAAGACTACGTCAAGGGCGCCATCCAGCCTTGCGGCGTGGGCTTCTTCGTGTGGTCGACCGTGCTGGCCTACAACGCCGACAAACTGAAGACCGCGCCGACCAGCTGGGCGGACTTCTGGGACACCAAGCAATTCCCGGGCAAACGCGGCCTGCGCAAGGGCGCCAAGTACACCCTGGAATTCGCCTTGATGGCTGATGGCGTAGCGCCGAAAGACGTCTACAAAGTGCTGGCTGGCAAAGATGGCCAGGATCGCGCCTTCAAGAAGCTCGATGAGCTCAAGCCGAACATCCAGTGGTGGGAAGCGGGTGCCCAGCCGCCGCAGTACCTGGCCTCAGGTGACGTGGTCATGAGCTCGGCCTACAACGGCCGGATCGCCGCGGTACAGAAAGAAAGCAACCTGAAAGTGGTGTGGAACGGCGGCATCTACGACTTCGACGCTTGGGCCATCCCACGCGGCCTGGACAAGACCCGCGCCGAAGCTGCGAAGAAATTCATCGCCTTCTCGGTGGCGCCGCAGCAGCAGAAGACCTACTCGGAAAGCATCGCCTACGGTCCGGCCAACACCCAGGCTGTACCGTTGCTGGCCAAGGATGTCCTGAAGGACATGCCGACCACCCCGGAAAACATCGCCAACCAGGTGCAGATCGACGTCAGCTTCTGGGCTGACAACGGTGAGCAACTGGAGCAGCGCTTCAACTCCTGGGCTGCGAAGTAACCAAAGCGCCCTGAATGAACGGGCTTTTGTGGCGAGGGAGCTTGCTCCCGCTTGAGTGCGCAGCACTCACAAAATTGGCGTTGCCGACAAAATTTTGGGGCCGCTTCGCAGCCCAGCGCGAGCAAGCTCGCTCGCCACAATGACTCGTTCCCACAGGTTGCGGTTTCAAAAGAACAGAGGCGGCCCGCCGCCCCTGTAACGATCAAAAAGATTTGCGGAGTTC
Source organism: Pseudomonas sp. B21-010 (assembly GCF_024749325.1). Lineage (NCBI taxonomy): Bacteria > Pseudomonadati > Pseudomonadota > Gammaproteobacteria > Pseudomonadales > Pseudomonadaceae > Pseudomonas > Pseudomonas sp. B21-010. The sequence goes on along the minus strand of NZ_CP087198.1, from coordinate 5,827,526 downwards.
GCCATGGCCATCGCCGTTCCACTGAACGCGGGCACCAGCCCCACCCTCAAGCAACGGCTCAAGCACGCCGAGCGGATCAACCGCTGGAAGGCCCAGGCCTTGATCGCGCCGCTGGTGCTGTTTCTGTTGCTGGTGTTCCTGGTACCGATCGTGGCGCTGCTGTTCAAAAGCGTCAGCAACCCGGAAGTGGTGAGCGCGATGCCACGCACTGTCGCCGCCGTCGCTGCCTGGGACGGACGTGGTTTGCCGGGCGAGCCAGTGTACAAGGCTGCCAGCGAAGACCTGGCCGACGCCCGCAAGAATCAGACCCTGGGCGACTTGTCCAAGCGCCTGAACATGGAACTGGCCGGCTATCGCAGCCTGCTGACCAAGACCGCTCGGGCGTTGCCGTTTGCCACCGAGCCGGCTTCCTATAAAGAAGCCTTGGAAAACCTCGATGAGCGTTGGGGGGACCCAGCGTACTGGCAGGTGATCCGCCGCAACACCAGCAACGTCACCCCATATTACCTGCTGGCGGCCGTCGATCACCGCATCGATGACCTCGGCGAACTGGCCACGGCCACCCCTGACCAGGCGATCTACCTCGACATCTTTGCCCGTACCTTCTGGATGGGCCTGGTGATCACCGCGATCTGCCTGGTGCTGGCCTATCCGTTGGCCTACCTGCTGGCGAACCTGCCATCGCGCCAGAGCAACCTGCTGATGATCCTGGTGCTGCTGCCGTTCTGGACCTCGATCCTGGTACGCGTCGCCGCATGGATCGTGTTGCTGCAGTCCGGTGGCCTGATCAACAGTGCGCTGATGGCCATGGGCGTCATCGATAAGCCCCTGGAGCTGGTGTTCAACCGCACCGGCGTATACATCTCCATGGTCCACATCCTGCTGCCGTTCATGATCCTGCCGATCTACAGCGTGATGAAGGGCATCTCGCCAACCTATATGCGTGCGGCGATTTCCCTGGGCTGCCACCCGTTCGCCAGTTTCTGGCGGGTGTACTTCCCGCAGACCTATGCCGGGGTCGGTGCCGGTTGCCTGTTGGTGTTCATCCTTGCCATCGGCTACTACATCACGCCGGCGCTGCTGGGCAGCCCGAACGATCAGATGGTCAGCTACTTCGTCGCGTTCTACACCAACACCAGCATCAACTGGGGCATGGCCACGGCGCTCGGCGGGCTGCTGTTGCTGGCGACCATCGTGCTTTATCTGATTTACAGCTGGCTGGTGGGCGCCAGTCGCCTGCGCCTGAGCTAAGGGGAGATCGAAAATGGTGAGTCCTTACATGTCCCCCGTCGAGCGGGTGTGGTTCTACTGCTTGCGCACACTCTGCGGGCTGATTCTGTTGTTCCTGATCCTGCCGGTGCTGGTGATCATTCCACTGTCGTTCAACTCCGGCAGCTTCCTGGTCTACCCGTTGCAGGGCTTTTCGCTGCAGTGGTACCACGATTTCTTCGCCTCGGCCGAATGGATGCGAGCGCTGAAAAACAGCATCATCGTCGCCCCGGCGGCGACGTTGCTGGCGATGGTCTTCGGCACGCTCGCGGCCATCGGCCTGACCCGGGGTGACTTCCCAGGCAAGGCGTTGGTGATGGCCCTGGTGATTTCGCCGATGGTGGTGCCTGTGGTGATCATTGGCGTGGCCAGTTACCTGTTTTTCGCACCGCTGGGGTTGGGCAACAGCTTCTTCTCGCTGATCGTGGTCCACGCCGTGCTGGGTGTACCGTTCGTGATCATCACGGTGTCGGCGACCCTGCAGGGGTTCAACCACAACCTGGTTCGGGCCGCTGCCAGCCTTGGGGCTTCGCCACTGACGGCGTTTCGTCGGGTGACCCTGCCGTTGATCGCCCCGGGCGTGATCTCCGGGGCACTGTTCGCCTTCGCGACGTCGTTCGATGAAGTGGTGGTGACCCTGTTCCTGGCCGGCCCCGAGCAGGCAACCTTGCCACGGCAGATGTTCAGTGGCATTCGCGAAAACCTCAGCCCCACCATCGCCGCGGCGGCGACGCTGCTGATTGCCTTCTCGGTGATCCTGTTGCTGACCCTGGAGTGGTTGCGTGGGCGTAGCGAGAAGCTGCGTACGACCCAAGTCTGACGACCCATGCAAAACCAGTGTGGGAGCGAGCTTGCTCGCGATAGCGGTGTGTCAGCCAGCATCAATGTTGGATGTGATGGCCTCATCGCGAGCAAGCTCGCTCCCACAGGGGGGCTGAGGTGTATTCATGCGCTGAATGGCAGACAACCCTCAATACCGAGCTATCCTTGTGCCAGCTCATACTCGAATAAGAGGCCGCGCACATGAGTCTTTCCTCATTCAAAATCGCCCATAAACTGATCACCGGTGCTGCTGCCATCGAGCAACTGGCCGCGGAGTTGACGCGCCTGGACGTCGACAACCCGCTGATCGTGACCGATGCGGCGTTGGTCAAGTCCGGCACCGTGGAACTGGCCCTGCAACATCTGGGCGGACGGGACTACGAGATTTTCGACCGGGTCATGCCGGACCCGGAAATCGCCATTGTCGAGGACTGCATGCAAGCCTATCGCGACGGTGGTCATGATGGCCTGATCGGTCTCGGTGGTGGCAGTGCCATCGACATTGCCAAGTGCGTGGGCGTCTATGCCGGTTACCACGGCGAGCTGCAGGATATGTTCGGTGTCGATCAGGTGCCGCGCAAAGGCCCGCCCATGATTGCCATCCCCACCACGGCCGGTACTGGTTCGGAAGTCACCAACGTGGCGATCCTCTCCGACAAGGCTGCGCAGCTGAAAAAAGGTATCGTCAGCGATTATCTGTTGCCGGACGTGGCGCTGGTCAGTCCGCAAATGACCCTCACCTGCCCGCGCGGCGTCACGGCTGCCAGTGGCGTTGATGCGCTGGCACACGCCATCGAGGCCTACCTGTCGCTCAATGCTTCGCCCATCACCGATGCCCTGGCCATCGGCGCAATCAAGCTGATCAGCCGCGCGCTGCCCAAGGCCTATGCCAACCCGGCTCACCTGCAAGCCCGGGAAGACATGGCCACGGCCAGCCTGATGGCCGGCATGGCGTTCGGCAATGCCGGGGTCGGGGCGGTGCATGCGATGGCCTATCCGTTGGGCGGGCGTTTTCACGTGTCCCACGGCGTCGCCAATGCTTTGTTGCTGCCGTACGTCATGACCTGGAACAAGATGGCCTGTGTCGAGCGCATGCGTGACATCGCCGAGGCCATGGGCCTCAAGACCGCTCACCTGAGTGATCTTGAAGCGGCCGACGAAGCCGTGGAAGCCATGGTTGCGTTGTGCGCCGCCGTGGAAATACCCAAGGGCCTCAGCAGCCTGGGCGTGACCGAGGACGTGATTCCGTCCATGGCGGTGGAAGCGGCGGGAATAGAACGGCTAATGCGCAACAATCCACGCAAACTGAGCGCCGCCGATATCGAGAAGATCTACCGCGCGGCGTATTGATCGATTGCCACGGTGGGCGCGCCAAATCTTGAGGTATACAATGCGCGCCATCGTGATTTCGCTCAAAACAGGTGCGTCATGCAGCCCTTCGCTATTGCTCCGTCGATTCTCTCTGCCGACTTCGCCCGCCTGGGCGAGGAAGTGGACAACGTTCTGGCCGCCGGGGCCGACATCGTGCACTTCGATGTCATGGACAACCACTACGTGCCCAACCTGACCATCGGCCCGATGGTCTGCGCGGCGCTGCGCAAGTACGGCGTCACCGCGCCGATCGATGCGCACCTGATGGTCAGCCCGGTGGACCGCATCGTCGGTGACTTCATCGAAGCCGGCGCTACCTACATCACTTTCCACCCTGAAGCCACGCAGCACATCGACCGCTCCCTGCAGTTGATCCGCGAAGGCGGTTGCAAGGCCGGCCTGGTGTTCAACCCGGCAACGCCCCTGGACGTGCTCAAGTACGTGATGGACAAGGTCGACATGATCCTGCTGATGAGCGTCAACCCAGGCTTCGGTGGGCAGAAGTTCATCCCGGGTACGCTCGACAAGCTGCGCGAAGCCCGTGCGCTGATCGATGCCTCGGGCCGTGATATTCGCCTGGAAATCGACGGTGGCGTGAACGTGAAGAATATCCGTGAAATCGCCGCGGCCGGCGCCGATACGTTCGTCGCGGGTTCGGCGATCTTCAACGCACCGAACTACGAAGAGGTGATTGCACAAATGCGCGCCGAACTGGCCCTGGCGCGCCCATGAGCGGCTTCGAGCAGCTGTTCCCCGGCAGTTTGCCGCGTCTGGTGATGTTCGACCTTGATGGCACATTGGTCGATTCGGTCCCGGACCTCGCGGCGGCGGTGGACACGATGCTGCTCAAGCTTGGACGCCCGCCTGCCGGCCTCGATTCGGTGCGCCACTGGGTCGGCAATGGCGCGCCGATGCTGGTGCGCCGGGCCCTGGCCAATGACATCGACGCCCAAGGTGTCGATGATGCCGAGGTCGAGCGGGCGCTGGAGTTGTTCAATGAAGCCTACGAAGACAATCACCAGCTGACGGTGGTCTACCCCGGCGTGCGTTCCACCCTCAAGTGGCTGCAAAAGCAGGGCGTGGAAATGGCCCTGATTACCAACAAGCCGGAGCGCTTCGTTGCGCCGTTGCTGGACCAGATGAAAATCGGCCGCTATTTTCGCTGGATCATCGGTGGCGATACCTTGCCGCAGAAAAAACCGGATCCGGCCGCGCTGTTTTTCGTGATGAAAATGGCCAACATCCCGGCCTCTCAATCCTTGTTCGTCGGCGACTCGCGCAGTGACGTGCTGGCGGCCAAGGCGGCAGGGGTCAAGTGCGTGGCACTGAGTTACGGCTACAACCACGGCCGGCCAATCGCCGAAGAGTTTCCGACGCTGGTGATTGACGATTTGCGCCTGTTAATTCCCGGTTGCCTGGACCCGGCCGCTGAGATAACGTTGCCCGACGCTGTTCAATCCTCTTCTGGAAACGCCATCGTGGTGGTCACTCGCAAACTCTGGATGAAAGTCATGAAGGCCCTGGCCCGCTGGCGTTGGCGCACCTGACATGATCCTGGCCGGTTATCCGGCGCGTTTGCATACCTGACTGTCAGCTCCTCTTGCCACGAGGCACCCCATGATCCGCGAAGAATTCCTGCGTCTAGCCGCTGCCGGCTACAACCGCATCCCCCTTGCCTGTGAAACCCTGGCCGACTTCGACACGCCGCTGTCGATCTACCTCAAGTTGGCCGACCAGCCCAACTCCTACTTGCTCGAATCGGTACAGGGCGGCGAAAAATGGGGCCGTTATTCCATCATCGGCTTGCCGTGCCGCACGGTGCTGCGGGTCCATGACCATCGCGTCAGCGTGACCCACGACGGTGTCGAAATCGAAAGCCTCGAAGTCGAAGACCCGCTGGCGTTCGTCGAAACCTTCAAGGCCCGCTACAACGTACCGACCATCCCCGGCCTGCCGCGTTTCAACGGTGGCCTGGTGGGTTATTTCGGCTACGACTGCGTGCGCTACGTGGAAAAACGCCTGGGCACCTGCCCGAACCCCGATCCGCTGGGCGTGCCGGATATTTTGCTGATGGTGTCCGACGCGGTCGTCGTTTTCGACAACCTCGCCGGCAAGATGCACGCCATCGTTCTGGCCGATCCGTCCCAGGAAGATGCCTACGAGCAAGGTCAACAAAGCCTGCAAGCACTGTTGGAAAAGTTGCGTCAGCCGATCGCTCCGCGTCCTGGCCTGGACTTCAGCAAGCAGTCGGCGGCCGATCCGGTGTTTCGTTCCAGTTTCACCCAGGACGATTACGAACGGGCCGTCGATACCATCAAGGAGTACATCCTCGCCGGTGACTGCATGCAGGTCGTGCCGTCGCAACGGATGTCCATCGACTTCAAGGCAGCGCCCATCGATCTCTATCGGGCGCTGCGCTGTTTCAACCCGACGCCCTACATGTATTTCTTCAACTTCGGCGACTTCCATGTCGTGGGCAGTTCGCCGGAAGTGCTGGTGCGGGTCGAAGACAACCTGATCACGGTGCGACCGATCGCCGGCACTCGTCCCCGTGGCGCCACGGAGGAAGCTGACCGGGCCTTGGAAGAGGACCTGCTGTCAGACGACAAGGAAATCGCCGAGCACCTGATGCTGATTGACCTGGGGCGCAACGACACCGGGCGGGTCTCGGAAATCGGCTCGGTGAAGCTCACCGAGAAGATGGTCATCGAGCGCTACTCCAACGTGATGCACATCGTTTCCAACGTCACCGGCCAGTTGAAGGCCGGGCTGACGGCGATGGACGCCTTGCGGGCGATCCTGCCGGCGGGCACCTTGTCTGGCGCGCCGAAAATCCGCGCGATGGAAATCATCGACGAACTGGAGCCGGTCAAGCGGGGCGTGTACGGCGGGGCCGTGGGTTACTTCGCCTGGAACGGCAATATGGACACCGCCATTGCCATTCGCACCGCCGTCATCAAGAACGGTGAACTGCACGTACAGGCCGGCGGCGGTATCGTCGCCGACTCGGTGCCGGCGCTGGAGTGGGAAGAAACCCTGAACAAGCGCCGGGCCATGTTCCGCGCCGTGGCGCTTGCCGAGCAGACCTCGAACGACTGAAACCCTCGAACAAACAACTGTAGCGAGGGAGCAAGTTCCCTCGCCACAGTTCGTTCAGGCAACTCGATCAACATGTGGGAGCGAGCTTGCTCGCGATGAGACCGTCATATTCAACCCATAGGTCGACTGACAGTCCGCTATCGCGAGCAAGCTCGCTCCTACAGGTTCTCTACGCTCAGAAATCCAGGCTTACCCCCAGGCTTACCCCTTGTTGGGTCATGTCATCATCCTTGCGCAGTGTATAACCACCCCGTAGCGCCAAGTCGTTGGTCAACTTGTGGCTGACCCCCAGGCTCAGGCGATTGAGGTGGCTCTGTGGCGTATAGCCTTCCAGTGTGAAGTCGTTGGCCGGCAGGCTGTTGAGGGCGATGTTGACCTTTTGCGTGTCGTCTTCGTACTCGCGTTCGTGGGCATATTCGCCAAACACCTGGGTCTGGCGGGTGATGTTGTATTTACCCTGCAAGCCAATGCCCAGGCGTTTCGAATCGCGGGTCTGGTCGTCGAAGGTCAGGGCTGTGGAACGGCTGCTCTTTTCCGAATAGCCGTCGACTTCCACCTTCGCATAATCAGCGCTGACAAACGGCGAGAGGTGCCATTCGCTGCCCGGCTGGGCGATGTCGTAGCCCACCCGCGTGCTGAATGCCCATAGATGGCCGTCCGTGTCGCCTTTCTCCTGCGCTTCGTTGACGCCCAGGTCGAACTTGCGCTCCAGGTTGTCATAGTCGAGCTTGCCGCCGGTCAGCGCTGCATCGGCCCACCAGCGGTTTTGCTGGAACTGGGCGAAAGCGGTCGCCAGGTAGCTGTTGAGCTTGTAGTCCGAGTCGTTATGGCCTGCTTCCATGTCCTGGCGATAGAAACCGGCGGCGACACCCACGCGCCACGCGTCGTTGAGGCGATAGCTGCCGCCGATGTTCAGGCTGTAGCCGCTGCCGTCGGCGCTGGCGCCGCCGCTCTGGCTGTCCAGGTCCAGATGCTGGCCGCCGCCTGCGACGATGGCTCGCCATTGGCCGACGGCCTGCCAGTTCTCCCAGTCCGATTGCCATTGGCTGCGCAACTCGTCCTGATGGGCGCGTAGGGTCGAGTGGGCCATTTCCGGCAACAGCGTCAGCTCCCATGGTGCCGCGAGCAGGGAATAGGCGTAGTCGGCGATCAGTTTTTGCCCGGTTTCGGTCGGATGGACCGCGTCGTTGTAGATCAGCTTGGTGGGATCAGGCGTGGCGCTGTTGATGCCGTAGGTGGCGTTTTCCGTGCAGCCGTTGCCGCTGAAGCAGGTCGCGGTGAGATTCTCACCGGTGGCGAGGCCAAATCTTGCTGGGTCGGCGAAGCTTTCCTTCAGCAGAAGCGGAATGTTCAATGGAATGATTTCAGCGTCGATGCCTTGTAGTCGTGTGATCAGTTGTTGGTTGAACTGGTTGCCCAGTTGCGAAAAGGCATCTTGCAAAGGACCGCCGTTGAGGGCCGGGGTCAGGCCCAGGTCGGGCAACAACCAGACCATCACATAGCGCGCGCCGGCCGTTTGCAGCACCTGGACGCTGTCGGCCAGGCGGTCCGCGGCGGCGTTCGCTTGTTCGGGGGTCAGCACCCGACCTTGTAGGAAGTCGTTGCCACCACCGGAAATGTAATACAGCGCATTCGGATCGGCGCGCAGGCCATTGGACTGCAAGTAGCCGGGACGGCTGCGCTCGCCGGTGTCGGACACGCCAGTAATCGATTCGAGGATCTGGTCGGTACGATAACCGCCCACTGCCCAGTTGTTGCCGTCCGCCAGCCCCTCGCCGGCGCGGACCGCCGAAGTGGAAGCGGCGGTCTCGTCGGCGGAATAACCCAGGCGCCCACCGAGCAACTGGGTGGAGTTGGCGGAGTAGGCCTCGCCGCTGCCGTCGGTGTAGATCGGACCGGTTCGGTTGGTATAACGCTCGGTCGAGCCGGGTGGACCATTCGGGTCGGCAAACTGGCCAGCGTCGTTGAGGCTGTCGCCGAACACGATGAACTTGGAATAAGGGTTGGGGGCGGCGCTCGCCTGGGCGCAGGCCATCGCCAGCAGGCAACCGGCAATCGGTACGAACAGCGTTTTTTTGATCATGAGGAAGTCCGTTTTTATCTTATTTTTGTTAGAAAACGAAACGACAGTACCAAAAACTTCCGGCATTTTGCCATCCATCTTGAACGTCGCGATTGTTTCAAAGCCCTTCGGGATCGCTCATATTGCGTGCTCCGCCCAGCTAAGCTACTGTGCCGGGACGTATGAACGAGACTTTCCCTGTGTCGATTGTCAGCAAACTTCTGGATCAAATGATCAAGGCTCACGCCCGCTGGCGTTGGCGCGCCTGAACATTCTCCGCCGGCCTCGCCGGACCTGTACCGATTTGCCTTCTTTACCCGCTCGTAGAGCCGCTTCGCAGGGGCATCACTTGCCTCGCCAAGCGCAGCAGCGTGCGGGTCTCTCTCTGAAGGCTGTATTTAAAGTCAGTGAATTCAATAGGTTGCTTACGCCATGTTGCTGATGATCGATAACTACGACTCTTTTACCTACAACGTTGTGCAGTACCTCGGCGAGCTGGGCTCCGAGGTCAAGGTCGTGCGCAACGACGAATTGACCATCGCCGAAATCGAAGCCCTCAAGCCTGAGCGAATCGTAGTTTCGCCCGGCCCGTGCACGCCGACCGAAGCGGGCATTTCCATCGACGCCATCAAGTATTTCGCCGGCAAGCTGCCAATCCTCGGTGTTTGCCTGGGACATCAGTCGATCGGCCAGGCGTTCGGCGGCGACGTGGTGCGTGCCCGACAAGTCATGCACGGTAAGACTAGCCCGGTATTCCACGAGGACAAGGGCGTGTTCGAGGGGCTGAATCATCCGCTTACCGTAACCCGCTACCATTCCCTGGTGGTCAAGCGCGAAACTCTGCCCGACTGTCTGGAATTGACCGCCTGGACCCAGTTTGAAGATGGCTCGGTCGATGAAATCATGGGGCTGCGCCACAAGACGCTGAATATCGAGGGTGTGCAATTTCATCCCGAGTCTATTCTCACCGAACAGGGCCACGAACTGTTCGCCAACTTTCTCAAACAAACCGGCGGCACGCGCTAAGGACTTTTCATGGATATCAAGACAGCCCTGAGCCGTATCGTCGGCCATCTCGACCTGAGCACCGACGAGATGCGCGACGTGATGCGTGAAATCATGACCGGCCAATGCTCGGATGCGCAGATCGGCGCGTTCATGATGGCCATGCGCATGAAGAGTGAGAGCATCGATGAAATCGTGGGTGCGGTTTCGGCGATGCGTGAGCTGGCGGACAAGGTCGAACTCAAGACGCTGGACGGTGTAGTGGATGTAGCGGGCACCGGTGGTGACGGCGCTAATATTTTCAACGTTTCCAGCGCCTCGGCATTTGTCGTCGCGGCAGCTGGTTGCACGGTGGCCAAACACGGCAATCGCGCCGTCTCTGGCAAGAGTGGCAGCGCCGATGTACTGGAGGCGGCCGGTATCTACCTGAGCCTGACGCCGATCCAAGTGGCCCGTTGCATTGATAATGTCGGCATCGGCTTCATGTTTGCCCAAAACCATCACAGCTCCATGAAACACGCCGCCGCGCCGCGCCGTGAGCTGGGCCTGCGTACGCTGTTCAACATGCTCGGCCCGCTTACGAATCCGGCCGGCGTGAAACATCAGGTAGTCGGTGTGTTCAGCCAGGCGTTGTGCCGGCCATTGGCTGAAGTCTTGCAACGCCTGGGCAGCAAGCACGTACTGGTGGTCCATTCGAAGGATGGGCTGGATGAGTTCAGCCTGGCGGCGCCTACATTCGTGGCCGAACTAAAAAATGATCAGATCAGCGAGTATTGGGTCGAACCTGAAGACCTCGGCATGAAGAGCCAGAGCCTGCACGGGCTGGCAGTCGACAGCCCGGCCCAGTCGCTGGAGCTGATTCGTGATGCCCTGGGGCGTCGCAAGACCGAGAATGGCCAGAAAGCCGCCGAGATGATCGTGCTCAATGCCGGTGCCGCGTTGTACGCCGCCGACCACGCCAGCAGCCTCAAGCAAGGCGTGGAACTGGCCCATGATGCACTGCACACTGGGCTGGCCAGGGAAAAGCTCGAAGAATTGGGTGCATTTACCGCCGTATTCAAAGTGGAGAACGAAGGATGAGCGTGCCAACGGTTCTGGAAAAAATTCTGGCTCGCAAGGCCCAGGAAGTGGCCGAGCGCAGCGCTCGGGTCAGTCTGGCCGAGCTGGAAAGCCTGGCGCGTTCAGCGGATGCGCCGCGCGGCTTTGCCCAGGCTCTGATCGATCAGGCCAAGAAAAAACAGCCGGCGGTGATTGCCGAAATCAAGAAGGCGTCCCCCAGCAAGGGCGTGATTCGCGAGCACTTTGTCCCGGCCGAGATCGCGCGAAGCTACGAGAAGGGCGGTGCTACCTGCCTCTCGGTGCTGACCGACGTCGACTTTTTCCAAGGGGCCGACGATTACCTGAAGCAGGCGCGGGCGGCATGCAAGCTGCCAGTGATCCGCAAGGATTTCATGATCGACCCGTACCAGATCATCGAGGCGCGTGCGCTGGGCGCCGACTGCGTACTGTTGATCGTTTCCGCCTTGGACGACGTGAAAATGGCCGAGCTGGCGGCCGTTGCCAAAAGCGTCGGGCTGGACGTCCTGGTGGAAGTCCACGACGGTGACGAGTTGGAGCGAGCCCTGAAAACCCTCGATACCAAACTGGTCGGCGTGAACAATCGCAACCTGCACACTTTCGAAGTGAGCCTGGAAACCACCCTGGACCTGTTGCCGCGCATTCCGCGCGATCGCTTGGTCATCACCGAAAGCGGGATCCTCAACCGGGCCGATGTCGAGCTGATGGAAGTCAGCGATGTGTACTCGTTCCTGGTGGGCGAAGCGTTCATGCGCGCCGAGAACCCGGGTACGGAATTGCAGCGACTGTTCTTTCCTGAGCGTGGTCTGCCGGTGAGCGGCTCGACGCTGGACTGATCCATGTCGCTTGTGATTTCCCTCACCGTCGAAGCTGGCCTGCAAGCCGAACAGGATCTGTTGGCCAGCATCTGCGCGGGCGACGCCGAGTTCGGCCTGCTGTTCTGGCAGCCCAACGACCGTGCGCTGGTTATGCCGCGTCGCTTGAGTCGCCTGCCGGGGTTTGAACACGCCTGTGAAGTATCGGCCACCAACGGTTGGCCGGTGCTGTTGCGCGAAACGGGCGGCGAACCGGTGCCGCAGTCAGCCGCTACGGTCAATATCGCCTTGGTCTACGCACCACCGCGCAGTGAAGGTGACCACGGACGTATCGAAACCGGGTATCGCCGGTTGTGCGATCCCATCTGTCAGCTGTTGGACGAGTTGGGCGGGGTAGCTTCGCTGGGAGAGGTGGAAGGGGCTTTTTGTGACGGGCGCTTCAACGTCAACCTCGACGGCCGGAAAATGGTGGGCACCGCTCAGCGCTGGCGCCAGAGCAAGGGTGGCCAACGTCCGGTGGGGCTGGTTCATGGCGCGCTTTTGCTGGAGAACGAGCGCGAGTCCATGGTCGCGGCAGTCAATCGCTTCAATGAGGCTTGCGGCCTGGAGCGGCGAGTGCGAGCTGAGAGCCATATTGCCCTGCATGAAAAATTCCCGGCGCCTCACGCGCTGGAGCGGCTCGACGCTTTGTACCGGGAGCTGCTGAGCAATCTGCTGGGCGCCTAACGCGTTCCGAACACCACCATGGTCTTGCCTTTGACACTGACCAGGTTGCGCTCTTCCAGATCCTTGAGAACGCGACCGACCATTTCCCGCGAACAGCCGACAATCCGCCCAATCTCTTGGCGGGTCACCTTGATCTGCATGCCGTCCGGGTGGGTCATGGCATCGGGCTGCTTGCACAGTTCCAACAGGCAGCGTGCGACTCGTCCGGTGACATCGAAAAATGCGAGATCGCCGACCTTGCGGGTGGTATTGCGCAGGCGCTGTGCGATTTGTCCGCTGAGAACGTAAAGAATGTCTGGGTCTTGCAGGGACAGTTCTCGGAATTTTGCGTAGCTGATTTCCGCAACTTCACATTCAATCTTGGTCCGCACCCAGGCACTGCGTTCCTGTTCCTTGCCCGCCTGTTCGAATAACCCCAGCTCGCCGAAAAAATCCCCGGAATTGAGGTAGGCGATGATCATTTCCCGACCGTCATCATCTTCTATGAGGATAGTGACCGACCCCTTGATGATGAAAAACAGCGTCTCGGAACGATCTCCCGCACAAATGATGTTGTGTTTGGCTGGATAGCGGCGGCGCTGGCAATGCATCAAGAGTTTGTCGAGATTCTTGATCTTGAACGTGGGAGTAATGGCAACCATGGTTGTATCCCGAAAGACTGCGCAGTGATTTGGTTTTTTTATAGACGCGAATGGCTATCGCTAAAAGCTGGCCATGCGCCAGCGAGTTGGCGTATGGCCAGCTTAACAGAGGCGTCCTTAATTGATTTGAGAATTTACCTACGTGCTGGTAGGTCAGGTCTCCTAAGACGCAGAGCGGTCATGCCGGAGCGCTGTGCTAAGCTGGCGACCCTTTTTTTAACAGTGGAGTCTTGGCGATGAAGGCACGCATCCAATGGGCTGGTGAAGCCATGTTCCTCGGTGAGTCAGGCAGTGGTCATGTGGTCGTCATGGACGGCCCGCCAGAGGCCGGTGGGCGGAACCTGGGTGTTCGGCCGATGGAAATGCTCCTGCTGGGCGTGGGCGGTTGCAGCAACTTCGACGTGGTCAGCATTCTCAAAAAATCCCGCCAGGCGGTCGAAAGCTGCGAAGCTTTCCTGGAGGCAGAGCGCGCCACTGAAGATCCCAAAGTGTTTACCAAGATCCACATGCACTTCGTGGTGAAGGGGCGGGCCCTGAAGGAAGCCCAGGTCAAGCGCGCCATTGAGCTGTCCGCCGAGAAATACTGCTCGGCTTCGATCATGCTTGGCGCCGCCGGGGTCGAAATCACCCACGATTATGAAATCATCGAGTTGGGTTGAGTCGATAGCTGACGGGCCGTATTGAAGTTTTCGGACAGAAAAAAGGCGACTTCCCTAGGGGGACGTCGCCTTTTTAATTTCCGTGGGAATGAGCTAGTCAGTCCCCAATTGCCGTCAAATCCGATAAGTGCTTTTGGTCATGACCTTGGCCAGCAGGCTCATGCCGAACTTCACCGGGGCCGGAAAACGGAAGCCACCGGCCTCAAGCGCACTCTCGGCGTGGTGTTCCTCATCCACGCGCATCTGCTCAAGGATCGCCCGGGATTTTTCATCCTCGGCTGGCAGTTGTTCGAGGTGTTCATTCAAATGCTTGCACACTTGATGCTCGGTCGCCGCAACGAAACCGAGGCTGACTTTGTCACTGATCAACCCGGCAACGGCGCCGATCCCGAATGACATCCCATAGAACAGCGGGTTCAGGACGCTGGTATGGCTGCCCAGCTGGCGAATCCGTTGTTCACACCAGACCAGATGGTCGATTTCTTCCTCGGCGGCATGCTCCATTGCCTCACGCACTTGCGGTAGCTTCGCTGTCAGCGCCTGGCCCTGATACAGCGCCTGGGCACAGACTTCGCCGGTGTGGTTGATGCGCATCAGTCCGGCGACGTGGCGGGTTTGCTCGTCACTCAGTTGCGCGTCTGGCTGCACGATAGCCGGTGATGGGCGGTACGGCTGGCCACTGAAGGGCAGCAGCGTGCGCATCGCGGTATCAGCTTGCAGCAACAGACGGTCAATCGGCGAGTAGTGACGTTGGGTAGTCATGCTTACCTCCGGGAAAAATCACAGCGGCCAGTTTAACCCAATCGACCGCCGAAGATTTGCGTTGGGTCAGGGGTATCAGCCCGGCGGCCAGTTCATCTGGCGCTGCCCCAGCACATGCATATGAATGTGATAGACCGTTTGCCCACCCAGTTCATTGCAATTCATCACCACGCGAAAACCTTCTTCACAGCCCAATTCAAGTGCCAGGCGCTGAGCAGTGAACAAAATGTGTCCAGCCAGGCCTTTGTCTTCCTCGGTCAGGTCATTGAGGGTGCGGATCGGTTTTTTCGGTATGACCAAAAAATGTACAGGCGCCTGCGGGGCGATGTCGTGGAAGGCCAATACCTGGTCATCCTCGTAAATGATCTTCGCCGGGATTTCCCGGTTGATAATCTTGGTAAACAGAGTATCCACAGCTGTTTTCTCCGTTGGGTTCGTCGAGGTCGGGGGCGTGAAGGCTCCGGTTGAGGCGCCTGGTTATTCAACTTGAAGGGGTCAGCGCGGGCAATAAGCCTTGTTGATCATGCCGGCGATGGTTCGTACCAGCCATCGCGACCCCAGTCGCGGCAGTGCGGCCAGCCAGCGGTTGCGGCGTCCGGGAATGATGATGGCGCGGTTGCGGTCCAGTGCGCGCACGGCGTACAGGGCCACTTCTTCCGGGCTCATCAGCAACTTGCTGTCGATGAGTTTCTGTTCGTCCATCTGCGCCCTGGAAAAGAAGCCGGTCCGGGTCGGGCCAGGGCAAAGCACCGAAACCTTGATCGCGCATTTCTTCAGCTCGACCCGCAGGGCTTCGGAGAAGTGCAGCACATAGGCCTTGCTGGCGTAATAGGTACTCATCCAGGGGCCGGGCCGGAACGCGGCAGTCGAGGCGACGTTGAGGATCTGGCCGCCGCCAAGCAGCGCCATGCTGTTACCGATGGCATGACAAAGCCGTGTCAGGGCGAGGATGTTGACTTCGATCAGATCCTGCTCGGTCATCCAGTCCTGGCCCAGGAACGGCCCGCTGGTGCCGATGCCAGCACAATTGACCAGCAGATCAATCTGCCGCTCGCCTTCCTCCAGTTCCAGGAGAAAGCCTGAAAGCCTCAGCGGTTCTCCCAGGTCGCAGGCCCGGAACAACACCTCTACGCCAAACCGCTGAGTCAGTTCGATTGCAATACTTTCCAGCCGATCACGCTGTCGAGCCACCAGTATCAGGTTGCGGCCGCGCCGGGCCAGCGCTTCAGCCATGGCCAGGCCAATGCCGCTGGAAGCGCCAGTGATCAGTGCGTAACGGGTCATGCAGTTCTCCATCGCAACAGCCCGCCGCCAGTTGACTGGGCTGTCACCGGCATGAAGCGCGCTTATTGTTCCTCTTCTTCCTCATAGTCTACAGAAGGCGAGGCGGGCTCGGCTGCCTCGACAGCGGGTTCTTCGGTGGTTTCGTTGCTGGACTCGCTGCTTTCATAGCTGCTCAGGCTGCTGCTGTCGTAATCCTCCTGGAGGGCTCCGAAGATGCCGGCAAAGGTAGCCAGGAAAATCAGGACGATCATCACAAGCCAAAGCGACGCCAGCAGTTTGACTGCCGTGGTATTGCGCGGTGGCGGCGGACCATACTGGTTTGCACCGGTATTGCCTGGGGCGATGATCAGGATGAACGGGAAGATGCTGCCCACGAATGGAACGAGGTTGACCAGCCACAACCACCCCGACCAGCCGAGGTCATGCAGGCGCTGGACGTTGAACTGGATGCTCACGAAGGCAAAGGCAAGTACAACGGCTGCGCCGAGCAGGCCGCCGACAATCAGTGCAGCTATCGAGTTGGAAGCCAGCAGCCAGGCCGTGGCCAACCAGAAGCCCAGGCCGACCAAGGGCAGCATGGCCAGGGTCAACACCATGGTCCAGGCCAGGTAGCGCAAACGCCCGATACGCCCATCGAAGCTGAAGGGTTTTAGCGTGCTGTACTCGGCGAGCGCTTCACCCACTTCGGCGCGGGGAGGCGCGTACGGCGAGACGGGGTCGACGATCGACTCTGGATGGCGTCCACCCGGCTGTTGCGGCGACTCCTGTACTTCGCCAAGGCTCAGTTGGAGGGCGGCAGGTTCGGCTTCGATTCGGGCGTCGATTCCGCTCTTGTTGAGCGCTTCCAGGTACTGCTGGGCTTCGCTCTGGGACAGGTTGCTTTTAAGGGCAACCTTGCGACCGGTGAACAGCCGTTCAATGGCGCTGGTGTCGCTTTTGAACAGTTCGGCGAGGTTGAGTTTGGCTGTGGTGGTATCGACGCCCGGCATCAGGCCTCCGTCGAATACGATGTTGAAACGGGTTTCGCTCATGCCCGGCATCCTTGTCTCTGAAAGTTAAGTAACTGTTGTTTTGGGGTTGCTTCAGCGGGGCCATTGCCCGCCAAGCTGCGCCGCCCGGGCATGTGCCTGACGGTATTCTTCATCCAGGCGTGCCACCAACTGATCGACGCTGGGCAAATCATTGATTTCACCCACGCCCTGGCCCGCGGACCATACGGTTTTCCAGGCCTTGGCTTCATCGTTCAGCGGTTTGAGTTTCGAGCCAAAATCCACCTCGCCCTTGTTCTGCAGAGCGGCCAGATCGAAACCGGCGTTCTCCAGGCTCTGGCGCATGAAACTGGCCGGCACTCCGGATACAGCGGGAGTATGCACGATGTCTGCGGCTCTGGATGTGAGCAACATCTCTTTATAAGCGTCAGGGGCGTGGCTTTCGCTCGTAGCGATAAAGCGCGTACCGAAGTAGGCCAGATCGGCGCCGAGCAATTGTGCGGCCAGAATCTGATGACCGTGGTTCAGGCATCCTGCAAGCAGCAAGGTCTTATCAAAAAACTGCCGGATCTCGGCAATCAATGAAAACGGGCTCCAGGTCCCGGCGTGTCCGCCTGCACCGGCGGCAACGGCGATCAAGCCATCGACACCGGCTTCGGCGGCTTTCTCGGCATGACGCCGGGTCGTCACGTCATGGAACACCAGTCCGCCATAAGCATGGACGGCATCCACCAACTCCTTCACCGCGCCAAGGCTGGTGATGACAATCGGCACCTTGTGTTCGATGCATATGGCCAAGTCGACTTGAAGCCGCGGGTTGCTGTGATGGACGATCAGGTTCACAGCGTAGGGTGCCGGATTTTCCAGGGTCGCCAGGCCTGCTTCGATTTCCTCCAGCCAGGCCTTGAAGCCACTGCTTTCGCGCTGGTTCAACGCCGGAAAGCTACCGACGATGCCGTTACGGCAGCAGGCCAGCACCAGTTGCGGATTGGAAATCAGGAACATTGGCGCTGCCACGACGGGCAGGCGCAAGCGTTGTTCAAGCAGAGCGGGCAACGACATCGCAAGTACCCCGGATAATGGACGCTGATTGGAGATTAGAACGGTCGGACGACAACCAGAATTACGATAGCCAGCAATATCAGGACCGGCACTTCATTGAACCAGCGATAAAAGACATGGCTGCGGGTGTTTTCGCCACGGGCGAAGCGTTTTACCTGGGCGCCGCACATATGGTGGTAACCGATCAGCAGCACGACCAGGGTCAGCTTGGCGTGCATCCAGCCACCTTGGGTGAAGTAGGCGCCGGCGTTGAGGCTGAGCAGCCAGATGCCGAATACCAGGGTGGCAATCATCGCCGGGCCCATGATGCCGCGATACAACTTGCGCTCCATGACGCTGAAACGCTCCTTGCTGACGCTGTCCTCGCTTTGGGCGTGATAGACAAACAGGCGAGGCAGGTAGAACAGGCCGGCGAACCAGCAGACCATGCTGACGATGTGAAGTGCTTTGAGCCACAGATAGAGCATTTTTAGTTATTCCCAGGATTCACGGTAGCCCGATAGTAGAGGTTAGAGCGTCCGCACGTCACCTTGGCGGTTGTCGCCGGGCCCTGCGGCCCCTATCATCGACGGCTTTCCAGTGGGTTCGTTGAGGGCAGGTTTATGGTCAAGGTCGGTATCGTCGGCGGCACGGGGTACACCGGTGTCGAACTGCTGCGTCTGTTGGCACAGCATCCGCAAGCTGAGGTGGTGGTCATCACTTCCCGATCCGAGGCCGGCCTGGCCGTCGCCGACATGTACCCGAACCTGCGAGGTCATTACGACGGCCTGGCGTTCAGCGTTCCGGACATCAAGACCCTCGGCGCTTGCGATGTGGTGTTCTTCGCCACGCCCCACGGTGTCGCCCACGCCCTGGCGGGTGAACTGCTGGCCGCCGGGACCAAGGTCATCGACCTGTCGGCGGACTTCCGCCTGCAGGACGCCGATGAATGGGCCAAGTGGTACGGTCAACCTCACGGCGCGCCGGATCTGCTCGACGAGGCAGTCTATGGATTGCCGGAAGTCAATCGCGAGAAAATCAAGCAGGCCCGACTGATCGCGGTGCCAGGTTGCTATCCGACGGCAACTCAGCTGGGGTTCCTGCCGCTGCTCGAGGCCGGTCTTGCCGATGTTTCGCGTCTGATTGCCGACTGCAAGTCCGGTGTCAGTGGGGCCGGGCGTGGCGCCAGTGTCGGTTCGCTGTACTCCGAAACGTCGGAAAGCATGAAGGCGTACGCGGTCAAGGGGCATCGTCACCTGCCGGAAATTCGCCAGGGATTGCGCCGGGCTGCGGGCAAGGAGGTCGGCCTGACCTTCGTGCCGCACTTGACGCCGATGATTCGTGGTATCCACTCCACTCTTTATGCGACCGTCGTCGATCGTTCGGTGGACCTGCAGGCGTTGTTTGAAAAGCGTTACGCCAACGAGCCGTTCGTCGACGTAATGCCGGCAGGCAGCCATCCGGAAACCCGCAGCGTACGCGGTGCGAACGTTTGCCGGATCGCCGTGCATCGTCCGCAGGACGGTGATCTGGTGGTGGTGTTGTCGGTCATCGATAACCTGGTCAAGGGTGCGTCCGGCCAGGCAGTGCAGAACATGAACATCCTGTTCGGGCTGGATGAGCGCCTGGGGCTGTCCCATGCAGGGATGTTGCCGTAACGGCAGTCACACGCTTTCAGTTGGCAACTACAAGCTTGAGGCTTGTAGTCGCTGCTGCTCTTCTAAATAGTTGACCGATTTTCTAGGAGAAGCGGATAATGCCTGCCATCACGCATTATGGCGGCGTAAGCGCCGGGAGATATTCAGCATGAGCGTCGAAACCTTCACCCCCACGGCTTTGCAATTCACCCACGGTGCCGCGCACAAGGTGAAGAGCCTGGTCGATGAAGAGGGCAATGATCGTTTGAAACTGCGCGTGTTTGTCACGGGCGGCGGTTGTTCCGGTTTTCAGTACGGTTTCACTTTTGATGAAGAAGTGGCCGACGACGACACCATCGTCGAGCGCGAAGGGGTCAGCCTGGTGGTCGATCCGATGAGCTTCCAGTACCTGGCAGGTGCCGAGGTGGATTATCAGGAAGGCCTGGAAGGCTCGCGATTCGTGATCAAGAACCCAAATGCGACCACGACCTGTGGGTGCGGTTCTTCGTTCTCGATCTGAGTACTTCAATAAAAAGCCGCAGCGCCTTAGGGCCCTGCGGCTTTTTTGTGTCCGTCATTATTGGATTCAGGCCGGGTAGATGGCGCCGAGTACGCGTAGCCCGCGTGCGCCGGTGACACTTGGGCGGTTGCCGGGAATACCTTCAAGGCAACAATGGGCAAGCCAGGCGAAGGCCATGGCTTCAACCCAATCCGGGTCTACGCCGTACACCGCCGTACTGCTGACTTTGGCATCCGGCAGCAAGTCAGCCAGGCGCCGCATGAGCGTCTGGTTGTGCGCGCCGCCGCCACAGACCAGCAACTCTTGAGTATTGGACTGGGCATGTTGAAGGGATTCGACGATGGTCAGGGCTGTCAGTTCGAGCAACGTTGCCTGCACGTCTTCCGGGGCGAAGGCTGGCAACTGCGACAAATGCTGTATCAGCCAAGGCAGGTTAAATACTTCACGCCCGGTACTTTTCGGACCCTTGGTGACAAAGAAGGGATCGCTGAGCAGTGTCTTGAGTAAAACTGGTTCGACCTTCCCGCTGGCAGCCCATTGGCCGTCGCGATCGAAATGCTCGCCTCGTTGTTGGTGTATCCAGGCATCGAGCAATACGTTGCCTGGGCCACAGTCGAAACCGGCTACTGGTTTTGCGGGCTCTATCAGGCTGAGATTGCTGAAACCGCCGACATTCAGCACGGCGCGATTACCGACTCGTTCTCCGAACAGTGCTTCGTGAAATGCCGGAACCAGCGGGGCGCCTTGTCCACCGGCGGCGACGTCGCGGCTGCGGAAATCGCTGACGACGGCGATGCCGGTCAACTCACTCAACAAGGCCGGATTGCCAATCTGTACGGTAAACCCGCGGGCTGGTTCATGGCGGATGGTCTGGCCGTGGCTGCCGACCGCCGTGATGTCTTCAGGCTTGAGTTTCTGTTCGTTGAGCAGGGTATGGATACCCTGTGCAGCGAGCTTTACCCAGCTTTGCTGGGCAATGGCGGAGCGGGCGATTTCATCGGGCCCACTGCTGCACAATCCGAGCAATTCGGTGCGCAGGACGGCGGGCATCGGAATGTAGTGCGTGGCGATCAACTTGATCGCCGGGGTCAGTTCGATCAGTGCGATATCCAAGCCATCCAGGCTGGTCCCGGACATCACACCGATATAGAGCGCCATGCTTAACGCTTGCTCGAGGCCAGCATGGTGGCTTTCTCTTGATCCATGCGAGCCATCAGGGGTTGGCTTTGGGCCAGGAAGCGCGCGCGCTCGGCCTTGGCGATCGGATCGGCCATCGGCAGTTTCTGGCCTAGTGGATCGACGTGGACGCCGTTGACCTGGAACTCATAATGCAAGTGTGGGCCGGTGGACAGGCCGGTAGTGCCGATGTAGCCGATCACCTGCCCTTGCTTGACAGTACCGCCGGTCTTCACGCCTTTGGCGAAGCCCTGCATATGGCCGTACAGCGTGCGATAGGTATTGCCGTGCTGGATGATCACGGTGTTGCCATAACCGCCACGACGTCCGGCCAGCAATACCTTGCCGTCGCCAGCAGCCTTGATTGGCGTACCACGGGGGGCGGCGTAGTCGACGCCTTTATGGGCGCGGATCTTGTTCAGGATTGGATGCTTGCGACCGGCGGAGAACTTCGAGCTGATACGGGCGAAATCAACCGGTGTACGGATGAAGGCCTTGCGCATGCTGTTGCCGTCGGCAGTGTAGTAGCTGCTGTTGCCTTGCTTGTTGGTGTAGCGCACTGCGGTGTACGTCTTGCCGCGGTTGGTGAAGCGCGCGGAAAGAATCGGACCGTTGCCGACGCTCTTGCCGTTGACCACTTTTTGCTCATAGATGATGTCGAATTCGTCACCCTGGCGAATGTCCTGGGCGAAGTCGATGTCGTAGCCAAATACACTGGCCATGTCCATGGTCAGGCTATGGGAAAGGCCGGCACGAGCCGCCGACTGGGACAATGAGCTGTTGATGACGCCATGAACGTAGGCCGAGCGAACGGTAGGCTTGGCGGTGACGCGGTTAAATACATAACCCTTGTCGTTTTTGGTCAGGGTGATGCTTTCCATGTCGCTCAGCTTGGTGTGCAGGTTGGTCAGCTGTCCGTCTGGATTGAGTTCGAATTCGAGTTTCTGGCCGCGCTGCAGTTGAGTGAACTGCTTGGCTTGCTTGTCGCTGGCCAGGATTTCATGGACCGAAGTCGAGGGCAGGCCAACCTTTTCGAAGAGGGTGGAAAGTGTGTCGCCCTTGGCAACAATCACTTCGCGATGGTCTGGTCCCTTCTTCTCTTCTGCTACAGGCGCTTCTACTTGGGTGGCGGCCTCGGCGGTGTCTTGCGGGCTGTTTTCAATCTGCGCAAAAGGAGAGGCGGCCGGTTCGTTTGTGGCTTGAACGGCTTCGGCGGCGTCTTGTTCTTGTGTCAGTTGTTCAGCAGGGCTTTCCAGTTCAAGACTCAGAGTCGTCTTTTTGGCTTCAACATCGCTGGAGGGAAACACCAGGAGCGCCAGGCTAAGGAGGGCTGCGATGCCACTTGCGGCAAGCAGGTGGGTCTTTGGGTAAAGCGGTGGCGCTTTAGACGGTTCTGTGGTCATAAGTAATTTTGACTTTTGAAAAGATGAATTGGAAAAGATGAATGACATGATGAAGATGAAATAACTGTATAAAATATAACCAAAACCCCTGCGAAGCAAGCCCGCGAACGCTCTGTTCTGTGGATTGGCGTCCGCGCGCCGGGCAAACCTTGTATTTGGTGCGCGATCTTGTATGGTTGGGGCCCTTTGAATCTGAGCCTTACGGGTCTGTTATGAAGTCGGTTGAAGAGCAGCTAGCGCTGATCAAACGTGGTGCGGAAGAACTGTTGGTCGAGTCCGAGCTGATCGAAAAGCTCAAGCGCGGGCAGCCGCTGCGTATCAAGGCTGGCTTCGATCCGACGGCGCCCGATCTGCACCTGGGTCATACCGTGCTTATTAATAAGCTGCGCCAGTTCCAGGATCTGGGGCATCAGGTCATCTTCCTTATAGGTGACTTCACCGGGATGATCGGTGATCCAAGCGGCAAGAGTGCTACGCGCCCACCGCTGACTCGTGAGCAGGTTCTCGATAACGCCGAGACCTACAAGACTCAGGTTTTCAAGATTCTTGATCCGGCCAGGACTGAAGTGGCTTTCAACTCCACTTGGATGGATCAGATGGGGCCGGCGGATTTCATTCGCCTGACGTCTCAATACACCGTGGCTCGTATGCTCGAGCGCGATGATTTCGACAAGCGCTATAAATCCAATCAGCCAATTGCCATTCATGAGTTCCTCTACCCGCTTGTACAGGGTTATGACTCGGTCGCGTTGCGCGCGGACGTTGAGCTCGGCGGTACTGACCAGAAGTTCAACCTGTTGATGGGGCGTGAGTTGCAGCGCGGCTATGGTCAGGAGGCGCAGTGCATTCTGACCATGCCATTGCTGGAAGGTCTGGATGGCGTGAAGAAGATGTCCAAGTCGCTGGGCAACTACGTAGGTATCCAGGAAGCGCCAGGCGTCATGTACAGCAAACTGGTCTCCATTCCTGATGTGCTGATGTGGCGTTACTTCGAGCTGTTGAGCTTCCGATCCATGGATGAGATCAATGCGTTCCGTGCCGATGTCGAGGCGGGGGCCAATCCGCGAGACATCAAGATCAAGCTGGCCGAAGAGATTGTTGCTCGTTTCCACGGTGAGGAGGCTGCGGCCAATGCTCATCGTGCGGCGGGTAATCGCATGAAGGACGGTGAGTTGCCGGATGATCTGCCGGAGATCGAGTTGACTGCTGCCGAGGATATGCCGATTGCGGCAGTCCTTAATAAAGCAGGCCTGGTCAAGAACGCAGCGGTGGCGCGAGATCTCCTGGGTTCGGGCGGCGTGCGTATAGATGGTGAGGTTGTGGATCGCACCTATATATATGTGCTGGGTTCTACTCATGTATGTCAGGCCGGCAAGAAGGCTTTCGCGCGTATTACGCTGAAATCCGAATAAAGCTGAAAAAAGGTGTTGACGGCAGATTCTGGAAGTCTATAATTCGCCCCACTTCCGGCGCAGTCGAAACGGAAAACTCCTTGAGATTCAATGAGTTAAGTAGGTTTCGAAGGTGTTGGGCTTCAGTTCATCGAGGCCCGGAAGGAGCAGGTAGAGCGGTGTTGTTTGGCTCTATCGGCGGTTCGATCTTCTCGGTCGAAAGCGGTGAAAAAGAGGTGTTGACAGCAGCGAGTAACGCTGTAGAATTCGCCTCCCGCTAACGAGAGATCGGAGGCGCAAGTGGTTGAAGTTGCAAAGGAAACTTTGAAAACTTCTGAAAATAACCGCTTGACAGATACACGGGGCGCTGTAGAATGCGCGCCTCGGTTGAGACGAAAGACTCAGCCAACCGCTCTTTAACAACTGAATCAAGCAATTCGTGTGGGTGCTTGTGGAGTCAGACTGCTAGTCAACAGATTATCAGCATCACAAGTTACTCCGCGAGAAATCAAAGATGTAACCAACGATTGCTGAGCCAAGTTTAGGGTTTTCTCAAAACCCAAAGATGTTTGAACTGAAGAGTTTGATCATGGCTCAGATTGAACGCTGGCGGCAGGCCTAACACATGCAAGTCGAGCGGTAGAGAGGTGCTTGCACCTCTTGAGAGCGGCGGACGGGTGAGTAATGCCTAGGAATCTGCCTGGTAGTGGGGGATAACGCTCGGAAACGGACGCTAATACCGCATACGTCCTACGGGAGAAAGCAGGGGACCTTCGGGCCTTGCGCTATCAGATGAGCCTAGGTCGGATTAGCTAGTTGGTGGGGTAATGGCTCACCAAGGCGACGATCCGTAACTGGTCTGAGAGGATGATCAGTCACACTGGAACTGAGACACGGTCCAGACTCCTACGGGAGGCAGCAGTGGGGAATATTGGACAATGGGCGAAAGCCTGATCCAGCCATGCCACGTGTGTGAAGAAGGTCTTCGGATTGTAAAGCACTTTAAGTTGGGAGGAAGGGCATTAACCTAATACGTTAGTGTTTTGACGTTACCGACAGAATAAGCACCGGCTAACTCTGTGCCAGCAGCCGCGGTAATACAGAGGGTGCAAGCGTTAATCGGAATTACTGGGCGTAAAGCGCGCGTAGGTGGTTCGTTAAGTTGGATGTGAAATCCCCGGGCTCAACCTGGGAACTGCATTCAAAACTGTCGAGCTAGAGTATGGTAGAGGGTGGTGGAATTTCCTGTGTAGCGGTGAAATGCGTAGATATAGGAA